>JAJRXX010000007.1 GCA_024276075.1 Planctomycetota bacterium
CGAGAGCGTTTGTGTTTGGAACGTGCCCCCTGCCAGGGTCAAGCGGCCGTTGTCGCCGACGGTGGTGGTGTTGCTAATCGTCAAGCTGCTACCCGTACCCAGTGTGAGTGTCGAGCCGATGGTCAGCCCCGCCGCACCGGTCACGCTCAGTGTGCCCTGATTGAAGGCGATGCTCCCCACCCCGGCCAACGAATCGGCGGTCACGGTGCCCCCATCGATCGCGAGCGTGCCGGTTTGCAAGGTCCCCCCTGCGACGGTCAGGCTACCGGTCGACGCTACGGTCGTGGTATCGCCGACGACCAAGCCTTTGGTCGCGTCCAAGACGAATGAAGTGCCCAGGATTTCGCCCGTGCCAACGGCGACGCTGGTTGGGCCGACGGCGGGGTTGGTAAACGTATTGGTGCCCGACACCCAGGCGTCGGGGTCGAAGAACCGCTGGATACGATGGTTGCCTTGATCAGCGACGTACACCAAGCCCGTCTGTGATACCGTCACGCCTGTAGGTGCGGAGAATTGCCCGTCCCCGGTGCCGAAGCTGCCCCACTTTGTTTCAAAAACGCCGTCCGCTGAGAACCGTTGGACACGATTATCTTGTAAATCAAGGGCGTACACCCGCCCCGTCTGTGATACCGTCACGCCTGAAAGGTTATTGAATTGCCCGTCTCCGGTGCCGGCGCTGCCCCACTTTGTTTCAAAACCGCCGTCCACCGAGAACCGCTGGATACTATGGTTGCCTTGATCAGCGACATACACCTGCCCTGTCGGTGATACCGCCACGTCTAAAGGTAACTGGAATTGCCCGTCTCCGGTGCCGAAGCTGCCCCACTTTGTTTCAAAAACGCCGTCCGCCGAGAACCGCTGGATACGCTGATTGCCATGATCAGCGACGTATACTAGGCCCGTCGGTGATACCGTCACGCCTGAAAGGTTATTGAATTCCCCGTCCCCGATACCGAGGCTGCCCCACTTTGTTTCAAAAACACCGTCCGCCGAAAACCGCTGGACTTGAAGGTTGTTTGTGACCGTCACATAAACCTGGCCGGTGGGCCCCACCGCGATCCCATTGACCAAAGTAGGACCGCCCCCGTTGCCGAAATTGCCCCACTTCAACTCAAACGTGCCGTCTGCCGAGAACCGCTGGATACGACTGTTAAAGAAATCAGCGACGTACACCTGCCCTGTCGGTGATACCGCCACGTCTGAAGGGTTATTGAGTTGCCCATCACCGGAGCCGAGGCCGCCCCAGCTATTGAGGAACGTGGCTTGGGCGTGTGCTTGGCCAGCGGCTAGTGCGAGTGCCAGCGAAGCGGCGACGAATAAGACTCGTGTTGTGGTGTGCATCATGTCTTCCGGTCTGCGGTGAGTAGACGATCATCGCCATTATCCGGATATTATAGGCCTCGATAGCCAAGAGGCCAAGGGTTTTTGACGCTTAAATTTGTACCCGGCTGCGGGTGCGTTTGAATGTTTTGGCTGGGTTTGTCGTTTGAAACGCCGGTGCTGGATGTGTCCGGGCAGGCCCGGACCTACAGACTGCCGGGGTGCCCGATGCCCCCCGGGGCTAAGTGGGATGGCCACACATTGCAATGCGTGGGCTTCTTAATCCGCACCCAGTCTGTGGCACCCGCGGGCCAAAACTGCTATAAAACTTGCCCAAATTAACAGCCACACCCCAACCGACAGACACAGGACCGCACCCATGCAGACCACACTGATCATCCTCAAGCCCGACACCCTCCAGCGAGCCTTGGCGGGACGCGTTATCACCCGGTTCGAGGAGAAGGGCCTGCAGATCGTGGCTACGAAGCTGATGCGCATCCCCGCGGATCTCGCTGCCAAGCACTACGAGTCGCACAAGGGCAAGCCCTTTTATGACGGGCTGGTGTCGTTCATGACCAGCCAGCCGGTACTCGTCTTGGCATTGCGTGGCGTCAACGCGATCGATATCAGCCGAAAGATGATGGGTGCAACGTTTGGCTCCAAAGCAGAGCCGGGCACCATCCGTGGCGACTTCGGCATGTCCAACTCCTTTAACCTGATTCACGGCTCGGATAGCCCCGAAGCGGCCCAGCGCGAGTTGGGCCTGTTTTTCAATAAGGAAGATATCCTCGACTACGACCGCCACATTGATCGGTGGGTGTACGATCAGCGGTCGGGCACGCCGGAGTAAGCTTGCCTGAGCTACGCGACACACCTCCTTGCCGAATCGCGTCAATAGCTGGGATTTAAACGCACGAATCGGATTGCCTGGCGATCAGCGATTGGGTATTGCGTATTTGCGGGTGGCACAGGTCACCCGTTGGCCGTGTAATACCACCTGATGGGCGGCGGCGCATTTGATGTCGTCGCTGATAACACGCAACATCCTCAGACCCGGACTTTTACCCCTTGCCGCGACGATCGAGCCAAACGTACCGCTGCGAACCGCTGGCCGAGTTGGCTAGGCAGTTGCTCTACGCGCCACCCGCACGGCGGATCGAGCAGGCTCGTCGTGCCGAAGCGCTACACGACCAGCTCGATCCCCAGCAGAACTACCCTTTCGACTTCATCTCGTACCGTGTTACCGGGTACCGGACCGACACTTCCTCCAACACGCTGCTGATCGGCCAGGCGATCCTTCCCGACCTGCGCTTGATGATCGATCAGCTCACCCACACTGCTCCGATCCCCGTCACGAGCGACGATCCTGCTGATCCGCCCGATGAGATCGCTCGTCGGCTGGGTGTATCGACCAAGACGGTCGCTCGGTGGCGCGGTGTCGGTCTGCGGTGGCGGTGGGTCATACAGCCGGGGCGCACCCGTAAGACCATCGCCCTGACGCCCGATGCTGTCGAGCATTTTGTGACCCATCACGGCAACCGTGTCAAGCGTGCTACCAACCTTACGCACATTGATGTGGATACCCGTCAAAGTATTATTCGCCGCGCTGGTCGCATCGCCCAAGCTACCGACGCCACGCTTAACCGTGTGGCTGCGCATCTGTCAAAGCGATTCAACCGCGCCCACCAAACGGTCCGCCTGATCCTCCAGCACCATGACCGAGACCATCCTGACAACCCGCTATTTGCCCAGCGTACCGGCCCGCTGACTCGTAGACAACGACGGCTGGTCGCACACGCCCTACGCAGGGGTGAGACCGGCGCCCAGCTCGTTCGCCGATTTAACCGCACACGCTCGACTATCTATCGCGCAGCCCGCCATCACCGTACTGAGGTGCTGCGACGCTTACGCATCGAGTATCGACATAACCCTCTGTTCAATCGCAAGGACGCCGACCAGCGGTTCCTTGTAGCCGTGTTGTCCCCACAAAAAAGTAAGTCTCGCAAGACACCTGTTACCACGACCGACGACTTGCCGCCTCAGATCGCACCGATGTACCGTCACCCACGCCCCGCGTCCGATCAATTGCGCGAGATATTGCTGAGCTACAACTATCTGAAATTTGACGCCGCACGCCGACGTGTCCATCTCGATCGTTACGATCCTCGCGCCGCCGATCTCAATCAGATCGAAGAGATGATCAGGCGTGCGGGCGTGCTGCGCCAAAATGTGTTCACTCTTAGCCTGCCCCTGACGCTCTCTGCTGCGCGCCGACACCTAATCAGCCAACCCGACCGCTCGGTTTCATGTCTGGTTGACCTGCTTGTTTCGGCTATCCCCGTGCTGGCGAAGGCTATTGATGAGTACGACGTCTCGCGTGATCAGGACTTTGATGCTTACCTTACATTTTTGCTCATGCGGCATTTCGCGCCCCAACACTCTGTCGACACTCCCCCCAAAGCCCATCGCAAGCTCACCCCTCAAATCGCAATTGGGCGCCTCGTCCACGCAGCCACAAGCTACCGATACAGGCTACAGCATACCCCTGAATTGAGTAAAATAGATACCTTTTCATAACCCCAATCTCTGCCTGCCGGCATTGCGTTGGCTCTGCCACCGTCGCTTCTGAATCGTCTACTATAGGCAGAATTTATACGCATCGCGTAGATTTTTAGCGCATTGCAAAGGGTGTAAGCTATTGCCTGCTTTGCCTTTGTGTTCGCAGATGTCGCGTAAGCATTAATTAGATCATTAAGAAGCGACAAATTTATCCCGTCTGCCCACGGACAAATAAAAAAAAATTCTTGTCGCAACAGCCGAAGCCTACTATAATCTAATATGCTAGCGATTTTTCATTTCGTTTTAAGCTAGCAGGGAGTGGCAATATTGCGCCATATTGGCAGATAGGAGAATGGCTCGTGCAACCATCACATCATCTCCGGGCTATTTTGATCGCTGTGTTTGTTACCGCTATGACCACACACTCGATCTTTGCCAGCCCAAGCATCTTTTTCGTTAACGGCAATCTCAAAATCAGCAATGGCTCCATTACCGAATTCGAAATCTTTGGTACGACGCCCGGCTCAGGTCACGATCAAATCGTCGTTACAAACAAACTTACCATTGAGGGAGGCAACGCTGAACTCGATGTCGACTTGGGGCAATTTACCCCAAGCTACGGCGACACTTTTCAGATTATCACCTACGGGTCACGCGTGGGGGTGTTCGATCGGATTAACGGGGTATTTCCAATCCCGTCTCTGGCATTGGCGCCAATCTACGACTTCCCCGGCTCCGCAGACCCGTTGCTTGCCAACACACCTTTCGCAGCGGCTCCCAATAGCCTGACGCTCTTTACCACTTTGCCCGGCGATGCAAACCTTGATTTGACCGTGGAAGACGCCGACCTGAGTCTTTTGCTTACAAATTTTGGAATGACCGGTGCCAGTTGGATCGATGGCGACTTTACCGGCGACCGTCGTGTCAATGACGATGATCTGAGTCTGCTTCTGACCAATTTCGGCAATGCCGTCACGATCGGCCAACAACCTGTGCTTGGGGTCTCTACACTATCAACTATCCCCGAGCCTGCGACGCTAGCGATCTTGTCCGTTGGTGGCCTTCTGCTGGCCCGTCGTCGTCGGCACCGTAAATAAGATCGCTCAACACCAAAGTGATTATTACATCCCCACGGGCGTAAAGATACGCTTGTGCGTCATTACGTACACGTAGCCGATCGCCACCGCCGTCAATCCCAGCGCAATCCCCACCCATGCCTGTTGACGCTGACGTGCTACTGTCTGGGCATCGTCACCGGCCCAGGTTTTCCAATCACGGTGAACCCACAGCACCAGGACACCTGCGCCGATCGCGCCGGGGTCCAGCAGTAGGAACACCACCGTCACCAGCCAGTCCGGCGCCGATGCCCACCACAACCCCGCCGACGACACCACTGATGCCAAGCTCAGCCAGGCGCTACCCAGTGCCAGCCACGGAGCGATTGTCAGCCAGGCGTCGCTGCGTCTGGGTAGACGCCACATCCACCACAGCACACCCGCCACGATTAACCCTGATGCTAGTATCTGCGCAAACAAACGCATGCTAACGACTCCTGGAGCACTTTCTGATTTCGTATACGAGATTCTTAACGAGCCGCGCGCGTCAGATGCCACGGGTGTGATCACCCGTGGCTAAGTGGGTTCGAGCCTGACAGTGCGAAGTCCTTTCAATACCTTATACCCATTTAGAAAACGCTCTAACGGTTTACCCCCTGTATTCTGCTTGCGTTGTACAGGTCTCGTGCACACGCACGGCAGTGAGCATCGGAAGGTGCTGACTTACGTGATCGAACACCCATTTCGCGATCATCTCGGCAGTCGGGTTTTCTAGGCCTTCGATCTCGTTGAGCACGTAGTGGTCGAGCCGATCAATCACTGGTTGCGCCGCTTGCTTGATCGTGCCGTAGTCGATCAGGTACCCCTTCTCCTGATCCACTTCTCCTGCTACCACGATGTCAATGCGGAACGAGTGCCCGTGCATTCGTCGACACTTGTGCCCTTCTGGAAACGTCGGGAGCCAATGCGCCGCTTCGAATTGAAAGCTTTTAGATAATCGTATCTTCATCGCAGAATACCCCAGCCCATGTTTTTTATACGCCTCGCATCGCTGGGTCCCAGATTAGTTTGTGCAATTGCACCTGCACCCGCACCGGCAACCGATCCTCGAGCACCCACTGCGACAACTCACGTAGGTCTAGCCCGGTCACACCCGGGACTTCGCTTTCAGGCTGCGCGTATCCGCTATACCCATCCGCTGGCCCTGTCGCTGCGCTGACCAGCACTGTTCCGACGCGCGCCGCCAGGTCGTAACGCTCGATCACGCCCCGTGACCAAAGATAATCCTCGCGATCACACACCACTAATTTTACTTCGTCTCGTTGTGTGAGGTGCTCGACATTCGACCACAAGTTTCGCTGTGCTTCACCGCTGCCGGGTGTCTTGACGTCCATCACTCGTACCACGCGTGCGTCGCATTTTGAGATGTCACACGCGCCGCTGGTTTCGACCAGCACCGTCTTGCCTGCGTCGCACAGCCGCGACATCAATGCATACACGCCCGGTTGAAGCAGCGGCTCGCCACCCGTCACCTCCACCAATCCGCAGTTGTATGACTGTACCTGTTCGACCACGTCCTCGACCGATCGGCGAACCCCCTCGTAAAAGGCGTAAGCTGTATCGCAGTACCGGCAGCGAAGGTGGCAACCCGTTAGCCGTACAAACACACAGGGCAGGCCCGAACGCGTGCTCTCACCCTGGATCGAGTAGAACACCTCGTTTACCACGACGTGGTGTGCCGAGCCGTTTTCCACGGGCTGTTGGTCGTGTCCTAGTTTGAATGTTTGAAGCGGAATTTTACTCATAGGTCAACTGCAAAAAGTTTTATTCAAAGCGAATTAAACAAGGCAAATGCCCGCTCCTTCACAGTCGCGGCTCGTCGCGACGACACTCGGATTCAAACTAGGACATGATCGGGCTGTTTATGCAACTGGTCCATTGATGGATTAGCACCTTTGCCCAAGTTGTTTTGCCTCGCCCTGTTCGACATAGATAAGCAACTGTCCAACCGTCATTTCAAGGAGCGGATGCACTACGGCTGGGTCTATATCTGCTAATGGCTTTAGCACGAACCAACGCTCGTGCATCAGTGGGTGTGGCACGATCAGTTCGTCGCTGCTGATCACGCGGTTGCCGTATAGCAGGACGTCCAGGTCGAGCGTGCGTGGGCCCCACTTTACACGCTCGTCACGCGGCACACGCCCTGTTTCACGCTCAATCGCCTCTAAACCGTCGAGCAGATCATAGGGGTCGAGCGGTGTTTCAAGCTCCGCTACAGCGTTTAGGTACTCGCCCTGCGGGATTGGCCCCACCGACTGGGTTTCGTAGATGCGACTGAGGGCCTTTACCCGCGTCCCGGGCATCTCACCGAGCCCACGCTGAGCCAGACGGACGTACTCGTGACGATCCCCCACGTTTGACCCGATCCCGATGAACACCCTTGCCATTAATTAATCTTCCTTGGAGCATCGCCGTCTTGGAGCATCGTCGTCGCGTAACTCATTCTCCCCTCATTCTCCCCTCATTGTCTCGTGCTCCTTGGCACCGGGCAACCTTTTTTCGATCATATTCCTCCCCTAGACGGTCCAATCCCACACGCACAAGCGTACACAACGGCCCCCGCTCTACACTGGCGTGGACCAAGGTCCTACAATATCCTTTAATTACGACGCTGCCAGTCCCTAGCCCACGGGGCTTCACAGGATGCGAAACCATGGCACAGGCCACTATGGACAAACAGAAGCTCGACTTAGACGCTGTCAACCGCGACCTCACCCAGGCGGATGCTGGGCAGGTCGTGCGGTGGGCTATAGATACCTTCCGCGATCGGGTGGTGCTCAGCTCCAGCTTCGGCGCCCAAGCGGCTGTCATGCTCCACCTCGTAACCAAGGTCGTGCTCGATGTGCCGGTGATCTTCATTGATACCGGCTACCTGTTTCCCGAAACGTATACCTTTGCCGAGTCGTTGACCAAGCGCCTTAAACTCAACCTGCACGTGTACCAGCCCTTGCTGTCACCGGCGCGGCACGAGGCTTTGTATGGGCGACAGTGGGAGCAGGGCCCCGAACAACTCGATCTCTACAACCAAATCCGCAAGGTCGAGCCCATGCGGCGCGCATTGCGCCGATTGCGTGCCTCTGCGTGGCTGGCGGGGCTGCGACACGAGCAGACCGACCACCGTGCCGCTCTACGCACTGTCGGGCTACAGGACGGGCTATACAAGGTGCACCCCATCCTAAACTGGTCGGCTAGCGACGTGCACGAGTACCTCACCCGTCACGACCTGCCCTATCACCCCTTGCACGACCAGGGCTACCGGTCCATTGGCGATACCCACACGACCACCGCTGTTACCGACGACGCACACGAGCGTGCGGGTCGATTTCACGGCCTCAAGCAAGAGTGTGGGCTGCACCTACCCGAGACGGCAGAGGAAAGTGAGTCCCGCGACGCCAGCGGGTTGTGAGTTTTATACGTTTCCGAATTGATTGAGTATGTAGGTACGGCCGTCGCGCGGCGAGACACGCTTACTTAGAGCAACTTGCGTAATTATTCTCCATCTCCCCAAGAAGAAGGCAGGTCAATGACCTGCCCTACTCCAGAACTGACATGGCAATTATTTATGCAAGGTGCTCTAATACGTGTTGTACTGCACGCCGTCTTCGTCCAGATCACTGTCGGGAAGGTTTGCCCTGACGTCGCCGGTCGCGGAATTGAACCACCACCCTTTGCTGGCTGTTCCCTGCGGGGGCACGTCGCCGATATTCACGGTCTCATACACGCCCGTTGCGCCCTTGCGACTGCCCACGGGTAATGCGGGCATCTCCTGAAGGTATGGGCCAAACACGATCTTCTGGCCCACGTCTTTGGCTGTCGCCACCAAGAGACCTGTACGATCCGACCACGCCATCATTTGTGACATCTGTGTCGGGTACTTCCCTTCGTGCTCGGCGGCGTACAGTTCCACCGCGCGTCGCAGCGACGCCAAATCCGCTTTGAGTGCACTGGCACCGGCCCGTCTGGCGCCTCGGTTCAAACGCGGGATCGCGATCGCCGCGAGGATCCCCATGATCACGATAACAACAACTAGCTCGACCAAGCTAAAGCCGTAGACTCGATGCGAACGATGGCTACTCATTTTTTGATCAGCCCCGCCACGGTGGTATCCCCCGCCGCGTCACGCTGGGCCTTGCCCAGTTCTTGAAGGTACGCCCATCCCGGCTGATCGCTACCGGCCACGCCTGCGTCGCCTAGTGACTGACCGAGTTCTAGTAGCTGCTTGACGGGGATGTCCTCGGGGCGTTTTGCTAGCGTGTACGCGCCCTGGTCGTCGCCGCTTTCGGCGACGCGATGAACCAACCCCGCTTTGTAAAGCCGTTCACCTAATTCCACCACAGCCCGTTCCGGCAGGCCCAGCTCTTGGGACAATTGATCTTCGCGGATCGTTTTCCCCTCAACAAACACGCGGCCAATCTGTGTCATCATGGGTAGTAGCCACCGGCCGTCATATACCGCTTGCTGATTTATTCGGGCTGCTTGCTTTTCAAATACCCGCCCACGCATTGCCTGTAGTGTGTACGTGATCTCTAAACCGAACAGCACAACCCACCATGTGACGTATAGCCACAATAGAAACAACGGCACCAACCCCAGCGTCCCGTACAGCACCGAGTAGGACACCGCTCTGCTGACATAGAGCTTAAAGCCGACCTTGCCCGCTTCCCAGAGCACCGCCGCCACGAGCGCGCCCGCCAGTGCCGGACGAAGCCTCACACGTGGTGTGGGCATCAAGACGTATAACAAGAACAGCAAAAGCCAACTCGCCGCCAGGGCAGCACTGCGCCCAAGCAGCCCCAGCACACCCGAGAGTACCCAGCCCAGACCACCTGCCTGTACCAATCGCTCGACCTGTCCCACTGACTGGCCCGCGACGTATAGGCTCACCCACAACAGTACCGGCCCCAGCGTGATTACCGACCAATAGATCGGGACGCGCAGATGCCACGATCTGCCGCTGGCGCTGTTGTAAATTTGATTAAAACAACCCTCAACCGTCACCAATAGCCCGATCGCACCCCAAATCAACACGACCAACCCCACCACGCCCACACTGCCGACGTTCACCTCCGATGCTTTTTGTGTCAGGTCCGTAATGACCTTGTCGATGCTCGCTCGTAGCTCGCGCTGTGATTCGTCTTTGACTTGCGCCCCCACCACAGCCACGCCCTCGGTAGCTGTGCTTTGGTCCACGCTCTCTTGCGTTGCCAGGGTGATGGACGTGAGGCCCAGGTACTCGTACACATGGCCCTGTAAGTCCGTGCTTACTTGCTCAAAACCACCGAACGCGCGAAACACAAGCAGCATCAGCACAGCGATGGGTACCAAGCTAAAAATGGTCCGATACGTCAGTGCTGCGGCCATGTGGGTGGCTTGGTTACGTTGCAACTCGCGGCCGCAATGGCGCGACAAGTCCAGCCAAAACCGCACCGTACGCTGGGCGCGGCTCAGCTCCCCCTTGGGCTGCCTGAGCAACCGCCCCACGTACCCGACGACGTCACCGATAACCTTCATACCCCCACTATCGGCCCGATTGCGACCGCCCCCGAACTGATCTCTCGATGCCTTTGACCACACGCCCATCATTTTCGCCTTAATTTGGAGACCGTATCAACCCTCACGCCGGGTCGTACCCGCCGTGGCCGCCTAGGGGATGGCACCGTAGCACACGCCTTACCCCCCGCCACGCGCCTCGCCACGGGCCATGCTTTTCGATCGAGTCGATCATGTATTGGCTGCACGTGGGCAGGTACCGGCAGTGCCCGATCAGCAACCGCCCGATTGTCGCACGGTACACCGACACCGCAAAGATCAGGACCCAACTCGCCATGCGATTGATCGTTGTCACCCCTTAGCCTCCTCTACGCTGCCATTGTTTCGCCACGGCCTTGACCCCATCCATCAGCAGACGCTGGTAGTCTTCTAATTTCATGGCCTCGTGCGCCCGCACGACCACCACCAAATCATACCCCGCCCCGCCCGCTGCATCCTCCACTAGCTCCTGCTGGCACAATCGAAACGTCTCACGGATTAGCCGTTTGATTCGGTTACGCTTGATCGCGTTGCCCACACGCCGCGAGACCGACAGCCCCAACCGCAGATAGCCCATGTCGTTCGGCAGGCCATACACCACCAATGGTCCCGCGGGTTTGCGACAGCGACCGGCAAATACCGCATCAAACGCGCGACGCCCGTGCAGTCGTCTCGACCAGCCGAATTTGTACCGGGGCTTGTCCTGAGACATCGTTCTATTATGGCGAACCCGCTCTCAGGCCGCGCGGCACAGAGAAATACGAGGCAAAGAACGGCTCGCGGCTCTCACCATGGTCGCTATGGGCAAATCGTCGATCAGGTCTCGAATTCCGCTCCGTCTCTTCGCATTGCTAATAGGCGCATACTGTAGGCCGTGATCACGTCTTGGCGACGCATCAGCGCGATTACCTTTCCCGGCTCCTGGGCGTCGATCACCGGCAGCTCCTCGTAACGACCCGACGCAAACTCGCTGATCGCGCTGGATAGGTCGGTCTGGAGCGTGAGTATCGGCTCCTCTGTGCTTGCGAGGTCCTGCGCCACGGCCAAGTCGCCCATCCCATCCGAGTCGTACAAGAACTGCCTCACATCATTGATCCCAAACAGGCCGTAGTACTCGCCCTGCTCGTCCACCACCGGGAAACACGTCTGACGCGTATCGGTGATCAGGTGCACAATGTCGCTAAGCGGCATGCCCATCGGCACGGCTTTAAAGTCACGTATCGCTCTGCCAATTGCGTCACGGACCGTCAGACCGCTGAGCACGTCGATAATAAAGTCGCCCCGGTGTGCCGGCGACTCCACCCGTGAACCCACCTGCTCTGAGAAGATCGTCCAACCGCGTCCCAGCAGGTACGTCAGCGCGCAGACCCACATCGCTGGGAGCAGCAGCGCGTAGCTACCCGTCATTTCCGAGACCATGATTAGCGCACTGACCGGCGTGTTCCCCGTCGCCGCAAAGAAGCCAGCCATACCCAGGATCACGTATACCTCCAACCGGATGTCGCCCCAAATCCCCATACCACCGAGCCAATAATCCATGCCCAGCCCTACCACCGCGCCCAACGTCCCACCGATCACCATGCTTGGTGCAAACACACCCGCCGACCCACCCGATCCGATTGTTAATGATGTGGTAAGGATTTTCCCCACCCCCACCGCCAACAACACCAGCACCATCAGCCCCTCACCATCGGTGCTCGACAGCACATTCTGAAGATAACCGTATCCCACCGATAAGACGCTCAAGCCATCGCGTCCGGCCTGCTCACCCATCAGCCCCAGGCTGTAGTACATCAGTAATGCCAATCCACCCGTGGCCGCGCCGCCGATCATGGGCTTGATTACCCTCGGTACACGCCATCGCTCAAACAGCGCGTGCACACCATAAAAACACTTCACAAACGCCAGTGACGCTATCACCATCACCACAGCCAGTATTGTCAACGGCATCATGATAAAAGGGTCGCTGAAGTGCAGCCTGCCCACGTCAAACAACGGCTCAAACCCATACACCAAACAAAAGACGCTGTACGCCACGGTTGTGGACATAAACGCCGGGATCAGGTTCTCCGCCTCGAAGTCGGGGTCACGGTACAGCACTTCGGTAGCGAAGATCGCACCCGCCAACGGCGCGTGGAAAATCGCACCGATCCCTGCACCTACGCCCGCCGCCATCAGACTACGCCGCTCGGCATCGGGTAGTTTCAGCCACGTACCCAGTGTGGATCCGCAGCCCGCACCGATCTGCGCGATCGGGCCCTCCTCACCACCTGATCCGCCCGTGCCCAGCGTCACAGCGGAGGCGATCATCTTTACCACCGGCACACGCCACCGGATCATCCCCCGTTTGTGGTGGTATGCTTGAATCGCGGCGTCCGTGCCGTGGCCCTCCGCTTCCGGTGCCAGCCAAAACACCAATCCGCCACTGACAAGCCCTCCCACCGCTGGGATTAACACGAGCAACCAAGGCCGAAACGGCACCCCAAGCACCGAAAACATATCTCTCTCTCCGGCGGGTTCAGTCGGCCGATACCCCGCCATCCATTCGAGTGTGCCGTGCGTCACCGCTTGACACAACCAGTGAAACGCGATCGCACCGAAACCGGCGATCACACCGACCGTAGCTGCCAGCACGATACCCCTGCCCACGTCCCACATCCCCGGTCTAGGCCAAACACCTACACGTACAAATATTGACTTTAGATTCATCCGCCTGTCATACCAGATTTAGATTTTGGTGCTGCGATGCCTGCTTCGTGTGCGTCTTTAATCTGTCTTTTAAACGGTCGCATAGCAATGATTATTGCAATCATCTTCCGATCTGTGGCCGTGAGCCTAGGCTGGGACGCACAATTCGCAGCCCATACGTCTAGAACTCATCCCAAAACTCAAATAATAAACCACCGACAACTGATCCGCCGGTGTAAACCTTTGTCATTTATACTGGCTGACAAGCAGCCAGTAGCACCCGATTCAACCCCGCATGGGGGTTTTGGGATGAGTTCTGCATCGTCACCGTACCGGCTCACTCCTGAACAACTTCGTTTTTGGCCGCCTCGATCCCCTGTGCCAACCCCACGCCCATCGCACAGCCCGCAAGCCCCGCAGACACATAGTGGATCGGCAGCGCCAGCGCCGCACCATATATCTCCCCCGTGAACCATGCACGCAACAGTGTTTCTTCGCTATGGAACCGTAGCACCACGTACGCATACACCACGATTGCCGCAAGCGCGGGTCCGAACAGCACGCCCGCGGGGTTTACCTTCGGGAAGATTAACCCCGCCGCTACGCCACCGATGCCAAACGCAATGACCAGAGAGCCGATTACCTGCCCCACGTCTGACGTACGGATCATCGCGCTGCTAATGAGCAGACCCACCGTCGCGCATACCAGCCCCGCTGCTGCTGACTGCAACCGTGGCATGCGGATGTGAAGGTCGACCCCCAGGTGATCCTCAAACGCCAGTGCCGGCCACTTGGTCCGTAGCGGCGACCGGTATATCTGTATCGCCACGACCATGATCGCCACGCCCATCTGCCACACGAGCATCTCCGCCATCAGCCATGCGTATCCCCCCGGTATCTCTACCCTGGCCATCCAGCCGTCGATTGCACCACCTTTTGCCGAAAGCACGCACAAGCCACCCGCGACGGCGAAAACGCCCGAAAGCGGGTTTCCCATCGCCGACGCGATCACCCCCAACACCATTGCCGCGATCCCCACGCCCGCTGTCAGCAACGTCGCGCCCCAGAACCCGATCCGTGCCGACGTTAGGCTCAACCCACCCATGCCGTCTGGTGCCCCCAGCGGACCCGACACGCACAACCACAACGTGGCACCTAGCGCCATCGCTACCACGATTACCAATCGTTGTCGCAGCTTTGGCAGCATAACAATCCTGATCCTTACCTCTGAACTGACGAACCCCTCATCGACCTACAACAGTTCCAAATCAATGCCGTTTATATCCATCCCACGAGTTGCGGCGCAAAATACGTCACGATCACATCCGCCCCGGCACGCTTGATACCGTGCGTCACTTCCAACGCCGCTTCCTTTAGATCGAGCCAGCCCCGTTCCGCAGCGGCACACATCATCGAATACTCGCCGCTGACGTGGTACGCGCCCACGGGCACACTACACGCGTCACGTACCTGACGCACAATATCAAGATACGCACCTGCGGGCTTGACCATCACCATGTCCGCCCCCTGGGCCAGGTCTTGATTTAGTTGCGCCTGCCATTCCCGCGATCGGCGGTAATCCATCTGATACCCACGTCGATCCCCAAACTTCATGTCACCCCCCCCCGCATCACGAAACGGCCCATACAGGCTCGACGCGTATTTGATACTGTACGACAGAATCGCCACCTGCCCGTGTCCGTTGTCGTCGAGTGCCCGACGCACCGTGCCGACTTGGCCATCCATCATGCCCGATGGCGCCACGACGTCCGCGCCGCTGCTGGCGAGCACACACGCCACCCGACCCAGCACGTCGAGCGTCCGGTCGTTGTCGACTTCGACTTTCGTTTCTGCTGCCCCCGCACTGTTGTCGAGCACGCCACAGTGCCCATGCCCCGTGTACTCACACAAGCACAGGTCCGCATACATCACAGCTTCGATCCCTGCGTCTCGTACTGATTTGAGCACGCGGTTCACCGGCGCGTCTTCGTGGGCTGCGTAGCTACCCGTGGCGTCCTTCTTATTCTCGTGCGTCACCCCGAACAAGACAAATTGCCGAAGACCAACCCGCGTCTGTTCCCGGATTCTGTCCACCGCATCCTTGACCGATTGCTGCTCGACCCCCGGCATACTCGCCACAGGCCGTGACGACTCGAAATCGCCCACAAATACAGGGCATACCAGGTCATCTTTGTTTAGGCGCACGTCCGCCACCGCGTCGCGGAGCGATTCGACTCGACGCAGCCGACGTAGCCTCCGTTCCGGGAATTTACCGCCTGTCTTGCACGTATTCATATAATTCGCATCATACCAACGCCCGTATCTCCAAGCGCACCGCAGCTCTTCGCCACCCCACTTGTGCCGCCGCCCTTCACCCCGCCTATAATCATTTGGAGGTAAGCCCCGCCGCGAGACGGGGCCCGGCGAGTCTGGAACGCATCGACAGGCCGCTAGGTTCATTTGCATACGATGCGGGAGTAAAACCCATGAAAACCTTCTTTACCATCACCGCTTCTGTTCTGTTTCTGCTCGTGTCACTGCCGGGATGCAGTTCCACGGATCAGTCGCACAGCCTCACAGGCTCCGACGACACCGTTGCCGAACATGAAGCGATGAACGACCCGTATTACCCGATTGACAGCGGCTATTAATCTTGCTGCCGAACAGAGTGGCTGCGACTAAGCGAGATGTGCTACTGCTGCCTGTGCCAATGCTCTAGGCGTGCCTATTCATAGACATGCCCCGTCGCACGAAAGAATCTGGCGAGTTTAGAACGTATCGACAGCCCGCCAATTTCTTTCGCGCACGATGCGGGAGAGAAATTTTGAAGTTTATCTTTACAGTTATCGCTTCCGCTTTGTTTCTGATCGTGTTACTACCAGGGTGCAGGTCCACTGATCAACCGCGCAGCCTCACAGGTTCCGATGACCCCGTCGAGGTGCGTGAAGTGATAAGCGACCCGTTTTATTCACTAGATAACAGCGGCTATTAAACCGCTTGTTGCCCGTTGGTTTGAAAATCGACGTGGGGTTGCGCTATATCTTCTACAGTTACATTGCGTGATGGCGTTCGAGTCAACGATCCTGTTGCGTTTCGTAGCTGTATACTTCGTTAAGCAGGTCGATCCGTTTAGCCATCTGAACCCGCCGCGATGCACTGAGTTGCTCGCAACGTTCCACCTTTTGCAGCAACCGGATCATCGCTCGCCCGTCGATCCCCTGCCTCTCTAGTAGCCGGCAACCCAACAAGTCGGCGTACGACTCCTCGTTGCACACGATTGTCTGCCCCGCCAACGACGCTAACGCTTGGCCGCTTTGGTCATTGAGTAAGTGCCCCACTTCGTGCGCCACCGCCGCAGCCAATTCCTCGTCATCCATGTTGTCGATCAGCCCGCGTGTCAGATACACCGATCCTTTTGGCCATATATGCGCGTCCAACGCATTGCTATCCAACACCTCGATCGTCAACTCATAATCCAGCCACGCCCGCAACAACTTCCCACACACACCGCTCACCCGGTCTTGCCTCGCGTCACACAGCACGCCGCCTCGGTCTTGGGTCCACCTTGTCTCTAGGTTTGCCGCGCTGCACCCACCGAGCGAACCTGCCACCACCATACCCCACAGGCACGCCGCCACCGACCACGCTCGTCGCTGCACCACTCGGGGCGTCACTACGCCACCACGTTCAGATTTTCTCGCCCTCATCGACGCCATGCCTATCGCGTCGGACCAACCCGCAATCCCCCTTCATCGACGTCCCGCAACTGCTGTATATCGCTGCGTTGGTCTCCATCAGATCCCACATAAGCCGTACAAACCACACCGACACGACACACTCATGACAAAACCCTTCAAAGGTGCGCAAATGACACCCGCAAGCCAAATGTTCCTGGCTCTGTGCAAATCATGCGTAAAACGGTCTTTGAATTGTCGGGGTTATACCAATCAAGATTAATACTTGCGTAGCATCTGCGAACGCGGGAATAGAATAGACAATAACTTACATCATCTACAACGCGTTAGAAATATACGCAATGCGTATTACACCCTCAATCGGTAGGCCACCACCGTCAGGTCGTCTGGTTTCGACGGTTGACCGTTGCGCGTTTCCGCCATGCGTCGCAGCGAGTCGGCTGCCAACCGTTGTGCTGCATGATCTATGGGACCCTTGCGCACGCGCTCGACGATCTCGTCTATGCACAGGTTATCGAACAGGCCGTCACTGGCTAGCAAGAGTGTATCCCGCTGTGCCAACCGAACCGCAGACCCCACTTCGATTCGCATATCGGCTGTGCCCACCACGTTCGATACGACGTGTCGGTCTTCGTGACGCATCGCCTCTGATTCGTTTAAAAAACCCGCTTCCACCGCAAACCCAATCGGGGAGTGCGATATGGTCTGAAGTTTAATCTTCCCTCGACCACCTATCGCCAGGATCATTGAGTCCCCCACGTGGTAGGGTCGGGCGGTCCCATCGTGTATCTCCACCACCGTCAGGGTCGTTGCCGCGCCGATCCCCAACTC
This sequence comes from Planctomycetota bacterium, assembly GCA_024276075.1. Classification (GTDB taxonomy): domain Bacteria; phylum Planctomycetota; class Phycisphaerae; order Phycisphaerales; family Phycisphaeraceae; genus JAJRXX01. The sequence goes on from JAJRXX010000007.1 coordinate 17,738, forward strand.
CTGCACCGCGAGATTTGCCTGTTCGATCCCATCCATGATCGCCGAGCGTAGCAACACACCTTGCCTGGCTGCCTCTTGTAGCTCCGATTGCAGCGAACTGATTGCCAGGTCCGCCGCCAATTCTCCAGACCGCTCACCACCGAGCCCATCCGCTACCACCAGTACACCCGATCGTTCGTCGTATGGGATCACCGCTGCCGCATCTTCGTTGGCGGTCTCTTTGCCCGGGCAACGCGCCGATAGCACCGCCGCAGGTGCACCCAGCTAATGGGTGCACCTGCGCCTTGGTCATGTCCTGATCGAAGTACAGCCACCCGTCCTGTGGAAATAAATCAGCCATCATTGATCCCGATGTCGCTGGCGTTTTCTCGCCTACCCAGGGTCACTCACTATGGGCGTACCTCATCCCGTAACTGTATCGGCTTACTGGGTTCCGCTACGCTCAATTGAATGTTAATTCAATGTGTAAAGACAATTAAACGATATCCTGCGCCAGTTCGATCCTAAAGCTGCCGCTTTACAATTGCAGCGATACCGCTCCCGCAATTGCCTTTTTTACCGCAGCAATAATGTAGATGAGTCACCCGCGTCGACATTTGCTTGGCGATCATTGCACTCGCTTGAGATCGATTTTCGCCATATCTGCTTGGCTGCCCTCTTTGTACATCACCCATTCCGAACGAATATGACTTGGGCTCACAAACATAATCTTGGCCTTGTGCATGTGTGAATCACCCTCGGTTTCCATGCCCGTCTTGTCGGCAAAATCAAAAGACACCTCATCTTCACCGCCCTGGCCCGTCGAGATCATCCTGGGCTGGTTCCCCAGCATGCAGTAATGCGTGAGCAGCAGGTCTTCTCTGGACATGTAATACAACGTATACATTTCGTGGTCGGTCCCGACGAATTGCTTTTCGACTACCACGCTTCCTCCCGCCGTTAGGCTGAATTCAAACGCCGCTTCATGTGTTCCCTCGTGCTGACTGGTTGATGTGCCTTCCCACCTCCCAACCAATGATTTGATCCGCTCGAATTTCTCCATGTCTCCCGCTTCAACTGAGCTTGTCATTAACAAGCCCAGTACACCAGTTACAACCATTGCTCTGAAATAATCACGATGAGTTACATTCTTAATCATGACGAAACTCCTCATTGAGTCTGGAGGTTTATTACAAGCCGAATTAACGATAGGCTAGCTATCCGAACAATTGATTTGAAATACGCAGACGCGACCTATTCAATAATCACTGTGTCTAGAGCAACTGGCGTCATTAATCTTCATTGACCGGGTGGCACGGCTTGCTTGCAAGCCGTGAAATACAGATGTTTGTTACACCTACGATCCAATCAAGATGGATAATATTGACCCAGTTGCTCTAAAATGATCTGTTATTATACGCATTGCGTATTTTCTAGCGCGTTGTAGCAACTGTAAGCTGTCGTCTCTCATGTCCCCGCGTCCGTCAATGCGTGTGAGTTTCAAGTGGAATTGGTATTAAATCCGCTATATCAACCAATCAAAAAAAAAAGAACCCCCCGCCTTTTAAAAGCGAGGGGTTCGAGAGCATTCCCCATCCCCTGTATCTCCCTTCTAGCTCCTTCTCTTTTCTCACAACGACTCTGCCCCGCTGCCTCAACTCACTGCTAGCTCCCAACTTCTCTTGGTTGAGTATATCTCAAACTTATCGGTCCTACAATACCAAACCGTAACACCTTCACCGAATGAACTCGCAACAGCATGTTTTTGCTAGGCTTATGGTTATTTACCCTATCCGGACTGGTGTGAACTACGATCACCGGGGCTGCTGCTTACATAGCCCTTGGCCTTGCTGCGTCACGCGCGCAAAAAAACAGACACAAGGCTGCGTCGGTTCAGCGAGCTTTATAACAAAGATCTACTTTGGCGCCCGTCTCAGCTATTTCACCTCTCCAGGTCGTGACAGGAAGCCGCGTCTCAAAATCGGTGTCTTCGCTCCGGACTGTCAGCCTCGCGCCTGAATTTATGCTGATCACATTCTAGCTCTTGCGTGCTTTGTCCGCTACCCCATGCGCTAATGAGTTTTAATAATGTTCTCCGCAAATCTCCCAACCAAATAACGTGCTGGTATTTGCGGGCATTGCACAACCACCATTCCCATTAGCACCCCACGCTGTTTCACGAGCGTGGCGAGGATATGGAGGGCTGTTACAATTATGCTTCTGATTGATTTATAGAATCGTTGTGATGATTTAATAGGAGAATAACACGGTGAAGTCGACCGACCTTCGGCCGGGCATGGCGGTGAAAATGGATGGATGCGTGTACGTGATTACACAGTTTCATCACGTGACGCCGGGCAATCTACGCGCCTTCGTCCAGGTCAAGCTCAAGCGCGTGCCCGAGGGCACCTCGATTGAAAAACGCCTTCGCAGTGGTGAAGATATCGAACAGGTAAACCTAGACCGACGAGAGATGGAATACCTGTACTCCGAGCCCAGCGGTCATATTTTCATGGACAGCGAGAATTACGATCAGGTCACAATCAGCGAAGATTTGATCGGCGAAGCTATGAAATTCCTCAAGCCGAACACGCAGTTACACGTCCTATTCACCGAAGGTCAGCCCGTGATGGCGGAACTGCCCAAAACGGTAGACCTAGAGGTCTCGGAGACACCGCCTGGCATCAAAGGTGCGACCGCCACGAACCAACTCAAAGAAGCGACTCTAGAGACGGGCCTAAAGACACGGGTCCCGCCGTTTATCGATGTGGGAGAGGTGGTCCGTGTGAGTACAGAAGACGGCAGTTACCTTTCCCGCGCGTAGAACGTAAGTGGCATCAAACAAACTGATTATGGGGCTTTTTATCTTTGTTTATTTGTACACGACCGATCCATTCATGCTAAACGCAATTTCAACGTATCCAAATAACGTCCATTAATCGTTCATGAAAAAATTCCCTTGGTCAATCGCCCGATGATCCCAATCGGTGGACCAGGTTAGCCGGACCGAGTTATACGTCTAGTCCAGATAACTTGTTATAACACACCATGTGGATTTTGCGGCTCTGATAGAGTTTATGTTTTGATAAAATATGAGGAAAAGTCTTGACGTGACCCGATTTACGGGATATATGACGCGGGTAGAGATTTGGGGAACCACTACTGAGAAGAGAATTCCCTTTCCTTAATGGGGCAACCGATTTTTCAAGAGCTTGCAATCCAGATTTTTGGACGTAAGCATTTATACTGCAGAAGATTGCATAAACGGCGTATGGTCGTTTAGGGGGACGGAGTTTGCGCATATACCCACAGGACGGGTAGCCGCGTCGGCTTCAAAAACAGAAGGGTCGTATTCTCTATGTCTGATGTTGTCATAGCTGGTGCCGGTCCCGCAGGTCTGACCGCAGCGTACGAGTTGGCCAAACTCGGCAAGACCTCGACCATCCTCGAAGCCGATCAACAGGTCGGGGGTATCTCCCGTACGGTCAACTATCAGGGCTATCGCTTTGACATCGGTGGGCATCGGTTCTTCTCGAAAATTCAATTGGTTAATGATTTATGGGATGAAATGCTCAATGAAGAGTTTCTCATGCGACCCCGGATGTCTCGCATCCATTATCGTGGGCGATTCTTCGACTACCCCCTGAAGGCGGGGAATGCACTGCTGGGGCTGGGACCGATCGAAACGGTTCGTATTGGCTGTAGCTACGCTAAGTACAAATTGTGGCCCACGCAGCCTGAAAACACTTTTGAGCAATGGGTCTGCAACCGTTTTGGACGCAGGCTGTTTGAGATCTTCTTTAAGACCTACACCGAAAAGGTATGGGGTATTCCCTGTGGAGAGATTTCCGCTGACTGGGCGGCCCAGCGTATCAAGAACCTTTCGCTGACCGAAGCGCTGCGCAACGCGATCCTGGGCGACGGAAAATCAAAAGACGGCCAAGTCATCACGACGCTGATCGATAAGTTCAAATATCCGCGTCTGGGCCCGGGGATGATGTGGGAAAACTGCGAACAGTCGCTCAATAGCCGCGGCAACCCTACGCTGCGTGGAATCCGGATCGAAAAGTTTCGCCACCGCAACGGCCGAGTCGAAAGCGCCTTGGGCAGGAACGTTCAGGGCGAGCAGATCGAGTACGACGGTGACGACTTCCTCTCGACCATGCCGCTGCGTGAACTGATCCATTCGTTCGACCCGCTGCCACCCGCTGAGGTAATCCGGGCTGCGGACGGTCTGCGATACCGCGACTTTCTTACCGTTGTTTTAATCGTCAAACGTGCCGACCTTTTCCCCGACAACTGGATCTACATCCATTCGTCAGACGTCAAGATGGGCCGCATCCAGAACTACAAAAACTGGAGCCCCGAGATGGTCCCCGATCCTACGCGCAGCTCGCTGGGTCTGGAATACTTTTTGTGGGACACCGATGATTTATGGAATTGGGACGACCAGCGTCTGATCGAATTGGGCCGACAGGAATGCGTCAAGCTCGGCCTGATCGAGCCCGATGAGGTAGAGGACGGCACTGTAGTCCGGATGAAGAAGGCCTACCCTATTTACGATCAAGCCTATCCCGAGCACCTCGCGACGGTACGACGATATCTCGATACGTTCAAGAACCTTCAGACGATCGGTCGCAACGGTCAGCACCGGTACAACAACCAAGACCACTCCATGCTCACAGGGGTCTACGCGGCGCGCAACATCACCGGCCAGGAATACGACATCTGGGCGGTCAACGTTGAAAAGGACTACCACGAGGAAGAGCGGAAGCCTTCCGACCGCATGGTGCCCGGGCGCGTCGAGACCGACGAGCCGTCGCTACCCACACCCGAGCAACTGATTCAGGCGGCGCTGGCGAAGCTCGATCCGGTGGCACTGGGTGTCGCATCGGGCGTGGTCTGCGGCCTGGGCATCTTTATTGTCAGTGCTATCTTGCTGCTGCGGGGCGGCGAGGAAGTAGGGCCAACCTTATCACTGCTGGGACACTATTTAATCGGATATAAAGTTTCGTGGCCGGGTGCCTTGATCGGATTGGTAGAATCCGCGATCCTCGGATATATCCTGGGCTACGGGTGTGCGTGGCTAAGTAACTTCTTCACGAAGGCCTACGCGTTTGCCGCCAAATGGCGAGCAGAGGCCTCTCAGACCCGCGACTTGCTGGAGCGATTACGATGACCGACGAACAGAGTGTAGACAGAGCGCATATTGAATACGAAATCACGCGTGCCGTCGCCAGACTCAAAGCGGTCGTGCTGGGTATGGTCATAGGGCTGATCGCTGGCGTGGGTCTCTTCGCGATGACCGCTGTGCTCATCATCGACGGGGGCCCGGATGCGGGTATCCACCTGCAACTATTGGGCAATTTCTTCCCGGGTTATTCCGTTACCTGGCCCGGTGCTGTCATCGGATTCTTCTGGGCATTCGTCTGCGGCGGTGTCATCGGATTCGCCATCGGACGGGTCTACAACCGCGTGGTTGATATACGACAGCGATAGCTCTCGCACCATTCTGTTTTTTCATCGAGTGATTTTTGTCATATGCGTATCGGTATCGATGCAGCCTGTTGGTCGAACCACCGTGGTTTTGGGCGGTTTATCCGCGAGTTGGTTCCCGCCATCATCGCCAGCGACCCTGAAAATGAATACCTCCTTTTCGCCGATCGCCAAACCGCCGAGCAGTCTGCTTTCCCAGACGGCTGCCGCGTCATCGCAGCGCAGACGTCCCAGGCCGTCACGCAAGCGGCCTCGTCCGACGGCAGGCGTTCGGTTCCCGACATGTGGGCCATGCACCGCCTCGTGCGGCAGCACGCGCCCGATCTGATGTTCTTCCCAGCGGTGTATTCGTTCTTTCCCATACCAAGAGGCATTCCCTGCGTCGTCACCTTTCACGACGTCATCGCGGAGACTCTGCCGCACCTGATCTTTTCTTCCAGGCGTAGCCGATTTTTCTGGAACCTGAAGTCTCTGATGGCGATCCGTGCCGCAACTTATGTAATGACCGTCTCGCAGGCGTCCAAACGGGGCTTGATCGATTATTTTCAACTACCCGAGGACCGCGTCCGCGTGGTCTCGGAGGCGCCAGGTGAAGCATTTTCTTTCGACCACGCGCCACGCACACTCGACGAACAGGCCCTTGAGCGTCACAGCCTGCGACCCGGTGAACGCTACCTGCTCTACGTCGGCGGGATCAGCCCGCACAAGAATCTTGACACGTTGATCAACGCCTTCGTGCGGATCGCCCACGAACCCGGTATGACCGACGTCCGGCTCGTGCTCGTAGGCGACTACGCCGGCGACGCTTTCCGTACGTGTTATGAAGAACTGAAGCAGATCGTCGCGGACCAAAATCTCGATCAGCGTGTTCATTTCCCAGGCTTTGTGCCTGACGACGATCTGTGGCATGTGTATAAGGCAGCGCAGGCGTTTGTATTCCCATCGTATCTTGAGGGCTTTGGCTTACCCGCCGCCGAGGCGATGGCGTGCGGCACGCCCGTCCTCGCTAGCGATCGCGGCTCGCTGCCCGAGGTGCTCAACGGTGCCGGCGAATTGTTCGACCCGCACGACGACACCTCCATAGCTCATGTTCTGGCTCGCGTGCTCACCGACGACGCTCACCGCGAAGATCTTCAACGACGCAGCCTCGCACGAGCGAAAGACTTTTCATGGAACCAATCCGCTCGTCAGGCCGTCGCTATCTTTCGAGACGCTGTTCAATAGATTCCGTCGGTTTTAGCTTGTGAAATCTATTGCGGAAATCGATCTGTAATACTTGCGGCATTAAGAACGACCCTTGACCACGCAGATTGACAACCCGTTGAAGTTTTGCCTCGTCACGACGTTTTATCCGCCTTACAACTTCGGCGGCGACGGCATCTACGCTCATCGCTTGGCCAACGGCCTGGCCAAACTCGGGCATCGTGTCACGGTCCTGCACAGCCCCTCGGCGTACGAGATGGCCACGGGCCGCATACCCGATGAACCTTACGATGATCACGCCAACGTCACCGTCCAACCCATCCGCACGCCGCTGGGATCGTTGGGTTTACTAGCGGTCCAACAAACCGGTAGGCCCTGCCTACAAGGACCGGCGCTGCGGCGGCACCTCGACCGCGGCGACTTCGATGTCATCCATTACAACAACGTCTCTCTGCTGGGGGGGCCACACGTTTTCCGGTACGGCAATGCGCTGAAGCTGTGCACGCTCATCGAGCACTGGCTGGTGTGTCCAATGCACGTGCTGTGGAAATTCGACCGAAAAGTCTGTGATAAGCCAACGTGCCTGCGCTGCACGCTCCACGGGCGTCGTCCGCCACAAATATGGCGATACACCGGGCTGATGCAACGCGCCACACGTGCCATTGACGCCTTCGTCGGGCCGAGCCTCTTTACGATGAACATGCACCGTCAGCGGGGCATCAAGGGCAATATGGTCCAGCTACCGCTTTTCCACCCCGAGCCAATTGTTCAACTTGACGACCCCAAGCCCCTCAACGACGGCAGGCCGTTTTTCTTCTTCGTGGGCCGACTCGAAAAGATCAAGGGTGTGCAAAACATCATCCCGGTCTTCCGAGCGCTACCCGACGCTGATCTGCTGATCGCGGGCTCGGGGAATTATGAGTCCGAGTTGCGCCGACTCGCGGGTGACGCGCCGAACATTAAGTTCATCGGCCGTGTCGATCACCGCAGGCTCCACACGCTGTATCACGCGGCACTGGCTACCGTCGTCCCGTCGTTGTGCTACGAGACGTTTGGCCTGATCGTCGCTGAGTCTTGGGCTGCGAATTCGCCCGTAATCGTGTACGCCCAGAGCTCGCTCGAAGAACTGGTCAACACGCACGGCGGTGGCTTGACGTATAAGAACGACGCTCAGCTTCGCGACGCCATCGAACGTATCCGCACCGACGCGGCGTTTCGGCGTGAGCTTTCGCAGCAGGGGCGGGCCGCCTACGACGCCGAATTCGCCGAGGCACCGTTCTTGGGGCACTACCTCGATGTGGTGCGTGAGATGCTCGCGCGAAAACGTGCCGGCCGACCTATCTGTGACCCCTGTCAATCCACCGAATCAGATACATTTGCCGGACGCATCGTGTTTTTTTCCGCTACGAGTTAACACCGGCCAAACAGGACGCATCACAATCAACCGTTATCACACAATGACCGATGACTCGACAGGGTTGTCTTCTATACGAGGAGAGTATCTATGAAATCACTGATCACCGGCGGCGCTGGATTTATCGGCTCCCACCTCACCGAACGGCTCCTGGACGCTGGCGACGAGGTCACGCTCATGGATAACCTCTCGACGGGCCGACGGGGAAACATCAAGCAGTTTCTCAAGCATCCCCGGTGCAAGTTCATCGATGGATCGGTCGACAACGTCACGCTCATGGAGATCCTCATCGCTGATTGCGATCGCATCTTCCACCTCGCCGCGGCTGTGGGCGTCGACATGATCGTTAAAAGACCCGTTCATACGATTGAGACGAATATCCACGGCTCGCAGGTCGTCCTCGACGCCGCTGCGCGTCACAACAAAAAAATATTTATTGCCTCCACCAGCGAGGTCTACGGCAAGAGCACCAAGATTCCTTTCTGCGAGGACGACGACGTCGTCTACGGCAACACGACGCTTAGCCGTTGGTCGTATGCAGCCAGCAAAGCTATCGACGAGTACCTTGCGCTGGCATATCACCGACAGACGGACCTGCCCGCTGTGGTCGGACGATTTTTCAATACCGTTGGCCCACGCCAAACCGGTACCTACGGCATGGTCGTACCGCGATTCGTACAGTCGGCGCTCCGCAACGAACCGATCCAGGTCTACGGCGACGGCAAGCAGACCCGCTGCTTTGGCGACGTGCACGATGTGGTCGGCGCTGTAATTAAACTAATGGAAGAGCCCCGTGCCGCGGGACAAGTCTTTAATATCGGTGCGGAAACACCGATCTCCATCGAGGACCTCGCCAAGCGCATTATCGAGCTTACCAAAAGCACCAGCACCCTCGAGTACATCCCGTATTCCAAAGCCTACGCACCAGGGTTTGAGGACCTGCGCGATCGCAAACCCTCACTCGATAAAATTCAATCCATTATTGGCTATAAGCCCACCATGACGCTCGACCAGACACTGGGGCGTGTCATCGATTACATGCGTCAGCAAATGACCCAAGACGAATCCAGTCACTAAGAACTGGTTTCATAATTCCCCTCCCTATCAGGGAGGGGGTAGGGGGAGGGTCGTGTGCCCGTGATTTGCGGGGCTTTCACCCCTCACCCAACCTCTCCCCTCAAGGGGAGAGGAGTTTTGAAACAGGTTCTAGTACCTCCCCTGTTCACGACGCCTTAGGGCGTTCAAACATGACCGACAAATCCACTCAAATCCAGCCGCTTACCAGCGACAAAACTGTCGCAGCGCCAAGCGACACGACCACCCTCTCGGTCATTGTGCCGGTGCACAATTCCGTGCACATGCTCAAGCGGTGCCTCGACGCGCTGGCGCAGAGTGAATACAAAGGATTCGAGGTGCTGGTGATCGACGATGGCTCGACCGAACCTATCGAGCCGATTGTTAGTGAATACGGTCACCGCTACATGCGCATCGAGGGTCCCAACGGCCCGGGCGTTGCGCGGAACCACGCGGCAAAACACGTAAGCGGCACACACCTGGTCTTCGTGGACGCCGATGTCTGCATCCACAGCGACACGTTAGGCCGCTTTGCCGCTGTGTTCGACGCCGATCCCGGTGTCGCCTCTGTCATAGGCACCTACGACGACGAGCCGGACGACCCGAATTTTGTTTCGCAATATAAAAATTTGTTTCACCACTACGTCCACCAGGATTCGGACGGTCCTGTGACCACGTTCTGGGCCGGCTGTGGTGCGATGCGGCGTGACGTGTTCCTCCAATTCGGAGGCTTCGACGAACAGCGATACCGACGACCCTCAATCGAGGACATCGACCTGGGCGCACGGATTAGCGAGGCGGGACACCGAATCGTGCTCGACCAGTCCATCCGCTGCAAGCACCTCAAGCGGTGGACGTTGACAAACCTGATTAAGACCGATGTGTTTGACCGTGGCATCCCGTGGACCCGACTCATGCTCAGGTCCGGTGCGATCAATCAGACGCTCAATACCAAATGGTCCCAGCGTGTTTCCGTGGTGCTGGTCTACCTAACCATCATCACGACTGTCGCCGCGATCTGTTGGCCAGGGCTCTGGCTCGTCGCTGCCGCGATGGCGGTCCTCGTCACGCTGATTAATTTTGATTTTTATCGTTACTTTGCCGCTCGTCGTGGGCTGTGGTTTACGCTCCGCACCGTACCCATGCATTGGTTGTATTTCTTCTACTGCGGCGTGTGTATCCTCGTGGGCACGATCCAGCACCGCCTCGCACGTGACAGCGACGGTCACGCTACCAACACGGGCTAAAGGGAATCGCCCTCCAGGACACACAGCAGATGACCGCACCAGATCGCCTAACAATCCTGACCTATCACTCACTCGACGACACGGGCTCTGTGGTTTCGATCCCGCCGAGTCTATTCGTGCAGCAAATGCAGTCGCTAACCGAGATCGGGTTCCAAGGCATTTCGCTGGGTCAAGCCCTGGATAATCGCCGCTCTACAGGCCGTTGGCCCGAGCACCGTGTCGCGATCACATTCGACGATGGCTTTGCGAATTTCCATAAACACGCCCTACCCGTTCTGACCCGTTACGGTTTCAGCGCTACGGTCTTCATCGTGACCGGTCACGTCGGGCAAGACAACGACTGGGCCCCACCGCCGGACGAATTGGGCCGACAGCCCATGCTCTCCTGGCCACAGATCAAAGAACTATCCGATGCGGGCATCGAGATCGGCGCACACACACGCACACACCCGGACCTGTGCAAAGTCTCCGCGAAGGAACTCGACACCGAGATCGCCGGCTCAGTAGCCGACATCGAACAGCACATCGATCAGCCCGTGAAAACCTTTGCTTATCCTTATGGATACGTCAGCCCAGCGGCCACATCCGTCGCAGCGAAGCTGTTCCACGGGGCCGTCACCACGCGGCTGGGCCGTGCGGGCAACGACGACCCAACTCAGCTACCTCGCGTCGACACGTACTATTTCAAGCACCTGCCCGCGTTCCGTGCTGTAGTCGAAGGTCGTAGCGACGCCTATCTGGCGCTCCGCCGCTGGGGCCGCGTCGCCGGGCGCCTGGTGCGGGCCGTCACGACTCGAAACAGCGCATGACCTCGTACACCGCTGTTAACACGCCGATCAAGTTTCACGTCATGGCACAAATCGCTCCGATCAAAATCGGCCTGGACCCCAGACTCAACTCATGGGCTGCTGAAATCAAGTACGTCCTTCGTACACTCATGCGCCTCGCCGGCTACCCGTATGAGTTTCACGCAGCGCCACACGACGCATCACCCAAAGACTTCGATCTCTACTACGGCCTATCGCCCAAATCCGCTAGCGCCACCGTCGTCATTGTCGCGTGTGGCAGACACTTTACCGGCGCGCCCTGGCTGCAACCCGATCGTCTCGATCTGAGCGGGGGTTTGACCTTTCTCAACTTTGGCCAATCAAAAACAGAGCCGCTTCAAAGCACCGACAAGACACTGCACTTTAGCAACGACATCATCTTCGCCTGCTACTGGCTGCTGGTCGGTGCACCTGAGCCGCATTACCCCCGAGACCAGCGTGACAATCTCGACCTAACCGGCTCATTCTTCATTGAACAGGGTCTACCTACCAAGCCACTGGTCTCGCAGTACGCGGCGTTTCTGCGGCGCCATTTTGCCGATCTTGGCCAAACGCCTCTGGACCTGCCCTGGGCGAGCGCGGGCCCAACGGCTGCCGTGGCGTTTACACATGACGTGGACTACCCGCAGATGATCCGTTGGATCGAGTGCCTGCGTCTGTTGCGATCACGAGGCGTCGGCGGGACAGCGCTAATGAGCAAAGTCGTCTGCGGCCAAAGCCACTTCTGGCAGTTCGACCCATGGATCGAATTAGCCAAACAATACGGCACGCGGCCGGCGTTCTACTTCATGGCACGACAGGGTTCGCTGCTCGAATACGCGCTGGGCACGCCCGACGCTTTCTATGACATTGGGCAACCTGAATTCACCGACCTGTTCCGTCGGCTAACCGACGACGGCTGTGAGGTCGGCCTGCACGCTTCCTACCACGCCCACCAAGACGTTCGGCGTATCCGCTGTGAAAAACACGCACTCGAACAGGCCGCGAAAGTCACCGTAACGGGCAACCGCAACCACTATTGGCACCTCGATCCTACAATGCCGCACGAGACCCTCCACCGCCATGAGCAAGCAGGCTTGGCTTATGACAGTTCGCTAGCGCTGGAGTTTTACCCCGGATTCCGTCGCGGCATCTGTCATCCGTTTCGACCGTTTCACCCCGGCCAACGGCGTGAGCTAGACCTCATCGAGCTGCCACCCGCTTGGATGGACGATCATTTTGATCAACGCCTGGCCAAAAACCGTATCGAAGACCCCGTCGGCTACGCCAAGCAATTGCTCGACACCGCACGCGACACGGCTGGCATCGTCATCGTCGACTACCACGTGCGCGGGATGAACGAAGACTTTTTTCCCGCCTACGGCCGATGGCTGCGGGCGTTCGCCGACGAGCACCTCAGCAGCAGCGATTCGTTTCACACGCCAGCCGAGTTGGCACGCATGTACACGCAATACGAACAGCAACTAACCGCGCACAGCAGAGACCTGACCGACGCGACTACGGCATCGGCGAGACAGGCTGTGACCGTCACCCCCGACGCGCAGCATGCTGACGGTGCTGTCTGCGTGGGACAACTGCAAATCGGCGAAGAAGACCAATGGGATGCATACGCAAATGCCCACCCACGGGGCAACGTCTACCACACCCAAGCGTGGCGCGGCGTCACGGAAGAAGGGTTTGGACACAGGGCTTACTACCTTCGGGCTGTCGATAGCGAAGGCAAATTCGTCGGCATCCTTCCGCTATTTCTCGTCGATGGCCTGTTCGGTCGCCGTCTTGTATCGGTCCCGATGCGTGACCGCGGCGGTGTGCTCGCCGACGATGCTGACGTGGCCTCACGTCTTGTGGGAAAAGCCGCCGAGCTGACCCGCCAGCTTGACTGCCAATATCTCGAATTGCGGTCTGACAGTGCCCCGGACCAGACCGTGATCCGCGACCATGATCTGCATTGCTTCCATCACTGGACGACCACGCGGATCGACTTAACCCCCGGCACCGACGCGCTGTGGAAGGGCCTGGACCGAAAAGCCATCCGCTGGGCCATTAACAAAGCTCGCAAACAGGGCATCCGGATCGAGCAGGACGACTCTCTAAAAGGGGTCCGATTGTTCTATGAGATGTTCGCCCGTACACGGCATCAGATGGGTATCCCGCCGTTTTCGTTTCACTTTTTCGAGGCCATCTGGCGGCACATGATATCCACCGGCAAGGCCAACCTCTTCGTTATCTGGAAAGATCGCACCCCGATCCACGCGATGATCAGTCTGTTATCAAATGATCGCTTCGTACCCGCTTACGCAGCGCCCCAGAACGAATTTCGCAAGCTCTATCCCAGCGAGCTTATGATCTGGCACACGATCGAATGGGCTGCGCAGCACGGGTTCCACACCTATGACTTCGGTGCCGACTCGCCTCAGCAGTTCGGGCTGATTTGGTTCAAATCCAAATGGGGCGGACGCCAACACCCCATGTGCTACAGCTACTATCTGAACAAACAGGAGCATCCCCCAAACTTTGACTCCAGTGATACGTCCTTTTCCCTGGCCCGCGCCGTCTGGCCCCGGCTGCCCGCGGCAGTGAGCAAGCACCTGGGCGCCTGGGTCACTACACAGTTGAGCTGACGATGGCCCCCGACCCGACAAACGCACCACCGGCCCCAGACGACCCGGGCACCATCGTCTACCGCTTGGCGCAGGCCGGTGATGTTGAGCACGCTTGTGGGATATTTTTTGAGAATTTTCCACACCGACTCCAACGGCTGTTTAACCGCGACCAGCACGGCAAGTGTTTCTTGAGCGACTTGATCGAATGGTACCTTTTGGCGTACAGCCAAACGTTTTTCACCGCTCATTGCAACGACCAATTGGCTGGATACCTGATCCTTACGATGCCCAACGATCACACATGGTCGAGTCTCTTTCGGCGGGGATGGATATTCCGAACGGCTACACACGCTCTGACGGGTCGGTACGGCTACCGGTTTTTGAGCCAAGTCATCAGGAGATTAGCTGGTTCAATCACTTCTACATCCAGCGCACCGCCACGCCACACCCCCCACGTCCCCATCGTCGCTGTTGACGGTCGTTACAGCGGCAGGGGTATTGGCACCCACCTGATGTCTCAAGCCATGGACGCCTGCCGACAATCGTCCGGAAAAATATGGCTTAATGTTGAATCTGATAACCACCCGGTGATACGGTGGTACAAGAATTTAGGGTTCCAGATCATCGGCACCGATTCGCAGCAGCACATCATGCTGTGGCACGCCGACGCGACCCATGACCAAACCCAACACGATGAGCACGATCACAGTGTGTAAAAAGACTGACTCTAGAGAGCCCAATCCAGTGATGCCGGGACTCTACGCCTCGTTGGCCTTGGCTCAAACACCACGCCTCTTGGCGGCGATCGATCGTCAACCGCATTCGCGCAGTTTTGGCAGCTTCGACCGTCAACACTGGGGGTGGAAGTTTCAAGACTTTCCAGCCAACATGCTCCAGATCGCCATGTACCCGCTGGCACTGTTGTGGCGACACCCGTTCCAGGACAACCCGTACCACCAAAACCCGCAACTTCTGACTTGGGTCCATGCCGCGATCAGCGAGACCTGCCGACGCCAACACCGCAACGGTGCCTTCGACTCCGTTGGGCCCTACACGCGAGACCACGGCGTGACGCTGGCGATGGCCTACGGCCTAGCGGAAACCGCGCAGTTGCTAGGTCGTAATCTGCCCGCCCCACTGCGTGGCCAAGTCATCGACGCGATTGCTCGCGCCTGCCGATTTGCGCGTTACAGTACCGAAGATTATGCCTTCATCAGCAACCACCACGCACTGTTCGCATTGGCGTATCTCGAAGCAGGAAAATTGCTCGATGACCTCACCCTGCAACAACAAGCAGATCGCGTCATCGAACAAATCATTCACCACCAGTCCTCTGAGGGCTGGTATCACGAATATACGGGTCCAGACCCCGGTTACGAGTCGCTTGGTATCCATTACCTCGCCGCCTGTTGGCGCCACACCCGGTCGAAGTCGTTACTCGACTCTTTACGCTGCAGCATCGAGTTTTACGCCCATTTCGTGCATCCCGACGCCAGCGTCGGCGGCGCCTACGGCTCACGGCACACGTCGCTGTACTTCCCAGCGGGGTTTGAAATCTTGGCGCAGCACATCCCGATGGCTGGGACGGTCGCTCGGTTCATGCGCCAACGGCTCGACCGGCACAATGTCCTGACACCCGCTGTGGTTGATGCGCAAAATCTCGCACCGCTGCTCTATTCGTACCTTGAAGCTGATCTTGCTTATTCTGACGTGCTATCTTCCGATACAACCACCCTGCCGTGCCAGTCACTGGTCGGCACGCTGAATTTCACCGACTCGGGTCTGACTGTGGCTGGCTCCGATCGTTACTACGCTGTGATTAATACTGAAAAGGGCGGGGTCTGCCGAGTTTTTGACCGCCGCACCGAGAAGATCGCCTACGAGGACGCGGGCTACGTCTTGACCGTCGGCACGCGACGCTGGACCTCTCAGAATACCGCGGACGGTCGGTGCCAAGACACCGAAGCCAAGGACGAGGTCGCCTGCACCGCCACGCTTGCCGAAGCCCGTCAGGAACTGCCCACACCGTTTCGGTTTGTCATTCTGCGGCTGCTAAACCTGACGCTGTTTCGCAGCCTGACACTGGGAGCTTGGCTACGAAGGATCATTATCGGACGATTGATCCTGGCCAAGAAGCCCGCGCCCGTCCGCCTGACGCGAAACGTCGTCTTCGGTTCTGACAGCATCGCGTTCAGTGACCAGCTTCAGCTCGATCAGCCCGCTCACGTGGATCAGGTTGCACTGCCTAGGACGTTTACAGGTATCCATATGGGTTCGGCAAAGTACTTTCATTTGTCAGAACTCGAACCGACCCCCCACGTTCGGGCCGATGATATGACGGTCGAGCTCAACCACAGAGGCTGCGCATCATGCTCGTTTGTCATACGATGGGACCATGAGGCTGGCGACATACCGGCGATTGAGATATCGGACTCAGATCAAGTCGAAACAGGGGAGAAACCATAGACATGAAGCTCTACGTCCTACTACCGGCCTACAACGAAGAGCAGGCGCTGCCTCCCCTGGCCCAGAAAATCGACGACACCGCCAAAGAGCACGGCATCGATTACTGCATCGTCGTGGTCAACGACGGTTCGAGCGACGACACCGCGCGTGTAGCCGAAGAACTGGGGAAGCAATACCCCATCGACCTTGTCTCTCACAAATACAACCGCGGCTTGGGCGAAACCATCCGCGACGGCTTCGAGTATATATGCGAACTTGCCGCGCCGGACGACATCATCGTCCGCATGGACTGCGACGACACCCACCACCCCAAGTACATCCCCACCATGATCGAAAAAATTAACCAGGGGTACGAGGTCGTCATCACCTCGCGTTACGCGCCCGGCGGCGGACAGATCGGGGTCAATTGGTATCGGCGTGCCATGAGCCGTGCGGCCAATTCTCTGATGAAGATGATCTTCCCCATTCCCGGCGTGTGGGAATACTCTTGTGGGTACCGCGCGTACCGCGCCTCAGCGATTCAAGACGCGATCGCCATCTTCGGAAATAGGTTTATCGATCTCAAGGGCATGGGGTTTACCGGCACCGTCGAGAAGATCATCAAATTTAAGATGATGGGCGTACGCATCACGGAGATTCCATTTGTGCTCCGCTACGACCAAAAAATCGGGGTCAGCAAGGTTGTCTCGAGCATCACGACGCTCGGCTACCTCGCGCTGATTCTTAAAAACATCGTCTACTGGGGCGACATCGGCAAGACCTGGCAAGAGAAGATCGCCGAGCGCAAGGCCCGTGTCTACGGCCCCGACGGAAAATTGATCGACAAGCAGGGGGGCGCTTAATCCATGTGCGGCATTGCCGGCATTATTGAACGTGACTCGCAGTGCCCCGCGAATCGTGATGCGGTGGGCACCATGATGGACACGCTAGCACACCGCGGCCCCGATGCCGGTGGCATCTACGTCGACGGACCGGTCGCGCTGGGACACCGACGCCTATCCATCATCGATCTCGAATCGGGTCGTCAGCCCATGGCGAACGAGGATCAGTCCATTTGGCTGGTCTTCAACGGTGAAATCTACAACTACCTCGAACTGCGGTCAGACCTCGAACGTAACCACGACTTCCGCACGAACAGTGATACAGAGGTGATCCTCCACCTGTACGAGGAGCTGGGCGAGCGGTGTCTTGAACGGCTCAACGGCATGTTCAGCTTCGCGATCTGGGACCAGCGTCAACAACGACTGTTTGCCGCGCGTGATCGGTTGGGTATCAAGCCTTTTTATTGGCACGCTGACGCCAACCGATTCAGCTTTGCCAGTGAGCCGAAAGCTCTTCTCGCCGCGGGACTGGTCAAGCCGCAGCCCGATCCCGAAGGCCTCGAGCAGTACCTCACATTCCAGTTTTGCCTCAATGATCGCACCATGTTTAAGGATGTCTGGCGTCTCGAGCCGGGCCACTACCTCATCTTTCGGCCCACTCGTGACACCTCGCCTAATATCGTCCGGTACTGGGATTTTAACTACGAGCTCGATACCCACCACACCGAAGACTATTACGTCGATCAGCTTAAATACCTGCTCAAGGACTCTATCCGGCTTCGGCTACGCAGCGACGTCCCCGTCGGTGGTCACATGTCCGGCGGCATCGATAGTTCCACCGTCGCTTGTCTGGCTGCCCCCCAGTACTCCGGGCAGTACCACACGTTTACCGGTGCGTTCCGCGATGGGCCGCAGTACGACGAGACCCATTACGCCCGCCTCGTTGCCGAACACGTCAACGCCGCCCACCACGAGACTTGGCCCACCGCGCAGGACTTCGCCGATGTCATGCCCTGGCTGATCTACATGATGGACGAACCCGCCGCTGGTCCCGGGCTGTTTCCACAATTTTTCGTTTCAAAGCTCGCACGCGAAAACGTCAAAGTCGTCCTGGGCGGTCAGGGCGGTGACGAAATCTTCGCGGGCTACGCACGCTACCTCGTTGCTTACCTCGAGCAGTGCCTCAAGGGCGTCATCTTCGGCTCACAGGAAGAGGGCAAGCACATCGTCACATGGGACAGTATCGAGCCGAACCTCTCGCTGCTACGGCAATACCGCCCCATGCTCCAGAGCTTCTGGCGCGACGGTCTGTTTGATGAAATGGACACCCGTTATTTCCGGCTCGTGAGCCGTATCGAAGACGCCACCACGCTCATGTCCGGCGACGTCTGGACCGCTGACAGTCAGCCTCGCATGTTTACCACGTTTCAACAGACGTTTAATAACCCCGCTGCCAAGAGCTATCTCAATAAGATGACCAACTTCGATCTCAAGACGCTCCTACCTTCGCTCTTGCAGGTCGAAGACCGCACCAGTATGAGTGTTTCGCTCGAGTCGCGTGTGCCGCTGCTGGATCACCGCATACCCGAGCTGATCACGCGCATGCCACCGACTGCCCGTTTCAAAGGCGGCGACACCAAGCGCGTCTTCCGCGAAGCCGTGCGAGACCTGCTGCCTGCTGAAATATTTAACCGCAAGGACAAGATGGGCTTCCCCGTGCCGTTGTCCGATTGGGTCAAGGGTCCGCTGCGTGACTTCATCGGCGACATTCTCCTAGGCCCCACCGCTCGGGGGCGAGGCATCTACCAAATGGAAGGCATCGAAAAACTGATCCTCGAGGAACAAAAATTCGGACGTCAACTCTGGGGTTTGCTGTGCCTTGAGCTGTGGAACCGTGCCTTTATGGACGGACAAAAAATCACACGCCCCTCGTCTGCTCCGCCGTTGACCGTTGTCGCTGCTGATGAGCCGTCCCGTCGCGCATCGTAATTACGATCCACCTCTACGCGTAACTGAATATGAATACCGAGCCACAAACGATTAAGCCCAAACCTGTCAGCAAGGCCTGGTTCCATGTCGACATGGACGGGTTGGACGCCATCTACCAAGGCCACGGCTTACCGTACAACCTCGCACGCGACGACTTCTACACCTCGGCGGTTGACAACTCGCTGAGCTTCTTCGCCCAGCAAGGCGTCATGGCCACTTACTTTTTGATCGCCCGCGACCTCGACGACCCGCACAAGCGTCCCGCCATCGAGCGTGTCGTCGACGCCGGCCACCGTATCGCCAGCCACAGCCTCAACCATAAATACCTCTACAAGATCACGTCTGACCAAAAACGCGAAGAAATATTCGCATCCAAGCAAAAGATCGAAGACACCCTGGGCGTCGCCTGCGAGGGTTTCCGTGCGCCGGGCTACTCGATCGACACCGAGTCGCTGCACATGCTCAGCGAGGCTGGGTACCGGTACGACAGCTCGGTTTATCCGAATTACGCTTTCAGGAAACGCTTGGGGATCAACCGCCTATTCCCCGAGCCGTTCGCCCTGTTTCCCGAGAATAATTTCTTTGAAATCCCCATGCCGTCGCTGGGCCTGGGTCTGCCCCCGTTCCACCCTTGTTACGCGTTTTACCTCTCGCGGTGGTATTCGCATCTGGCTCTGCGGGCGTTCCGGAAACGGTTCAATTATCTTACGTACCTCTTCCACTTCACCGATTTTGCCGATCCCCAGCCGCACAACCACGGGATCAAGCTCAACGTTTTCACTAACAACTACTTCTCACGCGACTGCAAGCTCAGATTTCTCGCCAAGCTCGTCAAGCCGATCCGCGATCATTTTGAGATTACCACCACCGAAGAATTTCTCAGCGATTGGCCCGACTCCGCGCCGGACCTCAACCCGCGCACCATCCTGGGTATCGCCACCACTCACGAAACCGGTGCGTGCATTGTGCGTGACGGCAAGGTCCTCAGCGCCATCAGCGAGGAACGCATCTCACGCATCAAGCTCGACAATCGTTTCCCGCCCAAGCGTGCCATCCGCCAGGCGATCCGTGTCGCCGGCATACAGCCGAGCGACATCGACGCCGTCGCCATATCTGGCCTGCACTGGACCGATCTGATACCCCAGTCGCTTGATAGCTTTCGGCAAGACTTCAAGGACTATCACGCATTCAACGATTACTTCCCTCACTTTTGCCGCATCTTTTATCGCGTGTTCTACCTTTGGCGGGCTATGGCGTACGGGCGTGTGAGCCGCTACCTCAAACGAGAATACGGCGTCGCGCCCAAGGTCTTCCACGTCGAGCACCACGAGGCGCACGCCTCGAGCGTCTACCGCACCGGCGATCACGACGATGCTCTGATCGTCACCGCCGACGGCGTGGGCGACGATGTTTGTATCACGTTTTCACACGCACACGGATCTCTGATCCAGCGGGCCGAGACGTTTTTCTACCCCAACTCTTTTGGCCAATTTTACACCGCCTGTACGCAGATTCTCGGGTTCAAAGCCGGGCGACACGAGGGCAAGATCACCGGCCTGGCGGGCTACGGGAAGCCTAACCAACAACTGATCAATGCTGTCGAGCAAACGTTCTTCAACCACGACGGCGGGTTCAGGCTCAACAAATATTACTACAGCGAAGGCTTCTTGCGCATCCATATTGACGACGTAAAAAAGATGTTCAAAGGCCAGTACAAGGTCATTTCTGCTGACTACCGCAACTATAAAATGCCGCTCAAACGACTGCTTCAGGGCTATTCACGTGAAGACGTCGCCCATGCCTTTCAGCACTTACTCGAACGTGAGATGGTCCGTCTCACACGCCGACACATGCGCGACGATCAGGCACTGCACCTGATGCTGGCGGGCGGGATATTCGCCAACGTCAAGCTCAACATGGCTATGTCACACGATCTTGACGCCGAATCCATTTTTATCTTCCCCGCGATGGGTGACGGTGGGTTGTGCGTCGGCGCGGCGCTGAGCGTACCCGGGACCACGCCCTCGTCCATTCCCAACGTCTACCTCGGCACTGAGCATACCGATCGTGAGATAGAC
The DNA here is from genome assembly GCA_024276075.1 of Planctomycetota bacterium. Lineage (GTDB taxonomy): Bacteria > Planctomycetota > Phycisphaerae > Phycisphaerales > Phycisphaeraceae > JAJRXX01. The sequence goes on from JAJRXX010000007.1 coordinate 38,935, forward strand.
GAGGCGCTCAAACGCCACCCGACGCTCTCGTACACCAAGCCCGACGACATCGCTCAGTGCGTTGCCCAGGCGCTGGCAGATAAAAAGATCGTCGCCCGATGTGCCGGACGTATGGAGTACGGGCCACGCGCCTTGGGCAACCGTTCGATCCTCTACCACTGCGCCGACCGCTCGGTCAACGACTGGCTCAACGAGCAGCTCAACCGCACGGAGTTTATGCCTTTCGCGCCCATGGCACTCTGGGAAGATGCCGACGAATACTTCCTGCTCAAGGACGGTGAGAAACGCGCCTGCGAGTTCATGACACTCGTCGCCCGCTGCACCGAAAAGATGATCCAAGCCTGCCCCGCAGCGGTCCACGTCGACGGCACCGCTCGGCCACAGCTTGTACGACGCGATCTCAACCCTGGCATGTACGACATCCTCGTTGCGTATAAAAAGATCACGGGCATCTCGTGTGTCATCAATACCAGCTTCAATATGCACGAGGAACCGATCGTCGAGTCTCCGCATGACGCCATCAGCGCGTTCCAGCAGAGCAAGATTGACCACCTCGTCCTGGGCCCCTACTTTGTCCAGGCCACGTCAGCCTCGAGTCAAGATACCGACTGATCACCCGTCAGCCACGACGTTTACCAGCATTTTTCGCCTGCTGATTCATCAGCTTCGACACTGGAACTGTCACTCATGAACACAGCCCATACCCATTGCACGTGCGATCGACTGCCGCTGATACTTATTGTGCTCACCCTAGCCGTCTACCTGCCTGGCTTCACATGGGGCATCCCACACGCCACCGGCGCCGATCGCACCCACGCCTGGGGAAACGACGATCAGGTGCCCTTGGCGCCGCTGGCGGAGATGCACAACACATTCGTCGTCGCCAAGCCCGATCGCAACATTGCGTACCCCTGGTTCCATTACGGATTACTAGCTGCGGCATACAGCCCGTACCTGGTCTACCTTTACTTCACCGGCGAGATCACCAGTCCGACCGGCGTCTACCCCTTCGGCTTAAATGATCCTGTCACTGCTTTTCGCCACCTATCCTGGATCGGCCGACTGGTCAGTCACGCTCTGGCCATCGCCGTGGTTCTGGGGATGTATTACGCTGGCAAACACCTCTGGGGACGCTTGGCCGGCTTCCTGGCTGCGGTCTTTACCATGCTCTTGTTTCCGATGGCGTATTACGCCAAGCTGGGTAATCCTGACGTACCCGTCCTCGGATGGACCTGCCTGGGATTGGCGTTTTGCGCTCTGATCATCCGTGAAGGGTTAACCTCCAAACGCGCTGCTTGGCTTGGCGCGTTTATGGCCATAGCTGCCGCCACAAAAGACCAGTCCGCGGGGTCCTTCATCCTCCTGGCCCCGCCGCTGCTGGTGATGCACCTATTCTCAGGCCGACCCGACCGGACGCTTTTGCAATACAAGAATACATGGTCGCCGATTGTGGCCAATCTCTTGAGCTTCGCGGTTGTGTACGCCATTGCTAGCGGCATCCCCGTCGACCCCACGCGGTTCGCGCAACACGTTTCCAAAACGCTGATGGCCGGCACCACGACTAAGCTGTATTCCATCTCGCGTCACCCCGCTACACTCGCTGGATACGCCCACCAAGCCTTCGACATCTTCGCATACATGATCGATGTCATGGGTTGGCCGTTGTTGATAATGTCGTTCGTCGGGGTCGCATTGGCAACCGTGCGTGACCGCAAGCCACTGATCATACTCCTCGCATCGCTTGGGTTTTTCCTCATACTGCTGCCCGTGCGGTTTACACGCGTCCACTACTCACTACCGATTGCCGTTCCGTTCACCCTGTTCGCCGCCTACGCCGCTTGCGTGGGCTTACAACACAGATTGAAGCCGATCCGTGCCGTGACACTGATCGCAATCGTTTGTGCCGTCGGGGGTCTACTGCTCAACACACTTAGCCTTAACCACGACATGCGACACGATGCTCGATACGCAGCCGCCGATTGGCTCGACCAACACACGCTCCCCGGCGATCGGCTGATCTATTTCGGTGGGGGGCTGCAGGTCCCGCCGCTGCGGGAGGACGTCGGAACGATCCCGATCTATTACCGTGATGAGGCTCGACCCGCGCTCGTTGAGCAACGCCCCGAATTCGTCCTGGTCATGCCGCTCGACTTTAATGAAGACCGTCAGCGCGTCGAGTGGCGACGCGGCCCGCACTCGGTCCGCAGCGATTACCTCCCTCCGGATGTCTTCGACGATCTGGCTGATGGGTCGCTGGGCTACCGGCTTGTCGCCCAGTTCCAGAGCCCGCCGTTGTTTACTTGGTGGGATCGCCCGTTCCTGACGTACGCCACGGTCAATCCGCCGATCCAGATATTTGTCCGTGACGACCGTGCCGGCGACGCCCCCAGGCTCGATCCTTGGCGTACCGCGCCGTACAACCCCCGACACATCCGCATCCGTGAACGCACCGTCGACTGGATACAAGAAAACCCATTGCCGCAATCATGAACACCGACACACTGTCACCAACTAAAAACCGCGATCAATGGCTGCTGTTCGCCGCTGCCGTGGCGGTTTACCTGCCCGGTTTTGGCTGGGGACTCCCCTACGCCACGCAGTACGACCGTATCCACGGCTGGGCGACCGACGCCGTTACGCCCCTCGACCCACTGGTTCAATTCTACAACCTCATGCAAGGCGGGCCCTACGAGTGGATCTGGTACCCGCTGATGCACCACGCCCTGCTCGTCGTTGTGTATTCGCCTTATCTGCTCTACCTCTTCGCCACGGGTCAGTTCTCCAACCCATCAGCGGAATTCCCCTTCGGCCTAGCCGACGCGTACACCTCACTTCAGGTTCTGGAATACCTTGGCAAGGCCGTTACGCTGGCCATGGCCGCCGGTACCATCGTCATCGCCTATCGCATCGCCCACACCCTTTGGGACCGAGCCACCGCGCGTCTCGCGGCTGTCCTTTTCATGCTCACGTATCCCATGTTCTACTACAGCAAGACCGGCAATGTGGACGTTCCCCTGCTGTTCTGGACCGCGTTGGCCATCTTGGTCTTTATCCAGATCACGTACCACGGTTTCTCGGTACGGCGTGCGGTTTGGCTGGGTAGTTTTGTCGCCGTCGCCACCGCTACCAAGGACTCGGGCTGGGGAAGCTTCGCCCTGATGCCTCCGATCCTGCTCGTGCTGGACTACCGCCGTTCAAAACAGACCGGCGAACCGATGTCGTGGAAACCTTACATCTTCGGACCCCTCGCCTGTCTCGTCGCGTACCTGATCGGTACCGGCATGGTCATTGATCCCCAGCGTCATATTGCCCACATCGTGTGGATGCGTCAGCACGCGCTGCTCCCCGAGCAATATCACCATCCCGCCACGCTTGCCGGCTTTGCCGCCCTGCTCCCGGAGGTACTTTGGCACATCGCCGAATCAATCGGCCCGGTTACACTGGTCATCGCAACGGCGGGGTTGATTATGGCCGCAATGTGTACGCCGCACAGCCTCGTCGCGATTGCGCCCCCGATCGGCTACGCCCTGGGCTTCTTGGCGCTTACACGCTTGTCTCTGCTGCGGTACGCCATCCCGCTTAATTTTATTGCCTGTATCTTCGCCGCCTACGCGCTTGCGCGTGGTATGCGGGCGCCCCACCTTTGGCAACGACGCCTATCGTGGTCGCTGGTGATACTGGTTTGCGCATGGCAATTGATACTCGGAGCCGATCTGACGTATCAGATGATCAACGATTCACGTTATGCCGCCGCCGATTGGCTCGACGAACATACCCAGCCGGGCGACGTGATCGCTACGACCGCCACCATCGCCGCGCTGCCACGAACCAAACCCGGCATCGAGCACCTCTCCTTCCACCGTGTCGATGACGATGCCGAACTGATCGCCCAAGAGCAACCCGATGTTATTATTGTGATGCCCAACTGGCTTGCACCCAAAGGGGCGTTGTACCCCACCACGTTTCCCGACCATGTTTACAAAGCCCTGGCCGACGGATCGCTGGGCTACGAGAAGGCCGCGTATTTCAAAACCGACTCGCTGGTCAAACGCCAGATACTCGACTACCCCACGGTCAACCCGCCGATCGAGGTCTTTGTCCGATCCAAGCCGCTGACGGGTACCGGTCAATCTGACGGATCAATCGCAACGCCCCCGTAACAATGGCTCGTCACGCATCGCGCACACACCCATGAAATCATTCATCTCGCGCATCCCCCGTACCCCGGCGCTACTGGCGCTGTTGGCGTTAGCGATCTACCTGCCCGGCTTCTGGTGGGGCGCCCCTCACGCCACCGCGCCCGACCGCACCCACGTCTGGGCCATCGACGCCATGCTCCCGCTGGGACCGTTGTCCGAGGTCCACAACATCATCGATCCCAAACCCGACCGGTCGCTGAGCTATCCCCTGATGCACTTCTTCACCCTTGCCGGCGTGTACGCGCCGTACCTGGCATACCTCAAGCTCACCGGCCAACTCGGCAGCATCACCGGCGTCTACCCATTCGGATTAATTGACCCAGCCGCTGCGCTCTACACGCTTTCACTAATTGCCAAGATGGTTTGTGTGCTGTTTGCCGTGGGTATTGTCCTGGCCGCCTTCTATGCCGCCGAGGCGTTGTGGGATCGCCACACAGCCGTATTGGCCGCGATCTGTGCCATGGTTTCTTACCCCATGTTCTTCTACTCACGCGCAGGGAATATTGACGTCCCCGCTCTGTTTTATGCCGCCGCTGCAATGGCAGTGTTCGCACGCTGTATCACCACGGGACTGACACCCTGGCGTGCACTATGGCTCGGTGTATTCGTCGGTTTCGCTGTGGGCACCCGTGACGCGGTGTACTCGCTGTTTGTGGCCATGCCAATCGTCCTGTTGGCGGTACACCGGCCTACGATCGATTCGCACAATCAATCCACAGCCGGACGGTTATCCTGGGCTTTCTGGAAAGCCCCGTTCGCGGGGTTGCTGGGCGCTTTCGTTGCGTATGGCTCCGGTAGCGGCCTGTTTATCGAGCCCCATCGCTATTTCGCGCACATCGCTTTTCTCAAACAAAACGCTCAAAACTACGCTTCAGGCAAGATTCAGATGATCCACACCTTCCCTTTCACGCTTGAAGGGCACCTCGGGCTGGCTAGGCTCGTCACTCATTACATGATCGACGCCATGACACTACCCGGGCTGCTGCTGGCCGGCTTCGGCGTGGCGTGGGCGATCCGACGCAGGTCTATCGCATCCACACTCGTACTACCCACGCTCACCTATCTAGCGCTGACGCTATTCTGGTCGGGCCGCGTCGCCGAACTTCGGTACATCATGCCTGCGGTTTTGCCTCTCGCGTTGTTCGAGGCACGCGCACTGACCGTCTTCTGGGAGTCGCCAAAACCGCTGATCCGTACCGCCTGCGTCATGCTGGCGGTTGGTGTCATCGGCCTCAATATCCTTCGTGGTGCCGACCTGACCTATTTGATGATCTACGACTCACGGTACACCGCCAGCGATTGGCTCGACGAACACACACAGCCGGGCAACGCTGTAGCCATATTTGGACCTCAAGCCGTACAGCCATTCTTCAAATACGGCGTCGTCACCACGCAGGTTGATCCATTCATCGGCCTCGCTCCTGGCACCATCCGCGATGACGACGAATCGACACGGGTTATCATCAATACTTGGCAACGTGAGAAGCCCCGTTACATCGTCATTATGCCCGACTACACCAGTGCCCCAGGCCTCGAGCACAGCGGCACCTGCCCGCCACAGGTTTACCAACGCCTGCTCGACGGGTCACTGGGCTACCGTCAAAGCGCACATTTCAAAACCCCGAACTTGTTCGCCTGGCTAAAACGACCCATGCCGACCTTTATCAAACGCGATCCGATCATCACGGTGAATCCATCGGTTCGCATCTTCACGCTCATCGGCGACGACGCTATGCTCAAGAAGTGCTCTGTCACAACTCCGAATCGATCGCTCGGTTACACTCGTTACCGCAGCGACGGGGCTGATTACGGCCGCAATATGTATACCGCACAGCACCGTCTCCGATCGGCTCGAAGAATTCACCCTGCCGGACAATGTGATCGCCATCACCGGCACCTAGCACCGCAGATTCACGGCATCATTGCCGCCGCCGCACGCAATTATAAATTGTAAATATCCCTCTCTTTGCAGGCTCACCGAGGACATCGTACCGCTGTAATAGTTTTTCAAAATACTCCCGATTGGCCTTTATTGATAACTGCTGAGTGTATTTGTTCTCCCAGCGGAATAGGCTAAAGTCCGCGACCTCTACTGTGATGTTACGGTAAACGCGGTTGCCTATCAGTAAAATCCGTTTCTCTTTTGCCGCCACATCGGCGATGACCTTGTCGGGATCAAAATTGGTAAGCATGAATCCTTGCGTGAAAGGCGTAGGATTTCTTCGTAGCAGGAAGTAATTTATTCCGCCCGTATAACCAAGAGTAAAAACCGGAATGTTGCCGCTTGGGTCCAACCGATTCACCTGTTCGCTTAACCACTTATAATCTTGTGCTACTCGAGCCAACCAGTTAAATGTCCCCCTAGGCGTTTCGATCGATGGGTATACACGGTGTCTACTGAGTGGCCCAACGGCTTTGTGTCTATATGTATAGATACCCACGACAATCAACCCGATCAGGGATAGGGTTATCCCTTTCTTAAGCATTTTAGAATCGGGCACAAACAAAAATATGGCTGCTGTGTAGACCGGTGCTTCTAATAAAAAATGATACCACTCGACATGCTCAAATAAACTTTTTAAACGTGCCGCGAAACAAAGTCCTAAAAGAAACAAGACGGCATTGCGTAACTGTGGCGACTCAAATTTCTTCCACCTCACAAGCACCGTCACCCCAATTATTCCCGACAGCAATACGGGGAAAAACCCGTCGAGCAAGCGATGTTTGAGCCACGAAATCGAACCACGAAAGAGGCTCCAATTACCCTGGATTTTCTGTGTGTAAAGATGTTCCTCCGTGGGGGTAGCCAAGAGCCCGATTCCCTCGGCACGCAAGCGTACCCCGATGTTGTAACTCATCCAGATATGGAGTCCGCAAACAAATACCGCAATCGTACACAAAACCCCCATCAGCACGCCCACACGCGGCAGCGGAACCGAACGAGTCACGACCAGACACAAGAGCACCATTAGCACCAACAGCGATGACATGCCCACATCAACAGCCAAGCGTTCCCAAGACGGATAGCCTCGCCCCCCATACTCTGCCACTCGTCCGAAGCCGTCGATAATACCCCACACGGTGCCCCAACCCGCGTCTTGAACAACAACAAAAACACCCCCAAGCACAACTACAGCACACGCTATCAACATGGAAGCCGCCCAATGCCACCCCTGTTTGCCGTACATCATGGGCAAAATAAGGCAACTCACAAACACCAAATACGCCGAAGGCACCCAGAAATCGTGCTTGATTAAAACGCACATGCCGCACAATAGACCAACGCTCACAGCACGCCACATCCAGCCCGAGTCAAATAATTTCAGGGTCAACACGATCGCTGTAAATTGAAATAAGAATCCGATTGGCATGGCCGGCGTATAATCGCCAACGGGCACTTTTATGCCGTATGCTACAAACAACGCAAAACCGCTAATAACCACCGGCAATACAATGCCTGACGGCACGAGCAGCGACGCGTACCGGTAGTACACGGCCACGATCAGAAGAAACACGATGCTGGTCAACATCCAGAGCGTGTAGACGTCCGTTCCTACAACCCGTGCAATACCTCCCAACAACCACATTGCACCGGGAGGGTAAGTCCAGTGAAAATCAACATAAGGAACTCCCCTTTGAGCGAATCGTTCGACTTCATGCCTCCAAGTCCCAAAGTCACCCCAAAATAACCCCGTGTAGCCCCAGGTTGAAATGATGTGCCCCAGAGCAAATACGAACAAAGCGAAAATGCTAATCCAATGTAATTTTTGGCGACTACCGGCAAGCTCAAACATTCGCACTTGTTTTTCACCTAACGCCATAGACGATTTTTCACACACCGTGACCCCTTCAAACGGTTATGTGACCCGCTAACCTTGTATTGTCCGCCCCGAAATACGCATCCAGAAAATGTGTGTCAAAATAAGTATAGGCTGGATTTGGTCTCACTCCACTATTTCAAAACCAACCGAATCTAAATCACGTTTCAATTTCGAAAATTATTATACGGATCTCAAAAGCTTTTGGCCTATTCTCGTTTTTGAACTGTTTTCCAGTAAATCACAACGCCCCGTGATGTAGGTCAAATTTTTTTGCGATCCGTATTAGACTACACAGCCATGTCCACGACACGCAAACCCTTGCCTACAATGACCCAAACACGCCGAATATTCAGCATCTTGTTTCGCGTGGTCATCGCTGCGGTGCTGTTGATTTACCTTTGGCATTCAGGCGCTATCGACTGGTCTGATCTCATCGGGTTAATCGAAGCCTGGCCATTGGCCGGAGCCGCTACGATTTTGCTGCTCACCGCCGCCGCTGTAGGCAGCTCCAGGCTGTGCGTCTTACTCAAACCACAGGGGCTGCACCTTTCGTTTATGGACTCTTTTCGGCTGCTGCTGGTTGGACAATTTTTCAACACCTTTTTGCCCAGTTCGACCGGGGGCGACGTCGTCAAAATCTACTACGCCTCAGCGGGCAACCGCGGCCGACGCACCGAGGTCACGACGATTATCTTGCTCGATCGAGCGTTTGGCATGTTCACGATGGTTCTTTGGCCACTGCTGGCAGCTCCGTTTTTCGCCACTATCATCTCCGACTCCCAAACACTTCAGAGCCTGCTCTGGGCAGACGCGTTGGTTGTAGTCATCTTGGTAACCGTCATGCTCCTGGGCATGACCAGTCGTGTACGAGACAGCCGCGTCATGGCTTGGGCATTTAAACGACTACCGTTAGGCGGTTACTTGCAGCGTATCTTTGACACCATCCACACCTATCGCCACCACAAATTCGCCATGATGGCCGCGCTTGGTATATCAATCGCTGCACAAGGGCTCAGCTTGGTAGCCATGCTCTTGATCGCGCAAGCGACCAACGCTGACGGCTATGCTTGGCGCATGCTCGTTGTGATCCCCCTGGGGCTGGTCGCCAATACGATCCCGCTCACCCCAGGCGGGTTGGGCGTGGGCGAAGCGGCGTTCGAAAAACTATTCTTGCTAACCGGCCTCACCGGCGGAGCCGTGGTCATCCTGGGCTGGAGACTCCTGATGACCCTCATCAGCCTGCTCGGTTTAGCCGTTTATCTAAAAGGGCGACAGCAGTTCGTCCACGACGCGTCCACCGCCTAACTGGAAATAGCAAGCCCACACACGCCCACAAGCCCGATAATGTGAGCTCAGAGAGGAGATCCATAAAACCATGACCACCACACGACACATCGCGGTGATCGGCAGCGGATACTGGGGTAAGAACCTGGTGCGCAACTTCGACCAGCTCGGCGCCCTGGCATACATCTGCGACGCCAATCAAGAAGCGCTAAACGCCCAAGCCGCCAAGTATCCCAACGCAAAACCCACGACCAGCTTCGATCAGGTCCTCGCCGACGACAGCATCAAAGGCGTCGTGATCGCCACACCCGCCGTCATGCACCACGCCCACGCCAAGCAGGCGCTCCAAGCCGGCAAGGACGTCATGATCGAGAAACCGCTTGCGCTACACTTCCATGAGGGCCAGGAGCTGGTTGAAATCGCCCGTGACGCTGGGCGTATCCTCATGGTCGGACACATCCTCGAATACCACCCCGCGGTGCGCTTGTTAAACGACCTCGTCCACCGCGGCGAGCTTGGCAAAATCCTCTACATCTACTCAAACCGTCTCAACCTCGGCAAGATTCGCCAGGAAGAGAACATCCTCTGGAGCTTCGCCCCGCACGATATTTCGGTTATCTGTAGCTTACTCGACGCAGAGCCTACCACGGTCTGTTCCTCGGGCGGAAGCTATTTACAGGAAGGCATCGTCGACGTCACCACGACCAACATGACCTTTGCCTCGGGCACACGGGCGCATATTTTTGTCAGTTGGCTGCACCCCAGCAAAGAACAAAAGCTCGTCGTCATCGGCGATAAGAAGATGGCCGTCTTCGACGACCAGGCACGCGAGGGGAAGCTCAAAATATACGACAAGGGCATCGAGTGGCGTGCGGGCCTGCCCGTGCCGCGCCAGACCGCTGAATCCACGCTCTTTTTCGATGAGGTCGAGCCGCTGCGCATCGAGTGCGAGCATTTCCTGGCACGCATCGACGACCGTCAGCAGCCCATCACCAACGGGCCCAGTGCGCTGCGTGTGCTGAAAGTCCTTCAATCCAGCCAGATGTCGCTCGAACGTGATGGCGTACCCGTTAAACTCGCCGAACTCGAATCGCAGGCAAACCCATGAGCGAGCCCTTTATCCATGAGTCGAGCTACGTCGACGACGGCGCTCAGATCGGCCAGGACACCAATGTCTGGCACTTCTGCCACATCATGCCCGACACCCGAATCGGCCAGCGGTGCAACATCGGTCAAAACGTTCTCGTCGCTTCGGGCGTCACCATTGGCGACAACGTCAAGATCCAAAATAACGTCTCGCTCTACACTGGCGTGGTCATTGAAGACGACGTATTTCTAGGCCCCTCTATGGTCTTCACAAACGTCATCAACCCGCGCAGCCACGTCTCGCGGCGCAACGAGTACCGCAAGACCCTCGTCAAGCGAGGCGCAACGATCGGCGCCAACGCCACGATCCTCTGCGGCACGACGCTTGGTCAATACGCATTCGTCGGCGCCGGTGCCGTCGTCACCAAAGACGTCCCCGACCACGCGCTTGTATTCGGCAACCCGAGCCATCTCCGAGGCTGGATGTGTCAATGCGGCGTCAAGCTGCCGCTAAGCCCCGGCCCAGAGGAAGAATCCGCCGCCTGCACCGACTGCGGGCACCGTTACAAGAAATCAGGTCAAACCGTCACGCTAGAGGAAGCCTCATGAACATCCCACTGATGGACCTCGTCGCCCAGTACCGATCGCTCCAGACCGAAATCGACAGCGCCGTGCGCGAGGTGATCGAAAAGGGCTCATTCGTCCTGGGCCCCACCGTCACAGCCCTTGAGCACGAGGTCGCCGCTTACCTGGGCACCTCGCACGCAGTCGGCCTCGCATCGGGTACCGACGCGCTGGTACTCACCATGCGTGCTATGGATATCGGACCTGGCGACGAAGTCATCGTCCCCGTCTACACCTTCTACGCCACAGCAGAAGCCGTCGCCATGGTCGGCGCCACGCCTGTCTTCGTCGACGTTCAACCCGACACGTACTGCATCGACCCTATTCAGGTCGCTGGGCGGATCAACAAACACACCAAGGCCATCATCCCCGTCCACCTCTACGGGCACCCCGCCGATATGGACCCCATCATTCAGCTCGCCCATGCCAAGGGAATCAAGGTTATCGAGGACAACGCCCAATCATTCGGCAGCGCCTACAACGACACGAAAACCGGATCGCTCGCGGACGCCGGTTGCATCAGCTTCTTCCCCAGCAAAAACCTAGGCGGCTTCGGCGACGGCGGCATGGTCGTCACCAACGACCCCGAACTCGACGACCGCATCCGCATGCTGCGGTCGCATGGCTGGAAGAAAAAATATTGCCCCGAAGTGATCGGCTACAACAGCCGTCTCGACGCCCTCCAAGCCGCGATTCTCCGCGCCAAGCTCCCTCATATTGACCAGTGGAACGACGCTCGCCGCGAGCTTGCGCAGCGCTACAACCAATCACTTCTGGAACTGGGCATCGTGGTGCCACACGAAGCACCCTATGGCCGTCACGTCTACCACCTATTTATGATCCAGACGCCGCACCGCGACCACCTTGCGACATCGTTAAAAGACCAGGGCGTCGCCTCGGCGGTCTATTACCCGCAGCCGCTGCACCTGATGAAACCGTTTGCTTCGCATGGCCACAAGAGCGGTAAATTCCCCGTCGCCGAAAAGGCAAGCGGAAACCTGCTGGCCATACCCATGTTTCCTGAGATGTCACACGACCAGCTCGATTACGTCGTCGCCTCGCTGAAGCAGGCCATCGTATCGGCACCAGGGGCCAACTCGTGAAGATCGTCACTATCGTCGGCGCACGCCCGCAATTCATCAAGGCCTCGCCGGTCAGCAAAGCGCTGGCACAGGCGGGACACCAGGAACTGCTCGTCCACACCGGTCAGCACTACGATCACAAGATGTCGCAGGTATTCTTCGACCAGATGAGCATCCCAAAGCCGTACAAAAATCTGGAAGTCGGCTCCGGCCCGCACGGCCAACAGACCGCGCTCATGCTCGAACGCATCGAGCAACTGCTCCTACAAGAAAAACCCGACCGCATGCTCGTCTATGGCGACACAAATTCGACGCTCGCCGGGGCACTGGCCGCGTGCAAGCTCCAGATACCCATCGCTCACGTGGAAGCGGGCCTGCGGTCCTACAACCGCCAGATGCCCGAGGAGCACAACCGCGTCTTGACCGACCATTGCTCTGATCTGCTGTTCTGCCCCACCCAGACCGCCATCGATAACCTCGCCAAAGAGGGTATGCAAAACGGCGTCAAACTCGTCGGCGACACCATGTACGACGCTGTCCTGCAGTTCACCGAAATTGCAAACCAACACTCTACGGCACTGCGTGACCTGGACCTGACGCCCAAACAGTACGTCCTGGCCACCGTCCACCGCGCCTACAACACCGACGTGCCCGAGAATCTACGCTCGATCATGTCTGCCCTAGTCCAACTCGGTCTGACCGTCGTATTCCCCGTCCACCCACGCACACGCGCAAGGCTAGACGCACTCGATGGCCATGCACCCGATACCCCAACGATCAAGATGGTCGAACCCGTCAGCTACCTCGACATGCTCGTCTTGGAACAAAACGCCAAACTGATCCTCACCGACTCCGGCGGCATGCAGAAAGAGGCCTATTTCTTCGGCGTGCCCTGCGTCACCTTGCGGCCTGAGACCGAGTGGGTCGAAACCGTTGACGCTGGTTGGAACGTCATCGCTGACACCGACCCCGAAAAAATCATCGCCGCTGTTCGTGATAAGGCTTGGCCCACCACCGCGCCGCCGCCGGTCTTTGGCACGGGCGACGCCGCTCACAACATCGCCGCACACCTAAGCGAAGCGCCTCATTAATTCAGCCTGGACGAAGCCACCGTTTTTACGCCGTTATAATTAGGGACCATCCACCTACAGACACTTGGGTACACCTATGACTCTACGATTTGGCATCATCGGTTGCGGCGACATCGGCCAATTGCGTGCCGAGGCGATACACGCCACGCCATCCACCACACTGACCGCTGTTTCCGACGTGGACTCGAATCGTGCCGCTTCGCTTGCCTCTAGCTATAGCGCGCAGGTTGCATCTGATTGGCACGAGTTGGTCCGTCGTGATGACGTCGACGCTATGCTCGTTTGCACACCCCCGTCACTGCACGCGCAGATGTGTACCGAGGCGCTCGACGCCCACAAGCACGTCCTGTGTGAGAAACCGTTAGCCCGCAACCCTGTCGAGTGCCGCGCCATCCTCGACGCGGCTCAACGCTCCGGCTGTATCGTCGCCACAGGGTTTAATTACCGCTTTTACCCCTCGATCATGAAAGCACGCCAACTGCTCGACTCGGGCATCATCGGCAAGCTCGACCACATCCGCAGCTACACCGGATATATGGCTACCGCACACAGTCACCCCTGGATGCACGAGTTCGAGACCATGGGTGGCGGATCACTAAGGGACAACGGCATCCACCTGATCGACCTGACGTGCTACTTCCTCGGTGATGTCGCACACGCACAGGGCCTGGGCTCCAATGCGGTCTGGCAATTCGATGGCTGCGAGGACAACGGCTTCCTCCTGCTCAAGAACAAAGCCGGGAACATTGCCACCGTGCAGGCAAGCTGGACCGAGTGGCGCGGCTACCGCTTGCTGATCGAGCTCTACGGCCACCTCGGCTGCATTCGGGCTTCCTGCTTCCCCATGTGGACACAGGTCATCTGGTCGGACAAACTCGGCGGAAAAACGCAACGCAAACGACACCTATTTCCCTACACGCATCTCATGGAACACCTACGCTCATACCGATGGGTCGTCGTGCAGAGCTTTATCCATGAACTCGACTCGCTGGCAAGAGCTGTGCGTGGAGAGGAAACGCAATTAGCGATAGGTCATGATGGCGCCCTCGCCATCGAAGCAGCGCACGCCGCTTCAGAAAACGATACACCGCCACCCGAGAGCAAACGTCCATCATGAAAAACATTTACCGTTGGCACAAATGGATCGGCGTGATCGCGGGAACACCCTTGCTCATATGGCTCGTCAGCGGCATCGTCCTCACATTGCCAAACTGGTCGGATACGACTGTTGGCAACCCCGCGCAGCCGATCGACCCCACCTCGGTGAGTGTAACACCCGCACACGCTCTCTCGGCCGCCGCGCAGGACACCGGCCAACCCTTCGAGGCAAAGTACATCAAGCTGTTACAAACCGTTGCGGGCCCCGTCTATGAAATCGCACCCCTGCGTGGCCGGGCACACTTAATCGACGCCGCCACCGGACAGACGGTCACGATGGACGCGGGCATGGCTGAACTTATCATCCGCCACGCGACGGGCAGGCCCGACGTGCCGGCACAGGTCCGGAAGGCAACCAAACATACCCTCGCCTACCCCTTTGGACCCCTGCCCACATACCGCCTCGCATTCGACGATGATCCCTCAACCTATTATTTCACCCACTCACCCATTCACCGCATCCGACGCAGCGACCGGTTGGGCCGGGCAAACTTTTTAATCGGCAGCTTCCACACGTTCGAACCGTTAAGGGTCGCCGTGCGCAACGTGCATTATGTACACATCGTGATGATCTCTTTCGCCCTGCTGGGAACTTTCAGCGTCCTCACCGGCTTTTACATGGCCCTACCAACGCGACGCCGCAACAAGATACCGGGCTAACACCCAAACCGGCACCAACAGCCGTTCACTTTCACCGCCGACATGATCTATACCTCACGACCGATCACAACACCCATCGACAACAGCTAACGCTTCTGATTGCAGATCATCCCCATGCAAGACCAACCCCAAGCACCGTCGCCTCGGCTTTCCGTGGTCGTCGTCACCTTTGGCGGACGCGCCTCGCTGCCCCGTTGTCTCGATGCCTTGTCAAACCAGACAAACGTCGACGATATTGAAATCATCGTCCCCTGCGACGACCGCATCACCGACCTCGACACCCTTCGTGGGCAGTTCCCCAAAGCCGAGTTTCTCCCCGTCGAAGGCCGGCGCGTCTACGCCGAGCTGCGTGCCATTGGTATCAAACACAGCCACGCGCCTATCGTCGCCATCACCGAAGCTCAATGCGTGCCCGATCCCGACTGGGCCTCGCAGATACTCGACGCCCACCGTTTGCCTCACCCCGCCATCGGAGGCGTCGTCGACAAAGACGCCGGCTCTGCCGTTAGCTGGGCCATGTACTTCTGTGACTACAGCCGATACACACCGCCGGTCCAGGAGGGCGCCACCGATTACCTGACCGATTGCAATGTCTCTTACAAACGCGCCGAGATTGACGCGATTGCCGACGTCTGGCCCGTCGAGTTCCACGAGACGTCCGTCCACTGGACCCTCATGGCAAAAGGCCAATCGTTGTGGCTCTCACCCCATATCATGGTTCGTCACGCGCGTGTCCTGGGTCTGGGCGAAGCCATCGCCGACCGCTACGCATTCGGGCGCTTGTTCGCCGCCACGCGCGTCGAAGCCATCGGCCCGCTCAAGCGCTGGATTTACGCCGCCACTTCGTGCCTGTTACCCCCGCTGATCGTTTGGCGGGCTTCTGTTAACACGCTGCGTAAACGACGCCACCGCCCTCAGCTTGCCGTAGCCTTACCCGCTATGATGCTCGTCGCCTCGGTCTGGGCGATCGGGGAGTTTCTTGGGTACGTCACCGGCCGCGCCGGCAAATCGCTCACGCCTAGCAACCCACACACCACACAGTGAATTTTCAAGGCATCGAAATCTGCTGTCCTCGCTGCCGAGGCGACTTGCACCAGACGCAAGCCGCCCACAGCGAATTCCTCCGCTGCAACGTCTGCGACCACGACTACCCCGTGATCGTCGGCATACCTGATCTGCGCATCTTCCCAGACCCCTACATCGACTTCGAGCCCGACCGTGAAAAAGGCCTCAAGGTCGCTGCACAACTCGACAGCCTCGATTTCCCCAAGCTCGTCGAGTTTTACTACAGCATGACTGATGTCGTCCC
>JAJRXX010000067.1 GCA_024276075.1 Planctomycetota bacterium
GAGGCGCTATACGAAAAGAACCGCGGGTCGGTCACCATCACGATCGATAAACTTGACGCGAAGTCGGTGGGCTCGCTGATCGCGTTGTACGAGCGTGCGGTCGGTTTTTACGCGACGCTGGTGAACGTGAACGCTTACCACCAGCCGGGCGTGGAGGCGGGCAAGAAAGCCGCAGAGGCGGTGCTGGACGTGCAACGTCTGGTTGTGGCGCACCTGAAGGAACATCCTCAGGCGGCGACGCCCGAGCAGATCGCCGACGCCATGGGCGCGCCTCAGCAGGTGGAGACGATCAGCCACGTGCTCGAACACATGTCGGCGAACAAGCGAGGCGTGAAGCGTAGCCGGGGTAAGTACAAAGCGGGGTGAGCGGAGAGGGGTGCCGTGTCCCACTATCTGTTGTACATGCTCATTGCGCGGCCGCGATGATGCGGATGGGGTTGGTGTAGAACATCAGGTCTGGCTGATCGTGGAGGGTGCGTCGTCCGCGAGCGCGGAGCACAATGCCGCCGGGTGGGACGTTGATCACATGCTCGAATGCAGGGCTTGATGGCTGCGTGCTCGGTGGGCTGGTGGCGATGATCTTCGCGTCGTCGGGGGTGATGGCGATCAATTCGATACGATCGATTTTGTTGGGTTGTTGTTCCCAGTCTTTTTCGGGGATGTCCATCTCGATGCGCACGGTGGCGGTGGTATGGGGGTGTACCTCGATGGCTTCGCCGGGCCAAGCGGGTCGGTCCAGGCCCGGCGCTTCGACGGTAAAGACGACGTTGCGGACGACGTGCCCGTGCGCGGCGAAGAAGGTGCCTGCGCGGAGTGCTTGTAGCAAGGCATCGGGTGTGCGTTGAGGTGCGTAGACCCAGGTCTCGGAGAACTGTCCGGGCCAGTAGTCGCCTATGATTCTCGGATCGGTGTTGTGGAAGTCGGAGGGCGCACGCGCAGCCCATACGTCGATGTCGTGTTGTAGGAGTTGATCCCAGACGCCTCCGACGTGAGCTGCTGCGGCGTCCCAGCGGTCGATGATAGTCTCTGGGGCGGGGTAGCTGCCGATCGATTTTTTATTTTGATGGCCGGGCGCGCCGGAGAAGCCGACGACGATCTCGTTGACAGCTCGCCACTGCATAATCGCTGCCCGCACCTCGTCGGCCCAGGGCGTTTTTCGGCTGGGGTGGTTGTAGATCACGACCGGGTCGATGCCGTTGACTGCCGCGTGCTTGGATAACCAACGCAGCGCGATGTTTGCGGTGCTGCTGGAAGTGGCGCGGCCGAGGCTGTCGAACTTTGACTTGAATGTGGTGAGGGTTGATGTTTCGGCTTGGCTGGGCGCGACCAGGACGGTGGCGTGCTCGCGTCCGCCCCAGGGAGGGATGTTCCACTCGAGGCCAGCGAGGATGATCGTATCGGGGAACCGGCGGCGGGCGTCGTTGATGGCTTGGAAGTAGGCGTTGGTGGCGGCGGTGAGGTTGTGGTCGGCGTGGTCGGTGATGGCGACGGCGTCGCAGCCGAACTGGCGGGCTTTGGTGACGACCTCGTGTACGGAATGCGAGCCGTCGGAGAAGGTGGTGTGCGTGTGCGTGTCGACTTTAAGCCAGGTGCCTTGGCCGATCCAGTGGACTTGGCGAACAAATCGCGGTAGTGGTTGGTGTGTGTCTTGCTGACCGCATCCCGAGACGATGATTGGAATCAGGGCTGCGATGAGGGTTAGGATGGCGAATTTGTTGGTGGGGGATTGCTGTGACATCTCAAGCGTGGGGAGTGTGCACACCAAAATTAATTCGCGTTTGGCTGTGTGGCGGCTGCGGGGTCGACCTGCTGCCCAGCGGGCTCATGACTGAGCACGATGGTAACGGGATTAACCAGATATTTTTGCGCGATAGCCTGGAGCGAAGCGGCGTCGAGGTCGCGGACCTGTTGGCGGAACCGCTTGGGCTCGTCGGGGGATAAGCCATAGAGTGCAGAGATCGCGGCTTCGGCGGCGCGTTGGGAATTGGTCTGTTTGTACAGTAATTCTTCGACGAGGACGGCGGCTTTGGCGGCGGCGAGCGTGGTGTCGTCGACGCGGGTCTCACGTGCTCGTTTTACGACACCCATAGCGCGGTCGAGCGCTTCGGTGGCGGTGTCGGGTTGAGTATTGAACATAACGGCGAAGTAGCCCGGGACCAGACCGGTGAATTGCCCAGCTCCGACGGCGTAGACAAGCCCGGGGCCACGCCCGCGCAGCTCCTGCTCGAGCCAGCCGGATGGGAAACGGTTTAGCACGCGCGACAGGACTTGGAGCGGCGCGTAGTCGGGGCTGACACGGTTTGCAGTGGGTCCGAAGCCGATCTGCACGGCTGCGAGAGGCTTGGTGGTCTTGATGCGGAGGATCGCTTTGTCGGGTGCGATTGGCGTAGGCGGGTCGAACGGCTCGCTGATTTGGCGGGGCATGTCGGCGAAGAGTTTTTGGACGCGGTCTGCAACTTGCTTCGGGTCGACGTCGCCGAAGACGGCCAAGACACACTGTGAGGCGTCGAGGCGTGCGCGGTGGTGCTTGAGCAGGTCATTAGGTGTGAACGATTCGACGGCGTCGCGGCTGCCGAGCGTGGTGTGCGACCAAGGGTGATCACCGAAGTAGGCTTGGCGGAAGTGCAAACGCAATTCGCCGACCCATGAATCGGTCTGGCGGTCGATGGCGGCGATTAAACGGGGTTGTAGCTTGGCCCACTCGTCCGCAGGAAACGTGGGGTGGAGCGTGACGTCCGCAATCAACTCCAGCACAGCGTTCCAATCCTGCTTGAGGCAGACGGCGTGGGTGTAGGTGGAGTTGTACCCGCAGCCGGTGTCGAGGCTGGCGCCGAGGTCCTCGACGAGCTGGGCGATCTGCTGTGCGGATCGTGTGTCGGTGCCCTTGACGCGCATAGAGGAGGCGGCGTTTGACAGGCCCAGGCGGTCGGTCGGGTCGGCCAGCAGCCCGCCGAGGTGGTACATCTGTATAGATACGGCTGGGGCGATGGTGCTGCGTCCGACCAGTAGGCGTAGGCCGTTGGGCAGTTCAAATCGCTGGATCGGCTCGACGCGGATCGGGGTCGGCTGTTGGTCGTCGTCGTGAGTTTGCTTGCGCAGGTGGTCGATGATGGCGGCGTTGTCGAGGTCGATCGGTTCGTGCTGCGTGTCGTTGGTGTCGGGTTTGGCGGGTCGGGTGAGTGACGTAACGGGTTGGTTGGGCGCTTGCGGGGTGAGGTTTATGGTGATCAGGCGATCGGGATCGAGGAATCGCACCGCTGCTTGGCGGACTTGGTCCGCGGTCAGTGACTGGACAGCTTGGGCGTATCGCTGGAGGTAGTCGGGGTCTTTCATGCCGATCAGATCGCCCGCGAGCCGTGACGCGAGCGCCTGCGCGGATTGCGCATTGTAGATGACCGCGGCCATGGTCTTGCGCTTGGCGCGGGCGAGTTCCTGGTCGGTGACGCCTTGGTCGCGGATACGGGTGACCTGATCGAGTATGGCGTTTTTGGCGGCGTCGATTTGCTGTGTTTGCCAATTTTCACGGTCGCTCTGGTCACGGAAATGAGCGGGGGGCACGACGACTTGCGCGTCGATGCCGAAAAACCCCTCACCCCAAGGCGTGCTGAAGTTGTAGGCACTGATGGTATTGACAGCCCGTTGCTCGTCGCGGACGGTCCGCACAAGGCGCGATGACTCTCCTTGGCCGAGGATGGTGGCTAGCAGGTCGAGCGCGTAGTCGCCGTCGGCTGCGAGGCGCGTGCCCGGCCAAGCCAGGCGTAGGCGAGGCTTGTCGATGTCTGCGGTGCCGGCGAGTTTGCGTGGTGCGGAAAGCGGCGCTTCAATGGGCAATTCGATGGCGGGCAACTTACCCGTGGGCTGGTCGGACCAGAACTCAGCGATCTGGTCGACGACGCGTTGTTTGTCGATGTCGCCTGTGACGACGAAGACCATGTTATTGGGCACGTACATGCGTTTATAAAAATCGTAAATCTCGTCGCGGGTGACGGCCAGGAACTGGTCGAGGTAGCCGATGGTGGGGTGGCGCGCGGGGTGATGGGTGTAGCGTGCCTGCTGGGTGAGCTTCCAGAGGATGCGGTCGGGCTCGCCTTGGCCCATCTCGAACTCGCGCTGGATGACGGACCGCTCGCGTTCGTATTCGTCGTGCGAGATTTTGCTGTTGAGCATCCAGTCAGATAGCAGGTCGATGGCCTGGTGGGCGTGGGGGCTGGTGGTGTTGATGTAATAGCGGACGGTATCGAGGCTGGTGGCGGCGTTGGTCTGGGCGCCGATCGTGCTGAGGATGGCGTTGGTCTGTTGCTCGGTGCGTGTGGAGGTTGACCCCCCGGCCAAGAGATGTTCGAGGAAGTGTGACAGGCCCGCGCCGACGTGCTCCTGTTCGTAGATGGAGCCTGTCTTGACCCAGACCTGTGCGGAGACGACAGGTGCTGCGTGTACTTCGGCTGCGAGGATGATCAGCCGATTGGGCAGCTCGACGATGAGGCGGTCGGATCGGTCTTGTAACACGCGATACTCCGGGGTGGGTGCGGGTTGCGTTTGATTGTGTGGCGAGGCCGTGGCGGCGTGCGAAAGGGTGACGGTCAATGCCAACACGACGATGCCCAGCGTTGATCGCGGCATGGTATTTCCCTCGCGTGATGAGCTGCGTGGTGGGTGAATTTGTGTGCTGTTAATCATGCTGATGCACTATACGCGATGGGTGCGTTGAGGGTTTGCCACGATGAGGGGGCAATGTGCGGTTGGGCGTGGTTGCGAGTGAATTTAATAATGAGTGACGGTTTGCAGGCGGTATGATCGGAACAACCGTCAAAACCGATCGGATCGCGCCAAGAGGCACAGCTGCGATAGCCGATATATCTGTCAGGACCGGGATGGTAATTGACCTGGTAAGGCGTTTGAAGGCGGAAGATATCGGAACGAGGCTTGGCGGATGAGGTTATCGGTCGGAATGGGCGTGGACAGGCAGGCGTGAGAATCTAAGATATTGGCTTGTCGCCACCTTAGCTCAGTGGTAGAGCAATGCTTTCGTAAAGCATAGGTCCGGGGTTCAAATCCCCGAGGTGGCTTTGGCAAATGTCGGCTAGATAAATCGATGTGGGTTTGATGCCACCTTAGCTCAATTGGCAGAGCAGCGCATTTGTAATGCGCAGGTTGCCGGTTCGATTCCGGCAGGTGGCTTTGGGAAGAACAACCTGTCATTTCGGCGTTTATTTGAACTTGTTGTTGGCTGCGTGCGGCACTCTCAAGGGTGAGAATACGCTATCGACCGGGCTGGCGGTGGGTGCGCAATGATGATGAGTGTGTAGCGAAGCTGGCTTAATCCGCCTTTTCTGCGGTTTTTTGTGAGGCGGTGTGGCCAGTGGGCTGAGGATAAAACAAGGTTGCTGCGTCATCGCTGCGATTGGTGTGGTAATGCCTACGAGTGGGCGCGAACAGGTGACGTGAAGGGAGAAGATGAACGGCTGATATGGATGAGTCGTTCCGATAATTAACGAATTTAAGGGCAATTAGGGCATGGGGTTAATTATAGGTGCTTGTGGTGCCGATATTTTCCCTTCGTTGGTCGCGTGTGCTTGCGCGAGACGGGGTTTGCCCGCAAGCATGATAATTGAATGAAGACCCCGATCGTAAGGAGTTGATCATGGCTAGCACACGTAAAGCAAAAGCCAGTCGTTCTTCCGCGCGTCGCACGACCGCGAAGAGCAAGACCCGCACCACTGCAAAGCGTCGCACAACCGCGAAGAGCAAGACCCGGACTGCTGCGAAGCGTCGCACAACCGCGAAGAGCAAGACCCAGACGACTGCTGCGAAGCGTCGCGCTGCTGCGGCTGCCAAGCGTCGTCGTGCCACAGCTGCGAAGAGCAAGACCCGAACGACTGCTGCGAAGCGTCGCGCTGCTGCGGCTGCCAAGCGTCGTCGTGCCACGGCTGCGAAGAGCAAGACCCGAACGGCTGCTGCGAAGCGTCGCGCTGCTGCGGCTGCCAAGCGTCGTCGTGCCACGGCTGCGAAGAGCAAGACCCGAACGGCTGCTGCGAAGCGTCGCACGGCTGCGAAGAGCAAGGCTCGGAGCACTGCGAAGCGACGGACGACTGCCCGTTCGATCAAATTTGCATCGAGTCGGCGGACGACCGGTCGGCGGTTGCGTCGGGCTGCCTAATCGGCGAGCCAGGGAGAATCGAGACGGTTACGAGCAGCGTCGTCCGAAAGGGCGACGTTGTTTTTTAATTGCATTGGGATTGGTATTACATGGCGAAATGCCGGATTGCAGATGGTGAAGAAGACCCTCACGGTGAGATGACCGGTGCGATCACGATCAATATGATCCTATCGATGATGCCCGTGGGGCTGTGGTGTTTTTTTGTGGGGCCGGCTCTGTTGAGCTATTGGCCTAGCTTGATCATCGGTGTGGCGATGGCGGTGGCGTTGCCCATCGCGATGTTGCGTGTGAGCAGGGTGATCTGGGCATATCTGAGCGAGTGGGCGGAGCAGACGTAATATGGATTCAGATTAATTCGTGCGTGATCGTAACGAGCCGCGACCGTGAGGGAGCGGACCTTGTCTTGAATGGAAATACGTACAAATTAATCTGAATGCATATAAGTACGGGGCGGGATCAGTAACAACACCATGTAATGGCCTAGAGCGGCTCTCTTGGCAGGTGTTGGTCGAGTAATGCGACGACGGCGTCCGGGTTGTCGGTATTGAGCCAGTGTCCGCCGACTACGCGGTGTAGGGGTGCGTGGCCGGTCTGAGCGGAGGCGTGCTCGATGCGTCGGCAGGCGTCGTCGGTGAGCACAGCCGAATCCTGGGCTTTGATCACGTGGATATTGAATGGTACAGCCGGGTCGTCGATGACGTGCCAGAGGTCTGTGTTGTAGTAATCGGTGAGCAGGTCCGTGACGGTGTCGGGCTCGAAAGGCCAAGTGTAGCGGCCGTCGTTGTGGGTGAGGTTTGCGGATAGCCACTGGGCTGCGCGGGTGGGTATACCACGGTCGATCAATTGGTTGAGCACGTCGTTACGGGAGTCGAAGTGGGTGGGTAGCTCGCGGACGGCTGCGAGTATCTTCCAGGGCGTGTCGGCTGGATTTGCGGGCAGGGGCGTGGCGTCGACGAGCCAAACCTGTGCGGGCGGGGAGGGGGCGGTGGTGGTGGCGTGGAGGGCGACTTTGCCGCCAAACGAATGGCCCAGGATCGACCAACGCATGGGTTGAAGTGTTTGCACGAGTTGAGCAACATCGCTCGCGGCACTTGCCACGGTGTGTGGCTGTGAAAAACCAATCGATCGGCCATGCCCACGCAAGTCGACCAGTACTGCCGACCAGTCGGGCCGTTGGACGACTAGGCGCTTCATAACGGTGGCCCAGTTGCGCCCCGCACCGAAGATGCCGTGTAGGACGATGAGACATTGCTTGGACTGGGCATCCGGGGATGTGATTAACTGGTGATGCAGCAGTGGAGGGGGCATTGGCAACGGGATGAGGTGTATCGGTTCGTTCCGGGCATGTGTCCGAAAGCGTTGTTCGGAAAGGATTGTGCCTGGGCGTATGCGTTAGTCGATGCCCTGGTCCGCGAGCCAGCGCTCAGCGTCGATGGCGGCTTTGCAGCCCATCCCCGCAGCGGTGATCGCTTGCCGATAGGTCGAATCGGAGACGTCGCCTGCCGCGAATACGCCGTCGATGTTCGTCAAAGTACGAAACCCCTCCTTGAGCTTGAGGTAGCCGGTATCGTCGAATTGCAGACCCGAGTCGGTGAGGAATTGGGTGTTTGGCGTGTGGCCGATGGCGATGAACAGGCCCTTGACCGGCAGGTCGGATAGTTCGTTGGTCTTGACGTTCTTGAGTTGCACAGCTGTGATCTTGTCGTCGCCCAGGACGTCGCTGACGACAGAGTCCCAGACCATCTCGACCTTTGGGTTATCCAGGACGCGTTGCTGCATGACTTTGCTGGCACGCAGCTCATCTCGTCGGTGGATGACGTAGACCTTCGACGCAAATTTGGTGAGGTACGCGGTCTCCTCCATAGCGGTGTCTCCGCCGCCCACGACAGCCAGGGGCTGGTCACGGAACACGGGTAGCGCCCCATCGCACACAGCACAGGCGCTCACGCCGCCGCCCGATTGCGCGAATCGCATCTCGTTTTCCAGGCCCATCCAGTTGGCGCTGGCGCCGGTGGCGATGATGACAGCGTGTGACCGGACGATTTTATTATCGGCGGTGTGCAACTCGAAAGGGCGCTTGGAAAAATCACAGCGGACGATGTCTTGCATGACGACGCGGGTGTCGAACCGCTGAGCCTGCTTCTTAAATTGTGCCATCATGTCGGGCCCGGTGACGCCTTCGGGAAATCCGGGGTAGTTCTCGACCTCGGTGGTGAGCATGAGCTGCCCACCGGGTAGCTGGATGCTGGGCGTCTGCTTGGGCAGCCCTTCGTAGACGATGGGGTTTAGGCTGGCACGCGCGGCGTAGATGGCTGCGGTCCAGCCCGCGGGTCCCGAGCCGATGATGGTGACGCGCTCGACGTTGTTGGTTTGATCGTTCATGGGGAAGGATTGTAGCAAACCAGAGGTGCCCGTCAGTTTGCGGGGACACGACCGGGGACTCGCCAGGGCCAGACGGAATCGGGGTGGCTATGGGTTTTACTGGACCCGTAGGACCACGGTAGAGGGGGGTCTGCCGATAGGGGCTTCGGGAAATGTGGGATTGACGCCGAATTCAGGATCGATCAACTCGACGTGGCCGTCAAACATGGCCGCCGAGGCGCGGTGCTGATGGACGTAGTGAACGGATTGGCTCGAAGCGGTGATGTAGAACCACTGCTCGAACATGGGATTGCTGGGCGATGCAGGTGCCTGGAAGGCATTGATCTGTGCGGTATCGGCCAGAGCAAGGGTGCGCCACGGTTCGGTGATCCGGTCGGTGCGTAGGAGTGTAGCGGGTGTGATGAACCTCATCGGTAGGCCATAGGTCGTCCAGTTGGTCGTGTATTTGGGTTTGTAATGTGAACTGTGTACGGGGAAAGAGGGGCAGACCTCGATCGAGTCGGCGACGGCGTAGTAGGGCCAGAGTCGGCTGCGGGATCGATCCAGGACGCGTTGCCCCTCGGTGGTCGGGCTGCTTGAAGACTCGAAGCCGTACCACCAGAGCTTTCCGTTGGGCAAGTCTTCCCTAAATGGAAAAACAAATCCGTCATGGTCGTCGGTGTACTGTTGTAGGGCCAGCATCATTTGGCGGAGATTGGAGCCGCAGATGACGGTGCGTGCCGCGTTACGCGCACTGCCCAGAGCTGGCAACATTAAGCTCAGCAACAGGCCGATGATGGCGACGACGATCAGCAGCTCGATGAGTGTGAACGCTCGAAGCGTAGAGCCCCGCACCAAGCGATCTGGGGTTAGGGCGTTTTCTGAGTTCGCGTGCGGGGTTCTCAACGAGCCGCGCGCGTCAGCAAGCGGGTTTTGGGCTCTAATTGGACCGCTCCCTGACGGTCGCGGCTCGTAGCGAACCCCTATTAACCTTACACTCATTCGAAAACGCTCTAGCCGAGATGGCATTTGGTCAAGCCTTTCGACGGCGGAGTTGAACGGCCATCGCGGTGGCCAACATGAAGACGATCGACGCTGTGCCGGGCTCGGGCACAACCAGGGAGACCAGTTCGAATCCGTTGCTGAACTTTTGCGCAAAGAAGAGGCTGTTGGTGAGGGGGTCAAATGCGAGCCCCTCGAGGGTGATCTGTGGGGTGAAGAAAAGGTTGGGGTCGGTGATGTCGCCGAAGAAGTTTTGGGCTACCGTTTCACCGGCGCGCAGCACGCCGATGCCGGTGGTGGTGTTGAAATAGACGTTGTCGTCGGCATCGGTAGCGACGAACGCGTTGCCGTTGGCACTACCGGTGCCGAGGGTATCGACCTGTGGGTTGGCCTGGTCGAGTTGGTCGGCTGCGATGCGGAAATAGCTTGCGGTGCCGACGGGGTCGGGGAACGTGCCCTGTGGCTCAAACGTGCCGGCGATCAGGTTGCCATGACTATCGAATGCCATGCCGCCGCTGTTTTTCCCTGGATTGACGTCTTTGACCAAAGCGGTGCCCAGCGTAACGGGGTCGATCCGGTAGACCTTGGTGGCATCGACGGGAAAAAATGCCGGTGACACCCAGTTAGCGAAAAAGGTGCCGTCGGATCGGCCCGCGGCGCTGAAGATGTTGTCGTTGTCCTGACCGTCGCCGTCGAAGTCGGGCACGACGCGCGAGGTCTTGGCGGCTAGATCGATCAGCAAAACGCCGCCGTCGGTGAACCCCATCGAGACGAGTGCTTGGCCGTTGGGTGCGGTGGCGAATGTACCCTCGAAAGCGCGTCTGAATCCGGTAAACGCAGACTCTAAGCCGGACATGTGCAGATTAAATGTTTGCCCCCCAGCCCCGTCGTCTTGGAGCACATAGATCGAGTCGCCGGTATGGAGGTAGAGGTCGCCGTTGCTGAATCCCAAGCCGTAGTTGTTGCCAAACGCAGCGGTGCTGTCCTTGGCTGGTAATACGATGCCCGCGATCGCAAGCGGGGCAGTGAATACCGTCAATACAAAAACCGTGAATACAAAACTCAATCGAAACAGACGTGAAGACATGGCGTAACTCCTTCCGCCCTGATTCGCGCAGGACGACACCCCCATTAACGGGAAATAAAACCGTCCTCACGGTGGTTTGCGTGTGCGCATGGCTGGGAAACGAGAACACTGCCCAAGGGGTATGAACAGGCCGAAACCGCAGCGTCCCATCACGCGAGGACACGGTATTCGACAGGCAGGTCTTCCGGCTTTGGGCTTGGTCCCGCAGGCCTTCCCATCAGACCCGTTGCGGGCCCGACAGTGGCGTGGTCTGCGAGACGCTGGTCCTGAAAAACTCAGGCCCGCCCATCACGGCGGCGCGTCCGCGGGGGAATGTCCGATCCTGTATCCAGCCCAAGCTATTGCCCAAGCCATCACGGGACGGGGTCACCCCACTTCCCTTTTCATCCTAGGCACCCGGGCTAAGCAGCACCGAACGCTTTGGAACCTATCAACCACAGATATATCGCGTTGTGGGTGTGGTTGCAAACGCTGCGCAAAATAGCCAAATAGCAGGCCGCCGACGCGATAAGCCGACGATGCTTGATGGGGTATTGATTAGCCGTATAATCCGTTGCGCAATGCGGGTGTAGCTCAGTTGGTAGAGCGTCACGTTGCCAACGTGAATGTCGTCGGTTCGAGTCCGATCACCCGCTTTTGGTCATGTCTTGTCTGCGGTTCACTATCACCGACACAAGCGACACTTGTGTGAGCACCCAGCGCGTTGCCGCTGTGGTCGGTTTTGTCAGCAGTTGCCCCGCCAGTGCTCTGATTGCCGGTAGTTGGTACAAGCAGCGGTACAAGCGTTCGCGGGTCGGTTCCGGTCGCTTTTGCCCGCTGAGTGTTCGGGTCGTCATCGAGCGGGAGATAGGGCAGCACGTCCATCGCACCGGCCACGTCGAGCAGGCGCGGGTCGGTGTAGATGTTCATGGTGAGGTCGAGCTTTGAGTGTCGCATCGCCGCTTGAGCGGTGCGGGGCAGGACACCGCCTTTGCTCAAGTGCGTGCCGAACGTGTGTCGCATGGCATGAATGTCCACGGTGCGCCCGCGATCGTCGCGCTTGGAGATACCGGCGGCTGCAAGATCGCGGTCAAGAATGCGGATCAATCCGACCGGCACGTTGAACAATGGTGCATCGTGCGGCAGTTTCGCTGGCAGTGGTTCGCCGGTGGCCCGTGCTTCGTCTCTGGTGGCTTCGAGCCGATCCGCGACCCATGTCGCTAGGTCCGTCGCCAAGTCGGCCCGTAGCGGCACGTCGGCCCCGCGTCCGGCTTTTTCATCGGCGGCATCGAGGATTGCATAGGCCACCGGCCCGTCAAGTTCGAGCTTGCCTACGGTCAGCGATGTTAGTTCGCCTTTGCGAAGCCCGGTCAGCACCAGTGTCTTGTAGATCAATGCTCGCTCCCGCCCGGTCTGTTCTAGCTCGGCGATCAGGTTGGGACGCTCGGCGAGCACGTTACGGGCGCGGCTGGCGGCGGCGGTGATGGTATCGAAGGTAAGCGGTGTCTTTGCCCAGGTGCGTCGGTTTCGTTGGTCGGGACGATCCGCAGCTTTGTCCCGCTTTACAGTCTCCCGACCATACTCGGCCAGTGGTCGCAGCCGGGCAACGTGCAGCAGACGGCGCAGCTCGTCATCAGTCAGCGATCGGCGTTGTCGGCGCTGATCGGCCTTGGCGTCCAGCTTAGGTGGTCGTGCAAACGGGTTTGCGACCAGCCGACCTGATTCAACGCACCAATTTCCGAAGGCGGTTAGCGTCGTTATGTAATCGTTGATCGTGCGAGCGGAGAGCGGGGATTCGCTTTCTTGCTCACGCTTTACCCACCGCGTCAATGCCGAGCGGTTCAGGTCACGCAGCAGCTTGAAACCGCAATCGGCAACGATTCGGCAGAGATTGTGCTCGACGTTGGCGACGTGCTTGGGCGATACCTTCGGCTTGCCACCCTTGCCCCGCTTGTGGCGTAAGTGCTCAACGTAGGCGGCAGTGTGCCGGTCCATCTGCGTCGTCTGATGGTCAAGCACCGCGTCCTCAGCGGCGGTCCACTTACCCGACCGAACCTTGTCGGCCCGCGTCTCAAGTTCCACCAGCACCGCCCGCGCCGCGTCAAGCGTCCGGCAGCCGGTTGAAACCTTCCGCAGCAATCCCGATCCGTCGCGGTACTTGGCGGTGTAGGTCTGCGCTTCTAACAGCAGCCGGTCAACGCCAGCGGTGGTGGTTGTCATCTTCGCCGTGCGTTTCCGGCCACGGCGGTCGAGCCACTTGGCAAACCGCTCGCCTTTGCGAGTAAATATCTCAAACTCATCAGGCAGCGGCTTGGTGTAGGTTTCTTTGTAGACGGTTCCCATGATGAGTCTCCTATGCAGCCGTGACCAGCCGCAGCGGCGTGCTGCGGTTGTCGATCGGTTCGGTATCCCGCAGGTCGATCCCCTCGATGGCCAAGTCGTCGATGGCCCGCCGAACCGCGATGCGGTTGGCCGAGCACAGCCTCGCCAATTCGGATTCGGACGATACGAACCCGTCGGCTGTGTCCCGCTTGAGCACTTCGATAATCGAGCAGCGTAGATCGCCCTTGCGCAGTGCCCGGTCGCGGTATCGCGGGTCTTGCTTGAGTATCCACGTTGCGGGCCGGATCGCGTCTTGTTGCAGTTCAAACGGTTGTACCCAGCGTCGCCACTTCCGCGATTGCGGCGTAGCGGTTTTCTTTACCAGCGCCGCGTAGGTCGGCGTTTCTCTGTCCACGTCGAACAGCGGTGCGGCTTTGCCGGTCGGTTTGCAAGGCTCGATGGTGATGTGCAACTCACGGTACGCGCCGTGTGCAATCGCTGTGTCGATTATCAACCCCAGCACGGGCCGGTACTCAAGCTCTAGCTCTTCGATGACAAGGTGCTTGAGCCGGTGCCGAGCGATGTAGGTGCCGTAGGTAGCTAGCCACGTCACCGCCAGCGTGAACAGCCGAGCGTTCGTGCGGCACAGCCGGGCGGTGTCCAGCAGCAACCGCTCCGGGTCGGGGCTGGCCTTGGCGGGCTTCACATTGAACAGCACGCCCACCTTGGCCCAACGCGCGATGACTTTGTGCTCATTGATTCTTGTCATGCTCTGTCCTCAACGCGGTCACGATGGCCCGCTGCGGCTCGAACGTCTGCTTGTCGAGCGATTCGGCTTCGAGCCGGTCCAGGTGTTTAACCACCTTGTCCAGTTCGCTTGCGGTGGGCTTGAGATACCGCAGGTCTTCGCGGTCCTGCACACGCTGGGTAGCGCCCATGACCTTCGCGGCGATCAGGTCTACCCGACCAACAGCCCGCACGTCGAGCTTACCGAACAGGCCGACTTTGACGCACCGCGACTGCCAACCCGTCGGCATGTAGTGCTGATACGCACGGCTGTCCCGATTGAGCCACGTCGGCTTTAGCCCCAACTCCCGGCCCACCTCAGCGGCGGCTTGCTGCACAGCGTACCAGCGATCCGTTGGTAATAGTTCCATCACGTCGCAGTCGGTGGTGGTGCGTTGGGCAGGCAGCGCCTTGGTGAGCATCCCCGCCACACCCCCGACCACCATCAGCCGAACCATCGGCATACCCGGCTCGCTGTCAGCCAGCCGTTGACCGACCCGCCCGACCGCTTCTAGGAGTTGGTCACTGTCCATATCCTCAATAGCATACGGCAATCTATATCTGTTGTCTATAGTATGCAATTTAACATCGTGCATTTTAGGCCTTTGGTTGAGTCGTTTTTCAGGTTCTAGCTCCCGGATGTCGCAGAAACCCCCTCTGACGGCTCAGGATCAAGGGTTTCTGCAACGCCCCCGTAGTCTTCGTGGAGTACGAACACCTCAGACGGCCTGCCGCCCAGCGGCCCAGGCGTGGTCGGGACCAGCTTGCCATAGCCGCCAAACTCCAAGTCGCGCAGCTCGTCACGGGCGAGCTTCGGGTTGTCCTGAAACCGCCGTGACGTTCGGCTGTATTTGCTGACCGTGATCTTGCCCTCGTGGGCTTGGATCAGCTCAACTTTCTGGCGTATCTCACGCTGATCGCTAGTCTCGTGGAGCGTGGCGTACACCCGCTGGGCCTGCTCACCAAACCACCGGACAAGTTCCGTGGCGCACACAACGCTTTCGGCGTCGATGGCGTCGGTGTCTTTCAGAGTCGGGTCGTCAGCGGCGACGCGCACGCAGTGGAGTACCAACGCGAACCGCGCGCAGTATGCTTCGAGCTTGGACCACACCGAAGCGAGACAGCCCATTTTCGTGGCCTGCTCGTTAGCGTGGCGGTTGCAGAATTTAACAAAGATCGCCTTCGCGTCTGGCGACAAAGGAATCAAGACTGGTGACGTTTCGCCGCCAACATCACCGATCCCGCACAAGCTATTCAGCCGGTCAAATAGCGTGGCCATGTTACGGTCAAGGCTTTCGGGTATTTCAGTTTCCGTCCATCGCTTGACGCTCCGTGGTGGTTGGGCCAGCAATAGCCGCGCGGCCAACCCGTTTTCAAGGTGTTCCGCACCCAGCACCCGCCGCAACGTGTCCGGCTGAATCGTCCCCGCGACGCTCACGGCGGCTCTTGGGACGTAGATCGTTTTGCGGTCGCCCGTCTTGCGATCAACGATCAGTTGGCCGCCGCTCCACATGCTAAGCCAGTGTGGCGCATCCCCGCCCTTGCCCTGCGAATACCTATCGAATGATCCAATCCAACCAGCCAGTTCGTCCCGCGCCAACAGCACCCCGCGTTCGTTGTCTTCCAGCAGCACGGCGATGCCCTCGACCGTCACGTCGCTGCACAGCAGCCGTCTCGCTTTGGGCGGTTCCGGCTTGGTCGGCGGGTCCGATGATTTGCTGCGTCTCCATGCTTGCAGATCGCGCTCATAGGCAAGTTGCTCGGCTTCGTGCAACTGCATCGCTTCGTCGTGATGAACAAACTCCCGGTGCTGGATGGCTCGGATGTACTTCAAGGCGCAGTCGAACGCGGGCGATTTCACACTGCCAGATTCGCCGATGACGCCGGTCCAGATGACGGCAGGCTCAGACCAATCCCGCTTCAACATGATCCGCCGCGTGTTACCGATCACCGCCGCCACCGCAGACAACAGAGGCAGCGCCACAAAGGATTGATCGCAGCCAAGAGCACGGGCGGCAGTGCGGACAAAGCATTTCAAAGGATCGGGAAGAAGGCTCGTTGGTAATGACTTGAACGGTTGAATTTCAACGCTCATCGCGCACCTCCTGATGCGCGGAAGCGACCTTGCTGACGTAGCTGACAGATCGCAGCGGTGGCGATCGCGGCAGCGGTGGGGTTGGCGTGATGAGCAAGGCGAGCCAGCCGCAGGCGCTGATTCGCCTCGGCAATGGACAACGTATAATCGGAGCCGCAACTTGATCGTCTTGCCCCGGCCCCGTCATTAGCGGGGTCGTGGCGTTTTGGGGTAGCGCGTTGGATCATCGCTTGGCCCCCTTCACGACGCGCACCTTCGGGCAGCCGTCGTCGATCCAGTCCAGGACCGTTCGCCGATCCCAACGCACGAGCGCGCCCAGCTTGAGCGGTCGGGGCATTTTGCCCCCATCAGCTAGACGGTAAACGTGACGTGTTGAGCACCGCAACAGCGCGGCGACCTGTTCGACATCGAGCAGCGCAGAATCAGCGGGTGCGCTCTCCCGCCCGGCGATCCGCTCGCCGGTGGTATTGGTGGTCGTGGCCTGCATAACAAACACTCCGAAAACGTGACGGTGTATTGCAAACACGGTGTTTGCGTGTCACGCTAAGTTTCGGTGTGTCATGCGCTGACGGAAAATCAAAAAAGGTGATTCGGAGTTTGCCGGAGTTTGCCGGAGTTTAAAAGTAGTTTAAGCCGGAGTTTTAAACTACGTTTTGCGCTTAGCTTTCAACGGCTCATGTAATTGAGGCTCCCGAATATCAGTCAGCAACTCGTTCCATTTAACCTTCTCGTTAGAACTGCATCGCGATGATTTCGCTCGCTGCCTAGCGATACGACTCACTTCGTGCGGGGTGAAGGTTCGGCCCTTGCCGGGGCCTGGTGCTCTCTCAACAGGAGGATCGGCGTTATCACAGGCTTCGCGGATCGTTGTTTCTCCAACGCCAACATGGTCCGCAAGCCCTCCGACCGTAAGCGGGCAGGGTGGATGGACAATTACAGGGTTGTCATCAAAATCGGCGTTGCCGTTTGAGGCGTCGCCATCTGTCACGGTGGGCGTAGCTGCCAAGGGCGCGGATGGGATGGCATAATCATTTAAGCGATTTATGTTGTACCCCAGGTCGTGTCGCGCCTTTACCCATGCTGCTACTCTCTCTGGGGTATCTTGCCCGTGTTGTGGACCTGTATTTCCGGGATACTCAGGACTATCTACAAGTCCGATCAGCGCATTCATCGCGGTGCGTAGCTCGGCAAGAATCGGATGGACATGGTCCCTGACGCCTTTCAGTTCGGTCATAATATCCGGCAAGGCGCACGCATCACGACACTGATCCAGCAGTTTTATCGACGCACGATTGTGGAACAACGTCAGCCAGTCGTTCTTCCATGTCCCGTCATGGAGGCGATCAACACAATCACGAGCAGTGCAGAGCATCCAGATCAGATCGGATACACTGGCGCACCTCAATGGCGGTCGGTCGCTCAAGAGATGATCGACTAGTTGCGAAGTAGCAAGAAAAACGTCCGGTTTTAATATGCTGTAGCAAGGCAGTGAACCGTTCGGCTTTAGCGGATCGGCTTTGCGCTTTTTTTGACCATCACTATCCCAGGTGAAGGTTTCAACATCATCGATAAGTAATAGACCCTGCCACGCGAGATGATGGATAGCAGTAAGTAGTTTGTAAACGGGTGTCGAATCGTCCAGTGACGGTAGGCTAATGTGTAGGGCGTCTAATAGCTCAATGATCCCCGGTGTCACCTCTCCAAATTCATCCGTAGGATCACCGTAAAAATGGTGCTCCATCTGGGCACAGCCGTTGTTCGGCACACCATGCCAAGCAAAATGATGCGACCCAGCGGGTTTCCAGTGGCCGTCAGGTGGGGGAAGCCGTACCGCAGGCCCGTGCGGATCATCCCCCGCCGAAGCCGGGACCACGACGAGCATGTGGTAAAAGCCCGGACACGGCAGCCCCTTCAGCCTCAGCATTTTTCCTGAGTTACGGCGTAGCTCAAAGCTCCATTGACGGAGAACCTCGTAGCCCCAGGCGTCTTTTGTGCATGGCAAAGACATATCGCACCACCTACCGAAGGGTCGGTCCGGAGCGGGGCAGGCGGTGGTGCTGGCCAACCCCGCGCCCGGGCCGATTCAGCCTGTAGCTAGCAGGCCGCCCTCTTGAGCCAATATATTATCGTGTCGTTAAGGCACATTGTCGGACAGCGGGTCCGCTCGGACGTTACCTATATCGCTACCCGCAATATCATAGATATTGCCGACTCGAACCGGGATTTCCCATCTGTGTATCTGACCAGAATCCAGATAAGGTGTTTGATACCTTGCAGAACCGACGATCCTTGGGGGGCGCTTGAATTTGATAAAGCCTTGAGTATCTCGGCCGGAAAATCGTATCTCAAAGGTGTATCTGTAAGTTTCGCGTGACTGGTTTTCGAATGTCCCACGAACCAAGACGTTTTCTCTATCAACCAAAGGTATCCGTTCTATAACTGCAATCGCACCCTGCGAGCCTGCTTCGACATAGGTGATTTCTTTGGTGCCGCTGTTGATGTATCCAACTTCCCATGTGTAGTGCCATTTAGGTCTCTCGGCGATTTCTAATTCGGTTCTCCGCTGCTGCTCTTGGAATACTCTTTCCCGCTCCCTGGCTTCCTGTTTTTCCCGATTTAATCGTTCTTGCTCAAGAGATATTCTTTCCTGTCGTAGCCGTTCTTTCTTTGCTCGCAATTCTTGATAATCAACCTTATAAGACTGTTCCATCTCAAGAAGGTCGATCTTTTCGTTCGCCTCTTGCAGTTTTTTTTCCAACTTCTCGATATAGGCTTTGGCGTTGTCTAACGCGATGCGGAAGGCCTCGATGCGTAAGTGGAGTTCTTGTACCTGTTGAGACGTGTCTTGATCCTCAGGCCGTTCTTCGCCGCTAACAACAGATGGGTATAGGGCAATAGAAACTATGAGAACCGTTGTGGCAACATAGTTCATTGTTTAACTGCCTCTTATGATCCCGAACCGATCAGATGGTCGCTATCCGCGTGCGTTACCCCTTCGAGAGT
Source organism: Planctomycetota bacterium (assembly GCA_024276075.1). Lineage (GTDB taxonomy): Bacteria > Planctomycetota > Phycisphaerae > Phycisphaerales > Phycisphaeraceae > JAJRXX01. The sequence goes on from JAJRXX010000067.1 coordinate 18,793, forward strand.
TCGCATACCCGGCATACGCATCGGGCCAAGTTCCATCGGCTCTATCTCCACTGCTAGGGTCGTCTTCGCCTTGCCCAGCATCCGGTCCAATACCTCACGCGCAGCTTGCACGTCACCCGCTTTACCCTTTTCGACCAGTGTGCGGGCGATGTCGTGCAGGTCTTGGTCGCTGACAGCTTCCAGCAGCACGCGGCGGAAGTCGGCCACACGGCGGCTGTGCGGGTTGCCGGGTCCGCCACAGTTGCCCTTGGTGAACCTGCCGCTTGAATCGCGCCCGTTAGAGCCGTTTGGTGACGGCAAATCAATCATTGTCGAGCCTCCAGAATGGGCCTTGATTCAGCAGGGGGGCCTATCGTTGGGTCCCCTATCTATGCGGTCCCGGACCGTGCGGCGTCCTAGATGTTGCGCACGGTTTTACCGCCGCTGAATGTTACAGCACCAAACACCATCTTTTCATCACCGCCTTGCAGCCGATGGTCGTACCGCTCCCTGTACCGCTCAGGCCGCAGGCCTTTGAGCAGGAAAATCAACAGTGTGTCGCTGCCCTCGAACGCTCTACGCCGCGCCTCGGCTTCCAGTGCGTCAGCCGCGTCCTCACCGGCCTGCCTGAACGCCGCCGCGTAGTCGTCGTCCGAGTCCAGCCAGTCGTAGTGGCTGCGACGCCCGATCCCGACCGCCGCGCACGCTTGGGAAATATTGCCCGTCCGAGCGTAGGCGATAAGCATCGCTCGCTTTTTAGGGTGTGCGATGTTGTACGAATCAGCAACCACAACGGCTCCCGTCAAGTCATTTGTGTAGGGCTGATCGATTGTCGCAAGGGTTGAGTTCATATCAATAATCATGGGAATTATAGGCTCTCAGCGCGCTAGCGGCTTGTTGCCTTGGGTCCCCTGCTAAGTATCTTTCGGGGGGGGCCATCCCCCATTGCCATCGCCGAATGCGTCCCGTCACCGTTCATCCGCCGCCCTCACCATTGCCATGATGCCCCGTCGGATGGCGTCGGGCAACGTCGGCCAAGCCGCTACGATCGTGGCCAAATAGGGGTCTGCGTGACCCGTTTCCGCGTTTTCGGTACAAGCAGCGGTACAAGCGTTCGGCGGTGTGTCCGCAAGCTCTTGTTGTTTAGAAACTTCCATGCGGTGCTCGCACTTTGCCAACGTGAATGTCGTCGGTTCGAGTCCGATCACCCGCTTTTTGTGGTAGCCGGTGTCAGCAGATGGCCTCGGTACTTTTTTTGCGCCGAAGTATTGCTAGTTCAGTGTGTGGGCGAACAAGTAATCGGCGTAAGCCGTCAACGGCGGCTGCGAAGCGTCGTCGCGCGAGCAAGACCCCGACGACTGCGTAGCGAAGTAATAAATAGACAGGTCAGTGAGAGCAGGGTGATCGTGGCGGGCTCGGGGATGACGGCGGCGTTGGTTGATAGGCCGGTGCTGCTGAAGAGGCTTCTTACATCCCCACCGAAGTTTGTCAGTAGCAAGCTCAGGTCGGCGTCGTCGACGAGTCCGTCGCCGGTAAAATCGCCTTGGGTCCAGGCGGCATTGGTGTTGCCAAAGCTTGTCAGTAGCAGGCTCAGGTCGGCGTCTTCGACTTGCAGGTCGAGGTTGGCATCGCCGGGGAGTGTGGTGAACAGCGTGAGGCTATTCGGTGCGGCGGCGAACGGTGTGGCGGCAAACAGTGGGTCGGCGCTGCCCGGGAAGTCATAGACGGGTGCCAGTGCGAGGTCGGTTTGCAAAGCAAGTATGGAGCCGTTGAGGGTGGTGGTGTCGAATGTGCCTGTGCGTGAGCCGTAGGTGAGGATGGTGAAAGTGTTGCCGTAAACGGGTGTGAAAATGTTTGTATCAACTAGGAGTTTGAGCGAGCCGTCCAGTGAGACGTTGTTGGTGACGGTGACTTGGTCAAACTGAGGGTTGTTGGGGTCGGTGTTGTCGGAACCGGTGATTTCGATTTCAACGGTAGCGAGCGGTCCGAAGTTGACGTTCCCACCGAAGGACGAGATGCCTGGGCTGGCACCGGGTCGCAGGTCGCCCTGCATGGTGACGTTGGCACCGGGACCGCCTGTGATGCCGTTGCCGGAGTAGCTCCCGAAGAAGACGAGGTTGGAGCCCCCCGAAGCGTCGAATGCGGCGTTGTTCGTGACGTCGCCTGAGAACAGTACGTTTGAGTTGCCGCTGACGGCAATGAATCCGTTGTTGGTGATAGGGCCGAAGACGGTAGCGTCTGCGAATGCGAGTCCCAGCGAGCCGTTGTTTGTCAGGCCGGCGTTGAAGCGGAGGCGGGCGCTACCGCGAGCTTGAATAAACCCGGTGCTCGACGCGTTGTTTAATGTGGCGTCGAACTCGATGGTGGCGAGCCCGTCTTGTCCGTTGACGTCGATCAGGCCTTGGTTGGTGTGCCCCGACGTGCTGGTGAAATGCAGGAGGTCGTCGGCTTCGGCGCGGACCTCACCTGAGACAGCGTTGGTCAGTGCGGCGTTGATACGCCCCGATCCGTTGACGATGCCGGTGTTGGTGATGTTGCCGGTGATGGTGAGGTTGTCTGCGGTGATGGTGCCACTGTTTTGAACGGCGGCATTGATCGTCCCGTCGCCAGTGAGCACGCCTGTGGGTGTGATGGTAACAACGCCGGTGGCGGGTGTGATGACGGCACCGGTTTGTAGGTCGAGTGTGGCGATGCCGGTGGCGCCCCCGATTTGAAGAGATTTGACAGCGGTGTCAGAGGTGGGGCCGTTGACAGTGAGCGAGCCTGCGGGGTCGATGAAGACGTCGTAGAGCGATCCGGGCGCCAGTCCGATGGTCCAGTTGGAGGCGAAGTCCCAGTTATTGGAGAACTTGTTGCGCCAGTGCAGTTGAGGTGTGAACAGGAAGACGCCTTGGTCGCCGTTTGCGAGTGTGGCTTGGAATGCGACCTGTGCGGCGTCGTTGATAGGCGATTTGCTGCCGGTGTTTGTCCCGTTAATGATGGACAGTGAGGTGATGGTGTTGCCCGCCAGTGTTTGCCCCTCGCGCGCGACGCGGATGATCTCTTGCCCGTCACCGAGGAAGACGCCGAAGTCGTCGGTGGTGCTGCCCGCGGTGTCGCGTAGCGAGCTGGTGAATACGACTTGGCCGGTGTCGTTGAGGTAATTAGACGAGCTGAGCGAAGAAAACTTTCCGTTGGCGTCTGGCGCGGTGTCGCCTTCGCGTGCGATTTGTGTGGGTGTTCCGCCTGACCCGCGGTAGATGCCGGTGTCGTCGAGTGAGCCCTCGATGGTGCTGGTTAACGAGCTACGGAAGACCACTTGGTTGAGCACATTGATATCGGTGGGGTTGTTGAGAAATGAGAATGTGCCGTTTCCGCCCGGGGCGGTCTGTCCCTCGCGAGCGATTTGGGTGAGGTTTCCGCCTGATCCGCGGTAGATGGCTGCGTCGTCAGTTGAGCCGCCGGTGGTGGCGGTGAGGGAGGTGCGGAACGCGACCTGCCCCGACGGACTTATAACAGGCGTATTGAACGTTTGGTCGCCGATCTGGCCCCCGCCAAATGGGGCGTTATCCCCTTCGCGTGCGATGATGACCCGATTCGTGACCTGTATGCGGAAGACGGCTGAGTCATCGGCAAAGCCGCCGGAGGTGCCCAATATCCGCAGGCCGAACGCGGTCTGGCCCGTGGTGTTGGCTGCGGGAGTGATCGGGCCGAAGCTGATGGGGTCTGCGTAGGTGCCGTTGGCGTCGGGTACGGTAAAGCCTTCAAGGGACGAAGTGCTGCTGCCGCTGATGAACTTGCCTCGGAGCTTGCCATCGTTAGATGTGTTGGAGCCGGATCGTAAGAAATTCCAAGCAACCCCGGCATCGGTGAACGAGGGCATATTAAAAAGGGTGACGCCTGCGGTGTTCGTGCGTTCAAGCTGGGAAAGCGTGCCGGCGTTGAAGTGGTAGACGCCGTCGTTGTCCAAGGAGCCAGCGGAGGTGTTCTGGATGAACGTGTCGGTGAAAACGACCTGTCCGGAGCTGTTGATCAAGGGGGTGGAGAAGAAACTGCTGAAGTTGCCGTTGCCGAGGGGTACGAGCTGTCCCTCGCGTACGACCTGTGTGAGCGTGGAGGTCGTGGCGAGGTAGATGGCCTGGTCGTCCGCGGTGCTGGCTGAGGTGCCGGTGATATTAAATGCGTTGAATGCAACCTGCCCGCCGTTGTTGAGTGTGGGAGGGTTAAAACTACCGAGGAAGCCGTTGAAGCCGCCGGGCCCGGCAGGGTCGGGTGCCTGGTCGCCCGTGGCAGCGATGGTATCGATGACGCCGAACTGGGCGAGGGCGGATGGGTTCGTGCAGTGGAGGGTAAGCAAAAAAGCTAGCGTGTAGGCGGCACGGTATGCGAATGTGTTAACGCGGGACTTCATCACTTTTCTCCTCGAGTTGCCTCATGTTTCTGTCAATGCGAATCAAGCTGCGCTACTTAACACAGCCACAGCGGTGGCCGAGCGTGAGCGGGGTATTCAGGTGGGGGCGTCTTCTTACAACATCCGGCAGGTGTACGCGAGGCGCTGGAATAATAACAAGCAGTCACAGGATAATTGGCGAGACGGTTTGTTGTAAAGAAAAAATTGAATAACGCGGTACGCTGACTCAGCGATACAGTGAAAGCGATAGGAATGTAAGCAGACGCAGGTAAGGCAAACACCGTTTACGCGAATGTTAAGCTGGGCAGATTGGGCGGTATAGGTAAAATCATTGGTCGGAAAAAGGACCCTACTAAAATGAAGCAGTGGGGTTTTTATACGCATTGCGTATAGTTTTAGCGCATTGTAAAGGATGTAAGTTATTGTCTGCTTTGCCTTCGCGTTCTCAGATGCCGCGCAAGTATTAATCTTGATTGGTATTAGGTGTAGTGCGAGGTGGGAAAATGAACCTCGAGGGGCCTTCGAACTATTTATATAACAGTTGATAGATGATTGGTGTCGGCGGTTTGCGCAGGAGTGAGTAAACCAATCCTGCGTTAGGTGTGGACGGTCTAGTTGGGATAAAAAAATGGGCAAACAGTTGTAAAAGCGCTAGCACTTATGTTTGTATGAGGTATACTATAAAGCTATAGCGGTGTGTATCGAGGGAGTAGTAAATGTAAGCGGCAGACCTTTCGCCGAGCATTTGTTTCGGCATCCGGGGGGCATTGCACGAGAGAGCCAAATCATTAATTGAGATAAATCATTCGGTTATTCGTCGTTAGCTAGTTCCCGTCTGTGATTGTCGGGACTGGGAGATCTCCTACATGAGAAACGTGAAAGTCGTTGCGTCCGACGGTCGTGGTGTTGTTAATCAGCATGCGCAGAGACAAAAATCCGCAAGCGGAGTTGTCAGGCAGTGGCGGCTCGGTGCGTCGCAGCGATCAATGATTGAGTGGGGGCGGTGCGCGCTGATCGTGTTGGCGGTAGGCGCGTGTCTGAATACGAATACAGCAACGCAAACGGCTCAAGCTCAAACCAAGTTCTGGACAGGCACCGAAACCCTCGGTGGCGGAGGAGATGGTATGAGCTGGAACGACCCGAATAACTGGACGGCGTCGGGCGTGCCGGGGCTCAGCAACGTGGTGTTCATATCCGACGCGACCCCGGGCATTCTGTCGCTCCCGAATCTGCTGAATATGGATATGGCGGTGCTCATTGACACCGATGCGTTCATGAACAGTGTGCTCGTACAGAGTACGGGGGTTGGCCTCAACCTGAACCCGTCCACCGAAGAATCACTGACAATCAACGCGCCGGGCAGCACCATTACAACCAACAGTGTTTGGGGATTGCAGGGTGCGACCACAGCCGACGCGGCGACGGAGGCGATTACAGGGTTTGACCTGCCGGTGCTGCGGCTGATCGACGGCGACGTGGTAGTCAGCGGTTCGACGCCGTTGTCCGTGACGATCGCGAAGGGTGAGCTGGAACTGGGTGCGAACTTTACGAGTCCTGCGGATTTTGTGATTACAAGTTTCCTGAATAAAGCCAGCGGTAATCTGCACGCCGGGCAGACCCTGACGCTTCGTGTCGATCAGGGATCGTTTGCCAAGATGATCGTGGAAAAGCCGACTACAAATGAGGGCACGGTTACGCTTGATGGGGGGCCTGGGACGGCGGCGAATCCTCGGTCGGGTGTGCTGATCGAGCTTGGTGACGGCGGCGCACTAGGCGCCAAGGACCCCGCCAACACCGTGCCCGCGAGCTTTATTAATACGGCCACGGGCACGCTGACCGCAACGGCAAATCGGACGCTCGACAGGCACATCCGTGAGATCAAAGGTCTGGAGGCAGGCGCGACGTTTACGAATCAGGGCACGATCATCGCGGAAGCGAAGGGGGCAGGCGAGCGTGAAAACATTTTTAAGATCACGGGCCGCGCGGAACTCGTGGACCCGCTCCTGATGGATTTTGACCTGACGACGATACCCACAGCCACGCAGGCTGACGACCAGTTTATATTCGAGCCGTTGCGATTCGTGTCGGATGGCGGCACGACGCAGGGGAACGTGTTCATCCTGAACAGCGATATCGAGGTGTTGTCGTCGGACGCGGGCGGCACGGACCTGAATCTGGGTGGCTTCCGCAACAGGCTGGTGACGGACAATCTGGCGGGAACGACGCTGAAGGTCTTCGGGACCGAGACGATCCCGTTTCCCACCGGCATTACGACAGCCGAGCCAACGGACGCGATGGGCAATGGGTTGCTAACGATCGGGCCGGATGCGGGAGGGACAACGATTAGTAACTTCGGCGTGCTCGAGTTGGACTCAAAGGACGTCGATACCCTGACAAATCCGTTTAGCAACAAGGGTGCTTTCACATCCACGGGTTTGCAAGTAACCGGTCGAATCGGAGCATCGACGATCGCAATCATTGGCTCGAACGAACTAGTAAACGAGAATCAGATCATCGTGAGGCAGGGCGAAGAGACGACATTTGTGGCCTCTTCTGGGCAGACGCTCACGCAACGAACACCGCGTGAAATCTCGGGTGCGGATGGGGACCTGACGACGGGTGCGGGGACGTTTACGAACAAGGGCACGATCACGACTGAGGCGGCGACGAACGGCACTGGCCTGGTGAACCTGCTGAAGATCACGGGCGAGTCGGCGATCGTGGGCACTCAGCTGCAGGTGAACGCGTTGGGCTTTGTGAGCGACGGCGGTTCGATGGACGCCGGTGTGTTTGTGCTGAATTCTGACGTGAGCTTCGGTCCGACGAATGGTGGCAATGTGAACGTGGCTGGCTTTAGCAACACGCTTGAGAGCGATACGAGCACGGGCTCGGTATTGCGTGTGATCGGCACGGAGACGATCCCGAACGGCACAGCGACAGAGCCAGCGGACGCGATGGGCAACGCGTTGCTGAGCATCGGCGGCACGGGCCCTGTGACGAACAACGGGACGATCGAGTTGGACTCGCTGGACGTGGATACATTGACGGACCCGTCGACGAACATCGGCACGGGCGGCGCGACGGGTCGAATTGGCGGCGCGTCGCTGGCGATTGTTGGTGCCAATGAGTTGATAAACGACGGCTCGATCGTGGCGAAAGAGGGTCTGGAGACGACGTTCGTGAACGGCTCTGGCACGACGCTGACGCAGCGAACAACCCGCGAAATCTCGGGCACGGACTTCAACGCGGACGGCACGGTGAACCTGACGACCGGTGCGGGCACGTTTACGAACAAGGGCACGATCACGACGGAGACCGCGGCGAGCGGCCTGAAGAACCTGCTGAAGATCACGGGCGAGACGCAGCTGCTTCCCAATCCATTGCAGGACCCGACGGATCCGACCGACGATTTCTTGTTGACGGTGAACGCGATGACGTTTGTGAACGAGGGCGGGACGATGGACGATGGCGTGTTCGTGCTGAATTCCAACGTGAGCACGGTTTTGGACGCGGGGAATGCTGGGAATGTGAACCTGGCGGGTTTCAGCAACACATTGCTGAGCGATAACGTATCGAATTCGACGCTGCGTGTGATCGGCACGGAAGTGATTCCGGTGGACGATCCAAACGTGTCGACGGACGATCCCAGCGAGTCTGCGGACGCGATGGGTAACGCGCTGCTAGCGATCGGATCAGTGTCCGCGCCGGTGGTGGTGGCGAACAAAGGCATAATCGAGCTTGACTCTCTGGACGTGGACCCGACGACGGATCCATTTGCGAATGAGGGCCTGTTCGTGGACCCGATAAACAACCCGACGCTTCGAACGACGGGTCGAATCGGCGGTGCGTCGTTGGCGATCATCGGTACGAACGAGTTGGTAAACGAGGGCTCGATCGTAGCGAAGCAGGGTGTTGAGACGACGTTCGTGAACGGCTCTGGCGATACGCTCACGCAACGAACGTCCCGTGAAATTACAGGTGCAGATTTGAACCCTGACGGCACGGCGAACTTTACCACCTCGGCTGGCACGCTTACGAATCGCGGCTCAATCACGACTGAGGCTGGGACAAGCGGCCTGAAGAACCTGCTGAAGATCACGGGTGAGACTCGGATCGACGACAACGGGACTCCATCCGATCCGACGGACGACGTGCTACAGGTGAACCCGCTGACGTTTGTGAGTGAGGGCGGGACGATGAACGGCGGCGTGTTCGTGTTGAATTCCAACGTGAGCACGGTTCTGGACGCGGCGAATGCGGGTACAGCAAACCTGGCTGGCTTTAGCAACACGCTGGTGGGTCACAACGTATCGAATTCGACGCTGCGGGTAATCGGCACGGAGACGATCCCCGATGGTGCTGCGTCTGAGCCCGCCGACGCGATGGGCAACGCGGTGCTGAAGGTAGGCCCGTTGGTAGGCGGCGCGACGCCGGTAACGAACCAGGGCGTGATCGAGTTGGACTCGCTCGATGTGGACCCGCTGACTATTCCCGGAGACAACCTTGGCAACGTGATCGACACCGGGTTTGGTGCTGGCGGTGTGCCACTGGCCGTAAGAGCGGCGGGGCGTATCGGTGGCGCGGGGATCGATATTGGCACGAGTGAGTTTATTAATGAGGGGAACATCGTTGCCAGGGAAGGCGTCGAGAATAAGATAGATATTATTGTTAGCACCGGTGGGCCAGATGTGCTTGACACGTTGGAACTGCGGGCCACGCGTGAGATCACGGGTAAGGATGACAATGATTTTAATACCTCCGGCACGGGTGGCGTGTTTATAAATAGGGGTACGATTACAACCGACACGGCGACGGCAGCGACGATTGTGGCGAGCCCGAAAGACCCCACCCGGGGGGCCTTGGTTAACATCCTGAAGATCACGGGCGAGGCCCAGATCGATGACAAGGGGACCCCGAATACGGCTGATGACGAGGTGCAGGTCAACCCGCTGACGTTCGTGAGTGAGGGCGGGACGATGGATGCCGGTGTGTTCGTGCTCAACGCCAACGTGAGCACGGTGGCGCAGGCCAGTGCTGGTAACGCGAACCTGACGGGGTTCAACAACACGCTAGTGGGTCATAATGTATCGAACTCGACGCTGCGGGTGATTGGTACTGAGACGATCCCGAACGGCGCAGTGCGTGAGCCTACGGACGCGATGGGCAACGCGGTGTTGAACATTGGCCCGTTGGTAGGCGGCGCGACGCCGGTGATGAACATGGGCATGATCGAGCTGGACTCGCTCGATGTGGACCCGGCAACCGTTCCGAGCGATAACGTGGGTATCGATCCGAGTTCAGGCGTTCCCGTGCCCGGCCGGGTTGGTGGTGCTGGCATCGCGACGCTTGGCAATACGTTTGTGAACGCCAGTGGCGCGACGATCCGTGCTATGGACACAGCTGGTACCGGCGTGCCTCGGAGCATTGTGGGCGGCTTCAAGGACGGTTCTGGCACCGTGTTTATGGGCGGTCTTACCAATGAGGGTTCGCTGCTGGCTGATGCGAATACCCTTCTGTTCATTTCCGGATTTGATAAAAATCCTGCATCGACCATCGTGGAAGTCGTGCCGATCGATTTCAAATCAAATAACGGGACGATGGACAGCCGTTCATTCCTGGCGATGTCGGATATCACGGACATTCAAGGCACAACGACCACGATCAATGCCGCCGGGCCGTTTAATACGCTTTCGAGCAGCGTTGTTCCGGTGGGGACGGTGCTGACGATCCGCGGCACGGAGATATCCAGCGTAGGGACGGAAAACCCTGACGCGCTGGGGCAGGCGGTGATGAAACTGGGTGGCCCTGTCAGCAGTGCAGGGACGATCATCTTCGACTCGGGCGACCTCGATGCAGCGACGGTGCCGCCTCTTGGTATCGGCGGCGTGACGCTGGATATTGATACCGGCGTGTTTACCAATGAGGCGACCGGCCTGATCATGGTCAATGCCGGCCAGGCGTTTGGGACTCCTTTGCAGCGATCGGTCCGCGTCATCCAGGGCAAGGACGATAACGATCACACCACGACCGGCACGGGCGGTGTGTTTACCAACCGCGGCGCGATCACCGTCGAAGCGGCACCGGGTGGCGAGCCGGTGAACTTTTTGAGGATCACCGGTCAAGCGGAGTTGGTAGACCTGAACCCGACACCGACGCCGAACGATAGCAGCGACGACACGTTTGTGTTCAATCCGATCACGTTTGTGAACGATGGCGGGACCATTACGGGTGACGCGTTTGTGTTAAACGCAAACGTGCAGGTCAACTCGACAGGCAGTGTAAACCTAGCGGGGTTCCGTAATAGGTTGCTCACGGGCAATCCTAATGGCTCGACGCTACGCGTGATCGGCACGGAGACGATCCCGTTTCCCGCAGTGGCGAGCACCGCCGAGCCGACGGACGCGATGGGCAATGGGCTGCTGACGATCGGGCCCGATGGTGGCGGGGCACCTCTGATCAACGGGGGTCTGATCGAATTAGACTCGAAGGACATCGACCCGTTGACCAATCCGTTCAACAACAAGGGCGCTGTGACAGCTACGGCTTTAGAGGTGACTGCCCGAATCGGCGGTTCGTCTTTGGCGCTTCTTGAGGGCAATACGCTGATCAACGAGGGATCGATCGTAGCGAAGCAGGGTGTTGAGACGACGTTCGTGAACGGCTCTGGCGATACGCTTACACAGCGAACAGCCCGGGAGATCACAGGCGTGGACTTTAATCCTGACGGTACGGTGAACTTCACCACTTCAGCTGGCGCGCTTACGAACCGTGGCTCGATCACGACAGAGACAGCGACGAACGGGACGGGCTTGGTGAATCTGCTGAAAATCACAGGTGAGACTCGGATCGACGACAACGGGACTCCAGCCGATCCGACGGACGACGTGCTACAGGTGAACCCGCTGACGTTTGTGAGCGAGGGTGGGACGATGAACGGCGGCGTGTTCGTGTTGAATTCCAACGTGAGCACGGTTCTGGACGCGGCGAATGCGGGTACAGCAAACCTGGCTGGCTTTAGCAAGACGCTGGTGGGTCACAACGTATCAAATTCGATGCTGCCTGTGATCGGCACTGAGACCATCCCCGACGGCGCTGCGTATGCGCC
>JAJRXX010000068.1 GCA_024276075.1 Planctomycetota bacterium
CCCCCACTCTCATTCACCCAGCGGACGAAGTCGATCCCGCAACGCAGGCTGCTGGCCCCCGTACGCGTTCTCCTCAGACGCCGACCGACCCTGACCGTGCAACCGCTGATACCTCTCATAAGGCGTACGAGGCTGCGTCGCCGGAAACAACGCCTTCTCACACCCACTCACACACCATAAACCCACACACACGCTCAAGACCCCCGCCGCCCGACCCATCACACAAAATGCCCTTAGCGACACCCGCACCAGCCACACAAATCGTGTCCAAGACAAGCCCGCCCCTGTCCGGACGATAAAACCCCCTCTCCCTCCCAGGGAGAGGGCTGGGGTGAGGGTCGTGTCTCCGAACACAGTTAATCTCAGCCTTGATCTCTGCATACCCAAATGGTACCTTATTTGGCTCGGTAGATGGATTAGATGCGGACCCATCCCGCCCCGACGCAGGCACCGCAGACCCACTTAGACCCCTGAAAGAGCCGTCATGAGCCAGCAGATACTCGAAGCGGTCGTAAAATCTCAACTCAAAACCGACCTGCCCGCACTGAACGTCGGCGACACCGTCGACGTACACGTCCGCATCATCGAGGGTGCCAAACAGCGTATCCAGATATTCAACGGCGTCATCATTAAAATGCAGAGCCAGGGCATCAGCCGGTCCATCACCGTCCGTCGCATCGTTGCAAACGAAGGCGTGGAACGAACCTTCAAAATCCATAGCCCAAAAGTCGCCACCATCGACATCAAACGTCACGGCCACACCAGACGAGCCAGGCTCTACTACCTCCGTGACCGCATCGGCAAAAAACGCAGGCTACGCGACCGACGCCGAGGCCTCGCTAACCTCATCGTAAAGACCGCCTCCGCCAAGAAGACCAAAGCCGCCACACCCCCCGCCACCGACGACAATAGCGAAAATAAATAAAATCGACCTCACCAGCCCACCCACTTGGCCCCGCGTGATTCACGCAGGGCATCCGTTCACAACCCACCCCTGACATCCCATTCGTACCCGTGTAGGGTCCGCTGTGCGGACCACGCCGATTGGTTTTGCCCAGTGCACGAGTCTCGGGGTGCCACTGGCAGCTTGTCTGCCAGTGTTGTAGTTCTGTAGGTCCCGCCCCTGCCCGGACAATTGACTTCCCCTCTCTCCGAACCCCACGCACCCCCAATGCGCCCGTCCACATTATTATTTAGCCACGGGTGATGACACCCGTGGCATCCGGCACGACCGCCCCTCCCCCTTGCCCCCCACCACCACCCCGCTACGATTGACCCCATGCCCGACCAGAAGCCTCCAAAACCACCCGCACCCACCCCCGACAAGACCCGCGCCGGCTCAGCGCATTCACGCTCCGACCTCGTCGCAGACCGCCGTACCAAGCTCGCAAAACTACGCGACGAGTTAGGCGTCGACCCCTTCGGTCAACGCGCCGACGGACTCGTCACCCTCGCCCAAGCCCGCCTCGCTTACGACCCCGCAGCCGACGAAACCGCTAAAGCCGACCCCACCGACGATCGCCGACCCACCGCTCGCGTCGCAGGTCGCGTCATGCTCCACCGCGACATTGGCAAGCTCGTCTTCATCACCATCCGCGACGCCACGGGCGACCTCCAGATCGCCGCAAACAAAAAAGCGCTCGACGAACCCTCATTCAAGCAAGCCAAACTCGCCGACCTAGGCGACATCATCATCGCCCAAGGCCCCATCGGCACCACAAAGACAGGCGAGATCACCGTCTGGGCCACAGGCGACGACGCGCTGCGCATCGTCACCAAGAGCCTCGCGCCGCCCCCCGAAAAATGGCACGGCCTACAGGACCACGAGCTACGCTACCGCAAGCGATACGTCGACCTCTACGCCAACCCGCACGTCATGGAAACCTTCACCAAGCGTAGCCGCATCATCAAAGCAGTACGCGACTTCCTAACCAACCCACCCGCAACCCTCGGCCCGCCCTTCGTTGAGGTCGAGACGCCCATGATGCAGCCCATCGCAGGCGGCGCCGCAGCTCGTCCCTTCACCACACACCACAACGCGCTCGACATCGACCTGTTCCTCCGCGTCGCGCCCGAGCTATACCTCAAGCGTCTGCTCGTCGGCGGCCTGCACCGCGTGTTCGAGATCAATCGCAACTTCCGTAACGAGGGCATCGACCACAGCCACAACCCCGAGTTCACCATGCTCGAGCTCTATCAAGCCTTCGGCGACTACCACGCCATGATGGACCTCACCGAACAACTCATAAACACCGTCGCCCTGCAGACCACCAACACCGCCAAGCTGCCCTTCGGCGACATCGAGCTCGACTTCTCGATCCCCTTCACCCGTGCCCGCTACCATGACCTGTTCACACAACACAATGGCTTCGACCCCGCCGACCACGCAAAGCTCACCGTAAAAGCCGTCGAACTCGACATCCCTCACGCCGACAAAGACCACGACGTCCTACTCCAAGACGTCTGGGAGCACACCGTCGAGCACCAGCTCATCGAGCCGACCTTCGTCTACGACTACCCCGCATCGCTGTGCCCACTCACCAAAGCCAAAGCCGACGACCCCGCAATCGCCGAACGCTTCGAGCTCTACATCGCGTCCATGGAGATCGCCAACGCATACACCGAGCTAAACGACCCCGACGTCCAGTTCGCAAACTTCTCTCGCCAGGTCGCAGGCCTAGACGACGAGGAAGCCACCTTCCGCACCATGGACCACGACTTCCTCGAAGCGCTACACGTCGGCATGCCTCCCGCGGGCGGCTTGGGCATCGGCATCGACCGACTCGTCATGCTGCTCACAAACAACCGCTCCATCCGCGACGTTATCCTCTTCCCCCTCATGCGCCCCCAACGCAACCAATAAAATCTTCCCCCTCTCCCTCCCAGGGAGAAGGCCGGGGTGAGGGTCGTGTCAACAAACACACTCAACACCTAGGCCCAGCACCATGTCGGGCACGACTTTGTAGGGCCGGGCCTGCCCGAACACACACCACTATTATTTAGCCCCCGGTGAACCACCGGGGGCACCTCGCCGAACGCCACCAACTTGTAGGGTCCGCTGTGCGGACCACGCCAGTTGGTTTTGCCTGGTGCACAGCGTCGGGGTGGCACGGGTTGCTTGCAACCCGTGTGCTCGGGTGCCACTGGCGGCTTGCCCGCCAATGCTAACCATCCCCTACACTCCCGTCGTCGCGATCACCGACAAGTCAAGATCATCACACCGACCCGCACGCAGGTCGTGATACGCCAGCCCCGCGATCATCGCCGCGTTATCCAGGCAATACACCATCGCAGGGATATGCACCGCCAGCCCCCGCTGCTCGCCCAGCTCCGCCACGCGACGACGCAGCAGCGAGTTCGCACTCACACCGCCCCCGATCACAATACCCCGCACCCCGCGACCCTCGCTACGTAGGCCCGGCATCTTGCCGGGCCCGGCCGGGCCACACGGGTGGCTTGCAACCTGTGTGACCGATACCACAGCTTCACTCGCCGAAGACGGGTAAGCCGTGCGACCCTCGCCCGCCAACCGATCAATCGCCCGACCCAGCTTGATCATGAGCGTATCGATCGCCGCACCCTGAAACGCCGCCGCCAGGTCCACACGCTGCTCGTCCGTCAAGTCGTCCGCCGACCGCTCAAACACCGCGCCCTGACCGCGCCCCCGAGGCGTACCCCGCACCTTGTACAGCAGCGCCGTCTTGAGCCCGCTAAACGAAAAATCCAAGCTACCCTTACCCAATAGCGACCGAGGCAGGTCGTACCGCGTCGCATCACCACGCCCCGCCGCGCGGTCCAGGTTCGGACCTCCCGGGTACCCCAGTTGCAGGATCACCGCAGCCTTGTCGTACGCCTCACCCACCGCGTCGTCGATCGTTTTGCCTAGCAGCGTCATCCGCGTCGGGCTCTCCACTAGATATAGCCGCGTGTGACCACCCGACACGATCAGCCCCACCACCGGGTACGCCAACCCAGCTTGATCTGCGTCTTGCGCACTCCCCTCACCACCCTCGCCGTTCGCCCCCACCTCACGCAGCACCGCCGCGTACAGGTGCGCTCGCACGTGATCAACCCCGATCAACGGCTTACCCGTCGACCACGCCAACGCCTTCGCTGCGCTCACGCCCACCATTAGCGAGCCGATCAGACCCGGGCGATTACCCACCGCCACCGCATCGAGTTCATCAAAACCGATCCCCGCCTGCCCCATCGCTCGTTCGACCACAGGCACGATCCGCTCCAGGTGCGCCCTGCTGGCAATCTCAGGCACCACACCCCCATACTCACGGTGCAGATCATGTTGCGACGCGATCACGTTCGACCGCACGACACAGCCGCCCGCCACCACAGACGCAGCAGTCTCGTCACAGCTCGTTTCAATGCCCAAAATCAGCGTCACTGCTCAACCGTTGCAGGCTCGCCCTGCGATCCTTCCTCCACCACCTCCACATCAACGCCCTCATCATCAGCCCCGTCAGCGTCCCCCGCACTCCCCTCGCCCTTCACCTCATCGTCACCGACCACCACGTCCTGATCATCCGTCATCGGGTCGTCGAGCTTCGCCAGTTCCTTCTCGATCACCTCCAGCCGCTCATGGATCAGACGCTTCTGACGAAGCAAGTTGTGTCGTGTGCCCTGACGCACCAGTTCGTCGATCCCCGACCCACCCACCTCGGGCCACTCGCCCGTCTCTAGCCTGCCAAGCACCGCCCGCAGACCCGCCGCGAGCTGCACATCAGCCAACGCCGTCTCGATCCACTCGGGCGTACGCTGCGCGGGCACCCCATCGCTCCCAGGCTTCAAAATGTCGCTATCTCGACGCACCTCGATCATCTTGCGCACCTGCTCCACGTCCATAGGCACATAAAAACCATCCGCCGGGTCCACCCCCCACTGCTCGTCACCCTCACGCCGATGGATGTTCCTGCCGTTGGGCAAGTAGTAATACGCGTGCGTGATCTTCAACGCCCCGTGCCCACCCTCGAGCATCCGCACCTGCTGCACGCTGCCCTTGCCAAACGTCCGCGTCCCGATAAATTGCGCCCGCTCGTTGTCCGACAGCGCACCGGTGACGATCTCACTGGCCGACGCGCTAGCCTCGTTCGCTAAAATCACCACCGGGATATCCGGGATCGTCGTCTCGTCGCTCGACATCTGCACCTGCTCGGGCACCTTCCGACCCTTGACCGACACGATCCGTTGCCCGCTCGCCAGGAAAAAATCCGACACCCCGATCGCCGCCGACAGCATCCCGCCCGGGTTAAACCGCACGTCCAGGATCAACCCACTCATGCCCTGCTCGAGCAACAGGTCCAACGCATGCCCCACGTTCTGGACCGTGCTATCCGTAAACTGCGTGATGCGGATATACCCCACCGCGTGATCCGGATCGAGCATGTAGTCCCAGTGGTTGTCACCATCTCGCCGTAGCCCCCGCACCGTCTGCACGTTGATCACCGCGCGCGTAATCGTGATCTCTCGTTCCTCACCCGACGGGTGTCGCACCTTGATCGTTACCTCAGTCCCCTCCGGGCCGGTGAGCCGATCCACCGCCGCCATGATCGTGATGTCTTGCGTCGATTCGCCCTCGATCTCCAGCACCACGTCGCCCGCCATCACACCGCTTTGCCACGCGGGCGAGTCCTCCAACGGCGACACGATCCGCAAACGATTCTCAAAAATATCGATCTCCGCGCCGATACCCGAAAACGTCCCCCGCACCTGCTTATCAAATGGGCTCAACTCCTCGGGCGACAAATACACCGTGTACTGATCGCCAAGCGACCCCACCATCGCCCTCACCGCTCGCTCGATCATCTCACGCTCGTCGGGCTGCTCCACGTAACCCGTTACCAGTTCCTGCCGCACATCCACCAGCAGGTCGAGCTGGTCAAATACGCTAGGCTCGTCGGGCTTAGCCAACCCCCCACGCGACACCGCGCCCAGCACCACCAACCCGACCAACACCATCGCGCCAATCATCCGTCTTCTCATAGCTACACCCATCGTCAAAACGTTTACGTGCATCACCCGAATCGCAAAATTCTAGAGCCGCCCGCCGCCCGCATCAAAAAACAGTCGCGTTCAATCCCACGACGAAGCCCACGCATTGCAATGCGTGGGTCCACTACCCGCCCCCATTTAGCCCCGCGTGATCCACGCGGGGCATCCCATTTGCATCCCACGTAGGGTCCGCTGTGCGGACCACCTCCGATCAGTTTTGCAGCATATCACGCCATCGGGTGGCACGGGTTGCTTGCAACCCGTGTTGTAGGCCACCCCGTAGGCCCGGCACCATGCCGGGCACAACATGTAGAACACCCATCAACCCGCCATCCCGTAGGTCCGGGCCCGCTCGAACAAATAATTACCCCCCCACCCTCACCCCGCACCGCCAGGTACGTTCATCCCCGTCACCCCCTTGAGCTCGATACGGATCCGGTCGCTGGGGATCAGCTTCCCATCGTTGATACACCCGTCCGGGTCGAACGCCGCCTTGATATCTCCGAACGCCGCCATCGTCGCGCTATTGAACATCTTCTCCATCAGGTGCAGCTTCTCGACACCCACACCGTGCTCACCCGTGATCGTACCGCCGATACTCACGCAGTATTCCAGGATCGCCTCGCTCGCCGCCAGCACCCGTTGCACGTCGTCCGCGTCGTCCTCATCAAACAACAAAATCGGGTGCACGTTCCCATCACCCGCGTGGAAGATATGCGTGACCTTCAGCCCGTACCGCCCACCGATCGCCGTAATCGCTTCGATCGCTTCGGGCAGCTTCGACCTGGGCACACACGCGTCTTGCGTGCAGTAGCTCCTGCTGATCCGCCCGATCGCCCCGAACGCACGCTTACGCACCCGCCACAGCTCCGCTCGTTCCTGTGCATCCGCGCAGTGACGCACACCCTCCGCGCCGTTCGCCCCGCAGATACGCACCACGCTTTCCAATTGCTCATCGAGCACCGCTTCCACACCATCAATTTCAATTAATAGCAACGCGCCCGCGCCAGCCGAAAAACCATACCCAAACGCCTGCTCGATCACACCGATCATTTGGCCGTCCATAATCTCCATCGAGGTTGGCACCACACCCGACGCCACCACGTCGCTGACCGTTTGGCACGCCTCTCGCATACACCCAAACTCCGCGTACACCGTCCGAAAGTGCCGTGGCCCAGCCGTCAGCCTGCACCACACACGCGTGATGATCCCCAGCGTTCCCTCGCTCCCGCAAAGCAAACCCGTCAGGTCCGCGCCCACCCCATCGCACAACCCACCACCCGTCCGCACCACAGCCCCATCCGCCAGCACCACCTCAACACCCAGCACATGGCTCGTCGTCACGCCGTATTTGAGCGTGTTGATCCCACCCGCATTCGTCGCCGCGTTGCCTCCGATCGTCGAAGCCGATTGACTCGAAGGGTCAGGCGAAAACCGAAGCCACCCGCCCTCCGTCGCACCCATAGGCGTACCCCGCGCCGCCACCGCTTCGTTCAACGCCAGATTACGCACACCCGCACCCACCACCGCCACTCGGTTCGCCAGATCGATCGACTCGATCCGCGTCATCCTGCTCGTCGAGACGATCACACCCCCACCGAATACCACGCACCCACCCGTTAGCCCCGTTCCGCTACCCCGAGGCACGATTGGCACACCCAACTTGGCCAATACCCGCACACACTCCGCCACCTGCCCCGTATCCGTCGGAAACACCACCGCCGTAGGCACACCCTTCGCAATCGGCAACCCGTCGCACTCATACGCCACCAACTCGTTGCGGTCAGCCAGCACACCCTCGTCGCCGACCACCTCACGCAAACGATTCAGCACTGTCTCAATAGCTGCTGCCATCGCCCGATCTTACATCAGCAGGCTCACCAATAAACAATAGAAGCCCACGCATCCCGATGCATGGGCCCACACTCACCCCCATCATTTAGCCCCGCGTGACTCACGCGGGGGGCATCTGACACCAAAAAACGGCTGCCACTGACATCGGGTGGCACGGGTTGCTTGCAACCCGTGTGCTCGGGCAGCTTGTAGGCCCAACACCATGCCGGGCATTACCCCACCCCATCACCGCACCGTGCGCGTCACGCTCTGGCGGTATGTCGTCGAGTAGTAATCGTCTCGCACCCGCCCCGACGTGATACTTTGGCGATCGTACGTCACGTTGACCACCTCATCGATCGTAGCACCGCGGTACCCCGCAAACACCGTAGGCCTCACGTCATTTCGCGACGCGTACCACGCCTGACCCTCAGTCCGAAACCCCGCTTCGGTCAGCACACGCACTGCAGGCGAGTCGAACACGATCGACTCAGATCGTCCCGGCACAAACGGGTTCGGCCCAGTCGGCTGCTCATACGCCAACGGCCTCATACCCTCGCAGCCCACCATCGCCGCAAACGCGATCAACAAGCACGCCCACACATTTTTTCCCCTATCAAATCGCATCTCTTACCTTCCCCTCTCAACAATATCACAACCGCACCCACAGCGATCCTCGCCGGGCAAACCTCGCCCCCCCTTGTAGGATGCAAGCCCGATGCCGACCAAACCCGATCGCAACGAAAAAATCTCGTTAACGCAGCAAAACACTGCAATTACAAACAAACACGCCCACTGATACACACCCTCATCCACCAACGGGTTGTGCCGACTGATGCCCACGAGCAACACCCACCACCACCCCGAAACCCACGCATCCCAATGCGTGGGACCACACCACACCCCCACTTAGCCACGGGTGAATACACCCGTGGCATCCAGCCGATGCCACACCCCATAGGTCCGGGCCCGCCCGAACACACACCACTATTTAGCCCCCGGTGAATCACCGGGGGACACCTCACCGAACGCACCAGTTTGTAGCGGACCACGCCGATCAGTTTTGCCCTCAATCCCCACCCTGGATTTTATAATCATTATTAGATATGGTTGGCTCCTTCCTCGCCGCTTCACAGCCGCGAGGACAACCCGGTCGCGGAGAATCCTCCACGTCCCCGTCAGCAATTAACTTAAATCAGCATCACCAAGGAGTTTTAATCCATGGCTGTTCAAGTCGGCTCACCCGCACCCAAGTTCTCCGCTCAAGCCTATGTTCGCAGTGACGATCAGTTCAAAGAGATTTCACTCAACGACTACAAGGGCAAATGGCTATGCCTCTACTTCTATCCAATGGACTTCACCTTTGTCTGCCCCACTGAAATCCAAGCCTTCGACGACGCCATAAACGATTTCGAAGCCAAAAATTGCAAGCTCGCAACCTGCTCAACCGACAGCCACTACGTCCATCGAGGCTGGTGTGAAGCCAACGAGGAACTCAAAAAACTAAAGCACCCCATGCTCGCCGACATCACCAAGCGCATCGCCATGGACTATGGCGTACTCCTACCTGAGAAGGGCGTCGCACTGCGTGGCACCTTCCTGATCGACCCCGAAGGCACCGTCCGATGGGCCTGCATAAACGACCTGTCCGTCGGCAGAAGCGTTCAAGAGGTCATGCGCGTCCTCGACGCACTCCAAACAGGCGGATTAACCGCTTGCAACTGGAAAAAAGGCGACGACACCATTAAAACCTAACCCTTCAAACCCCACAGCCTAGACACCCACCCCCCTCTCCCGCACCTTGTGTGTCGAGAGGGGCTAGCTTGACCAAATCACTCAAAAACGATCTAATTACCGATTCGGTATTCGATCCAAACCAGTAGGTCCGGGCCTGCCCGGACAGTAAATCTGATCAGACCCGGAGCAACGATTCACCATGGCCAATTACTGCGGCCCAAAGGTCAAGCTTTCCAGACGTGTCGGCGTACCTATCGCCGACAACCACAAGCACACCACCAAGCGCCAGCTCAATCCGCCAGGCGTGCACGGGTTCCGTGGCAGACGCCTGCGCGACTACGGCCTACGCCTGAACGAAAAACAAAAGCTCCGCTATCACTACAACGTCCTCGAAAAGCAGTTCCGCCGATACGTACGCAAAGCCCAAGGCACAAAGGGCAACACAGGCCAGGTACTGCTCCTACTCCTAGAACGACGACTCGATAACATCATCCGCCGACTCGGATGGGCACGAACCATCTGGGCAGCACGACAGATCGTCGCCCACGGACACGTACTGGTCAACGGACGAAAAACCGACCGACCCAGCTGCGCCATCAACGTCGACGACACCATCACACTCACCCCGGGCATACACAAGCTCATCCGAGAAAACATGGAGTCGCTGCCCGGTCACGATGTACCCGCGTGGCTCAGCTTCGACCCCTCCACGCTCACCGCAAAGGCCGTCTCTAAGCCCACCGCGGATCAGATACCCTTCGATGTCAACATGAATCTGATCGTCGAGTTCTACAGATAAGCCCGAGCCGCGACCGTCAGGGAGCGGGCTTCTTCGTTTTTTAGAAACAGCTCTCCGCGTCCATTTTGTTAGGCACGCTTAAAACCCTCTCTCACGGAGACCTTCGCATGGGTCTTATGGATGGCAAACGCGGGATCGTCTTCGGCATCGCAAACGACCGCAGCTACGCCTGGTACATCACCAAGCAGCTCGTCGAAGCAGGCGCGCAATGCCTCTTCACGCACCTGCCCGATCCCAAGGGCAAGATGGAGCGACGATGCCGATCCGCCATCGATGAACTAGGCATCCAGGACCCCTGGCTCGTTCCCTGCGACGCCTCAAAAGACGAAGACCTCGACGCCGTTTTCGATCGCGTCAAAACAGACTTCGGGAAAATCGACTTCATCGTCCACTCCATCGCTTTCGCCGACCGCCAGTTCCTCCAAATGGGGAATTTCCACACCACCACACGCCAAGCCTGGACACAAGCACTCGACATCAGCGCCTACACACTCCTAGCCATGGCTCGCGGCGCCGCACCACTCATGCCCGAAGGCGGTGCCATCATCTCCATGACATACTTCGGCGGGGAAAAGGTCATCCCAGGCTACAACATCATGGGCATCGCCAAAGCCGCACTCGAGCACACCACCCGCTACCTCGCTGCAGACCTCGGCGAGAAAAAAATCAGGGTCAACACCATCTCAGGCGGACCACTTCGCACGCTCGCAGCTTCAGCGGTAGGCGGCATCACCGAAATGCACGCGCACCAGGAACGCAAATCCGCTCTAAAGCGAAATATCAATGGCGAAGAGGTTGGAAACACCGCTGTATACTTGCTCAGCGACCTTGCCAGCGGCGTCACCGGTGAGACCATACACGTCGACGCAGGCTTCAGCATCATAGGACTCTAATCATCCCGTAGGGTCCGCCCCTGTCCTATCCGGACTATTGATTACCCCCTCTCCCTCGCAGGAGAGGGCCGGGGTGAGGGTCGTGTCATCAATAACCAAATCGCGGGTGGCACGGGTTGCTTGCAACCCGTGTGATAGCATCATTCGCAACACGTAGGCCCGGCACCATGCCGGGCATTCTTCGTACCAACATTGTGTAGGGTCCGCTGTGCGGACCACGCCCGTTGGTTTTGCGTTACCCCATACAAACTGACGTCGGGTGCCACGGG
>JAJRXX010000069.1 GCA_024276075.1 Planctomycetota bacterium
GCCACCCCGCTGTCTCGCCTACGCGCTGTCTCGCCTACGCGCTGTCTCGCCTACGCGCTGTCTCGCCTACGCGCTGTCTCGCCTACGCGCTGTCTCGCCTACGCGCTGTCTCGCCTACGCGCTGTCTCGCCTACGCGCTGTCTCGACCGACCACACGGTACCCCTCACGCTCGCCCCGGCCACGCAACGGGTAATCCTTGCGCAACGGGTGTGCTGGGTACGCCTCCCATGTGAGTATCCGCCGCAGGTCCGGGTGCTCGTCAAACCGGATACCGTACATGTCAAATACCTCGCGCTCGGGCCATTCAGCACCGGGCCACAGGTCGCAGACGCTCGCCACGCGTAGCGACGGGTCTTGCTCGATCCCCCGCGTGTCACGAGACGGGTTTAGCATCACCTTTACAAATAAACGCCGGTTGTTCTCGTGGCTCACCAACATGTAGATCACCGCAAACCGTCCGCCACCCCCCGGCGCGTCGGATCGCCCCTTGGCGGGGTAGTTCAGGTAGTCCACACCGATCACGTCGGATAGGAAATTGTACGCGCACGCCGAGTCGTCCCGCAGAAACGCCATCACGTCATGCAATTTGTCCGCAGGCACCACCAGCGTCGTCTGACCACGGAACTCGGCTGCCAAAAACTTGACGCCCACAAAGCGCTGTTTCACCAGTGCCAGGGTTGGATGATCGAGATTCGGCTTAGCCAAGCGGGACCCCTTCGATAGCACAGTGACTATTCATGTCACCCATCACACCAGCTCGAACCGCACTCACGAAGCCGAGTCGTCGCTGCCTTCTTCGATCCACCTGATCATCTCCGCAATGAACCGGTCCCACCGCTCGACCGTCTCGGGCCACTCGTACGCCAGCGCGTCTGCCAGTGCCACCGAATCGCCTGAAGACAACATCTCCCGAAGTGATCGGAGCTGACCGAGCAGACCATCGGTAATCTGACTAACCGATTGATCGTCCACGGTCTTGGTATCAAAGTCAATATCGAGAAGCTGCGACGACGTCAGCACCGCCTGCTGCAACTGCTGCCACACCGTCACCGCCCGTCCGACTTCCGCCATCGCTTCGTTCTGCTGGTCCTGCTGAAATAGCTCAGCCGCCCGCAACTGCGCCTCGGCAGCGTCGTCGAGCTTTTCCTGGACCTGCTGAAGTGTGGCCACCGCCAACTCACGGGGGTCGGCGCTATACAGCCGTAGCTCCGCTTCGAGCGGATCGACCTGTTGCTTTTCGTCGAGATCGTCCCCCACCACCGGCTGGCCGTCTACGTGTACCTCCACCACGACCCTCCCCGAAGGCGCTAGCCGATCTTTCGCCGACGCCAACACAGACGCCAAGTCGACGCCTTCCAATTGCACCTGCTCATCGTCGAGGTATACAGCCATAATGGCGATATCATACGGTCCTCGCCGCGACTACACCAGTCCCAACGGCGAGCCGAGCCAAGCGTCTGTTACCATCAATTGCTCCTTTCTAATTAATACCACGCAAAGGAGCTCCGAGCCATGGTGCCGAAGATCGTTGTCCTCGACGGCTACACCCTCGCACCCGACCAGGGCATCACACCCCCAACCGCGCCCAACGCTACACCCGGTGCCGCACTAGAAACCATCGACTGGAGCACGCTTCGCACGCTCGGCGACCTGACCGTGTACGATCGCTCCACCGAGGCCCAGGCCATCGAGCGCGCTGCGGACGCTGCGATTGTGATCACCAATAAGACCCTGCTATCCGCCCAGACCATCGCCGCCCTGCCTAGGCTCCGATACATCGGCGTATCGGCTACCGGGGTCAACATCGTCGACCTCGCCGCCGCTCGCAGCCACGACGTCGTCGTCACCAACGCGCCCGCCTACAGCACCGACTCCGTAGCCCAGCACACCTTTGCATTGATACTCGAACTGGTTAATCACGTCGGCGCTCACGACCACGCCGTCCGCGACGGTCAATGGTCACGCTGCCCCGACTTCAGCTTCACCGTCGCGCCCATCACCGAACTGGCGGGCAAGACCCTTGGTATCGTCGGCCTGGGCGCCATCGGCCAACGCGTCGCGCAGATCGCTGCAGCAATGGGTATGAAGATCGCCGCTGCACATCAGTCGAGCATGGGCCGCGTTTCGCTCCCGAATATTGACATCGATTGGCTGCCCCTGGACTCACTCGTCGCCACAGCAGACGTCATCACCCTGCACTGTCCGTTGACCGATCAGACCCGCCACGTGATCAACGCCGACCGCCTCGCGATGACCAAGCCCTGCGCCATCCTGATTAACACCGCGCGCGGCGCGCTCGTGGACGAACAGGCCTTGGCTCGTGCGCTGCGCGATGGTCAGATCGCCGCAGCAGGCCTGGACGTTTTGGACGCCGAGCCGCCACCGGTAGACAGCCCCCTTTTGCACGCGCCTCGATGCGTCGTCACGCCCCACGTGGCTTGGGCAAGCAGCGCGTTACGCCAACGCCTGATGAACCTGATTACCGATAATGTCAAAGCCTTCCTCGACGGCTGCCCCGTCAACGTCGTCAATTAACCTTCCACACGCTACACCCACACCCACTGACATGGATCAAAACGCCTCCGATACCTGTTGCCCCACTACCGTCGCCATCCTCACGGCACTGTACGATGAGTTAGCACCCATCATCGATCGGTTGGGCCTGAAACCGGTGGGCCCCGACTATGAAGCGAACCACTCGGGCACGCGCATCGTCGCCACTGTCACCGGCGTCGGTGCCACAAGCGCCATGACCACAGCCCAACGCATCTTCGATCAATACAAACCCTCTTGGGTGATCGTGCTCGGTTTCGCCGGGGGCCTCGACCCTCAACTATCACCCGCCACCGTCTTGCCGATCGCGTGGGTCGTCGACGAGCAAAACTCACTGATACAGCTTGGCGACGCCGATGCCCCGCCCGTCGACGACGATCCCACCACGCCAACCGTACCGCGACGAGTCGAAAACGTCTCCCATCGCCCCGCACAGCATTCACTACTGACCATCGACCGCATTGCCGACTCCGTAGCCGCCAAACGACAGCTATTCGACCGATACCAATGCGCCGCTGTGGATATGGAGACCTATCACCTCGCCGCGTTGGCAGCCCAGCGCGACTTGCCGCTGACCGTCCTGCGTGCTGTCACCGACGCTGCCGACACCGCGTTACCCCCGGAAGCCGCCCATTGGATCGACCCGCGTGGCCGGGCACATACCGCCACAATTGCTTGGTACCTGGCGACACACCCCTGGCAAATCGGCTTACTACTCAAACTACGCAAAAACGCACAACTCGCCGCGACACGCCTAGCCGACCACACCGAAGCGTTAATCCAAAGCCTCACGCCATAGCACCCGACGAGATTTCTACTTCGCCGATCACCCCAGCTAAACTGCACACATGGACCTGCGAGCCTGCAAAACGATCCTCATCTACGGCGGTAGCTTCGACCCACCGCACACCGCACATATAGAGCTTCCGTCGCTGGCCATGCGCGCCATCGGCGCCGACGCTGTGGCGTACATCCCCGCTGGTGCCCAACCCCTCAAACTCGACACCGGCCAGACACCCGCACACCACCGCCTGGCTATGCTCCGGCTGGCACTGCAAGACCAACCCCACGCCCACGTCCTCACCGACGAGATCGACCGCGTAGCCGCGAATCAAACCGACCCTCACGGGGCAACGGCAACCGCTCCCACACAGCCACGCCCCACCTACACCGTCGATACCCTCGAAGCCCTGCACACTCGTCTGGGCCCGGGCGTCACCATGCGCCTGCTCATCGGCGGCGACAACCTGCGCACACTCGATCAGTGGCACAAGCCCGATCGCATCATCGAACTAGCCGAACCTCTCGTCATGATTCGGCCGCCCGATACCGACCAGGACCTACTCGCACACCTGCCGCACGGCTATGACCGTGATACCTGGTCACGCCGGCTTGTTGATGTCCCACTGATCGACGTCAGTTCAACACACATCCGTCAGCTCGCCGCCCGGGGCCAACCCCTGGCCGGGCTGGTCCCGCCGCCGGTCGAGACCTACATCCGTCAACACAACCTGTATCGTGCCTAACGCCTCCTTGATTCGAGCGTTTTCTAAATGGGTATTATTTGCCGTCGATGGGTTACGCACGCTCTCGCACAGGCGTCGTCCGGGGCGGGGTGTCATTGATCTCGACACGCAGACCCTCGGAACTTGAATCCGCTGATGGCCCATCTGTCTCGACTTGGGTCAGCGACGTCTGCTGCTGGTCTAACCCGAATAATTCACGCAACGCAGCTGCGTAAAACCCCAAGCTGGACGCCGGCTTGCGAGAATCGAGTTGACTCAACGGCAGGTGCAGGACCTTGTTAATCAGCCGCTGCGTGTGCTCTTCGATCAACTCGTGCGTCAGGCCCTCGGCCCCGCCCGCCGCCAACTTACGCATCGTTCGCTGCTGCTCTGCAAGGCCGATGTCATGCAGGTGCTTACGCAACGCACTCACAAGCTGACCGATATCACGATTCTGTACCTGCGACATACACGACGAAACCGCCTCGGTCAGCATCGCCTCGCACACTTCGACCAACCCTTCGCGCCGACCGTGCGTCCGCTCCACCACCCGCTGTAGATCGTCAAGGTTGTACAGGTACACGTTCTCAAATTCGCCCACCGCAGGCTCCACGTCGCGAGGCACCGCGGTATCGATCATGAACAAGGGCCTATGACGACGACGACGCCACACAGGTTTAAAACGCTCAGCCGTGACGATCGGCTGTGACGCACCCGTACTGGTCAGCACGATGTCCGCCTCGACCAACAATTCGTCGAGTTCTTCATAAGGCCGAGCCCCGCCTGCCTCGCCGCCCAGCCCCAGCTTCGACGCGATGACCTGTGCCTTATCAGGCGACCGATTCGCCACCCACAACTTCGCAGGCCTCAGACGCTTGAGATAGCCCAGCATCGGCTTGGCCAGCTCACCCGCGCCGATCCCCACAATCGTCTTGTCGTCGAACCGTTCAAATATCTGCTTCGCAAAGTCCACCGCCACCGACCCGATCGACACCCTCCCCGAAGCGATTCCCGTCTGCGTCCGCACCCGCTTCGCCACACGGATCGCACGCTGAAACACCTGGTGCAGCACCGGCCCCACAACACCCCGCCCGTGCGCCGCTTCATACGCACGCTTAACCTGCCCCAGCACCTGTGGCTCGCCCAGCACCATCGACTCCAAGCCACACGCCACGCGAAATACATGATTCACCGCCTGCTCGTTGCGCAGGTCCACCAACGCGCCGCCCACCACCTCGGGGTCCAAGCCGCTCATCTCTATTAAATACGCCTTGACCTGATCCACTGACGGCGCCGCACGCGACGGCCTGGCTATGTACAACTCCGTTCGGTTGCACGTCGACAAGATCACCACCTCCGCCGCTGGGAACCGCTCGCGAAGCTGCTCAACCACGCTGTCTAGCTGCGTGCCGCTGATCGCCAACCGCTCGCGCAGCTCCACGCCCGCCGTCCGATGATTAATACCCAGCATCATCACGTGCATCAGTTCGCTGCTCCTACATGAGTCAAACCGATACCGAATTCTGCTGTGTCGGCGTTGGCGTCGGATGTCGCGTGCACCAGCCCAAACGTCACCAGCAGCAGCACCAATCCCGCGATACTCAGCCATGCCGCGCGCGCGCCACGGTAGCTTGCCGCGTGTCGGGCGTTCATCACGGCTCCGTAGATCAACCACACCGCGGTGGCCGCGACAAATTTCGGCGAATACCACCACCCCTCCCCCAGCTTTGTCGGACCCGACGCCACCAGAATCAACCCCATCGCCAGCCCCAACGACAACAGGGCAAAACCCGACGCCGACGCCCACACGATCAATCGCTCAATCGCCTCCAGACTCGCCAGCCCACGACCACCCCCCAATCGCTTGCAACGCAGACCCCGCTGCACGTACAAGAACATCCCCCCGCCGATCGCCGCCACCGCAAAGAACAGCGTGCCCAAGTACACCGCCGCCAGGTGCACCGTCTTCCACACCGAATCGATTTCAAAAAAGTAAAACGTCCACGCGCTCGCACAGATCGCCCACGCCAGGATGAGCGTCAGCACCGGCAACGCAAACGTTGCCAAGCCCGCCACACCTCCCAGACTTTGCAAAAATAAGACCATCACCGCAAAGAGCGCCGCGATCAGCAGCAGCCCATCCACGTGCGACTCCAACGGCTGCCAACCTCGATGCACCACCAACGCCCGGTAGGTAAATAACCCCATACTCCCTGCTGTGCACAACCCTGTCAGCGATAGCTGTACACACCACAAACCCCGACCCGCCGACTTTTTACGCAGGCGTACCACCGCTACCAGGCACGCCGCCGCCGACAGCACCGTCAACACAATCAAAACCCAGGTCGTAAGCTTATCGTGGATCATCAGCCACCCGCCTCATCCCCCCCCGAGCCTCTAAACCCACAGCATACCTATTTTTCAAGACTCATTCGGCCCACCTACGATCTCGTCACAGTAACGACGCAGTCCCTCGAGCCCATCACGCTTGAGCGTCGCCATCGCCGACTCACCGCCCAACGCCGCCAGGCGCTCTCGCCTCAAGGTCGGGGTCAACACATCTCGACGAATCACCTCCCGGTACGGCCCCACGATCTCCAACAGCTTGGGCCAATCCTCGTCCAGCGCAGCCGACAACTCCCGCCGTATCGCACCCGCTGCCGACGACGACGCACCCCCCGTATACACAGCCACCGTCACCGGGCCGTGGTGGGCGTGAGCGGGGATCATCAGATCACCTTCCGATGGCTCGTCCGCACGATTAATCAATACCCCGCTGGCCCTCGCCTCCTGCGCCACCTGACGGTTTACCTCCAGGTCATCCGTCGCGATCACCACCAGCATCGCACCCTTTAGATCACCCTGCTGATAGGGCCGTCGCTCGATCTCAACGCCCAATCCTGTCAACACCCGTTCGTGCTCCGGCTCGATCCGCCTGGCGATCACCACCACGTCGGCACCCGCATCGCGCAGCGACCCCGCACGTCGGCACGCCACCGCACCGCCGCCGACCACCACACACCGCCGACCCGTCACACACAAAATAACCGGCAAGTCAGACATACCACGCCACCCTATTCACACACGCAGATATTGACCACCATTACCCAATGTCACCAAGATATCACCATGCGATCACACTACAAAAAAAGAAGCGCCAAGGCCTAAAACCTTCACGCTTCTTCGTAACAAATTCAATTATATTGACAGGCCAGCGATCGCATCATCCACGATCAAAGCCCACTTGCACCCGATTATCAGTCGGCAGTCGTCTTAAACCGGCTGATCAAACTCTGTAGCTGCTCCGCCCTCACCGATAGTTGCTTGGCAGCCTGCGTCGATTGATTCGCACCCTCATTGGCATGACGGGTCACGGCGGACACTGATTGAATGCTACGACTAACCTCCTCACTAGCGGCAGACTGCTGCTCAGCCGCAGCGGCAATCGACTGGATCATGCCCGCCACCTCCTGAGCGCTATTGACAATCTGCTGCAGGCTCTGACCCGCCTGCGTCGCACTCTCAACGCCCACCATCACCTGTTCCGTACCCGCGTTCATACGATCCACCGCCTCGGTCGTTTCGGTCTGGATCGCCTTGATCGAATCGCCGATTTCCTCGGTCGCCTTCGTCGTCCGGTCAGCGAGCTTGCGCACCTCGTCCGCCACCACGGCAAACCCACGACCGTGCTCACCCGCGCGTGCCGCCTCGATCGCCGCGTTCAACGCCAACAGGTTCGTCTGATCCGCGATGTCGTTAATCACTTCAATAATCTGACCGATCTGCTCGCCACGTTTTCCAAGCTCCGACACACTCGCCGCGCCGGCGCTGACCGCATCGCTGATCGCTCGCATACCCTCGATCGTCTCGTTGACGACCTTGCCGCCCTCCTGAGCGACCTTGCCCGACTCGCTGGCATTGTTCGCCGCGTCGGCACTCTTTTTGGCCACTTCCACCACCGACGCCGACATCTGCTCAATCGCCGCTGATATCTGCGTTACCTGCTGGTCCTGCTCGCTCATGCCTTGCGCCATCTCGTCGCTCGACACCGCGATCTGTGTAGCCGCACTGGCGACCGAACCCGTGGCACTTCCGACCTCGACGATCACGTTGTGAAGCTGCTCGATCGACGTATTAAAACACTGAGCCATCTCGCCGAATTCATCCTGACGCTTCACCTCCACACGCTGCGTCAAATCACCCTGGGCGATCCGCTTGAGACGATCGATCATCGCGTTCACAGGCTTGGTCACGTCGTTATGGATAAAATGAAACGCCACAAACAGACACCCGCCACCCACAACCACCAGCCAGATCACCATCCAGCGGGCGCTCGCGTTCGCCACCGCACCGGCTTCTTCCAGGCTCACTTCGACTTCCACCGCGCCCATCAGGTCGTTCAACTGGAACGCCCTGCCCCGTTCAACACCCTCCTTGCTGCGGATCGACAACACGTCGGCACGGTTCTCCAATTTATTGTGACACGACACACACGCCATCCCCGCCGCCACATCTGCCGCCACGAACCGTAATACCCGCTTGCCGTTGACTTCCTCCACCCGCGTGAACGGCTCCCAGCCAGCGAACTTCCGCGTCGGTGACAGCTCCCCCGAAGCCTTCGCCTGCTTCTCCTGCTCGATCAGGTTCGCAAAGCCTTCCTTGAGGAAGCCATCCTTCAGATTGTTACCCGGATTGATGTTCCACCGACTCACCAGGCTGTACCGGTACTCGTCCTGCGACGAGCTGACATCCTCCGCCACGCCCATGACAAACGTCGCCGGCAGTGGCACGTTCGGCGAGGCGTCGGTATACCCTTCCTTCGGGGCAAATTCAGTGCCCTTAAGTTTCTTCACCACGCCTTTGACATAGTGCGACCGGTCAGCGATGACCTGATTGGCGACGATCTGAGCCATTTTCGTAGCCTGAAGCTCGATCACTCGCTTGTTGCCACGAAGCGTCATCGTGATTGACACAGCCAATACCACGACGACAACACCCACTATCAGCAACAACAACCTCGTGGACGTTTTTATGCTATTAAACACAATCAGGCCTCCCAATGATCTGTGATACTTTCAAGCCGTTTGTCAGAGATCGTTTGACCCACGTTTCATCAATCGCTTAACCCCAACCTCGCCACCGACCGATAATCCGATCCTTGCATTACATGACAAACTGCAAAAGGTCGATAGTTTCTGATCGTTCAATACGATCGTCTTCTTTACACACAATTGCCTTTTTTGCTATAGGCTTTTGTCCTTAAGGTACTTCAGCCCACTCCCTAAAATCACCTGTCTGCACGATGTGGTGATACATGTCTTGTCCATGAAATGACGTGTTGTATCGTATTTTTTCGACGGCCCACGCCTACCCTTGCGCCTAAACCACAGCGCAAAGTGATTCAAAAGACTTTTGTTGTGTTTTTTTATTGGCCTCTCAGCGATACATCCCGCCATAGAAACCATCCCTACCGAAAACGGTCCTGTTTACGCTTATACCAATCAAGCTTAGAGCAACTTGCGTAATTATTCTCCATCTCCCCAAGAAGAAGGCAGGTCAATGACCTGCCCTACTCCAGAACTGACATGGCGATTATTTATGCAAGGTGCTCTAATACTTGCGCGGCATCTGCGAACGCGAAGACAAAACAGACAATAACTTACATCATTTACGACGCGCTAGAACTATACGCAATGCGCATTACACCTGATATTTAAGTAGCCACCCGGCTCATTGGACACACCGCGTCGGGCCAACCGCGAGGCCACCGAGCCACTGGCGATTCGTATACGAGCTACACCCACTCGATCGACAGACCGCCCGCCCAATCTACGCAGATCTTCACGCCGCAGCCTTCGAGCCGGATTTACGCGCTGTAAACCCCATCGACTCGGCCACGCTGAACACCTGGCCCTTGTTAATCGGCTTCGTCAGATACGCGTCGCAGTCCTCACGGAATGCCTTGAGCTTATCCTGAGGCGTATCCAATGCTGAGACCATCACCACTTTGCTGCGATGACGGCCACCGACCCCGAACTGACGCTCCATCGCTCGCAGTTCCGTGAGGACCTTACGCCCATCCTTATCGGGCATCATGATGTCGAGACACACCAGGTCATAACAATGGCCCTGATCGAGCAAGCTGCGGAAAGACGACACCGCTTGATTACCGCCGCTTGCCAGTGAGCAATCCCCGTAGTCCGCCAGATGATGCTTGAGCAGGTCCAATGCGCTCGGATCGTCGTCGACCAGCAGAATCCGAACCGGGTCTGCCGACTTACGCGACCACTTCGCAGCGTCACCAACCAGGTCCGTGTTAAGCTTGAACTGGCTAAGTATGGCTTGTAATTGTGACGATCGCTGCGCCAAGCCGTTGACCGCCTCCGCTGCCTGAGTCGCACCCAGAGTCGCCTGATCGGCAATACCCTTAATCGACCCGATCGATCGGCTCACCTGCTCGCTGGCAGCAGACTGCTCTTCCGCAGCAGCGGCGATCGATTGGATCATGCTCGCCACCTCCTGCGAACTGGTCACGATTTGTTCGAGGCTCTTGCCCGCTTCGGTCGCTCTGGCCACGCCCTCTTTGACCTGATTAGCTCCCGCGTTCATGCGATCCACCGCCTCGGTCGTTTCGGTCTGAATCGCCATGATCGAATCGCCAATCTCCTCGGTCGCCTTCGTCGTCCGGTCAGCGAGCTTGCGCACCTCGTCCGCCACCACGGCAAACCCGCGTCCGTGTTCGCCGGCCCGTGCCGCCTCGATCGCCGCGTTCAACGCCAACAGGTTCGTCTGATCCGCGATGTCGTTAATCACTTCAATAATCTGGCCGATCTGTTCGCCTCGTTTGCCCAGTTCCGTCACCGAAGCCACACCCGCATCGACTGCTGCACGGATCGAATTCATACCCTCGATCGTCTCGGTGACGACTTGGCCGCCCTCCTGAGCAGCCCGGCCCGCATCCGCAGCCGAGCCCGCTGCGTCGGCACTCTTCCTGGCTACCTCAACCACCGACACCGACATCTGCTCAATCGCAGACGAGACCTGCGTCACTTGCTGGTTCTGATCGCTCATGCCACGCGACATTTCTTCGCTAGACGCCGCGACCTCCGTCGACGTCGTCGCCACCTCACTAGCCGTCGTCGATACCTCAGAGATCACATCGTGGATCTTCTCCACAAAGACGTTGAACCATTTGCCCAATTGACCCACTTCATCTTGGCTGCTTACCGCGACTCGCTTGGTCAAGTCCCCTTCACCCTGAGCGATGTCCCTTACTCGCTCGATCAGCGCCGCCATCGGCCTGCCGAACATCACACGCAACAGCACCACAAACAGCACCACCGCACCGATCACCAGCGGCACCGTCCACACCAGACCGTTACCAATAAAACTAGCCACCTGCGCGTCCACGGGGTCCAGCGGCATCACCACATGATACGCACCGTGCATATAACCCACCGTCCAACTCTCCATCGGGAAGCCGATCGGGTCTATCCCGTTCTTATCCGTGTCCCACTCGTTGCCCGGCACGCCGTGGCACATCATGCACTCGTTCGTCAGCTTGATCGCACGCATGTAGTGCAACTCGTTCGTCGCATCGTTCACGCGGTACGCGATCTCCGAACCGCCCGAAGCCACCTGGTTGGTCAGGTCACGAAGCAAGCCCTCCTCAAACGATCCCGCTGCCGGTTCATTTTGTTTGTTACGCGCCTCAAACGACGACACGCGGAAGTCGATGTTCTCCCGCGCCGCAGCCTCCTGCGCAGCCGTCCACCCCGCCACCACCGGGATCGTCCCGAAGATTTTCGCATCCGAAGCCGGCTTGCCCGCAGCTAATGCCTGCTGGAGTTCGTCTAGCAGGTTTTCCGTATCGAATACCCCGTCGTTGTTGAGCTTGCCCACGTGGTTCTTCGCCTCGTCCGCCACCGCGGTAAACGCAGCCGCCCTCTCGACCATCGCCTCATGAGCGCTATGCTCATATCCCCTGACGAAGATCACATAATTCACCGCCACCACCGTCAGCAGAATGGTTAGCGTCACCGCGATGATCCGAGTACCCAAGCCGAGAGATTTGATCTTGTTAAACACGCCTATACCCCTGTTCTTAGAAGAACAGCACGCACACAGACATCAAAAAATACCATTGTCTTGTACTAAAGCTCCATCGGCACTTTCCAGTTTAAAATTAGGTATACCACCTATATTTATAGGTGTAACTTATTAAAGACGTCGGCTTGCACAGGTTTTTCGTTTCGTCTAATCCTTTCTACCCAATCCGATGCCCGCGTCTCTGTAATAAATGACTCGCTGCAAGTCCGTAGGAAGCATCCACATATCCAATCGCCGACGGTGCTATCATTTCCAGATGCCAGGCTTATGGGACACACAACGTCAAGCCAACCGCAAGGCCGCTGAGCCACTGGCGGTTCGCATGCGGCCACGTACGCTCGACGAGTTCGTCGGTCAGCAGCACTTCCTAGGGCCCGACAAACTCCTGCGACGCATGCTCGCTGCGGATCGCCTCACCAGCTTGGTCTTCTACGGCCCGCCGGGCACCGGCAAGACCACACTCGCA
This sequence comes from Planctomycetota bacterium, assembly GCA_024276075.1. Classification (GTDB taxonomy): domain Bacteria; phylum Planctomycetota; class Phycisphaerae; order Phycisphaerales; family Phycisphaeraceae; genus JAJRXX01. The sequence continues at coordinate 12,635 of JAJRXX010000069.1, forward strand.
CAGATCATCGCCAACACCACCGACCGCCGATTCGAACGCGCCAACGCCGCAGCTGTCGGGGTACGCGAGGTTCGGCACGTGCTCGACGAAGCCCGCCGCGCACTCGAAGCCGACAAGACCCGCACCATTTTCTTCCTCGACGAGATACACCGCTTCAGCAGAGCACAACAGGACGTGCTGCTTGACGACGTCGAACGCGGCATCGTCACGCTAATCGGTGCCACCACGGAAAATCCTTTTTTCGCCATCAACTCGCCGCTGGTGAGCAGGTCGCAGGTCTTCCAATTTGAGTCGCTCGACGAACAGCAGATTGCTGTCATCCTCCGAAGTGCTATCACCGACCCGGACCGCGGCTACGGCCAACTCAAGCTCCGCGTCAGCGATGACGCCATCGCCCACTGGGCTAAGACCTGCGACGGCGACGCGCGACGTGCACTGACCGCGCTTGAGATCGCCGTCATCAGCAGCCAGACTCATATTGCTTCAACTTTAACCACCCCAAATATCGACCCGCACCCCACGCCCACCGACGCCGGGCCGATCGACATCGACCTCGACACCGCTCAACAGTCGATCCAGCGCAAAGCCATCGTCTACGACGGTACCGGCGACGGTCACTACGACGCCGCATCCGCATTGATCAAGTCCATGCGAGGCAGCGACCCGGACGCCGCGGTCTATTGGCTCGCCAAGATGCTCCACGCAGGCGAAGACCCCCGCTTCATCGCAAGGCGCATCGCCATCCTCGCCAGCGAGGACATCGGCAACGCCGACCCACGCGCCCTCACCGTCGCCGCAGCCGCTTTTGACATCACCGAGCGCGTCGGCATGCCCGAGTGCCAACTCACGCTCGCCCAAGCAGTCATCTACATGGCCACCGCACCCAAGAGCAACGCCGCCGCCACCGCCATCTGGGCCGCTATGAAAGACGTCAAAAACGACCGCACCATCCCCGTACCCCGCCACCTCCGCGACGGGCACTACCCCGGTGCAAAAAAACTCGGCAACGCACAAGGCTACCAATACGCACACAACAGCCCCACCGGCTACGTCGAGCAGGACTACCTCGGCGTCGACAAGACCTATTACAAACCCACCGGGCGCGGTTACGAGCAACAAATTAAGCGATTCCTCGACCAACTGGGCCCTCAGCAAGACGACCAAACCCCAATCAAGCCCGAAATCCACACCCCGCCCACACCCCGAACCAACCCTGCAGAATCTTCTTGATCTGCTATCGTGGGCCACACTATCCAAGCCACAGCTTACGGGTCTCCGACCCATTGTTGTCGGCATCGGAATCGCGGCTTGCCAACCGCCTTGACGGCAGACGTCAAACCGTCGATCCTGAACCGCTTGTTCTGCTACCCGATCCCACTGCAGGAGTAAACGAATGGCTCTCGCCTCACAAATGGCACGCTCGGCTTCGGGCCGACGATACATGGCGTCACGACGCCGAAGATCAAAGTTACGATGGCTCGTGCCTCTGCTGATATTGACCGTAGTTGCGGTTATCTGGTTGTGGCGCGACACCGACACAGCCCCTGATCAAAACCCCATACAAAATACACCTGTCCCAAGCGCCAACGCCACCAGCCAAGCCATTCCCCCAGCCGCGGCTCGCACAGCAGCACCCGCGCCCGTACCAGCGCCCGTCGAGCACGAGCAGCCCGGCCACACCACAGCCACAAGCATCCGGGCCGCTTCGCTTTTTAATTCACGTGCCGAGCCCACGCCCATCGCACAGCCAAACCCGACCGCACCCGCCTTGCCTGCCAAGCCCAAAACGACCCTCGCCAATCGGCAAGACCCGACACCCGCGCACACACCCGCAAATATGACGTTCGACGACGCCGGCCCAATTGCACTGGCATCCAGGCTCATCAACGACGGCCACCTCGTACAGGCACGCATCACCCTGAACACCGCGCTGAACAACCCCAGCCACGCCGCATCACCATCCCAAAGCCAAGCCATCCGCAACACGCTCGCGCAACTCAACGAGACGCTCATCTTCTCGTCACGCGTCATACCCGACGACCCGCTCACCAAGCGGCACAAAATCCAAGCAGGCGAATTCCTCGCGAGCATCGCGCCGAAATACCACACCACCTACCAACTCATCGAACACATCAACGGCATCGACGCACGCCGTATCCAAGTCGGCCAACGCATCAAAGTCGTCCAAGGCCCGTTCCACGCGGTCATCCACAAGTCGCAGTTCCGAATGGACGTGTTCCTCCCAAGCCCCGACGGTGAGATGGTCTACATCCGCAGCTTCCCGGTCGGCCTGGGCGAAGACGATTCCACACCCGTGGGCAACTGGATCGCCCGCCGCGGCTCCAAAGTCGCCAACCCAGGCTGGACCAACCCCCGCTCCGGAAAAGTCTACAACCCCGACGACCCGCGAAACCCCATTGGTGAGTTCTGGATCGGCCTCGAGGGCATCGACGACAACACCAAAGGGTTGGCAGGCTACGGTGTCCACGGCACCATCGAGCCCGACAGCATCGGCAAACAGGTATCCATGGGTTGCATCCGCTTGGGACCCGAAGATATCGAGATGGTGTACAAGCTGCTGGTCGATGGGAAAAGCACCATCGCCGTTCGTCCGTAACGCATTTTCATACAGCCCAGCGGTTCAATACGAGCCGCGACCGTCAGGGAGCGGGCATCTCCGAGGCAGCCAGTTCGCTAAAGCCTCATCAAAATGCTCTAGCGAGGATGTCCACGCCACGCACATTGACAACCGCCTGCCCCGCCAAGGTCAACCTCGCGCTATCGATCGGCCCGCCGCGACCCGATGGCTTGCACCCGTTGGCGAGTTGGATGGTCGCGCTCGACTTCGCCGACACGCTCACGATCCAGCAGACCGACGCACCCGTTAGCCGTTTTGATATCGTGCCCGCAGCATCCAAAGGTAATCCTCAACACACGCACCCCGTCCCGCCCGTGTGCATCGATTGGCCAATCGAGTCCGACCTCGCCTACCGCGCACACACGCTCATGCAAGACCACGTCGGCAGGCCTTTGCCGATCGAACTGACCCTGCGAAAGCGTATCCCCACCGGCGCCGGGCTCGCGGGCGGGTCCTCCAACGCCGCCGCCACGCTCGTTGGCCTAAACCAACTGTTTAACCTCAACCTCGACGACAAAAAACTCCTCAACCTCGCCCAACAATTGGGTAGCGACGTCGCTTTTATGGTCAACGCCGTCTTGGGTCACCCCTGCTCACTCGTCACCGGCTTGGGCGAGCGGATCGAGCCCTTGCCGCTGGCGCAGCCCATTCACCTCGTGCTGATTTTCCCTGGCTTCGGGTGCCCCACCGCAAGCGTCTACCAAGCCTTTGACCGTCTTCACAACCAATCGCCTGGTGACCAAGCGCCCGACGACGCACACATCCGAGCACTAGCACAAACCCATCCGCTCGACCCCGCGGGCCTCTTCAACGACCTAGCCGAGCCCGCATTTAATGTCCGACCCGAGCTGCGCGAGGTCCGCGACCACCTTCAAAACGATCTACATACCCCCGTCCACGTCACCGGCTCCGGGTCCACGCTGTTCATCGTCGCCGCGTCCCATGCCGACGCCCAGAGACTCGTAGCCGATGCCATATCCGCTAACGCGCCTCTCGCGATCACCGCGACCACACTCGCAACTCAATAGCCTTTGAGCTTATTGATTCATACGCATTCACGACTCTGCTCGGACCTCACTTAGCCACGGGTGATTACACCCGTGGCATCCGGCACCACCATGCATCACCGCCACGAATCACGACCTTCAGGACACAATAGAGCATTTTCGTTTTTGATCGCAACAGATTCCCACGACGAGCCGCGACCGTCAGGGAATGGGCTTCTTTGAACCACCCATACGCTACAGATGCATTGGGAACGCTCTAAAAAAAAATCCCCCTCAGGAGGTGGTGCCTGAGGGGGCAGTGGAGAAGAGAGGAGAGAAGAGAGCTATATCATTTTGACCCGCGAAACGGGTTTGAATTCAACTATTTAATTCTCTTGGCTATTCCGTTATCCGATTCACAATCTCAATCACCAGGGCTACGTTTCACGCCGCATTACTTTTTCTCACACACTCCTAGTACACCCTCAGCAGCCCTTTTGTTCCCGTTTCCTTGAAGCGCGACAAACTTAATTCCGCGACCTTCGATCGACATATTCTAACTTTTTACTGTATATACACAATACCTACAGTCTGTATATACACGATGTCGTCTTCACGTCAACCGCTAACCGCGGTCCGGTGTCACTTTTTTGTACCCACACACACCGCCACGGCCTTTATCAGCCGTTTTTTAACTACATCCCATGGAGTTACCGCAGTTGAGACATTTGTAGCATGTGCCGTTCCGCACGGTGATCGCACCGCACACGTCACACGCCGGCGCGTCGGTCTGCACTTGTGCCATCGCGGCAGTGAGCGTCATTGACATCCGGTTGTCGCCAGCCTTGCCCTCGGTCGGCGTCCGGCTTACCGACCCGGCAGTGGCGCCTTCCGCAGTAATCGCCCGATCCTGACGCGTATCCCCGTCTCGGGTCCTGCCGTGGCCGTTGGGCTTGTCCGTTAACCGCGGCTGATCGGTCTGACCATCTCGGTTGCCATCTGTCGCAAGGCCCGCCGTCACCAAACCATCATCGCTCAAATCAATTTCTGCTGACGGCGATTGGCTCGGCCGCGACGGAGCATTCGCCGCTCGATACCCAGGGATAAACTCCATCCCCATCCAACGGAAAATGTAGTCCACCAAACTCTTGGCAAACGGGATATCGGAGTTGTGCGTCATCCCCGCAGGTTCAAACCGCTGGTGCGTAAATTTATTCACCAGCGAATCGATCGGGACGCCGTACTGCAGCGCCACACTCACCGCTGTGCCCAGCGAGTCCATCAGCCCGCCGATCGTAGAGCCTTCCTTGGCCATGGTGATGAACAGCTCACCCGGCAAGCCGCCATCCTCGTACAGGCCAACCGTCAGATACCCTTCGTGGCCCGCGACGTTGAACTTGTGCGTCACACTCCTGCGTGTCACGGGCAGCCTCCGACGCAGCGGACGCTCCACCACACGCTCCACGATCTTCTCGATCGTCCGCACGCGATCCTCGACCACACTACACGCTTCAGTCTCCGCATTGGCAGCTTGGCTGGCGGTCGCTGCCGCTGGGGCCACAGCCGCGTCGGATTTTCCCATTTCCAGCGACACCTCCTCATCGTCGGCGTCGCTGTCTTGCGACTTTGTGCTCAAAGGTTGGCTGAGCTTGCAGCCGTCGCGGTACAGCGCGTTCGCCTTGATCCCTAGTTCCCAACTCAAACGGTACGCTGACTTGATGTCCTCGACCGTGGCCGCGTTGGGCAGGTTAATCGTCTTGCTGATCGCCCCGGAAATAAACGGCTGGGCCGCAGCCATCATCCGAATGTGGCCCTGGGTCGCGATAAACCGCTTGCCCGTCGGCCCGCACTTGTTCGCACAATCAAACACCGGCAGGTGCTCGTCGCTCAAACCCGGCGCCCCCTCAACCGTTTGCGTGCCGCAGATGATTCGGTTGAGTGTGCCGATCTGCCGTTTGGTCAACCCCAGTGCCCGCAGCATGTTGCCGCCCGCCGCGTCGATGTCCGCCGAGGTTAATCCCAGCCTCGACATCGCCGCATCACCGAGCGTCCAGGCGTTGAACGCGTGCTGAAGCTCGAACACCGTGGGCAGTATGTCGGTCAACTTACGCAGGTCATCTTCGACCAGGCCCTTGTCGTGTAGGAATTGGGCAAACGTCTGGGCCGCTTTGCCGTTTTCGCCCGTTGACGCCGGCTGGCCGTCCGCGCCCGGCACCGCCACGTCCAAACTCAGCGTGCCCAGCACGTAGTGCATGATGTCCTTGACCTGTTCCGGGCTATAGCCCAGGTTCACCAATGCCGGACGCAACGATTGGTTCGCAATCTTAAAGTACCCGCCGCCAGCGAGCTTCTTAAATTTAATCAACGCGAAGTCGGGTTCCACGCCCGTCGTGTCGCAGTCCATCAGCAGCCCGATGGTGCCCGTCGGCGCGATCACCGTCGCCTGTGCGTTGCGGTACCCATGTTTCACACCCAGTGCCAGCGCCTCGTCCCAGGCAGTCTTAGCACGCGTCGCCAAATCGCGCGCATTGGCTAGTTGCCCCACGTGCTCCGCTGCATCTTCGAGCGCACCCGCGTCGATCGGCACGGGCCTGACCTCCAAACCCTCGTAGTCGCCCAGTGCGCTGCCCGACGCCTCGCTCGACTGGCGTGCCACGCCGTGCGCTGCCCGCTGGTGGTTGCGGATCACACGCAGCATGTGCTCACGGTTTTTTAAATACCCCGGGAACGGCCCGAGTTGCTCGGCTAGCTCACCACTGGTCGCGTAGCTGCGCCCCGTAAGGATCGCGGTAATCGTCCCGCAGATCGCTCTGCCCTGGTCCGAGTCGTACGGCACGCCCGCCTGCATGAGCATCGCCCCGATATTCGCGTGCCCCAGGCCCAGCGTGCGGTATTCATAGCTCAATCGCGCGATCTCCTGACTGGGGAACGCCGCCATCAGCACGCTGATCTCCAGCACCACCGTCCAGAGGCGCGTCGCGTGCTCGAACGAATCCACGTCGAACACCCGTGACTGAGCATCGAAAAACTTCAGCAGGTTCAGCGACGCCAGGTTGCACGCTGTGTTATCCAGGAACATGTACTCGCTGCACGGGTTCGACGCGTTGATCCGCCCCGATGTCGGGCACGTGTGCCACTCGTTGATCGTGGTGTCGAACTGCACGCCCGGGTCAGCGCACCGCCATGCCGCGTATGAAATCTGCTCCCACAAGCTGCGAGCGGGCACCGTCTTGAAGACCTTCCCATCGGTGCGGTTTATCAGTTCCCAATCCCCGTTGGCGTCGAGCTGCCGGAAGAACTCGTTGCCGATACGAATGGAATTATTCGAGTTCTGCCCGCTGACGGTCTGATACGCCTCGCCGTTGAAGTCGAAGTCCAGCTTCACCTTCAGCCGTTGGGCAGCTTCTTGTTGCTCTTGGCTCAGGTGCTTCAAACCCTCGACCATCGCGGCGACCTTGATCTCCTCACGCACCTTCCAATTGATAAACGACTCGACGTCCGGGTGATCCATGTCCAAACAGACCATTTTCGCGGCGCGTCGTGTCGTACCGCCTGACTTGATCGCACCCGCAGCACGATCGCCGATGCGTAGCCAACTCATCAGACCCGAGCTCTTGCCGCCCCCGGACAGCTTCTCCTCTTCGCCGCGTAGCCCGGAAAAGTTCGTACCCGTGCCCGAGCCGTACTTAAATAGTCTCGCCTCACGCACCCACAGGTCCATGATCCCGCCTTCGTTCACCAGGTCGTCGTCCACCGACTGGATAAAACACGCGTGAGGCTGCGGGTGGCTGTACGCATCATCAGCTTCCTGCGTTTGGCCCGTCACCGGGTCCGTCACCCAGTGCCCCTGCGCCGGACCGGTGATGCCGTACGCCCAATTCAGACCCGTGTTAAACCACTGCGGGCTGTTCGGAGCAGCCATCTGGTGCACCATCATGTACGACAGCTCGTCCTCGAACGCCGCCGCGTCTTGGTCGCTGTCAAAGTACCCGTGCTTCTCGCCCCAGTGTCGCCAGCAACCCGCTAGCCGATGGATGACCTGACGCGCCGACTTCTCCGGGCCCGTCGTCGGCTCGCCGTTTTCGTCCACGATCGGCTGCCCCTGATCGTCGAACTGAGGCACGCCCGCTTTGCGGAAGTATTTGCTGACCATGATGTCCGTCGCGAGTTGCGACCAGTCCTTGGGCACCTGAGCGTCGTGCATCTCGAAGACCGTCGAACCGTCGAGGTTCGATATCTTGCACGACCGCGTGGTCCACTTCACCGTTTCGAACACATCTTGGCCCGCTTTCGTAAACTTCCGCTCAAATTTCATATACATGACCCCAATTTATAACTGCCATCTATAAACTTCCCGCCAGCGTCCATACCAGCGGATGAATTACCCTTTTCTACTCCCGCTCATCTACAACCTTATTTCTTCCCAGCTAATTATCGTTGACACCATTCTTATATTTCGTTGAACACACGACATACTCCATAAACCTAGTAGGCGGATCGTACTCAACAAGACGCAAAGGCCGTGCTGAAACTGGAATTTCCTGCATCGCTGCAATTCCATCATTCATTATGTTGGCCAATCTCGCTTTTACTGACTCTGTAGACTGAGGCGCTAGCAGAAAACGAGATACACCAGCAACTAAATCTGCTAATGCGATCATGTCCTGACAACATCGCTTTTCTCCACGCGGCATAAGCGGTGATCGGGGAAATGGCTCCACACCTATCTCCAACAACTGTGGCTGGCATGAACGCCTTTCACAATTAAACTCCAGCGTATCTCTGAGGTAATCTGGCAATCCAGTTCCCTCAGCGTAATCTGCAGAATGACCGTCCAAATAAATTTTTACGGCTATAGGTTCTCCTGGACAGCATAACTTCGGCAACATTGCCAAGACATTCGTTTTAGTCAAACGGTTTAGAGCCTTACTTCGACTATTACCGTAATATTGCATATCGAATTTTTCACGCTTTATAGCCAAGGTATGTACCCGCACGGTAAAGTTTGGTACGTATAAAACCGTGTTCAACCAATCGAGTGATACGTGAGCTTTGCCACCTGAATATCCCACAAGTTTTCCTAACTCACTAAAGCGAATACTATTCTGCCAACGGTGCATATCTCGGATGTGCTGTAGCATCGTCCCCAAGCGTTCGATTTCATTTTCTTCGCACCAGACAGATGTTACTGTCGCTACTTCATCCACATCCGGCTGGCCGGATGTGTCAATAAATGCAACCAACCTCCGTGTCTGAACTGCATTATTACCCGTCATCAAACTATCCTTGATCAAACATTTAAATATCTCCCTCTCACCTTTCTAAAATTTTACTCGCTCAGCTCGCCGCCCTAACTACCCCGCCTTCTTCCGTCCCCGTTTCGGCCTCTGCGTCAGAGCACTACCCGCCACAGACTTCGCCGCCTTTTTACCCGTGCGTTCCGACATCGGAATACTCCTTCCGTGGAATCACTGCCCCGCCTTCACGTTCTCGAAGGTTTGCTCGATCAGTTCGCGACCGCCGCCGTGGTACATAGCCGTCATAAACGCCAACGTTCGTGCCGCAGCACCGTCGAACTGCCACCCGCACTCGCTAAATACGTTGTCCTTGAGCGTGGGCAGGTCGCCGCCCTTAAAGATCAAGACACAGTTGTCGAATCGGCAGTCGGTGTAGGTATTGCCGTCGAGCTCGACGTTTTGCCCGTCGTATGTCTTGCCGATGTAATCCGCCATTAAAACGCCCCCGGTTACGATAGATTTCTTGAATCCCGGGCCTTTAGCCCACTTTGTGTAACGTTTTGTTTTGTCCCGTCTCAGCCGCGTCGCCCTGCGCTGCCCGCTCGCCAAGTGCCCGTGCCAAGTCACGCAGCGCGCCCACGTGCCAATCGTCCTGCACACTCGCTACTTCCATGCCGTTTACGTTCACCGCCCAGCGCCACGGCGGACCGGTCGGCACCATGACCTCGACCGTGACCTGACCCAGCAGCGTAGGCACGCCCTCAGACAGTCGCGTCGCGTCGTTCACGATGGCAGCGTCTTCGACCAACTGCTCTATAAACGCCGCCGCGATTCCCATCGTCGAGCCGTTCGAAAGCTCCGTCAGGTGCGCGTCGCTCACGCCGACACTGGGCCCCATCGCGGGGTCGGTTTGCATGAAACGGTGATACATCATCGGCCCGTTGTCGCGAAGCAACCCAACCGCTGCCCCACTCCATTGGCCGGCCCGCGCCAGTGAGCCTTTGATTGAGCCCGGCAAGCGGTAGATGCACAACACGTCCGAACTCAGCAGCGGTCTTTCGTATTCTCGGCTGGTCATCGCATACACCTCGAACCCCCGAGCGGTTTGTAAAGCCCCAAAAACACACGCCCCGCTCCCATCCGATCACTCACCGCCTCCTTCTGCGATCTCCCGTGCCGCTTAATCGACCATCGGCAGCGTCAGGCCCTTTTGGTCCTGGTACTTGCCGCCCTTGTCCGCGTAGCTCACCTCGCATACACGGTCAGCCTTAATAAAGACCATCTGCGCGATGCCCTCGTTTGCGTAGATCTTCGCTGGCAACGGCGTCGTGTTGCTGATCTCGATCGTCACCTTCCCGCGCCACTCGGGCTCCAACGGGGTTACATTTACAATGATCCCGCAACGCGCATACGTGCTATTGCCCAGGCAGATCGCCAACACGTCACGCGGGATTGTGAACACCTCGACGGTCTCCGCGAGCGCGAAGCTGTTGGGCGGGATGATCACGTGGTCCTTGCCCGTCTGGCGCGTGTCGACCGTCACGAACAGGTCGTCGGTGAAGGCCTTGGGGTCCACGACCGTCTGGCCACCCGTGGGCGATACGTTTGTAAAAACCTTAAACACCGGTCCCACACGCACGTCGTACCCGTAGCTCGACACGCCGTACGACACCTTGCCCGGGCGCTTGGTGTTCTGCTCAAACGGTTCGATCGGGATCAATTCGCGGATCTGCGTATCACAAAGAACTGCCATAGCCTTTTCCTTGCTCACCCCTCAAACACACGTCCCCGACACGCCACACACATCTCAACCCACCAGACCGCCCCCAAAAGACGCCCCAAGTCCCTCGGTAAGCCCTAATAAGACAGACCCCAAGCATGTCTTAAATTATTATCGCCCACTCCACATCCTAGGCCGCATTAAAACACAATATCTTGTGCCTGCAACCCAAAACATTACAAAATCTAGTGTATTTTCACCCCTAAATCGTTTAAGCGCGGATCATATCCACCCTTGCGCGCGGGCAAAATTTTTTACGACTTTCAGCAACCGACAAGTCCCCCACCACACCGGGACCGGTTCTCCACAATCCAACCCCTGTTTTCCACCGTCAGGCCTTTAAAACGTCCGCGCTGTCCAAACGGATATACCACCGCCTGACTCGCGCCATGCGAATTTAAAAACCTATAAAATATGTGGTTACGTGACCCGAATAGCCCTGTCGGCCAGCGATGGGCCCCTATCCAAGCGACCAGTGCGATCATCCGATCGGTAGGCACAAGTTCCCCATTGGTCGTGCTATCACGCGATCGCTTCGTCGTCGTCTTCCTCGTCAGCGACCGCATAAGCGTGGCTCTGGTCATCCTCCAGCGTCTCTTCGCCAGCCCCCTCGCCCCCAGCCCCTTCCGCTAAGGCGCTGTCGGACAACACCGCCCCCTCAACGATCTCTTCTTCATCCTCCTGCCCCACCGCCCCTGCTTCTCGCGCCGCCTCCTCGGGCCAGCGATCCGAGTCATCGAGTTCTTCCAGCTCCGGGATCGATTGAGACTCAAATATCCCGATCGCCCGTGACAGCCACCAGCGGAATATCAACGCCATCAGCGCCACGAAAACAAACGTCACCACAAACGCCACCACCGACGCCATGAGCCGATCATCCTCCACCGGCTGTGGGTCACGCGCCGACGCCTGAAACGTGCGCATCGAATTTGGCCGGCCCGCGATGCGGTCTTCCATGGTGTGATGATTGATAAACGCTCTGCCCAAAGAGTCCAACACGTCCACCGCCAACACCGGATTCGTGTGACGAAGCTCCAGCGTCATCTTGCCCGGCTCCAGGAGTGTCACAACCAAGCCCCGTGTCAGCGCATCGCGCATCGCACCGACGTCTTCAAATATCCGCACGCCTCGCTGGGCACCGAGCCGGACCGCCTCTTCGAGCATCTCGTCGCCCACCATCAGCTGGTGTTGTTTCGTTAGCCACGCGTCGCCGTAGCTCGACTCATCAAACACCGACATCGTCACCCCGATCACCGTCGAAGCACGCCAAGTCGGCTTGACGATCCGCTGACCCACCCCGTAGCTAAAGAGCAAAATGAACAACAGACACGACACCGCGCCCCCCACCAGCCCGACGCTGCGGTGCACCGACCAACGCCGCATCATCTCCTTCTCCACCGACGTCAAAAACCGCTTTGCCTCCAACAGTGTCTGCCGCTGCTCGAGCAGTTCCGCGTACTGCTGACGCGCCAGGTCAACCACCGCCTCGCCAGCACGCAGCTCTTGATATTGTTTCTGTAACTTGGATTGCATCGCCAGCAGCCGATCCTGCGATACCTTGCCGCCCGACGCACCCAGCTCACCGTCGTCCATAGCCTCCAGTTCCCGCTGACGACGTACCAACAGCGCCTTCTCCCGCTTCAATGCCGTCCACGACTGCTCGAGCTGACGCTTATGGACCAGTATCTGCTTCTGCTGCTTCTCTAACTCGATCTTCGCAGCCGTCTCAGCTTCCTGATCCACACCGGACGCCCCGCCAGCCTCACCGGGCTGCGCGGGTATTACCTGCACGCTAGCCATTTTCTCCTTGAGCTTCTTCTGCATTTTCGCGACTTTGTTTTTCTCTTGTGCCAGCACTTTGCGGTGCTGTTGAAGCTTCATGCCTTCCTGCGACAACCGCACGCGCATGTTCTTGAGCTCGTCGCGCTCGATCTCCAACGCCGTCGTTTGTTCCTCTAAGCTCCGCTGACGCTCGTCCAGCGCCTCGCTGTGCTCCGTGAGCCACGCTTGTGCGTGCTGCACGTGGGCCTGATCCGCCTCCGCTAGAGCCGGCGGGACGTCTTCTTCATTTTGTTTAATGCCTTGAGGCTTTTCGCGTACCGGTTCCACAGCGGATGGTTTAGACGGCGCAGGTTCCACCGCAGCCGACGGCAGCTCGTCAACCGTCTGCGGTTCTTCCTTTGGCTTAATCTGAGGCGCTCGGCGAGACGAAGGCACTTCGGCAGGCTCGGACGCTGGCTGTTTGGGGGGAGCTGGCTCCGCAGGCGCTGGCTGCGAACGAGGCCGGACACCCTGTTCGCTTTTGACCTGTTTGAGGTAGCTCTCGAGCTCGTCCATCAGGTCCAGCGCGGACCGTCCCGCGGACTTAGGCTTGTCCGACGGCGCGGATTGGCTTTCCGGACGATTACTGGGTGTTTCGTTGCCGGCCATGCGCAAGAGGATCCCTGGATCGGAGCTATAGCCCTGTGCCTCTATCGGGTAGCCGTAGCCTCAACATAACCACCCTCGCCGCGATAAGATATGATCCATCTAGGCGCACAAACGACTTACGCAAAACACGACGCCGACACTCAAAACAACGACACACCCTTTGGCCTCCCAAAGCCCTATAACCGAAAGCCGTTGCCCACGATGAACGCCAAGCTCCAACCCAGCCAAAAAGCACCCGACTTCACACTGCCCGCCACCGACGGGTCGACCGTCCACCTCGCCGACGAATTAGCCCGACACACCGCCGTCGTCGTGATGTTTCTGTGCAACCACTGCCCCTATGTCAAAGCCTATATCCCCCGCCTGATCCAGTTACAGGACCAGTTCCCCGCCGCCGCACCGCAGACCGACAAAAACGGCGTCCGCTTTCTTGGTATCTGCTCCAACGACGCTCAGACCTACCCCGAAGACAGCTTTGAAAACATGAAAAAGGCCACCCGCGAATGGGCGTTCAACTTCCCGTACCTTCACGACCAGGACCAGTCCGTCGCACGCGCCTACGGTGCCCAGCGCACGCCGGATATCTTCCTGCTCGGCCCCGACAGCACCTGCCGATACGAAGGGGCCGTCGACGATAATTACCAGGACCCTGATCGCATCACCCAGCAGCCGCTGCGCGACGCGATCCAAGCGATCATCGCTGGCAAGCCGATCACCGAGCCGCAAACCCAAGCCATCGGCTGCACCATCAAATGGAAAAACTCTTAACCCCAACCCACGACACGACGCCCACCACCGAACTCTCCGCGCAAGGTCTGACTTTTGGCTACGAACCGGACCACCGCATCATCCAAGACCTTTCCGCCACGCTCACCGCTGGTCAGCTCTGTGCGATGGTCGGCCCAAACGCAGCGGGCAAGTCCACCTTGCTACGCCTCTTGATCGGGCAGCTCCAGCCCTGGTCGGGTCGCGTCGATCTCGACGGCCAAGACGTCACTGCCATGCCGCCGGGCCGCCGGGCAAAGTGGATTAGCTACGTCCCTCAGCGTGCCTGGGCAAGCTTCGCGTTCACCGTCGGGGAAGTCGTCGCGATGGGCCGATACGCACTGCGCCACGATCCCGGAGCCGTCGAACACGCGCTCCAATGCTGCGAACTCGACACGATCCGTCACAGCATCTACGCACACCTCTCGGTCGGTCAGCAGCAGCGCGTCCTGCTCGCACGCGCCTTGGCACAAGCCACTGGGCACGGCCGCGTCATGATCCTCGACGAGCCGGGCAGCGCCATGGACCTGCGTCACACCCATCAGACCATGCGCATACTCGTTCAATTGGCACGGTCGGGCGTCGCTGTGCTTGCCGTGCTCCACGACCTGACCCTCGCCGCTCGCTACGCCGATACCGTTTGGCTCATGAACGAGGGGCAAATCGCCGCTGCGGGACCGTGGCATGACGTTCTAACCCCTCAAACCCTCGAACCGGTCTACCGCGTACGCATACAGGCGCTCAACACCCCGGACCACGACCGGCCCATCTTCGATATTCAACCACACCATGGCTCTTCGGATAAACTATCTGTAACCAGGAACACGCACCACGATTCTCCAAAATCATGACCACCACCACCCTCATCACGACCCTCGCACTGAGCTTTAACGACGTCCTGACCTTCGCGTTCATCGCGCTGTTCATCGTCGGGCCCTGGATATCCAAAGCCATGAAGAAAGCGGGTCAATCGGGCAGCCGTCCCACGTCGGGGCGTTCGACGGTGCGCCACACACCCTCACGCGACCTGCCCAGCGCCACCGATTTGGCGCTGCGCCGCCAAAAACGGCTACAGGAACTCGCCCAACGTCGCCGCACCGCCGCCACCGGCCAACAACCCCCACGCGGACCCGAGCCCAGCAACCTCTCCATGGCCCAGCGCCTCGAACGACAACGCGCCAAAGCCATGTACGAACAACGCGCACGCAAACTACGCCAGCAACAAACCCAACCCCAACAGCCCCACACCGTCATCCAGCAACCCACCCAGCGCCCTCAACAGCAGATCGCGCAGCAGCGCCTAGCCCGCCAACACGCCCGTCAGATCAAGCGCCAACAGCAACGCCAACGCGCCGAAGCACTCCGCTACATGACACAGCAGCGAAAAGCCGCCGCCGCCAAGCTGGCCCAGCCTCAGCAACGCCCAAAGCTTTCTCGCATCGCCACCAAGCACGACCGTGGCATCGTCCACCGCCACGTACCCGACGCGCCCACCACCACCGTCACCGCCGCGCACCGTCCACGCATCAGATACCTCAACGCTCGCTCCCTGCGCAACGCCATCATGCTCAAGGAAATCCTCGACCCACCCGTGGCACTACGCCAACCCAGCGCCGAAACAAATTATTAATTAGCCGTCGCCCGCGCCACCTCATAATACGCATTGCGTATATTTCCAGCGCGTCGTAAGCGATGTAAGTTATTGCTTGCCCTGTTTTCGCGTTCGTAGACACCGCGCAAGTATTAATTTGAATTGGTATTACTCACTCGTACATTGCCCACCAGCACCTTCCGCAACACCGCTAGCAGCGTGCTTGGCTCAAGGTACTTTTTCGGCGGCCGCCAATACACCGTCAGATCATCAATCACGCTTACCCGTCCCGGCGCATCGGTCAACACCGGCTCGAGCTTGCCGGGCCGCGGCGTCGCAAAGATCACATCAGGCCCATCGAGCTTGACCGACTCGATTCCCAACAGCGTCGCCGCCACGCGCAATTGGGCAAGCTCCAGCAGCACCCGTGCCTGACGCGGCGCCTCACCGTATGCGTCCGTCAGGTCACGCGTCACCGCTTCGAGTTCTTCAAGCGTCACCGCTCTGCCCAGACGCCGGTACGCTTCGATCCGGAACTTGTCCGACCCGATGTACCGCTTGGGCAGGTACCCCGATACCGGTAGCTCCAGGTGCGTCTTGGCAGGCTCCACAATCGGCTCCTGACGCAGCCGTCGCGCCGCCTGCTCCAACAATTGACAGTACATCTCGTAACCCACCGCCGCGATGTGACCACTCTGCTGCGCACCCAGCAGGTTGCCCGCACCACGAATTTCCAAATCTCGCATCGCGATTTTAAACCCCGCGCCGAGCATCGAGTACTGCTCGATCGCTCGCAGCCGCCGCGACGCCGTCTCCGTCACCGGCCGATCATCCGGCAAGAGCAGATAGCAATACGCCCGGTGCTTGTACCGACCTACGCGACCCCGTAGCTGGTGCAAGTCCGCCAAACCAAACCGGTCCGCCCCGTTAATAAAAATCGTGTTCGCCGTAGGGATGTCGAGCCCCGATTCGATGATCGTCGTGCACACCAGCACGTCCACCTCACGCCGCATGAACCGCAGCATCACCTCCTCGAGCTCGTGCGCACCCATCTGACCGTGTCCCACCGCCACCCGCGCCTCGGGCACCAGCTTCTGCACCTCGTCCGCCACGAACCCGATGTTGTGCACACGGTTGTGCACGAAGTACACCTGCCCCTCACGATTTAGCTCACGCACAATCGCCTGCTTGATCCGTTGCGCGTCATAAGGCACCACCTCCGTCATAATCGCGCGGCGGTCCAACGGCGGGGTCGATAGCGAGCTGATGTCACGCAGGCCTAGCATCGACATGTGCAACGTCCGTGGTATCGGTGTCGCCGACAGCGTTAATACGTCCACCGTTAGGCGCAGCCGCATCAGCTTATGCTTGTGCTCCACGCCAAACCGCTGCTCCTCGTCGATCACCACCAGCCCCAGGTCGGCGAACTTTACATCACCCGATAGCAACCGGTGCGTACCGATGATGACGTCCACCGCGCCCCGCGCCAGATCCGCCAAGACCGCCGCCACCTGGGCCGCCGTCTTGAACCGGCTGATCGACGCCACGCAAAACGGGTAATCCGCCATGCGCTCACAAAACGTGCGCTCGTGCTGCTCAGCCAACACCGTCGTGGGCACCAGTATCGCTACCTGTTTGCCCTGCTCGACCGCCTTGAACGCGGCACGCACCGCCAACTCCGTCTTGCCGAACCCCACGTCACCGCAGATCAGCCGGTCCATCGGCGTCGCGGCGCTCATGTCACGCTTAATCTCCGCAATCGCCGCGAGCTGGTCCTGCGTCTCGTCGTACGGGAACTCCGCTTCAAACTTACGCTGCCAAGGCGTGTCGGCCCCATAGCTAATCCCCGGCAGGCTCGACCTCGCCGCCTGCACGCGCAGCAGCTCCGCTGCCAGGTCCTTCACCGCCTCGGCGACCTGCTGTTTCTGCTTCGACCAACGCTTGCCGCCAAGCAGACTCAACGGCGGCTTACCGTGGAAGCCACCGATGTACTTCTGCACCAGCTCGATCTGCGACGCCGGCACGTGCAACTGCGCGCTCTGCGCAAACGTCAGCGTCAGGTACTCCTGCGTCCCGCTTTTGCGCGTGAGCGTGCGCATCCCCTCGTACCGCGCGATCCCGTGCTCCACGTGCACCACGTAGTCACCGACCTCCACGTCCAAGAACACGTCTCGGACACCCCGGCCCGCGCCGCTCGCCCCCCCATGCCCCGGACGCACGCGCCGACGAACGTGATACCTATGAAACAACTCATGGTGCCCCACCAGATGCAGCGCCTCATCGTGCTGTTCACCCCACACAAAGCCCCGGTGCAGGTACCCCACCTCGACCCGCACCGCCGCCCCACCCCCCGGCGCATGCTCAGTTAACAGCTCGCGTAGCCGATCCCGTTCTGCGGTGTTCTGGCACAGCACCACCACCCCAGCATCAGCCTGATCGCCGTTCCCAGATGCCCGGGCCAGCCCCGACGCTAGCTCGCCCAACTCACGCACCGCAACCGCTGCGCTGTGATCAAAATTCGTCAACGCACCCACCGGTAGCGTCATCGCCGCGTTGCGCCCCGCTGCCGCACCGTACTGGTTCACCTCCACATGCAGACGCGCGTTCAACGCGGCGAACAACGATTGCGGCGAGTAGATGCCTCGCGGATTTGTCAGGCGCTCGTAATAACCCCGCCCCTGCTCAGCCAACTCCAACGGCTCGTGCATCACCACCACCGCATCATCAGGCAGCAGCGACAATACACTAACCGTCTCGCTATCACGGTGCAGTTGATCCGCACGCGCGCCGATTACCCGCACCCGCTCCAGCGGCGCGCCCGACCCCATCGTCTCCGGATCGATCATGGTGATTGATTCGACCGTGTCCCCGAAAAAGTCGACACGCACCGGCCCGCCACCCAAACCGCCACCGCTAGCTCCCTCCACACCACCCAATAAACCTGCCGGCAGATACACGTCTACGATCCCGCCGCGCGACGCAAACTGACCCGGTTGCTCGACCACCTCCACACGCTCGTACCCCACCGAGCTTAGCCATTCCAACAATTGGCCTAACGCATAATCCCTACCCGCCTCCAGCGTCAGCGACAGTTCACCGACCGACTCGGGCCGCGGCACGCCCTGCATCACCGCTTGAATCGACCCCACCAGCACGCACGCCCCGCTGTCGCTCTGATCGCCACCCATCCCCGCCAGCCAACTCACCACGTCCAGCCGCTCACCAAGCAGTTCCAGATTCACCCCCGTCTCGCCCGGCAACACCTCCAGCGCCCCCAGCCGCCGCACGTCGACCCGCCACGCGCCCTCGTCCAATATCGCCAAATCCTCCACCGCGTCATCCGCCTCGTCCGGATGCGCCACCAATAGCAGCACCAATCGCCCCGTGCGCACCGCCAGCGCACCAGCCACCAAAGCGGTGCTCGACCCTCTGCTGCCCTGCGCCGCTACGCTCTGACCCGACGTGACCTGCTCGCAAAGCGCATCGATCGCCGACGAATGAACGATGCGCTCCAACCAACCGTGTAACCGCCCGTTTGCCATGCGAAAGCTCGAACCGGCTTTATCACCCCCTCCCTTTCAGGGAGGGGGAAGGGGGAGGGTTGTGCGCCCGTGATTTACGAGGCTTTCACCCCTCACCCTGCCTCTCCCCTCGAGGGGAGAGGGGCTTTGAAACAACCTGCCAAAAATCACGCCCGGCGCGCACGCGCAAACGTAGCCGTGCTGTACGCACTGCCACGCCGGGCACCCGATCTATGCTCTCTCCCCTGTCGCTACAACCTTATCGCCTCATTCAGGCGCTTCGTCCATTTTCGGTCGCCGCTCCACACGCGCAGGCCTCACGCTCAGCGTCACGGGCACCTCGTAGCTGTCCGCCGCTGGCAGTTCGGGCGTCATGCCACCCGAAGCGTCCGGCACATCATCCAACACGCGCACCATTGCCACCTCGTCACACGCCTGGCTCTTAGAGCAACGCACGCAGTCGCTCCACACTTTCAACGGCAGGCTCTGACGATCCACCACCTCAAACCCACACGACTCGAAAAACCGCGTCTCGTACGTCAGCGTCATCAGCCGGCGCAGCCCCAACTCCCTCGCCTCTTCCACGCACGCCTCCACCAATTGCTTGCCCAACCCGCGCCCCCGGCACCCTGGCACCACCGCTAGGGAATACACCTCCGCCAGATTCGCCCACACGATACTCAGCCCGCACACCCCCACCACAACCCCGCTCTCTTGGGCCACGTGAAACTCGCGCACGTGCTCGTACAAAAACGACGCGGACCGATGCAGCATCAGCCCGTACTCAGCACTGTCGTTGATAATCTTGCCCACCGCGGGCACGTCGTGCACTGTCGCGTGTCGGATCATGTCAACACACCATCCCTACAACCGAACTTTATAAAAATCTTCACACTCATCGAACATATTGTACGCCGCCTCTCAACACGACCACCGCCACCCTAGCCACGCCGGACTCCGCCGCCCGTCGCACCAGTGTCAAACACACCCCCGTTTAGCGCTCACCCAATGCCGCCTGTAATTTCTTCTCGTCCCACACCGCCACGCCCAAGCCCCGCGCCTTGTCGAGCTTGCTGCCCGGTTTATCACCAGCGATGAGCATATCCGTCTTCTTCGACACGCTGCCCGTCACCTTCGCACCCAGCGCACGCAGCGTATCTGTTAAAGCCTGACGATCGTAATTTTTCAGTGTACCCGTCAATACGACCCGCCTACCCGCAAACACACTGTCCTTCGCCGCGTCGTGCTTCTCGAATATTTGACTGGTTAAATCGACCCCCGCCTCCCGCAGCCGATCGATTACTTCCACGCCCCGGTCCGAATGCAAAAACGCGTGCAACGACCTCGCCACCACAGGCCCCACATCCGGTATTTTTTGGAGGTCTTCCTGCGTCGCTTTCATCAGCGTCATGATATTCTTGTAATGTGTCGCCAGCGTCTGCGCCGTGACGGCCCCCACATTGCGGATACCCAGCGACGACAGCACCTTGGCCATACCCCTGCCCTTCGACGCCGCGATGCCTGCTACCACGTTTACCGCCGACTTCTCTCCCATCCGTTCAAGCCCAGCTAGCTGCTTTGCTTCAAGCCCATACAAATCCGCAAAATGATCGACCAGCTCTGCCGCTAGCAACTGATCGACGACCTTCTCACCTAGCCCGTCGATATCCATCTGGCCTCGGCTAGCAAACCAAATGAGCTTTTCGCGAAATTGCGCAGCACACTCTGGGTTCACGCAATACCGCCCGCTCTCGTCAATCTCGCTTAGCGGCGCTGGCTGTGAAATTTTCTTCGCAGGCCGGTCTTCCTTCTGGGCTTTCTTGGCTTCACGCTCGACTTGGCCCAGCCACCCCTCAATCTTTGCCACACGCTTCTGATCGTATTCGACCTCGACGGGCCCCTTGCACACCGGGCACGCCGCGGGCGGTTCGATCAGCTTGCAACCAGCCCCCCTGCCCCGCTTCTGTACCTTCACCACTTGCGGGATGATCTCACCCGCTTTCTCGATCACCACCGTGTCGCCGATGTGCAGGTCACGCTCACGGATTTCACCGAGATTGTGCAACGACGCGTGGCTAACCGTCGTCCCCGCCAAAAACACAGGCTCCATCGTCGCCCTGGGCGTGATACGACCCGTCTTACCGACCTGCCAATCAACTTGCGTCAACTTGGTCGTCGCTTGCTGCGCTGCGTATTTGTACGCGATGCACCAACGCGGGCTCTTCGACGTATACCCCAACTGCTCCTGTTGATCGTAACGGTCTACCTTGACCACCACGCCGTCCACTTCGTACTGTTGGCCCGCACGCTGGGCTTCAAACAATTCTATAAATTGCCACACGTCGTCCGCGTCCTCGCACACCCGTACCAAAAGATTCGTCGGCACGCCCCACGCTCGTACCGCTGTCAAGAATTGACTGTGACACTCGAACGGGTCGGGCTGCACCACACCGCGCCCGTGCGCCGAAAACCCCAGCCGCCGTTTACCCACTGCACGCGGGTCGAGCTGCTTGAGCGTTCCCGCTGTCGAGTTCCGTGGGTTCGCAAACGGCTCCAAGGCCTCCTCTACACGCTGGCGATTGATCCGCTCGAATTCCTGTCGGGGCATAAAAATCTCACCGCGAATCTCGAGCACCTTGGGAATCCGCTTGGGCACACCCGACTTGCCTTTGCCCTTTTTTGTAGTGTCCGCCTCTTTTGACGCGCTCACCTCGCCGAGCGTCAGCGGCACCGCCCGGATCGTACGCACGTTGTCCGTGATATCGTCGCCTCGCTGACCGTCGCCCCGGGTCAATGCCTGTTTGAGCCGACCGCCCTCGTACCGCAGGCTCACCGCCACACCGTCGATCTTCGGCTCCACCACATAGCTCACCGCATCGCCAAACAAATCGCCCCCGCCCAGCCCCTTCGCCACGCGCTCGTGCCACGCTAAAAGGGCCTGCCGGTCGTACGTGTTGTCGATGCTCAACATCCGTCGAGCATGCGCCACCGTGCGGAACCCGTCGATCGGCTGCCCGCCCACGCGCTGCGTCGGCGAGTCGGGCGTCACCAGTTGCGGGTGCTTCTGCTCCAGCGCCTCCAGTTCAGCTAACAGCAGGTCGAACTCCCGGTCGGATATCTCCTGCCGGGCCTCGACGTAGTACAGCCGATTGTGCTGATCAAGCTCGCGCCGCAGATGCGCGATCCGTTTCGCGTCGTCACTCATACAAAGATTGTAATCTAAGCAGGCCTACTCCCAACCCAATGCACCGCCGTGCCCACACCAGCCCCACACGCGAACACCCCTGCGCTATGCCCAACCCGAACCGTATGGTCACAGCAGCCCCTCGCCAGCCCCGCCGACCACGGTCATGTTGTTAATTGCGTATCGCTTTTTTGAGCGTCCGACGCGCCTCGGGGATCAATTTCCCCTGCAGCGCACGGTCGAGCAGATCGGCCTGCCCCTCACGCTTGGCTGTGCGCACCAGTTCCACCAGATGCCGGTCTCGGTCTCGGGCAAATCGCTCGAACCCCTGCTCTAGTTCGTGACGATTGTACTTCGACAACGGATCGGTCAACCCCGTCTGCGCCACCGCCCAGTCGATTAGGCTCCTCGCCTCCGTGCTGAACCGGAAGCTATCGAGCGTCGCTTGCAGACGCGCGCCCAGACTAGCGAACAAATCCGTCATTGCCTCGGGCAACGACCACAATTCTTCCACACCCCCGCCCGACTTCTCCAACGATGACAACCACCCTTTACCAGCCGATGACGACACCGCTGGCGTACTTGAATTCGACATAACAACTCCTAATCCTTCTGATCCTTTTCGTTTCGCTCTCAACTGAGCAACCGCCGTGTTCACCGCCACGCGCCCGTGGTTCGAAAAACGTATCGTCAGTCGCTGCGCCGCCCTGCCCTCGTGCTTGATCTCCCTGGCCTGCTCCACCACGCCCTCACCCCACTCGGGTCGCTTGGCGTGAAAAACCACGTCACCCCGCTCAAAACGCACCCCTTCCACCATCTTCACCCTAGCCCCTGACTCTGCCCTTAACTTAAACCGGTCTCCCGATCGCGGGTACGATTCTCTCAAAAGACTCGCTAGCCACACACACCGCTAGAAACACTCGCCATTCGCATCCGTAGCACGCACTGCGATACACGCATGAGCATGACTTCAATCCGTGTTGTTGTGTCATCACGCCCACGACCCGCGAGCTAAGCGAACCCCCGCCTCCCAAGTCGCTTTCCAGCGTTGTGACTATTCTTTCTCCACCCGACCCCAAGGACATTGCCACGCTTCATCGCGGGTCACTTGCTCTTAGATTAGTCTGGGGCGCTTGGGTTGGAAAACACCCAAGCGATGCTTAGCTCTTATCGGCTTTCCCAAACCCCTTCATCAACAATTCATCTAACAAGATTGTACAGACTCTGCCCCGCATCTCAACCCGCCGTTACGCCGCGACAGTTTTTGTGGATTTTTCTCCCTCAACGCAAATCCCCCCATCACCGCAACCGTCAAACACGCACGCCTCACGCCCCCAAACGACGACACGACGCGATTAATGCCGTGCCTACCGCCATCGCCACCGCTCCATCTCAAACCCCTCTTGCCGCTTATAATCACACGATGACCGACCGTTCCCAAGTCCTGCAACGCCTGCGCGACAAAGCCCGCAGCCTGACCAAAACACCAGGCGTCTACCTCATGAAAGACGCTCAGGGCCGGGTGCTCTACGTCGGTAAAGCCGCCTGTCTGCCCGACCGCGTCGCAAGCTATTTCATTCCCTCGACCGACCTGGGCCCCAAAAAACAACCCATGCTCGACGTCATCGACGACTTCGACGTGATCGAATGCGAAGGCGAATGGGAAGCCCTGCTCGCTGAGAACCGCTTGATTAAGGACATCCACCCCCGCTTCAACGCCGACCTCAAAGACGACAAGACCTACCCCTACCTCGTGATCACCACACGCGACGACTTTCCGGGTGTCTTCATCACCCGCCAGCCCGCCGCTCCGCAGTTCCGTGGCGCCAAGGTCCTGGGGCCTTTCACCACCGTCTACGCACTCCGCGAATCGATTCAGCTCCTGCAACGCGTCTTCAAATTCCGCACCTGCACGCTCGACATCCGCGAGGGCGACGATACGCGGCGATTCTTTAGGCCATGTTTGCTGCACCCCATCAAGCAGTGCACCGCGCCTTGTGGCGACAAAATCTCCAAAGATGACTACCGCACCGACATTGATCGGTTCATCCGATTTATCCAATCCAAACGCTCCGTCATGCTCCGCGAAATGCGCGACGAGATGACCCAAGCCTCAGCGAAACAAGACTACGAACGCGCCGCCGCCCTGCGTGATCAGGTCCAAGCCCTTGAAAAACTCGACCAACGCGGCAAGCGCTCCGATCGCTGGCAGCCCGAGACAGAGTCATTTCAAATCGACCCGCGCAAGGGTCTCGAATCGCTGCGTCGCACGCTCGAGCTAGACACGCCCATCCGCTGCGTCGAGTGCATCGACATCGCACACCTGCAAGGCCAACAGACCGTTGGGTCCAAGGTCTGTTTCGTCGATGGTCGGCCGTTTAAGAACGAATACCGCCGCTACAAGATCCAAACTGCCGCCAACGACGACTACGCCGCCATCCGCGAGGTCGTGCTCCGCCGCTACCGCGACGCCGGCAAAGGCCAAGCGCTCTACCCCGACCTGATCATCATCGACGGCGGCCTCGGACAACTCAATACCGCGATACAGGCGTTCGAGTCGCTCGACGTCAGCCCCCCCATGGTAATCTCGTTAGCCAAGAAAGAAGAACTCATCTACGCCCAGCACCGCGCCGAACCGATCCGCTTATCACGCCGAAACGCCGGGCTGCGCCTGTGCCAAGCCATCCGCGACGAAGCCCACCGCTTCGCGCAGCACTACCACCACCTGCTACGCCAGAAAAAATCGCTCGATAAGAATTAACCACACGTCACCCGTGCGCGTCCCACGCCGATACTCCCTCAGACCACCGACATGACAGACCACGCCCTCCGATCCACCTTGACCGCCACGCCCGACGGCGTCACCCTGCGCGTCAAGGTCGTCCCTGGCGCCAAGCGCACTCGGCTCGTCGGCATACTCGACGACCGTGTGAAGATCACCGTCGCCGCACCGCCCGAAGCCGGCCAAGCCAACCGCGCTGTCTGTAAATTGTTAGCCGACCTCTTGAACCTGCCCCGCCGGGACGTCACCGTCACCACAGGCCATTCGCAACCCCGCAAAACAATCGAACTCGTAGGCCTGTCCCTCTGCGACGCAACCGATTGCCTGCGCCGATTGCTGCAATCCAACTAATTCGCATTCAAATTAATCCTTGTGCGTACACAACGAGCCGCGACTGTAAGGGAGCGGTCTTCTTTGTGGCGATTGAAGCACAAAAGTAAATCAGAAAGCGTATGGAATAACCATTAGAAACGTGCCCAAAGAAAAGCAAACCACACCCACCACCGATGAGATGACCGCTAAGCTTTCCGCTCACCGCTGTGGTAAAAATACAACCGCCGTGACCGACGTCGGATCAGCACCATCCCAAACACCCCCAACACCGCAGCACTGCTTGGCTCGGGAATGAGCGACACAATCTGGTCACGATAGACCGACAGGTCCGCCATCAGCGTCGCGTTGCCGAACACCGATGTTTGGCCCACGCCCAACGGCCCATCGGGCTGATTCCCGAATGTTGATACCGCGATCATCACCCCGCCCAATTGCCAATCTCCGTTACCCGTCACATCGACGAACACCGCACCACCTGAATCCTTGGCAGCCGCCTGCCCTTCGCCAGTCGAATTGTCGAAAACCGTGCCAAATCCCGATACGTCCAAACCTATGCCAGCCACGTTGAACACAAAACCGCTGTTGCCCGGGGACTCTTGCGCCACCGTGTTATCGCCCCAGGTTTTTAACCGGCTACCCGACCAATCGTAGCCTTGATGACCACTGGGATAAGTCGTCAGGGCGCTACCCCGCTCCACACCCGTACCGATCATAACTACCGAATCACCGATGCCGGGCGTGTTCTGGATGATGTCAAGCGTCGCCAGCCCCGGGTCCTGCTGTATTCGAAACATCACCAAGTCGGTATCCGACCCGTCCGGGTTCTTCAATCGCACCGATGCGGTCGCCGGGTCCTTCGTATACAGCGTCCCCGAGCCAAAGGTATCACCAAGCGTGATCTGGTTTCCGATGGTGTGGCCAGCTGTCAACACCCACCGATTTCCCAAGTAGATGGCACTGCCCGGACTGCTCGCAGCGGTCCCGTTGCTGCCCCACCCCACGTTGTCCCAGCCGGGATCGGTCGTCGGACGTGTCGTGTGAGCCGCGGGTGTCGATGTGCCCGCCCCCCCTTGGATGACCAACGCCTGAGTCGGCACCACACTCCAACACCACACCGCCAGGCACGCGCAGACTATGCCAAGCCGTCTCTCCGTGATTAACACTCGTAACAAGCGATGCCCCTTCCGCTCCATTAAGTAGTAAACTCAAACACAACAGCCTTTGGTCGAACTGTTGGGGTGGGTCGTTCTCCGCTCACACAAAGCTGGCTACAGCCTCATGCTAGCCCCTTTATTTTACCCCTAAGTAGCTGATATGTCAATGATTTTCATATCTCCTCCATGCCCAAACGCTCCTGAACTACCCCCTGGGAATCCCGCAAAATCGTCATAATCCTCACAACCGTCACAATCCCAACCATAGCGACAACACTGCTCTAAGTGGCTTGAATTGAATCTAGTGGTTCATTGCATCTGTATTGAAGGGTAGAGCTTCATCCATTTGATGCGTGCGTCTTCGGTCGTAAATTGCCTGTTCACCTTGACCCCGTCGTCGTTGCGTTGTTGCCAAGCGACGACCTGAGAGGCTAAAGCCTCGTGATCGGGGATACGCTGATCCAGGCATTGCCGAGCCAAGACGCTCAACTCCATCTCCGCGACGTTGAGCCAATTGCCGTGCTCGTAGGTGTAACAAACATCTGTATTTCACGGCTTGCAAGCAAGCTGTGCCACCCGGTCAATAATGAAGATTAATGACGCCAGTTGCTCTAGAGCCAAAAACCCGCTTGCTGACGCGCGCGGCTCGCTGAGATACCCGTATGCGAAATCAAAAAAATACTCTATATCCCCTTCCACGAGCGTCGCTTGCGTTTGCTGGGCATGCGTTGGGCTAGGGCTTGGGTCAGGATCGGTAGCGCAATGGTCGCGTCGCAGTAGCACTGTGTGAAGCCGCCCTTGGGGTCTTCCTTGCCCCAGGAGACCGCTTCGTCGAACGTGCAGCCGCTCAAGCCACCCCACTGCGGTGAGTCGGTGGTGACCTGCACGGCGTACTTGTGGGGGTGGTACTGCTCGTCGGTGCCCAGTCTGACCTTGGGCTTGCGCCTGCCGGGGACCTGGTAGCCGGGGTACAGCAAACCCGCGGTCACAGCGAATAGCTGGATGAAGTCCTTGGGCACGCCGCCGCCGATGTAGATCACCCCGGTTTCAGCGACCTGCTCTGAGAGTTGCATGAACTGGACGTAGTCCTTGACGCCGTCGAGCACAAGGTCGAAGCCCTTGCTCTTGGCGATCAGCGCGGCGTCGCCGTAGGGGCTGTCGACGATCGCGGGGCAGAAGACGGGGACCTTGTGCTTCGCAGCGACGCTGACGATTGATCTGATTTTCTTTTTGCCCAGCCACTTCCCGAAGCCATACAGGAACTCACGAGACGAGTACCCGTGGCCCGACTTTAGCTCCAAGATGTATTTGGAGATCAGCTCCGTCATGTCCAGGTAGTCGTCTTCGCGGCCATACACGTCGTAGTAACGGTTGTACCCCTGCTCGAAGAGCGCCTCGTCGTCGGCGCGTGGGGTGCCCTGGATGTAGGGGTGGCCCATGGCGTCGACGATGTCCTCGCTGAGGTTGGCGCCCGTGCCGACGAGGATGTCCACGCAGCCGTTTTCGATGAGCCAATTGATGATCTCGTACTGGCCCGTGGTCGACAGCGAGCCTGCGTAGCCCAGCAGCACCGTGACCTTGGGGTCGCGCATCATCTTGACCAGGGTGTCGGCACATTGCGCCAGGCTCCTGCCCTGGAAGCCGGTCTTGCTCATGTCTTCGAGCAAGGCGGAGACCGAACGATTTTTCTTCACGCGGACCTGTTGGACCGGTGCACCTCGGAGTCTTTTTTTGGCCATGATTCCCTCTGCGTCGAGATGATTCGCTTGATCAAAACTTATTGTAAACACAGGCTCTACAAGCCCAGTCCCGGAGTGTACATCCTGGTCGTCGCTGTGCAAACCTTTGCTGTATAGGCTCGCAAAGCGGTAGTGGGTCAGTTTGAATATTTTTGCGGGAATTGTCGTTCGAGACGTCAATGGTGCCGGATACCACGGGTGTGATCACCCGTGGCTAAATAGGTGGAAGAGGCCCGCTCCATAACGGAAAGCGGCTCGTAGCGGTGACGCTCGGATTCAAACTGACCCGCTACCTAAACTCGCAAGGGCGCACCTGAAGGCGTTAAATTTATGGCATGGGTCTTGACTTGCACCCCTGTACCTGGGCTATAATGTTAACGAATAGACCTGCCTTGATAATCCCCGCTTGCCCCCCCGATCGTTTCCCCTGACAGCCCCCTGCCCGATAGCCCCTAGCAAAACCCGCACGACCTGCCCCAGCCCCACGCTACCCACGCCGCAACCCGCCAAAAAACTTGCCCCGCACCCGTTGTTTTAGAGATTAAGTAGAAGGAGAAATTACGATGCCCACCGCGCATACTCGTCTCATCGCTGGGGCCTGCCTGGTGTTCGTGACCTCGCTGTCCGGCTGTTCTTCACACACATTCTTCGCTGCCAACAAGCTCGAGCCCTTCCATTTTGGGGATATCCTGCGTTTGCATACCTTTGCCGGAATCTTCCTTTCCAGTCAGCCTAAACCCGACGACTTCCGCCAAGCACAAAAGGCAGGGATCAAGACCATCGTAAGTCTACGGCTACCGGGTGAGGTCGCGGACTTCGACGAGCCCGCTCTCATCACCGAACTGGGCATGACCTACTACAACGTGGGTTTTGATGACTTTGCAACCCTCGACGAAGAAGTCCTGGACCGCGCACGGGCTCTGCTGAACCGCCACAATGAAAAGCCCATCCTCATCCACAGCGCTTCGGCGAACCGCGTCGGAGCCATCTGGCTGGCGTACCGTGCTATCGACCACCACGTCCCCTACGACCAAGCGTTGGCCGAGGCAAAGGAAGTCGGGCTCAGATCACCCGCGTACGAACAGGTCGTCAGGCGATACGTCCAGCAACAACTCTGACACCCAACCGATTATACGCATTGCGTATATTTCTAGCGCTTCGATAGGTGATGTAAGTTAGAGCAACTTGCGTAATTATTCTCCATCTCCCCAAGAAGAAGGCAGGTCAATGACCTGCCCTACTCCAGAACTGATATGGCGATTATTTATGCAAGGTGCTCTAATGTCTGTTCTGTTCCCGTGTTTGCAGATGCTGCGCAAGTATTAATCTTGATTGTTGTAACAAACATCTGTATTTCACGGCTTGCAAGCAAGCCGTGCCACCCGGTCAATGAAGATTAATGACGCCATTTGCTCTAAACTATACATCTGTTCCGGGACCGTCCGCACTCTTTACACACTGAGGACCAACCATGATGCGCATTGATCTACGCCGAATGACCATCGTCTACCTGCTGCTAACCACCACCACCCTGATCGGCTGCGCCTCGCACACCGCCATCACCACCGACAAGCTCGAACCCTATGAGTGCGGCACCGTGACCCGGCTGCACACCTTCGGTGGCATTTTCCTCGCCAGTCAGCCAAAGCCCGACGACTTCCGCCAAGCACAAAAGGGTGGTATCAAAACCGTCATCAACCTACGCCTACCGGGCGAGGTCACGGACTTCGACGAGCCCGCCCTCATCGCCGAACTGGGTATGACCTACTACAACGTCCCCTTCAACGGGCCCGACATGCTCACCGACGAGGTGATCGACAACACACGCGCCCTGCTCAACAACGACCAGATCAAACCCCTCCTCCTGCACTGCAGCTCCGCAAACCGCGTCGGTGCTATCTGGCTGGCGTATCGTGCCATCGACCACGGCTTACCCTACAATCAGGCGCTGGCTGAAGCGAAGACCGTCGGGCTCAAATCACCCACCTACGAGCAGATCGTCAAGCGCTACATCGGACGCCACCAGTGATCTCTATCGAGCTTAACCACCACGCCCCTGTGCGTACCCGGCTATCGCACATCCTGGCGCTGTGCCTGGCACTGACAGGGTGCGGGCCTATGACCTTTATCGTGGGTATGTCACCCGGTGACCAGGCGATCAAGTCCACCGTGGTCGAGGACTCGGGGCGTTGGTTTAGCCCGCGCGTGGCGATCGTCGACGTCACCGGAACGATCGTAAACGCGCACCGTCGCGGGTTGATCTCACAAGGCGACAACCCCGTCGAGTTGCTCCATGAAAAGCTCGAAATGGCTCGCCGCGACCCCTCCGTTAAGGCCATTATCCTGCGCCTGAACACGCCCGGCGGGGGCGTCGGCGCCAGCCACACCATGTACGGCATGCTCGGGCGGTTTAAGAAACAGTCCGCCAAGCCCGTCGTCGCGCTCATGATGGACGTCGCCGCCAGCGGTGGGTACTACCTCGCTTGTGGGGCCGATACCATCGTGGCCTACCCGACGACCATCACCGGCTCCATCGGTGTGATTGTGCAAACCATCAGCCTCAAGCCCGCGATGGACCGCATCGGCATCCATACCGAGGCGTTCACCACCGGCCCCAATAAGGACGCCGGCTCACCGCTGAGCACACTCACCGACGAACACCGGGCTGTGCTGCGCACACTGATCGACGATTTTTATCAGCGGTTTCTTGACGTGGTGCGTCAGGCCCGACCAAACATCCCGCCCGATCGGTTCGCCCAAGCTACCGATGGCCGCGTGGTCACGGGTGGTGATGCGCTCGATTTGGGCTTGGTCGACCATATCGGCGACCTCTATACCGCCTTCGATTTAGCCCAGCAGTTAGCCGGGATCGAGCACGCCGACCTGATCCTCTACCACCGTCCCATGCAGCACGTCGCCTCTCCCTACGCCTTGGCACCGACCTCCCACATGTCCGCTGCGACCCAAACCCAGATCAACCTGGCACAATTTAATTTCACCGGCTCACTGGCACGACCGGCGGTGCAATTCTACTATCTCTGGCAGCCACAGTTACCGTAATCGGGACCCGGCTGTGCACCCTAGACCGGTGCCACAGCCCGACGGCGTACCCGTGACAAAATTTCACCACAACCGCCGATACCAATCACCCGCCCTACACCCACGAGAGGGGCCCCGAGCCACCCCACACCGTAACCCGTGCCACCCGCCACACCGAGGACGCTATCCATGGAATCGCTGGAGCTAACCTGTCCATTCTGCGACAAGCTCCTGGTCCTCGACGCCGGGTTTGCAGGCGGTGTCTGCCGATGCTCAAACTGCGGCATGCTCATGCAGGTGCCCGCTTCCCCATCGACCAAACGACGATCAACCCGCACCCGTCCCGATCGTCCCGACACACCCCGCTCATCGAAGCCCTCCACCAAGCCCGTCGTCGAAGCTCAGGTTGACCGCGACCCGCCGGCACCGCCACCCGCTGTTTCAAAAAAACGATCCACCCCCAACAAATCTGCCAAGCGCACCACCAAACCCAAACGCCAACACACCCCAACGCCTCCACCCAGCGCCCCCAAACCTCCGGATAAAAAAACCACTCTCACACCCGCTCAGACACATGCCGTAGAGCGTGCCAAGGGCAAACGCCACCTGGCGATCCAGGTCTCGCTGATCGCCGCTTTTGTAGCCATCATTGCGATGAGTGTATTAGCTATCACCGCTGTCGTTCGGCATCAGATACGCCACGCCACCCCCAAGAACAACACCCCTGGGCTCGTCGTTAAGTTTGATTACGACTCAACGGCCAACCCTTATCTCATGGACAAACCCAACGTCCTGGGCATCCCCCTGAGCCCGCGCACTGTCGTCGTAATCGACGCCTCTTCAGCAAGCAGAAAATGGCTGGGGCTGGTCAAAGACGCGATCCTCGCGGGCAGTAACTTCGACACCTCCGCCGTCACCCTGATGCTCGTCGTCGGCACGGAGGACCGTCAAGCGGTTTTCCCAGAGTCTTTTACCAAGCTCATCCGTCTGCCTCGTGAGGACCTGCGCACCTTTCTCAACAGCATCCTCGCGTTCGGCGTGACCGACCCCGTCAACGCCGTCCGCACCGCCCTGACGACAAAGCCCGATCAGTTCGTCCTTATCACCAGCCAGGAACTGCCCCGCGAACATGTCAACGCCATACGAGGCCTACTCAAAGCTTCCCCCAGCACACGGTTTGATGCTGTACTGATCGACGCCCAGGCGATCGACCTGCTGTCCATCACCAGCTTGCGCGGCGGGCAATACATCACACTCTCCACGCAGCAAATCACGGATTGGCGATACGCTAACCAGTGATACGCATCTGCGTAGTTTTGACCGCGTCGTAATCGCTTAAATCGTTGTGGGCCAAATCCCGCGTACAAACATATTGCGACAATATTTTCTGTGATTGATAGTATCCCCGCTTGCCACCGCGCGCTGCGGAAGTATCCTGACACCACGCCGACTAGCCGTGTGGCTATACCCATTATTTGCATACCCCTATACGAGCTGTCACATGAAAATTCACCTATCCAAGAAAACGCCAAGTCTCCTTCTCCTGCCGCTGCTGATCGGATGCAACGGTCAGCCTCGCAACTTCACCGCTGATCAGCTCGCCTCACCCGACCTGCGTGCCCAAGCCGCCGATCTCTACTGGAAGCGCCACCATGTCCCCGACATGCGCAACCGCGGCTACAAACGTGTCGCGCTGCTCGATTTCTCCATCGAGTTTGTCACGGTCAAGATGGAATCGCCCTTCGGGACCCAGTCCATGCTCAGCGCGCCGCCCGCCACGCCGCCTCAGGCAGGCATTGCCTTTTCGGGCCTGCATCGCCGTTACAATAAATTCGATCCCGCGTTCTACAAGCAACTCACCGACGAGATGCATACGCTGCTGGTCAATATCCTCGAAGAACGGGGGCTGGAGGTCGTCGTGCCGTCGGACGTGACGTCCACGCGTGCCTATAAACGGTTCTCCACGCTCGGGCATGCTGACAGCACTTCTCGGGGGACTATAGGCATGGCTGGCTCCGACGCGGGTCGTGTCAAGAAGACCGCCACCTACCCCGCCACCGGGCTACAGATCATCAACGACGCCCGCAATGAAGACGTCGAAGACGTGGAGGCTGACCTGCTCGAAGAACTCGATGCCGACGTCGCTCTGCGCGTGCGGATCCGTGTGGGTGTATTCCGTGGCCGAGCGGCCTTGGAGTAC
>JAJRXX010000008.1 GCA_024276075.1 Planctomycetota bacterium
CATTGTAGCACGTGTGCAGCCCTGGGCATAAAGGCCATGAGGACTTGACGTCATCCCCACCTTCCTCCGGTTTGACACCGGCAGTCTCGTTAGAGTCCTCAGCTTTACCTGGTAGCAACTAACGATAGGGGTTTCGCTCGTTAAGGGACTTAACCCGACACTTCACAGCACGAGCTGACGACAGCCATGCAGCACCTGTGCACGTTCCACCCGAGGGTGTGGCTCCTGTTTCTAGGAGTTAATCCGTGCATGTCAAACCCAGGATAAGGTTCTTCGCGTTGCTTCGAATTAAGCCACATGCTCCACCGCTTGTGTGAGCCCCCGTCAATTCCTTTGAGTTTTAATCTTGCGACCGTACTCCCCAGGCGGTACACTTAATACTTTTGCTTCGACCGTGATGGCGTCAAAACCTCCACGATCCAGTGTACATCGTTTAGGGCGTGGACTACCGGGGTATCTAATCCCGTTCGCTACCCACGCTTTCGTGCCTCAGCGTCAGATTCGACCCAGCTGCCTGTCTTCACCTTTGGCGTTCCTCTAGATATCTACGCATTTCACCGCTACACCTAGAGTTCCGGCAGCCCCTATCGACCTCAAGACATGCAGTTTGCATCGCAGTTCCACGGTTGAGCCGTGGGATTTCACAACGCACTTGCACGCCCGCCTACGCACCCCTTAAGCCCAGTGACACCGATTAACGCTTGAGCCCTCTGTATTACCGCGGCTGCTGGCACAGAGTTAGCCGGCTCTTCCTCTGGGGCTGATCATTGCGTTTCTAGCCCCTGACAGCAGTTTACACCCCGAGGGGCTTCATCCTGCACGCGGCATTGCTCCGTCACGCTTTCGCGCATTGCGGAATATTCGTTACTGCAGCCTCCCGTAGGAGTCCGGGCAGTGTCTCAGTCCCGATGCGGCGGGCCGTGCTCTCACACCCGCTAGCCGTCTTAGGCTTGGTGAGCCGTTACCTCACCAACAACCTGATAGCACGTTCCCCGCTCCCAGGGCAGCAAGCCTTTGCCCACGTCACCATTCGGTGCGTGGGATCATCGGGTATTAATTCACCTTTCGATGAGCTATCCCCGACCCTGGGGCACGTTAGAAACGCATTACTCGCCCGTTCGCCACTCTACCGGCGGGCCGAAGCCCGCTTTCGCGTTCGACTTGCATGTTTTAGCCATGCCGCCAGCGTTCAATCTGAGCCAGGATCAAACTCTTCAATTGGTTTATTGTTGCTGTGGCTGCCCGACGAATCGAGTAAACACAATTGCTTCAATAAGAACGAAAGTTGACCCAGCAACCCCGATCCCGAAAGATCAGGGCCGGTCTACTCAACTTTATTTTATAAAGATTGAGTTTAACTCACCGATATATTTACCGGTGAGGTTCGCTGTGTACCCTCAACCGGATAAATCCGGCTATCACAAGGACACACAGCTAAAGGAAAATGAGGATTGAATGTTCCGCGACGGATGCGTTGTGATAACAACACCCGGCGTGGACACATCCTCGCGGCGTTTCCAACTGTTCACTTGTCAAAGATCGGCGTAGCCTCACATAAAGTGCTGCTATGCGTGGGCTATGCCCAGACCCATCATCCTATTGAACCCGTGGGTCTTGTCAAGCAAGACGGACATGACCTGGATGATGTGTGAACTATCTGTTCTTTCTGGCCCCACGCCAATCAACGCAGAGCGTGTTGGGAATGGGGTGAGGGCCGTCAGGTTGACGAAGGCTTCTTGTGCATAAGGGCTTTGTAAATATTGTATTACATTAGCATTGGTTTCGTTTTTTGATCTAGAGACATATCTAAAAACCCAAACAAATAGAGCAACTTGCGTAATTATTCTCCATCTCCCCAAGAAGAAGGCAGGTCAATGACCTGCCCTACTCCAGAACTGACATGGCGATTATTTATGCAAGGTGCTCTAGACCACCGACAACTGATCCATCCGTGTAAATCATTGTCATTTACACTGGCAGACAAGGGGCCAGTGGCACCCGAGCGGGTCGAGCAGAAGACCGCTTGCTGACGCGCGCGGCTCGTTGCGGTGACGTGTGCGGCTGCACGCATTGGGATGTGTGGGCTTCGGGATAGCGGTTTTGGTGCGATGGGTGTGGGTGGTCATAGCATTCTCCGTGCCATGGTAGCGCAGCGAGATTGCCGCGGTGTGGGTGGTCATTAAATTTGACGATTCATCACAGTTTGCCCCGGTGTGGCCGGGGAGGGTCTCCATTGGAGGCTATTATGAGGCGCTTGCGTGAAATTTGGAAGGGATTTTTTGCTGTTTTTGTGGATTTTTTTTGATTCGCTACGGGTTGCGTCGGTGGTTAGACGGGGAACGTTGAGGGTCATGGGGTGCGATGGCTTTACGAATCTGTCCGGGCGGGCCCGGACATACGGGGTGCAGACAGGAAGAATGCCCGGCAAAATGCCGGGCCTACCGGCTTACAACGCGCTAGAAATACGCAATGCGTATAAGTGGTGGTGGCTTGGTCGCACGCAGGAAAGGGGAATTTATTTGTCCGGGCAGGCCCGGACCTACGGGAGGGGGACCCGCGCAATTGAGATGCGTGGGCTTCGGAGAGTAGAGCGGTGGTTGTTTGATCGCAGTTGACTCAACCCTCACCCCAGCCCTCTCCCTGAAAGGGAGAGGGGGTAAAAGCGCCGACAAACAAGCTGCGATCGGTTTCAGCGCGGGAGGTCAATGCATTGGCCTGAATCGACGAACAGGAGCTTTCCCTGCACGGCGGTTGGCGAGAGTTGGAGCATGACGGCGAGTGCGGCGCAATAAGCGGAGACCTGCGGCTCGTACCGTTGGACAATATCGTCGAGTGTGTCGGGTGTGACGCGGTCAGTCTTAAAGTCGATCAGCTGGGCATGGATCGGTACGTGGGCACGGTCGTGAACGACGACGCGATCGAACTTGCCGCGAAGCAAGCCAGACAGTGGCTGGGTGTCCAGACGGACGGCGAAGTCGCGTTCGCGCCAGAGGCGAAGTTCGGTGCCCGGCTGAAGGGTCGGCTTGGCTAAGGCGTGGGCGACGTGTGCGTGGCGGAGCATTTTCTTGAATTGGTCTAGCTGCTGGCGGACCCAGGCAAGGTCCATGGTGGGTGCGGCGAGTTGGGCGAGTTTTATAAGTTGCTCGTCGGTCAAAGGGGGTGTTGGGTTTTGCGGGTCGAGCCAACCGATTTGTTCAAACCAGGCGTGGATGAGGCTGCCTCGCTGGCGAGCTACGGACGGTTGAAGAGTTAACAGGTCGGTGACACGGACGCGTCCGCCAGCTTCGAGCGAGGATGGGCTGACCTGTCGCCACGATCGCCGGGCGGGCTTGTGGCCTGGTGTGTCAGAGTGTGCGAGTTGGATCGTGATGCGTTCGGTATCGGACGGCGCGGGTGGCTGAGCGGTGGTGTGATTGGGTGGGTGTAGCTGCGTGTGCCAATCGGGGCGGCCACGGGTGTAGAGGGTTTGTTGGCCGGTGGGGTTTTCGGCGTCGTTTAATTGTGAAAGTGCACGGCGGAGGATGGCGGCGAACGAGGGTTCGGACCAACCCGCGGCTTTGGGTTTGTCGGTGTTGGTTTTTTTGTCCTTGGTTTTGCCCAGTGGTTTTACGAACATGTGCAGCGCGTGGCGGGCGCGTGTCATGGCGACGTAGAGCTTTGACAGGTCGTCGTGGAGGCGGCGGTGCTGGAACTGTTGATGGGCATCAGTGAGTTGGGGGCATAGGCTGCGCACGGTTTTGTCGGCGGCGCGGAAGACGCTGCGGGCGGGCTGCGTGGGTAGCGGGCGGTCGACGTAGACCAAATCGTCGTGGTGGCTGAGCAGGCGTTGGTCGAGCTGGGCGAGGACAACGGTGTCAAACTCGAGGCCTTTGGACTTGTTGATTGTCATGACACGCACGGGCGCGGGGCTGGGCTCCCCGACGGAGGTGGCTTGAACGAAAGCAACGAAGTCGTGGGGCCGAAGCGTGGTGGCGGCGTCGTAGCGGTCGGCTAGCTCCAAAAGTTGCGTCATGCGCATGACGCTTCGCTGTGAGGCGTGGGTGGCTAATCGCTTTGCCCAGTCCATGAGCACGGATGCATAGCCCCGGGTGATCAGGTCGTGGCGAATCTTCGAGGCGACGGTGGCTGCGTGGGTGAGGTGGTCGGGTTGAAGGCCGATGACCGGGCCCAGGGGTGAGCTGGCGGTGTGAAACGCAGCGGCGGTGTGGCCTGGATGATCGGCGAGGGTGAGTGCTGAGAGCATGGCGTTGACGGCGGGGTCGTCGGTGAGGGGTGTGCCGCCCTCACCACTGGCGTGTACGTCAAGGTCGCGTAGGAGGTCGATCAGGAGGCGGGCGTGTTTGTTTATATTAACGAGCACGCCAACGGTGTGACTAGGAGCGGCGGCGGCGATGAGCTTGATCTGTTCGGCGGTGTAAATGTCGTGCTGGGTGATGGTGGTGGGCTGACTGGTGTCGTCGTTGTTGGGGTCGTTGGGGTCGGGATCAGGGGTGGTGTCGTCGTCTTGCGCGAGGGGATCGTGGGGTGATGTTTTTAGTGCTACGAATCCGGGGCGGTCGGTGTGGTGCGCGTGGTGGTCTTGGAAGCCTTTGGCCCAAGCTGCGGCTGCGTCGGTGTCGGTGTCGAACGCGGGGTTGGTGGGTAGTTGACTAAATACTTGGTTGACGGCATCGAGTACGACTTGCGACGAACGTCGGCTGGTGGTTTTTTGGCTGTGCGATAGGTTTAGCTCCTGCTCGATCTGGTCGAACAGTTCGGCGCACCCGCCGCGCCAGCCGTAGATCGCTTGCTTGACGTCACCGGCGCAGTAGAAGGTGCGAGATGCGTCGGCGTGAGCGCATATCTCCTGTGCGAAGGGTCGCAGCCCGGCCCACTGCTGTACGCTGGTGTCCTGAAACTCGTCGAGCAACAGGTGCCCGACGCGAGCGTCGAGGCGGTAGTAGATGTCGAGTAATTGGTCGGGGTCCGCCCCGGCGAGCGTGCGCGAGAGCATGAGCGGGATGTCGCTGTACAGGAGTATGCCTTGTCGGCGGCGGAGACGGGTGAAGTGGGTGTCGAACCGCTCGATAAGACGGTGGGTGGCGGTGGTGGCGTGAGCGACGCGCGCGACGAGGGTGGCGGTGGCGTGGTCGATGAGCGGGCGGTAGGCGGCAATCACCGGATCGGGAATGTTACGCCGTGCAAATTTCGGCTGCCCAGACGCGATGCTCTTGGCGATCCCTTTGGTTAGAAAGGTGCTCCAATCACTGTCTTGTGCTGCTTCGCGATTTTTTTTCAGCGCATCGGCCCACGTCTTGTTGGGCATCTGCTCCGTTAATTCACGAAGATCATTGATAGCAGCGGCAATCTGTAACGGTTTGAGTTCGCCCGGTGGCACGGTGAGTTGGGACCAGGTTTTGGCGTCGGGATTTTGCCTGTAGACGTCGTAGAGGTCGCCTGCGACGATTAGCTCGATGGTCTGGGTGACGGAGCGTTTTGCGCTGTCGTGGTGTAGACGGCGGAGCATATTTTCTAGTTCGTCGACATCCTGATCGGCGAGGTCGGCGAGTGTGGCGTCGATGGCACGGGCGCGTATCTGAGCGACGGCGGGATCGTCGTCGCTGGCGATGGCGGTGATCGAGCCGATGCCCATTTCGTGGCGGAAGCACATGGCCATGCGGTGGAAAAAGCTGTCGAGTGTGGAAATCGCGACGCGGTGCAGGCGTCGACAGACCAGAGCAAGCAATACACGGCAATCGCGGGCGGTCAATGGTCGGGCGGGTTGGTCTAGCAGGTATCCGAGGGAGGAAATTTTCAGGTCGTGGGTGAGTGTCGCGGCGTGGCGGTCGTCTGTGGCGGCGTGTACGAGCCGTTGCAGGACGCGCTGGAGTATTTCGCCTGCGGCTTTGCGAGTGAACGTGGTGGCGAGTATCTCGTCGGGGTTCGCGCCCAGTCGCAGCAGACCGAGGTAGCGCGTGGAGAGGTCGTAGGTCTTGCCGGTGCCTGCTGAGGCGCGTACGACCTCGTGCGGCGAGCGCGTCTGTGAGACCGAAT
Source organism: Planctomycetota bacterium (assembly GCA_024276075.1). Taxonomy (GTDB): domain Bacteria; phylum Planctomycetota; class Phycisphaerae; order Phycisphaerales; family Phycisphaeraceae; genus JAJRXX01. Next base: position 6,034 of record JAJRXX010000008.1, read on the forward strand.
GTGATGCGGACGCGGGGGTGGTCACGGCAAGCCCCCTTCCTGTGTGGCGGGGTCGGTGGCGAGGGCTGGGCTGTCGTGACACCCGACCATGCAGATGGCGGCGTAGTCGTCGTGGCGCGGGGGATACGTTTTACTTGGCGGCCAAAATTTGCTGGCTCGGATATCGCGGATTACCTGGCGTGCGGTTTCGTAGGCCAACTGCAAATCGGCGTCGGCCCACGGGGCAATATCTAACTTGGCGCTATCTTTTGAGAGTGAGAAGTACCCCAGTTCGACGTTGGTTTTGATGTCTAATTTTTTAGCTAGTAGTTGGTACAGCGGTAGCTGGAGGTCGACCCAGTGTTTGTTTTGTTTGGGGCCGGCTCGGTGTGCTTTGTCGGGTGCCGTTGCGGTGTCACCTGTTTTGTAGTCGATGATGCGGTGGCCGAGGTTCGGGTGCGTGTCGATGCGGTCGATCCGGCCAACGATTTTGAACGGCTGACCGTCCACGTCGAGGGTGGTGTGCAGGGCGATTTCTGCGTGCTGGGAATTGATGAGCCAACCTTCGGCTGTTAGATCGGCTTGGAGCGATGCGAACTGTGCGAGTCGCAGCCGTAGCTGGCGACACTGCATCTGAACGGCGACGCGGGGTGATTGGCTGAATCTGTCGAGCATCAACTCGTCGAGCTGAGTGTCCAGGTAAACGGCGATTTGGTTTGCGTCGGTGGAGTGGGCGAAGTCGCTTTGGCTAAACCGCTTGAGCACGTCGTGAGCGAGGCTCCCGAACCGCATCGCGTCGAGTTCGACGGCTTGATCGTCGACGACGCGTAGCTTGAGCACGTGCTGGAGGTAAAAACGGTACGGGCAGGCTAAGTAATCGTGGAAGTCGGTGATCGAAAGCTGCGTGATCGGCGGGTGGATGGGTTGAGGTTTGGGCACGTCAAAACGGGTGTGCTGGCTGTGCTGGAGCAGGATCGGCTGGGCGGGCGAGTCGGCGGCGTGGCTGTAGAAGCGTTCGATCATGGTTCGGAGCTTCGCGTCGTCGGTGGCGAGCAGCAGCCGACTGGGGACGAGGGGATTGTCGTCGTGGTCGCGACGCGCGGCGATGAGGGTGACGTGCTCTCGGCTGGCGATGATCGCGGTGAGCATCATCAGGTCGCGCGCGTAGCGGTGCTCGTTGTCTTGTAGACCCAGGTGCTGGCGGGTGGCGTCGGGCAGGAATGCATCGGAGCTGGCGCTTTGCGGGACGAGCCCTTCGTTCATGCCCGTGACGATCAGAACGGGCGCGTCGTCTAGATGTAGTTCAAGCCAACCCAGCAGCTCGATAGCTGGCGGCCCACCCTGGACGGGTAGGTGTTGGTCCGCGACGCGAGCGAGGGTCAGGTCGATGGCGTCGGCGAGTGTGACGCTTGGCGTGACGGGGCTATGAGGATCGAGGTCCGCTTGCTGACGAAGTGCGTAGGCGATCACCTCTAACGCGCGGATCAGGTCGGCGTGCTGAGGGTCGTAGCGATTTAGGTTGGTTCGGCTGTAGACCGCTTGGAGCGCGTGGGCGATCGGTCCGCTCCAATGAGGCAGCGGCTGAGCGGTGGCGGGGTCTTCGGGGAGTAATTCGGTGACGGCGTCGTGGAGTGCCTTGAGCTGTGGCGCGGTGCGGCCTAGCCAAGTTTGCGTGATTTGCCCTTGGACGTGCTTGGTGGCGTAGTGATCGAGCAGTGTCAACCAGCTAGTGACGGCGTGTTCCGCCTCGTCGCGGCCAAGGCGGTCGTGGAGGTAGAGCTCGAGGTCGGGGTGGCGTAGTAAATTGGCAAGGTCGTCGAAGCGAGGCCCGCCGGGGTGTCTGGTGTATTGCGAGATCGCGTCGATGAGCATGGCGGGTCGGCTGCGCGTGACGGCGTGCTGCGTAGCTGATCGCGCGGGCACGGCGACGATTTCAAAGCTCCGCTGGAGCAAGGGCGCGAGGGACTCGTCCCCCATGCCAATGGTGATCTGGTCGGGTGAGATGTGTTCTTTAGGTGAGATTGTTTTTTTACTTGTTGCGTTGTCGGGTGTGTCGGGGGCGTGTGCGGGGGCGTGGTCGGTGCGTATGGGTGCGTGATCGTGAGATGCGTATTGCCCAATGACGCGCAACGCTTCGAATGCTTGGTCTCGTGGGTGATCGACGACCCGGACGCTAGAGGGGTTGAGGTGCAGGTGGCGATCAGCCCACCGGTGAGTGATGACGCAGCCGAGGTCGTCGAAATCATCGGCGCGAGACGGCGGCGCGTGGATGAGTGAAATGACGGGGCTGTGCGCGGCTACCTGGCGGAGCATGATCTGGGTGAGCCTGAACAGGTCCGCGGTGGCTAACAGCACGATGTGCTGATCGGTGGCACAGCGGTTTTGCGAGACGGCAGCGAACCGTGCGGTGTTCAGGTCTTGTAGGTTGCAGGTTTTTAGTAATTGTTCGTAGTCGTGCCGCAGTTGTGCCAATGCCTGCCAGCGATGGTGGTCGGCGAAGTTGGGCATCGTGGAGCATTTTTCGATGACCTGCACGGTCTTGACGGCGTCGCCCGCAAGGTGGTCGTCTAACGTGGCAAGGTCTTGCGCCAATGCCAACCATCCGGTCCAATCGTCGTGAGTGGGTGGGTGGGGCGCCACGGCGTTGAGTAGCTTTTGGGGTGCTTGTCTGAGTGATGCGACGCGAGCGAGCGTGGCTTGGAGTGGGTCGGCGACGGGATCGGCGGATTCGTAGAGCTGCTCGGGTAACTCGCCGGCGGTGACGATGCGTGGCGGAACGAAGACGCGATCGGACGCATGCTCTACGAGTACTTCCAGGAGACGGCGACCCGAACGCCTACCGGGGACCACGATCGTGACGGGGCGCAGGTCCCACGCGCGGTCTTGGCTGTAGCGCTGGTCGAGCCAACGCGCTGCTTGGTGTAAACAGTGGCTGTCCCAGTTAAGAAATTCACGCTCGATCGTCGTCATGGTGGGCCCGTGTTACGATTTAATCGTGGGTCAGTTTGAGTATTTTGGCAAGGTTTGTCATTCGAGATGCTCGTACCAGATGCCACGGGTGTGTTCACCCGTGGCTAAGTGGTGTGCCCACGCATTGCAATGCGTGGGCTTCGGTTGACGACAGACCCCAGAAAAAACTTGATCTGGCGATCTTGACCTTTATAATAGGGACGTGGCAGCAATTGCCAGACAGGGGTCGGGAAAGTGGAATATATAACACCCCAAAACAGTAGTAGTAGATAGCCTGCCGTGACTCGTCCTGTTTGCGTACCCACCTGCAAACGGGCATCGCCAGCGATTGAAAACTTGACCTTTGAGGGAGGGACCAGCGCATGAAGCGACGATCTTTAGCATCTTACGGCGCTACCGTTGGGGACAGGGTATTTATCATTGCTATTGTCGCTGTGCTGGCGTGGGTGACGGCGGGACGGTACGCGGCGAGACGCCGTATCGCGGTGCCGACGCTGCAGTCGGTGACAGCTCAGAGCACGGATGAAGCGGAGATACCGGTACCGGCGCGACACCTGCTCAAGGAATTTAATACCGAAGACCTAACGATACCCATTGGCCACATCCTGCCCGGCGGGCCCGCGAAGGACGGTATCCCCTCGCTGGTCGAGCCGAGCGTTGTGCCTGTTTCACAAGCTGAACATCTCAAGCCCGGTGACCGGGTCGTCGGCGTGACGGTCGGCGGTCAGTCGAGGGCGTACCCCATCAACGTGCTCAACTGGCACGAGGTGATCAACGACCGGCTGGGTGCAACGGACGGAGGCGAGGCGCTACCGATCGCGGTGATCTATTGTCCGCTGTGCGACTCTGTGAGTGTGGTGAGCAGGCGGTTGGGCGACACGGTATACGAGTTCGGCGTGAGCGGGCTTCTGTACAACTCCAACGTGCTTCTGTACGACCGCACGGATCAGGCGTTGTGGTCGCAGGTGGGCATGGAAGCGGTAAGCGGCCCGAACGCGGGCCGATCGCTGGTGCACCTGGATAATTGGGAGTTGACCACGTTCGGCACTTGGAAACGCGAGCATCCCGACTCGACCGTGGTGGGCTTCGATACGGGACACCGTCGCGCGTACGACATGAACCCGTATGCTCGATACTTCCAATCGCATCGGCTGATCTTCCCGGTCGAACACAGAGACACGCGTTTGAGAAACAAAGACCCGGTAATCGGTATTCGGCTCGGTGAGGTGACGCGTGCGTATCCATTGGCTGAGCTTCGCGATGCGTCTGGGGGTCGCGTGCGCGACGTGCTGGAGGGTCAGCGCGTTCAATTCGACATCGACGCGGAAAGCGGGGCTATAAAAATCGTTCAAATTCCTGAAGGGGCTGGTGTTACGCATACATTCTGGTTTGCGTGGGTGGCGTTTCACCCCGACACGGAAGTGTACGAACCGTCATTGAGCCTGCAATAGGTTGCAGGGCAGGCGCCGGCCGTGGGTCAGTCTGAACATTTTGGCGGGAATTGTCGTTCGAGACACCGGTGCCGGATGCCACGGGTGTCATCACCCGTGGCTAAGTGGGGCCCACGCATTGCAATGCGTGGGCTTCGGTTGAAGACAGGACCGCTCCCTGACGGTCGCGGCTCGTGGCGGTGACACTCGGATTGAAACTGCCCCACTACCCCTGCAACAATCGGCTCGGGTGCGTATGCTATGGGTATGGATATCGACGAGCGGATAGCTCAGTGGGAAAAGATGACTCAGGAAGCGCCGGACGATATGTCCTGGTTTAGCTTGGGTACCGCATACAAGGATGCCAAGCGGTATACCGACGCGGACGTTGCGCTGGCGAAGGCGATTGAGCTCAATCCCGGGATGTCACGGGCTTATCAACTGCGAGGGCAGGTGTTGATTGAGCTGGGGCGTGAGGACGAGGCGGCGCAGCTATTGGAGAAGGGGTACGGCATCGCGGCACAGCGAGGCGATGTAATGCCACAGAAGGCGATGGGCTCGCTCTTAGAAAAGCTGGGCAGACCTGTCCCCGAAATAGAGGGGTCAGCACCCATTTCGGCACCCGAGCCGACCGCTAACACCGTGCTCGACCGGCGGACGGGGCAGCTTGGCACGCGCATGACGGACCCGCCGATGCGAGGGCCACTGGGTCAGTATATTTACGATAATTACAGCTTAGAGACCTGGCGCCAGTGGATCGGACAGGGCACCAAGGTCATCAATGAACTGCGTCTGGACTTCTCGAACGAGCAGCACCAGGAGGTATACGATCAGCAGATGAAAGAGTGGCTTGGGATCAGCGACGAAGAGGTGCGAGCGTACGAGCATCAGCATTCGTAGCTGCGAGGGAGCGTTCGACGCCCCCCGCCCCCTCTCCGCTGAGCCTCGTGGCGAGGTCTGCTGGCCCGCTGCTGGGTGGGGGTCGATTGCCAAAGCGTGAAATTTGGCTATCTTGGTATTTTTACGCAATGTTTATGCAAGGTTTACGCAAGTCTGTACTGGTATAGGCGATAGAGAACACAATTCCGACCCGGACCTGGAGCGATTGATTCGATGAACGATTTTCCCACCGCTGTGCTCACTGACGACCACGAAATCCGCGACACCGAAACGGCGCAAAAGTACATCGCCAACGGGCTGAAGGCTGAGGAGGCTGGCGACCGTTTGGCGGCGATCGAAGCGTACGAAGCGGCCTACACCGCTGACCCCGATCACCCGGACGTGTCCTTCCGGCTGGCGTACAACCTGGACATGGTTGGCGAGGAGGACGAGGCGATGCACCTATACGAGCAGTGTGTGCAGCAGCCGCGTCCGCCGATCTCGGCGTTGCTGAATTTGGCTGTGCTGTACGAAGACCGAGGCCATTACGCGAAAGCTGAGCGGTGTGTGCGTCAGGTGCTAGCGACGGACCCCAACCACTCACGGGCCAGGCTCTATATTAAAGACATCCTCGCCAGCAAAGGCGCAACGGTGGTCGACGACGAAAAGGAGACGCGCACCGAGAAGCACGCTGCCATGATCGACACGCCTGTGACGGACTTCGACCTGACCGTGCGGACGCGCAACAGCCTGCGGAAGATGAATATCAGAACCTTGGGCGACCTGCTGCGTGTGACCGAGGCGGAGCTACGGAGCTACAAGAACTTCGGGGATTCGAGCATTGACGAGATCAAGGCGATGCTCGCGCAGCGTGGCCTGCGTCTTGGCCAGGCGGTAGAAGAACAACGGTCGGCAGTGAAACGGGCTGTTTATGACCAGCTCAAAACGGCGGCGGGCTCGGATGACGAGATGTTCAACCGCGGCGTAAACGAATTGGACCTATCGGTGCGTGCCCGCAAAGCGCTGTCGCTATTGAATATCCAGACCATCGGCGACCTGTGCATGAGGACGGAGGCTGAACTGATGGGCGTCAAAAACTTCGGCATGACCAGCTTGGTCGAGATCAAAGAGAAGATCACGAGCATGGGCTTGGCGCTGCGCACGCTCGAGCAATAGCTGAGAGAATGCCTCACGTAAATCACGCGGCTAGATTGGTGCCATGCATTGCAATGTGTGGGCTTTGTGATGCGCTAGGGCAAAACCAACCGGAGTGGTCCGCACAGCGGACCCTACACGGGTTTAGCACGCGCACACGGGTTGCAAAAGCAACCCGTGCCACCCGACGGTCCCCGATGAATCACCGGGGGCTAAATAAGATACATGGGGAGAGGTAGTGGCCCACGTATTGGGATGCGTGGGCTTCGATCATGATTTCAAGCCAACCCGCTGCACGCTTGTGCGGAGCGGATGTTTTCTTGGATGTGTTTAAGGTTTAGCCCGCCGACGACGACGCTGGCGACGGCTGGATCACCAAGCACGAAACGGATCGCGGGGTCGGGGTCAAGGCTACCCGACCCGAGGCCTTTTTTTACGATGACACCGACGCCTTGGGCTGCGGCTTGTGCGATGACCTGTGCGTGTGAACGGTCATCGAGGTGGTACTCGACCATGACGGCGTCTGCCCAGGGTAGTGCTGCGAGTGCGCCCTGGGGTGTTTTGCCCGACATGCCGATCGCACGGATTAAACCTTCGTCTCGCAGTGATTGGAGGGTGGGGACGACGTCGGTTTGGGTGAGTATTTTTTGATCGCTGCCGTCTGAGTGGATGAAGACGATGTCGAGCACGTCGGTGCGTAGCCTCAAGAGGCTGTGCTGGACGCTGGTGCGTATGGCGTGAGTTGAAAAGTCGTAGCGTGACTGCTGGTTGTCATAGGTTTCGCCGACCTTGGTCGATAGGACGAAGTCATTACGGCGGTGAGATATGGCGACACCGATGCGCTCTTCGCTGAGCCCGTAGGCTGGGGCGGTGTCGATGAGGTTTATACCCAAATCGAGTACGGCGTTTAGGAGGCGATGGGCCTGGTCTTCGTCGGGCAGGTCGTAGGCACTTGGGTACTTGATGCCGGTGTTGCGCCCGATCTTGAAAGCGCCGTACCCGATGGTGCTAACGGCCAATCCTGTGTGTCCCAGTGGTCTTAGCTCCATTGAGGATCGGTCTCCCATGGTGGTCGTGCGACGGCGGGTCGTGGCCAATGGTCGGGGATCGTTGGGGTTATTGGCGCGTTTTGTTTCGCTGGTTTTAGTTGTTGGGCGATGTGCTGTGCCAGAACGGGTACCAGCGCGAGTTTGGTGGGCCAGGCTGTGATGACATTGCCCTGGGTCATGGTCTGTATGTCGTCTGGGCGGACCCCGCTATCGGTCGCTGCCTCCGCACGGTCTACACGGTAGGTTGCCCACTGTACGTGGTCCAGGTCGAGGGACCCCATGGTAGCGGCCAATTCTAACTTCACGTGTGCAATGAGTTCTTGAGGGGTCATGTGCACGCCATCCTCGGCGACCTGCCCCCCGATCTGCCAAAGGGTTTGCCCGTGGGGGTCGGTGGTGGAAGTGATTGTGACACGAGTCTTGGAGCCGTCGACGCAGTGGCCTTGGAATGGAGGAAGGTTTCCGCGTGCCACGGTCATGTGTAGCGGTCTGCGTTGCATGGCTTGGGGCGAAAGACCGACCATCTGTCTTAGCTGAGCGTTGCCCTGGCCGGCGGTGAAAATGACGGTGATTGGCTGTAGCTCTAAGACTTGGTTGGTATCGGGATTTTTTAGTTTGATCGCACGCACCACGCCGGGGCTGTCGGTGTGGAATGTTAGTCCGTGTTCACAATCGATCTTGATGATGCGGTCGTGGTGACGAGCGGCTAGGTCGGCGATAAGAGTGGTTGGGTCGATAACCGGCTCGTCTAGCCTATATACCGCGCCCTTGCAATTTGTCAGTGGCGTGGGTCTCTGATCGGGGGTCAGTGCGATGGGCTTGATGGTAAGTAGGGACTTGGCGCCGAACATGCCGAAGCGTGATCCGATCGATTCGGTGTGCCAAAGATAAACGAAGGGCGAGCGGAGCTTGGTCGCGGCGAGTGCGGGCTGACGCTGGCTGTCTAGGCACTGTCGCCAAAGCGAGGGCATTTGTTTGATTGCCTGCGCTGATCGGGTGAATAGCCCCTTGAGGGTGTACTTTAGGCCGCCATGGATGATGCCTTGGGATGCGACGGTTTGACCGGCACCAAGTTCGTGAGCCTCGAGCAGTAGTGGGTTGTGACCGGCGCGTATTAGCTCATCTAGTAGCCAAAGCCCCGCGGCACTCCCACCGAAGATCACAACGTTTGGTGATGCTGCTGCTTGGGTCTGCATCAATCGGGTGCTCCGGGCTAAGAGTAGTTCAAGAATCTTAAGTGTAATGGGAATTGGATATTTTTCTAAGATGTGCGGCTGCGCCGCATGCATTGAAACACGGAAGTCCAAGGGTATGTGGTGTTCAGGTAGTCGAAGACTCAACCCTCACCCCAACCCTCTCCCTGAAATGGAGAGGGGGAAGTATTTGTGCGGGCACGTGTGTGTCAGGGCAGGGGCAGGTGTTCGGGTGGGATTGTCAAGACCATGCCCGCTTGGAGGCGGTCGGGATCGGTGCCGATCGTCTCGCGGTTGGCGTCGAAGATGGCCCGCCAAAGACCGGGGTCTTTGTAGTAACGAGTGGCAATGGTGTAGAGCGATTCGCCGGGGCGGACGATGTGCGTGGGCGCGTCGCGTCCCGAGACGGCTACCGCTTGTGGCTGTGGCGACAAGACGTCTTGCGGGTGCGGGAGCCTGATGGCTTGCCCGACACGGAGGCGTTTAGGATTTGCGAAAGGGTTGGCTGCGGCGATGTCGATCCAGTGCTCCGCCGAGCCGTAGAACCGGATCGCAATCGAGCTGAACGTGTCGCCTGATTCGATGATGTATTCACGGGGCTCGCGGGGCGCGTTTGCCTGGACCGGCGGAGACGCATGTACGTTTGCGCGGTGCCCCCGGACGAGCCGCTGCTGGGTATTAGCCTGGGGTGTAACGGGCGCGGTGTTTGTCATGGCTACGGCGGGGGTCGTTGACGTGGGTGGGTCGTGCTGAACGATCGGGACGATGGGCTTGGTACGGGGAGCCTGCACGGCAACCGCTTGGCTGGGGGGTGGGGTCGTCGACTGTGCTGCGGGGTCGACTAAGGAGGCGGGAGTCGTGTTTTGATCGGTATTGGCTTGCGGCGAGGTGATAGGCTTGGGCGATTGGCTAGATTGATCCGCGGAATCGATGTGTGTGCGAACCCGGGACATCAGGTCGCCGATCCCCGACTGATGTGCTGTGTCGGATGTTGCTGAAACGTCGGAGCGGGGTGGTGCGGAGTCGCCAACAGATACAGCAGGACTTTGATCGTTTGATTGGATCGTGTGATAGGAGACGATACCGGCGATCAGGACCAGAGCCAACACGATCGCAATCTTGTATGAACGGCTCATGCCCGAACTCCAAAAAAACTCGTCACCTGAGAAAGGGTGTGAATTGCCAGTTTAACACGGCCTAAAGTTCAAAGCTATCAACGCGAATTCGGCGGCGTTTAATGAGCGATTGGCTGCGTGGGTTGGCCCGTCTTAAACTAATGCGAATGGTAAAAGTATCTGTGGTCATCTGCTGTGCAAACGTGGCTGACACCCTTGCACAAGCGTGCATCTCGGCACGCTGGGCGGATGAATTGGTCGTGGTGGACTCGGGCTCAACGGACGAGACGGCGGCAATCGCTAAAGAACACGCGGACCGGTACCTCGTCGAGCCATGGCGCGGGTACACGGGGCAAAAACGGTTCGGTGCTCAGCAGTGCAGGCACGACTGGGTCTTTGTCCTGGACGGCGACGAGGAGGTCTCCCCGCGGTTGGCTGAGCAGATACAGGGTCTGAGCGAGGGTCGGCTTGATGATTACGACGTGTTTATGGTGCGTCGGCGTAACTATGTGATGGGTAGGCCGGTGCGGGCGTGGTGGCCTGATTGGCAGTCGCGACTGATCCATCGGGGTCGGTGTGTTTGGCCTGAAGAGGCGTTGCACGAGGCGCGGCTGCCGTCGGAGCCGGGACGTTTGGGCAGGCTCGATGGGTGGATCGAGCACAAGCGGCACAGCGAGGCGGGGTTCGAGGATTACTTTAGCGGTAGCAGGCTCGACCGACGTCTGGTCATGGTCGCGAAGCAGATGCACGCCAAAGGCAAGCGGTGTCGGTGGTGGGATTTGCTGATACGACCTTGGGTGGCGTTCTGGAAATTTTACCTTTTCAAACGAGGTTTTCTGGATGGTTCGTTCGGATTATTAATCGCTCAGAAAGCGGCGGTGAGCGCGCAACTGAAATACGCAGCACTGTGGGCGGAGCAATCGCGTGGTGCTCAGGGACAAGACGAGTCGCGTCCGGAAGCGTAGCGGCGCAAAGACAGCCCGTGACGCACGTGTTACAAGCAACCCGTGCCACGCGAATGTACAACTCTGTCCGGGCAGGCCCGGACCTACGCGCTAACCCGGAACGGTCCGCACAGCGGACCCTACACTTTTGACGGTCACGGTGCTGAATGTGCGGGTCGCAGCGGTTGCTCACGAGATATTATGGTGTGCGTAACGATCCGGCGTAGGAATCCTTGACACCCCCCTTCGACAAACCTACCTTTTATGCGCATCCACTGTATGCTTTGACCGTGTCGTAATCGCTTAAGTAAGTCGTTGTTGGGCCTACTCCCGCGTACCAGAGTATTACGACAATATTTTCTGTGATTTGGTATTGCTGCTGGTTATCGACTTGAACCCGAATGGATGGGACACCCTGGAGGCCGACCCGTGCCAAGTGAGGACTCACGATTAATCGTCAACCGTGAAGGTGACGTGTACCACATCGGTTTTTTGGACCGGAATATTCTGGAGGAGGTTTATATCCAGGCGATCGCCACGGAGATCAACCGCGTCCTGGATGAAGCGGAGAACCCCAAGGTCGTGATTAACTTTGAAAACGTCGAGCACCTGTCCTCGGCTGTGCTGGGCACGCTGATTACGATCAATAACCGGATCAAGGAACAGAACGGTCAACTGAGGCTAGCGAATATCGATGCAAAGGTCTATGAGATTTTCTTGATTACGAAGCTGAATCAGATATTTCATATATATGAAACGACGCAACAGGCAGTACAGAGCTTCAAGTGACGGGGGAAACGCTAACGGACACCGTGACAGCGAGACCTGATATGCGACCACCGACGACAAAGCGGTTGGTCATTGCCAACAACCCCGACGAGGCGGCGAGGGTCCTTCAAGAGATGTTGGCGGACGTGCAGGCACGCGGCTACAGCGACGACGTGCTTTTCGCGATCCGTTTATCCATGGACGAGGCTCTGAACAATGCTGTGCAACACGGCAACTGCGGCGACCCCGATAAGACCGTGATCGTCGAGTACACGATCTCAGACGACAGCTTCAAGGCTTCGGTCACCGATGAAGGGTGCGGCTTTGTCCCCGACCGGGTACCTGACCCCACGTGTGATGAAAATCTGGATCGCCCGCGCGGGCGGGGGGTCATGCTCATGAAAGCGTATATGAGCGAGGTGAGCTTCAATGAGCGTGGTAACTGCGTCACACTCGTGAAGCACCGTCAGTGCAAGCTACCGATCCGTACCAAGCCATGACCGCTGGGTATCAACGCGGGCCAGGGTGTCGGATCAAAAAACGGCGCCCGGATGCGGCGGGCTTGGTTATGGCAGCCCAATTGCATACACTATTTCTAGATACTCGGATCGATCGTTTGTATCGAAGGGGATCGTTCGTTTTTCATATGGTTTCGTTTGGTGACACTTCAGACCCGGCAGTCAAGCCGCAGTCGAACCTCAGCGACAGCGGGCTTGGGGGTGACGGCTCCGGGGGCCGATCTGGTTTGGAAGGCTCGCCTCGCATCGAACTGAATATCGACGACGATCCACAGGACGACCCGCTCATAGCTGAGTGGCTGGTGTCGCAGTTCACGCGGATCGTCGCGCTCGCCGGGGCTGGGAATGCGCAGCTTTCTATCGTGCTGGTCGGCGACGCGCGCATGGCGGAACTCCACGAAGAATATCTGAACGTTTCGGGCACGACGGATGTGCTGACGTTTGACCTGCGCGACGACCCCGCGGAGCCTGTAGAGGGTGAGGTGGTGATCTGTGTGGACGAGGCATCGCGTCAGGCTGCTGTGCGTGGCCACGAATTAAAGATGGAGTTGCTGCTCTATGCGGTGCACGGGCTCTTGCACCTGATGGGCCACGACGACCACGACGCACAAGGGGCGGCGGCGATGCACCGGCGCGAAGACGAATTACTAACCCAAGCGGGCCTGGGTGCTGTGTATGAAGCGCATCGGGTTCACGGTATTGATGGGGCCATTGATCGGGCTGTAATGGTAAGCGACGATACTGGACCGTCGACTAGCGGCGGCGTCTCCCGGGCGCGGCTGAGCGATGGCGGTGAACCAGAGACACACAAAAAAACCGGGACGGATAAGAGCTAACCTGTGAGCGACCCTGCCATATGGATCGCGTTGATGGCGTGCGTGGTGTCGAGCTACGCGGCTGTGTGCCACACGTCACTCAAGACGTACAGCCGATCTCGGCTAGCTGAAATACTCGAAGACCGAGGCCAATCGGCGTGGTTTGAGCCGTTTGTAGGTAATCGGTCCAAGCTATTGTTGATGACCGGTGCTCTGCGCACGGGCCTGAATATGGCCGTGTTGTTGGCGATACTGATTTACCTGGAGCGGGCTTACCCGGGGCGGGCGAATGCCCCGATTCGATACGCGGCTGCGTTTGTGGTCGCGGGTACGCTGATCAGTATTTTCGCTGTGGCGGTGCCTATCAGCGTGGTGCGTTATCACCGTGAACGGATTCTGGCACGGTCGATCCCGGTGCTCAATAGGTGTTTGTCGCTGCTGTGGCCCGTGGCTGTGTTTTTGCATCTGTTCGACCCACTGGTCCGCAGGCTGCTGGGCCCGTCGAAACAAAACGGTGACAGCGATCTGAGCGATGAGATCCTTTCGGTGGTGGAGGAGCACGACGACCGCGGCGAGGTAGATGAAGGCCAAAAGGAAATGCTCGAAGCGATCGTCGAGTTTCCCAGCACCACGGCTGGCCAAATCATGACGCCTCGCACCGACGTGCAGGGCATCGAGATACACGCGACGCTCGACCAGGTCCGCCAATCGGTACAGCAGTTTGGGCATAGCCGAATACCTGTTTATGACGATAACCTCGACCACCTCGTGGGGGTTTTGTACGCCAAGGACCTGATCCGCTTTATCGGGAACGACCATCCGTTTGAGTTGCGGAAGGTATTGCGTGAGGCGTTTATGGTGCCCGAGAGCAAGTCGCTGCGTGAGCTATTGGCGGAACTCAAAACACGAAAGGTGCACATCGCTATCGTGCTCGACGAGTACGGCGGCACGGCTGGGCTGGTGACGATCGAGGACATCATCGAAGAGATCGTGGGCGAAATCCATGACGAATACGAGCGTGCTGAGCCCGAGCCGATGATCCATCGCATCAGTGACACGGTCGTGGAAGCCGACGCTCGCGTGTACATCGACGACCTCAACGATGAGTTGGACCTGGACCTGTCCGAGAGCAGTGATTACGACACGCTCGGTGGGTATGTATTTTCAAGCCTGGGCCACATCCCCGACGTGGGCGAGAGCTTTGACGCTGACGGTGTTCGGTTTACGGTCACGGCTGCGGAACGGACCAAGGTCGGCCGCGTGCGTCTGGACCTGCTCGAACAATCGGCTCAGACTGTTGACCACGATGCTGTCCCGCCGATCTAGAAGCTATTTCAAAACACCTCTCCCCTTGAGGGGAGAGGTTGGGTGAGAGGTGAAAGCCCCGTAAATCATGGACACACGACCCTCCCCCTACCCCCTCCCTGACAGGGAGGGGAGCTATGAAACCGGTTCTAGTACATTTTCCATGCTGATGTAGCGGAGCACGACCGTCCAAGGGGCTTACTTTTAACCACAATTGGTATGATCCCCGACGATGGACATCCGTTTCTACAACACGCTCACGCACGGTATCGAAAGCTTTTCGCCGATCGATCCGCCTAATGTGTACATGTACAACTGCGGGCCGACGGTCTACGACTACGCTCATATCGGTAATTTTCGTGCGTTCGTGTTCGCTGACGTTTTACGCCGGTTTCTGGATCTAACGGGCCTGCGTGTGCGGCAGGTGATGAACCTGACCGACGTGGGTCACATGACCGACGACGCCCAGGCCGACGGCGCGGGGCAGGACAAGATGCAGGTGGCGATCGACCGGATGAAGACGGCTAAAAAATCGGGGCGGGTGCCCGATACAGCGGTGACCGATCCCAACGACCCCCGACAAGTAGCACAGTTTTTTATCAATGCTTTTCTGGAAGACGCGAAGCTGCTTGGCCTAAAGGTCGCTGACGAGTCGCCGGGAAACATGCCTCGCGCTACCGACCACATCGCGCAGATGCGTGACCTGATCGTCAAGCTAATCGAACGGAACCACGCATACGTCGCGGCTGACGGCGCGGTGTATTACAGCGTGCAGAGCTTTCCCGAATACGGGCGGCTAAGCGGCAACACGCTCGACAAGCTACGCGGCGGCGCGGGTGGCCGCGTCCACGACCAGCACCAAGCGGCGAAGCGCCACCCGGCGGACTTCCTGCTGTGGAAACCGGATGCAGCTCACCTGATGAAATGGGACTCGCCTTGGGGTGTGGGGTATCCCGGTTGGCATATCGAGTGCTCAGCAATGGCGATGGCGCTACTCAAACGCGAGACCATCGACATCCACACCGGCGGCGAAGACAATATCTTCCCGCATCACGAGTGCGAGATCGCTCAGTCCACGGGGGCTACGGGCGAGCCATTCGCGCGGTTTTGGCTGCACACGCGGTTTCTGCTCGTCGAGGGCGAGAAGATGTCCAAGTCACGCGGGAACTTTTATACGGTGCGCGACGTTTTGGCTGGCAAGGTCACGGGCCGGGCTGTCGATCCGGCGGTGCTGCGGTACGAATTGCTGAAGGTCCATTACCGGACGAACATGAACTTCACCGTGCAGGGGTTAAAGGATGCAGCGGGGGCTGTGCAGAAGCTGCGGGGCTTGGCGCGGACCCTCAAAGAGAAATGCGATGCCCCCCTACCGACGGTTGATCTGTCGCACCCGGTCCTGGCTGACTTTGCCGGTGCGCTGGCGGACGACCTGAACATGAGCGAAGCACTGGCTGTGGTCTTCAAGTGGATCGCCCAAGCGCACACGTCGCCTGCCGAATCGCTGGCTGTGCTGGGAAAAATTGATTCGGTGCTAGGTGTGATCGGTGGTGTCGCCGAGGGCTCGGTAGGAATAGAGACTCAGGCAAACGGGTCTGCTCAGAGCGAGGGCTTACCCGGTGAACAGAACGTGCAGGAGATGTGCCAACAGATCGACGCGGCGCGAGTGGCGAAGGACTTTGCCACGTCCGATCGGCTGCGTCAGAAATTGATCGAAGCTGGGTACGATGTGATGACCACAAAGGACGGGACCAGTGCGCGGAAGAAGCTGGCGTGAGGACGAGGGACGAAGAGTGGGCTTGATAGCGTAGAGCGAATGGCAGATGGCTGCCTATACTTTGTTGTTATCCGTACTAGGTTGCAAAATCGCGGTCGAATATCTGTTAGGTTCGAGAGCACGACAGAAGGAAGAATGGGCATACTTTCATCATTTTTCGGAAAGGACTGCCGGGACCTGAGCGATCGCTATGCTGCGTTGGCAGACGATGCTGCAAAAAGAGCACGAGCCTCATCCACAGATCCTGAGACGGCAGCCAAGGAAGTTGCGAAAAAATGTGGGCTGCACAATAAACCCAGAGAATTCACAGCCTACAAAGATGTGGCTGCATATCTCATTGGGACTTACGAGCCGGAGGTGGCATACTTTGTAGCAGTCGAAATTAACGAGCAGTACGCCCAGTCGCTCGGATATATCCCGATTGGCCAGATCGTTCTTGCCGTAGAACATCTCGACAAATTCAAGAAGGGGTTCATTGTCAAGACGGAAGAGCTCGAGAAGAACCCCTCTTTGGCTATCGGCATTAACAAATCGCCCGAGCGTACGAAGAGAGCGGTGGCTTTCCTGACCTATGCGCTCCTGAATTTCCCCAATATTGGCACGGCTCGCAAAGCTTTCACTGTCTATCGTGTGCCCGAGATGAGGGAAAACGTTCTCCGGAAATTGCGGGCGCTCGATCAAGATGTGGCCAATTACATAGCTGGCTGATTTATCAACGAACCTAACACCCCGCGTTTTTTTCGCCCATTTCGGGCATTGCGCAGGTGATGTAGGGCAGGCCACTGAGGACAGTGACGACGACGATGGTGTAGACGAGGATGTCTCTGACGAGGCCCCAGGCTTCTCGGCCTGGCGCTTGTGGGTTTAGCCAAACGATCCAGAGGATAACGGGAACGCCTATGGATTGGAGCAGCATTTTCAGCTTGCCAAAGATGTTGGCGCCGAATTGCATGCCTGTGCTCTCGAGTTCGCCGCGGACGCCTGTGACGAGCAGCTCGCGCGCGAGCATGACGGCGACCATCCAGGGGTAGACGCCGCTGACCATGGTGAAAAGCTCGCCCTGCTCGACGGCGTGAGCGATGACGAAGCGCGGCCCGGCGAGGTAGATGAAGGCGCCGATGATCAGGACCTTGTCACAGAACGGGTCCATGATCCTGCCGAACCTGCTCTCGACGTGCCAGCGTCGGGCGAGGTACCCGTCGAGGAGGTCGGTGAGTACGGCCAGGACGAAGACGACGATCGCGGTGCCCAGCCACCAGCCCGCGTCGGTGCCACCGGGGTAGCGGTATTGGTTAATGACGAGGAAGAAGACGCCCGCTAACACGAGGCGTAGGACGGTGAGTTGGTTGGGTAGCTGTCGGTACATGGCGAGGTCGCTGGTGCGCTGGTTGCCGTCGGGCTGACGGCTGTCCGATTATTCTAAGCTGAATCCGACCGGTTTGGCGGTTCAGAAGCGGTCCGCACAGCGGACCCTACACGATTGCAACGTGGCGAGAGGGCTTCATCGGTGCTCGTAAAGCACGGCGGCACCTCGGTACATGGAGATATCCATGCTCTGGTCGAATCGGAGCTCGGGGAGCTTGGTCTTAGTCAGGATTTCATTGATCCGGGGTTCGCGAAATTCCGTCTCGCCGAACTCGACGATCCACACCCTGTCGGGCAGTGGGAAGGCTGGCTGCGGCTCTGTCCGGGGGCGGCCTACAAAACCGGGAGCCAGTTTTACGTTGAATTGCCCTGGCTTTAAATAGTAATGGATCGGCTCGACCCAATATGAACTCCTGACCAGGATAACGTCACCTTCCTGGATGTGGGGAATTAGTCTTGCGGCTAGTTGCTTGAAGTCGGGGCCGCCAGCTCTTGCGTTTCTAGAGACGTAAGTCGAAAACGCAAACACACAGATCACGGTCATGACAGTCACCGCGCGTAGTCGATCCAGGCGCATGATCCCCCGTGCTATTAATATCAAGACGAACGGAAGAAACGAAACCAATGCGTAAGAACTGATGAGGGGCTTGGCGAAACACAATACCCCCAGCATGATGTATGGGACAAATAGCTGTATGGCTACGGAGTCGCTACACAGGGTGCCGATCACGGGTATCTGCCGGATGTATTTGAGTAATGCTGTGTATATCGGCCAGGTTTTTCGGGCGGCGAACCAGCACGCGATCAACACCCAGGGCGCAGACACAATGGCGAAGAACAACGTCCCGTGCTGAACCAGCGGGTTTGGACTGAAAAAGACCTCAACGAAAAGTAGTTCCGCGATCGCTGCGGCAAACAACAGGTAAACGGGGAAACGATTTTTTTTCTGCTCGTTTTGAGAATGAGTAATCGGATCGGTATTGGCGTGATCGGTGTCGGTGCTAGCGATTAACCCCGCGAACAAAAGCCCCCCACCCGCCACGGTCATGGATATAAACGCAATGGGGTTGTCCACAGCTACCTGGGATGCTCCGAAAAACACGGCGAACAAGTTACCAAATTGCAGGGTGTCGACAGCGTGAGGCCAAAAGTGGTCGTCGATGTGGCTGGGTCGGCCTAGCTGATATCGGATGTACATGAACACCGGCATGGCGAGGATAAGCGCCAAGGTCTGCGCGCCGACCAAGGCTGGCATCTCTCGGCGATCGGCACCGCGAATCAGTACCCAAAGAATCTGGGCTGCGAATATGAGCCAGAAGTAGTACTCGATCCACAAGCCACACGCGACGACCAATGCGTAACAGATGGCTAGCGTCAGCCGCCAACGCTTTTCTATCAGGACCATCAGCCAAGACGTCACGAGCGCCAAGAAGGCGACGAATACCCACGGCCTCATGTTCTGGCTCCAAAACACGTGGTGCCCGTGCAGCGCGAGCAACCAACTGGCGAGCACCGCGGTGCCCAGGCTCGATGACCGACGCACGTAGGCGAAGACCACCAGCACGGCTAATAGACCGACGAGCGCGGAGGGTGTTCTCATCGCAAATACGGAGGTGCCAAAGACACGGTTCCAGGCCAGCATAAAGAGGTGATAGCCCGGCAGGTGCGGCTCATAAAACATGAAGTCGAAGACTTCTTGAAATGATTTCATCTTCGGGGGATGATGAACGAAATCGGGGAGGTCTATGCTGATGGCGACGTAGATTTCGGGGTGTGAAATCGTGTGGCGATCCAACTGATAAAAACGGACCGCTGCGGCGACGAACAGGCCACACAGCAACAAGGTAACTAAAAGATAAATGTGCTGTTGGCCCCGCTGTCGAGTCTTTTCCGCCACGATGCCAAGTCCCCAAAGAATAATAACTGACACAACACACAAGGCTACCCCTATGGCCCCACAGGTGCCGCGTCACGTTTAGTGACTATTATAGGGCGTGCTGGACCGGTTTGGCGAGGTTGGAGAAGAATTATGAAAACGGGTTTTGGAGGATGCCACGGGTGTGTTCACCCGTGGTTAAATGGTGCGGCGAGTCGACAACCTGCCCTACAACAACCGACCCGCTGACAACGAACGGGTTTTGGCCCATTCATACGGGCGTCTAGCTGCTGGGGCGTGGGGCATCTATAATGGGTCTAGATTCGTAGTCGAAGGTATTGCCATTTTTTCAGATAAGGTCCTTTGCAGATGAAGATTATCTTGGCCAATCCGCGTGGCTTTTGCGCAGGGGTGAACATGGCGATCCAATGCGTCGAGGAGGCGCTGCAGATCGTCGGTGCTCCGCTGTACGTCTACCATGAGATCGTCCACAACCGCTACGTGGTCGAGCGATTCACGCAGCGAGGGGTCGTCTTTGTGGACACGATCGAACAGGTCCCGCCCGATCAGACGGTGATCTTCAGCGCCCACGGCGTGAGCCCCGAGGTACGACGCAGCGCCAAGGACCGGGGCTGCACGATGATCGACGCCACCTGCCCGCTGGTGACCAAGGTGCATATGGAAGCGGTGCGTTACGCCAAGCAGGGGTACAAGATTTTGCTGGTCGGACACGCGGGTCACGACGAGGTGGTGGGCACGTTCGGCGAGGCGCCGGACGCGATCACGATTGTCGAATCCGCAGCGGACGTTGAGAAGCTGACCTTTACCCAGGACGATCATCTGGTGTATCTGACCCAGACCACGCTGAGCATGGACGACGCCAACGTCATCATCGAGGCGATCAAGAAAAAATACCCCGAGGTGAAGGCGCCCCCCAGCGACGATATTTGTTATGCGACGACAAACCGCCAACACGCGGTGCGCCACCTGGCTCCGGTTACTGATCTGGTGCTGGTTGTGGGGTCTAAAAATAGCTCGAACTCGGTGCGCCTGACGGAAATGTCCGAGAACGTGGGCACGAGAGCGTACCTCGTGGACGACAAGACTGAGATCGATCAAAGCTGGTTTGACGGGGTCGAGTCGGTGCTGGTGACGGCTGGCGCCTCTGCACCGGAGTACCTGGTGCAGGAGATCATCGCTGACCTTGTGGAACGACACGGCGGATACGTCGAGTCGGCTCAAGGCGTGGAAGAGGACATGCACTTTGAGCTACCGGTTACGCTGCGCGTGATCCGAGACGGCCAACCCGCTAAAGTCTGATACCAATCACAAAAAGTCATGGCCTACACAATGGGTGTTGTGACTCACTGGGAAACAACCAGAAAGCCAGGATAGGGCGTTTTTATATTTGGTTGCAACCCTGCATCAAGAGACCGCTTCCTAACGGTCGCGGCTCGCCGTGGGAATCTGTTACGATCAAAAATGAAAATGCTCTAGGTCAAAAGTTTTTGCGATCTGTATGAGAAAGCAGGCATCGCACACAGCAGCCTCCGCCGTGCTGTGTGGCACCCCTTTTGTTGCCGACCTAAGACAAATCCGTCCGGGTGGGCCCGGACCTACGATCTTTTGGTTGCAGTTGACGCGACCCTCACCCCAGCCCTCTCCCTGCGAGGGAGAGGGGGAAGAAGATTTGCAATCCACGGCTTCTTGGTGTCACGGGGCGGGGCTATCCTGTGCGTCAAGGTCGACGACTCGTGTGGGCTTAAACACGCGGATCAGATGGTCGAGGCTGAAGGCTTTTTCTTTGATCCGGTTTGACTGGCGCCCGTCGGTGGGTGCGGACAAGAAGAGGGTCATGGTTCCGTCCTGCCCGGGCAGTTCCACCTCGGCGCGGGTGGCGATCCAAGGGAACGCGCCGGGCGGTAGGCCTTGGATCGTCATGGGCTCCCAACGCGATAGTCGGCTGGTAACGGATGCGTGCCCCGTCTGGTCGAGCAGGTCCACGCGTGTGGGTAGGTAACGCTTGGGCTCGACCCAGACCATCTGCGACGGTAGCCCATTGATCTGAAAATCCCCCTTATCCCACGCGACGGTACAGCTGAGGCTTGGTTTATCGAGCGGGGTAATCGCTAGGAGTCGTGTCAGCTCGGTGGGACGGATGGGTATGGCGAGCTTGCGGGTAGCGTTGGCGCTGTCGGCAGCGGTGTTTTGCCCGACGTACAGCACGGGCTCGTCTTGGAGGTCAAAGAGCCAATACCTTTGGCCGTCGCTTCCCGCCCACATGATTGTGTTGCCCAGCTTGCCGATCGACAGCGCCACCCGGTCGGGCATGAGTATCATCAGATTCCCGTCGCCCTGCTCGAAGTGTTTTTTGCCTTTATCGTCGCGCCAGTGCAGCTCAACGACGACCCTGGCCCATAGCCGATCGAGGCGTGCGAGGTTGTTGTTGTATTTGGTTGCGATCTCTTGACAGGTGGGCATGCGAGGCGGTGGCTGTGTCAGGTCCTGGGCTGGCGTGCAACCTGTGATCAGCAGCGTGGCCACGAGCCAAACGGATCGAGCCAGCGTGGTGCGCCCCAAACGATTCGTGTGTATGCGCATCATGAATGATTAAATTACGGTGCTGACGGGTGCTGTGTCGGTTACATGTCGACTTCGAGTATCTGCCCGACCTGTTCGGTGACCTGCATGATCTGCTGGTCGTTCATCTTCGGGTCGAGCACCTCGACGATGTCTTTTTCGTCGGCGCCTTTTGGTTTCATCTGCCACCAGTCTTGCTGCGGGCCCGACGGGATGGGTCGCGTCTGGGTGCCCACGTATCGCAGCAATCTCTTGCGCATGAGAATGAGTGCTAGCACAAACCGGAACGCTAATTTTTCTGCTGTGTCGGCGTCGGCTAACCTATCGAAAAGGTCCAGCAATACGCCGTCGTCGACGAAGAGCTTTTTCTTCTCGTTGGGCTGGGGTACGCGTGACCGCCAATAGCTAAACAGATGATCGGGGCGGTGGCCCTGCTCCCATGCTTCGAGGCTGATATCTACCCGTTGTAGCCCGACGCTGATAGCGGAAGCGGCAGTTGTGTTGGCGTCTGTGGCGGTGTTTTTGTCGGAGGGTGTGTCGGACTCGGGCGGCTGTGGGGCTTCGATGAGTGCGGCGATGTATACCTCGTCGGGCTCGAGTGCTTGACCGGTGATGGCACACCGTCCCGTAGGTCGCTGCACATCGTATCCGGGTGTATTCATCCAGGCTATGCCCATTTGCTTACTCTTTTTCGGTGAGTCCAAACTGTTTTGCTGCGGCGAGCGACGTCTGGTCGATCAGCGTGGCGATTGTCATGGGCCCCACACCACCGGGGACGGGTGTGATCATCGACGCGCGTTCTGCGGCTGCGTCGAAGTCTACGTCGCCTACATTGCCGACGTTGTACCCTGCGTCGATCACGACGGCGCCCGGCTTGATCCAATCACCCTTGACAAACTCGGGCCGCCCCACTGCTGCTACGACAATGTCGCCCTGTTTCACGATGTCGGGCAGGTTCTGTGTCTTTGAGTGGCAGATGGTGACGGTAGCGTGCGAGGCGAGCAGCATCATGGCCATGGGCTTGCCGAGGATGGGGCTGCGACCGATGACCACCGCATGTCGCCCGGCGATGGGTGTATTGTAGGCGTCCATGAGTCGCATGATCCCCGCTGGTGTGCATGAGCCGAAGCCCGGCAGCCCGAACGACGTGGTCCCGAAGCTGTGGATGGTGACGCCATCGACGTCTTTGTCCGGCAAGATCGCTTCGAACGCGGCGCGCTCGTCGATCTGCTTGGGCACGGGGTGCTGCAGCAGTATGCCGTTGATCGTGGGGTCGTTGCTGATCTGGGTGATCTTCGCGACCAGTTCGTGGGTCGTGGTCTGATCGCCCATTTCAATTTTGATCGATTTCATGCCAACCGCTTCGCAGCGCCGCTGCTTCATGCGGACGTACGTGACCGAGGCAGGGTCGTGCCCCACGAGAACGGTCGCTAGACACGGGGTCTGGCCCGTCTGGTCAACGATCTGCTTTACACGGTCGGCGCACCGGTCGAGGACCTGCAGTGATACTGCCTTGCCGTCGAGGATGGTCGCGGTCGTGGTCATGTGAATGATTATAGAAAATCAATCGTGCTTGCGTGCCCCTGCTGGTAAAATAGCTAAATGCACCCACCCCCTGCCACGATCAGTATCCACGTGTTTGGCATCGACCCTGGGCGTGTGACCACGATGCTGGCACCGCTAACGGAGGCGAACCCGGAATTATCACTGACGGTCACATGCGAGGCGGGTGTTGTGACGGTGCACGTTCGTAACCTGGAGGGGTCATCGGCGCAAGCGCATCGTCACGCGGATCAGGCGGCTACCCAAGCGGAGCGGTTGCTTGGGCCGTTCGCGTTTGGGCGAGGGTCACGGACGATCCAGGAGTCACTGGTGAGGCTGCTGAAGGAGAACAGTCGGTGCGTGGTCACGGCTGAGAGCTGCACCGGGGGTCTGGTGGGGAAGATGATTACGGACGTGCCGGGCAGTAGTGCTGTGTATGAGGGCGGTTGGATCGTGTACGCCGATGCCACGAAGGCTAGTCAATTGGGTGTTCTCACGGCTGACATCGAGGAACACGGCGTGGTGAGCGGCCCGGTGGCTACGGCTATGGCAAAAGGCGCGCTGGTGCGTAGCGGCGCGGACCTGAGCGTGTCTGTCACGGGGATTGCTGGCCCTGAGGGTGGCACAGATGACAAACCCGTGGGGACGGTCTGGTTTGGCGTAGCCCAGAAGACGGCAGGCGCGGGCGACCCCATTAGCGGTTGTGTGTGTTTGCATTTTCAAGGTAGCCGAGACGCGGTGCGTGACTTGGCGGCGAAGACGGCTGTTGGGCTTTTGCGGTTTACCTTGTTGGGAGTTTGCCTCGAGACGATGGCAGCCCCGGAGCCACGATCGGGCTAGCGTCCTAGTTTGAAATTTGGGGTAGAAGACCGCTCCCTGACGGTCGCGGCTCGTCACGGTAACACTTTGGTTTAAAACTAGGACACCGCCCACCGTCGGTATGAGGTTGGTCAAGCTATACTGCCATTGTCATGTCTGACTCGTCTTCTTGTGATGCTGGCCTGATCGACCCGGAACCGCCTGCGGCTGGGCGAATCGATATCCATAGCCATTTGCTGCCTTCGATCGACGACGGGTGTGTCGACCTTGAACAATCGCTCGAGTGTGTGCGTTGTTTGATTGAAGCGGGTTTTGTCGGCTCGATCTGCACGCCCCACATCCTCCCCGAGGACCCGGCGTGTAACGCTATCGAGCACATCCGTGCGTGGACCACGCAACTCGACCGGAGCATCCGCGAAGCGGGTTTGGCGTACCGGGTTTGGCCGGGTGGTGAGCTTCGGCTGTACGACGGTGTCATTGATTGGCTGGGCGAACGTGGTGTGCCCACGCTGGCAGGCTCACGGTGTGTGCTGGTCGACTTCTGGGAGGCGCACTGGCCTAAGTGGGCGACGGACGCATTCGCTTGGCTGATCAAACGGGGGTATCAGCCCATCCTCGCGCACCCCGAGCGGCTGGCGTGTACCCATGAGCTCGACAAGCGGCTGACTGAGATCGTCGACATGGGCGTTTGGCTGCAAGGGAACTTCCGATCAATGACCGGCGAGGAAGGCGTCGAACCTGACCGGTGGGTGCGACGGTTGCTGGGTGAGGGCCGGTACCACTTCATGGCGATGGACATGCACCGCCCAGACACGCTGTCGGGGCGATTTGATGGTCTGGAAATGGTGCAACAAGAATTTAGTCAAAAGGTGCTCGATCACTTTCTCGTCGATGCACCGCGTAGCTGTATTTTCACGAGTGATCCGGCCCCCCACGGCTGACGATAGGCATTGCGATCGGGTAGTGAGTCAATTTGAATATTTTGGGTAAATTGTCGTTCAAAACGCCGATGGCAAGGGGGTTTCAAAGCGGAAGATGCCCGCTCCCTAACAGTCGCGGCTCGTTGCGATGACGCTCGGATTCAAACTGCCCCACTACCCGCGATCCGGGAACGTATTGCGCGGCATGTGATGCGTGTCCATCCACGCTAGAATCGATACTTGCGAGTGACTTTGACCTCGCTACAGAGGAATCGGTTATGCCCTTTTACATCGGCCTGGACCTGGGTGGAACGAACATCAAAGGCGGGGTGATAGACGACCGGGGCAAGGTCAAAGCAAACGATTCCGTTCCCACGCCCAGCAAGGAGGGACCCGAGGCTGTGATCGGGGCGATGGTGGACCTGGCGCATTCGGTGGCGTCGCAAGCGGGTCTGGACATGGCGAAGATCGATGGGGTGGGGATCGGCTCGCCGGGACCGATTGATTTTGAAAACGGCGTGCTGGCGTCGGCGCCGAATATCCCTGAATTTAATAACGTTCCGCTTCGTGACCGCATCGCAAAGGGTACGGGCCGACCCACGGTGCTGGAAAACGACGCGAACGCCGCGGCGCTGGGTGAGTACTGGATCGGAGCTGGGCGGGACGCGTCGATCCGACACCTGATAACACTGACGCTGGGCACGGGCGTGGGCAGCGGTGTGGTGGTGGACGATCAGATCATCCACGGCGCACTGGGCAGGGGCGGTGAAGCGGGGCACATGATCGTGGTGCCCGAAGGCGGTCGTAAATGCGGGTGCGGTCAGCGCGGTTGCCTAGAGACCTACGCCTCGGCGTCACACACTGCTCGTCGTGCTGAGGAGGCGATGGAAGCCGGCGAGACCTCATCGCTAAATCAGATCCGCGAACAACGGTCCGTCACGGCTAAGGATGTTTTCGACGCTGCCAAGGCGGGCGACACACTGGCAAACCGACTGGTAAACGAGACGGCGATGTACCTGGGCATCGCGTGCGTGAACCTGAGCCGATTATTGGACCCGCAGATGATTGTTCTGGCTGGGGGCATGGTCCAGGCTGGCGAATTCCTGATCGATCGTGTTCGTGAGGCGTTTACCAGCAGGTCTTGGGCAATCATGAAAGACCATGTCCGCATTGTCGGGGCAGCGCTGGGTAATGACGCTGGGATCATCGGTGCTGCGGCTGTGGCGTGGCACGACCGGACTTGACCTTACGTTCGGTACACTCCGGTTTTGCAGATCACCTCTAACGTTAAGCCTTGAGACCCTTGGGCCGAGGATAAACCGGTAGGCTAACCGCGTCTGGATCGCTTGAATTGCGCCCTGGGTCGAGCCGCGATAGTCCGGAAAGTGCAGGGGTGATGGCTGGCTATAGGTCTGTAAGGTCCGTCAAAGACGGCTTGGAGCTCTATCTCAAGCAGATAGACAAAACCGACCTGCTCACACCCGAGCAGGAGCGGGAGCTGTGCTGGCGTATCATCCACGAAAACTGCCCGCAGGCACGTGACCGGATGATCCGGGCTAACCTGCGCCTCGTGGTGAGTGTGGCTAAGCGATTTAATAACCGCGGCCTGCCGTTGACCGACCTGATCGAAGAGGGCAACCTGGGATTGCTGCGTGCGGTGGAGGCATTCGACCCCGACCAGGGCGCACGGTTTAGCACCTATGCATCTTGGTGGATCAAGCAGGCGATCAAGCGTGCACTGATTAACGCGGTACAGCCCATTCATATCCCAGCGTACATGGTGGAACTGATCGCGAAATGGAAGAGGGCGAGCCTGACGCTGGAGGAGGAGCTGGGGCGATCGCCCACGATCCAGGAATTGGCACAGATCATGGACCTGCCTACGAAGAAGGTGCGCATCATCCGCAAGGCTGTCAGCGCGTTTCAGCGCCCGCCTCAGACCGGTGCAGTCGATGGTGAGGGGCTGACCATCTCTGAGTTGCTCAGTGACGAAAAGACGCCCAGCCCGGAGCAGCAGGTGCTCGACTCGGACGACATCCAGACGATCCGGAAGCTGCTGGACGTGATCGACGATCGTGAGGCTTCGATCCTGCGTATGCGATACGGGCTCGACGACCAGGAACCGCTGACGCTCAAGGAGATCGGCCAGCGCGTGGGTCTGACACGCGAACGTGTGCGTCAGATCGAGATCGAATCGCTGCGTAAGCTCGAGCAACGACTATCGAGCGGCAAGCCGATGGAGAACCTACCCACGAAGCGTAAGCGGGCCAATCGCAAACCCAATAAGCAGGCCCAGACTGATCCGAAGAAAAACGGTCAGGCAGACGACCCCGATCACTCGGGTAAACGCCGGTCGGCGTAACGAAGCCGTGGGACAGTCGGAACGGTCCGCACAGCGGACCCTACAAGCTAAGGCGTTTTTATATTTGATTGCAACTCTGCGTTAAGAGACCGCTCCCTAACGGTCGCGGCTCGTTGCGAAAACGTTTAGTTTCCAATCGCCCCACGACTTGCTGTAGGACCAAACACTTTGTCCGTTACGGTCGCTTATAAAACGGCAGCGCGGTCACTTGTGCGTCGACGCGCTTTGAGCTGATCTCGACGGATGCTGTGGCGTCCGTGTCGAGACGATCAGCCTCTATGTACGCCATCACAATCGGGAAGCCTAGCGTAGGTGAAAGGCACCCGCTGGTGACGTTGCCGACGTGGCTATCGCCGATGTAAACCGAAGCGCCCTGACGTGCAGTGCGTCTGCCATCGAGCTTGAGCCCAATTAGACGGCGTGCGGGACCGTCTTGAGCGATTTTTTTGAGTGCTTCTTGGCCAATGAAGGTGGGGTCGTCTTTATCGAGGCTAACGGCGAATAGCAGGCCTGCGGAGATCGGGTCGGTCGCCTCGTCGAGCTCGTGGCCGTAGAGCGGCATGCCCGCTTCCATGCGTAACGTGTCGCGAGCGCCCAGCCCGGCTGGCTGAATTGACACGCTGTTTTGACTGTCAGGGTCTTCGCGTAGGAGTAGTTTGATCGCCATACCCGCCATGAGCGAGGGCAGGATCACCTCGACGCCGTCTTCGCCGGTGTAGCCCGTCCTGCTGATGGTCATCTCGAGGGCTAGGAGTTTTTTAATGCAGAAGCTATACCGCCGAAGGTTGGGTACCTCTGTGGAAAAGCGAGCGATCTGGTCCATGACCCTCGGTCCCTGAAGTGCGACCATGGCAGTGGATAGGGTTTGGTCTTCGATCTTCACAGCCCAATCGCCAACATGGGCGTGGAGGTGTGCGAGTATTTTTTCGCGGTTTGATGCGTTGACGACGAGCAGCCAGTGGTACTCGAAGCGGTACACGAGGACATCGTCGAGTACGCCGCCTTGTTCGTTGCAGACCAGGCTGTAGCGGCATGCGCCTTGTTTCATGTCGCTGATGCGGCGTGTGAGTGTGCGTTCGAGCAACCGCCTGGCGTCTCGGCCTGATATTTTGAGTCTGCCCATGTGCGAGACGTCGAACAGCCCGCCCGCGGTGCGGACCTGGCGGTGTTCCTCGATGATCGAGCGGTACATGATGGGCATCTCCCAGCCCGCGAAGTCAACGAATCGAGCGCCGTGCTGGCTGTGGAATTTATAGAAGGGTGTTCGCTGCATGGCAGTAATATAGACGGTGACGGCGAGTCTTGCCGAGCGGGTGTGAGTGTAGGTAGGCTTACGAGCCTTCGGCGTATGAAGCGGCCGGGGCCACGGGTGTAATCACCCGTGGCTAGAGCAACTTGCGTAATTATTCTCCATCTCCCCAAGAAGAAGGCAGGTCAATGACCTGCCCTACTCCAGAACTGACATGGCGATTATTTATGCAAGGTGCTCTAAATGGGTGGTTGGGCCATCCGTGACTCACGGGTTGCGAGCCACCCGTGCCACCGGCGTCGTTGGATAAGCGACTGAAGCGGTCCGCACAGCGAACCCTACTTTTGCTCGTGCATCGTGTCCTGATAGTCGCAGCTCGTTGCGGTGACGTAATGGTTGCGAACAGAGGTCGCGCTAGTGAGACACCTGCACGTATGAGCGGTCCTGCGTCGTGCTGGTGGGTGTGACGCCCAGGTACATGAGCGATTGCTCGACGATGTTGCGTACCGCGGGCCCGGCGACTGTGCCGCCGTGGTGTGCGATGGACACGTCCGGGCGGTGGATCATGCACGCGACGACGATGCGCGGCGCGTCTTCGGGTGCCCCCCCGATGAACGATGAGACGTAGGCGTCTTCGAGGTACCCGCCGTTGACGGGATCGGCGATCTGGGCTGTGCCTGTTTTGCCGAAGATGGCGTACATTTTGCTGTTGGCCCTAATGCCGGTGCCTTGCGTTACAACACGTCGTAGGACTCGTCGCGTGTGAGCGGCTGTGGCTGAATTTAACACGCGCTCGTAGATCAGTGCTGCGTCACGGTGGTCTGGGCTGCTGGGGTCCGGCGCGAGAATAGTGGGTCGGACGAGGTATCCCCCGTTTGCCAATGCGCAGAACGCTCGGACGAGCTGGAGCGCGGTGACGGCGATCTCCTGGCCCATGGGTACGCTGGTGAGTGTGTAGTGGTTCCACTTTTTCAGGGGTGTGATAATGCCCCCCGCTTCACCGGGGATTTCGCTACCGGTCACAGCACCAAAGCCGAACGCCCGCAGTGCGGCGTGCATCTGGGATGGTGTCATGCGCTGGGCGACGATCGCCATGCCGATGTTGCTCGACTTGACCAGCACGTCGTCCCAGGTGATGCGTCCGTGCGCGTGAACGTCGTGTAGCCGCCGCCCCTTGTCCGTGCGGTACACGCCAGATGTGGTGGTGTCGATGATCTCATCGGGTTGTACCAGCCCTGCATGGGTCGCCGCGGCCCAGACAAAGGGTTTAAACGTCGAGCCCGGCTCAAAGACGTCGGTGACGCAGCGGTTGCGCCAATCGTCGGGGTGTGACCTGCTGAAGTCGTTTGGGTCGAAAGTCGGGTAGTTTGCCATTGCCAATACCTGGCCGGTGACGGGGTCCATCACGATGACCTGACCCGACTGTGCGGCGAACTGACGACACGCGGCGGCGAGTTGCGTTTCGGCGATGGTTTGGATGGTGGCGTCCAGGCTCAGGCGCACGGCTTGGCCATCGGACGGTGCTTTGTAGTCTGCCCGGTCGATCCACACGGGTTGGCGTTTGGCGTCGCGCAGGTAGCGCACTGCACCGGGTTGTCCAGCGAGATGAGGGTTTAGCACGCGCTCCATGCCCTCGAGGCCTTGCCCGTCGACGCTGATAAACCCGATCACCTGCCCCGCCAGCGTGCCCTGTGGGTAGTCCCGCACCACGTATGGCTCTTTGGCGAGGCCGCGTAATGCAAACCCGTCGAGCTTAGCGGCACGGTCGTCGCTGACGCGGCGGTCGATCACGACGTATCGCTTATTTTTTGATTGGCTGATTTTCCGCTCGATCGATGCGGGATCGTAGCCCACGGTGTAAGCGACGCGCTCAGAGAAGGTGTTGGGGTCTTCGATAATCTTCGGATCGACGAATAGCCGTTGGGCAACGCGCGTGGTGGCGAGTATCCGGCCCCGACGATCGAGCAGGTTTCCCCGGCGAGCCTGGACGATGGTACGGCTGCGTTGCGAATCGATACGATCGACGATGCGCTTTGGCGGGTCGATCTGGAGTTGCGCAACGCGCCCGGCTAAACCGAGCAACGCAAGGGTTATGACTATGGTAAACACACGCCCGGCACGCAGTGCTCTACGGCTGGCGTCGGGGCAGGGCGCCCAGTGTGTGCGGGCACGGCGATCACCGGCGCGGTCAATACTGTTCATAGCGGTGCCCCGCGGCGGATAAGATGGGCTGGGACGGACCGGGGACACCCGTTACGGGTTGCATATCGAGCGATGAGCGAGCGATCGCATCGCCCAGTGCACGCGGCCCGGTCAGGTCGGCGATGCGCACCTGCAGGTCCCACAGGCCTTGTCTGGTATGGTTGATCTGGGTGTGCAGCACAGCCACTGCGTGCATGATGTGCAATCGCTCCTGACGAAACCACAGCAATGCTGTGCCCAACACCGTGACGTATACGGTCAGTGCGAGCATCATCCACCACGCCGTCGGCCTTCGCCGTTGCGCACGAGGGCGTGGCTGTGTTGTTGATTGGTGCGTTAGCATGACGAAACGGTTTTGTGCCCCCCGGTGACCTGACCCCAACACAGCTTGGGCGCCTCCCCTGCCCCCCTATCGAGGCGGGACCTTTAACCGCTGACCGACGCGCAGCGAATCGGGGTTTTTCAATTTCCCACGATTGGCGGCGTACAGATCGTCCCAACGGTTTGGGTCGCCCAACAGCTTGCCCGCGATGCTCGACAGCGAATCGTTTGGCTGCACGACGTAAGTATCTGATTTGCTTGTTTGATCGCGGTGTTTTTTCTCACGTGTCTGTGCACGGGTGCTGTCGTTTGTGTGCGGCGAAACGCGGAGCTTCATACCGACGCGGATCTGATCGGGGCGCTTGAGTTGATCGCGGTTTGCGTCGAACAGCTCGCGCCACCGATCGCTCGAACCCAGGTGCTTTTGTGCTAGCGAACTAAGCGAATCACCGGCACGGACCTCGATTAACTTGTTGCTGTCGCTACGGCTCTGTGATCGGCCTCGCGGGTTTGGCTGCGTCTGACCGAGACGGGCGTTGGTCTGGCTAGCCCGGCTCTCGCTGGTGGACGGACGGTTTGCCAGCCCCGCTTTGTTGGGTATCACGAGCCTGACACCCTCACGAACGCCGCCGGTGGGCTGGATGGCTTTGGGGTTGGCGTCTGCAATGGTTTGCCAGTAGTTCCCGTCGTCGTAGTACTTTTGAGCGAGCGTCCACAGCGACTCCCCTGCACGGACGTAGTGGATGATCGGCTGCGGGGTTGAGCCGTTAGCGCGTTGGTGCGACGGCGTCTGGGTCGCACCGGGCTGGGCTGCCCCGGAGGACTGGGTGTGGCTGAGGGTCAATACCGGTGCGTGGGTATTTCGCTGTGCAACGCGCTGATCTGGGCGTAATGCGGGGTTGCTTGGGCGTGGCGTGACGTGATTGGGCTGCGAGGGTACTCCCTGACCCGGTAGCGGCAGGGGCGAGGTGCGTCTTGTGGGCGCAACCCTTTGGGTGGCTACGTTACGAGTCGGCGCGGTCGTGCGACCGCGCAGGATACCTGTTGGGTTACGCCGGCTTGTACCTGAGGATGGTTCGACGCTCTGCTGTGCCTGCTGGGCGAATTGCGTCAGATCGGCGGCATCCTGGTATTGGACCACGGATAGGTGGTCGCTGACGATGATGCTGATAAGCAGGATGATTGCCAGCCCTACTAGTAGGCCGACTTTGGTGTCGCGTGTCATACCCGTTCGTCCCTGTCTGGGCTTTGTGTGTCGTCCGTGACAGCAGCCCTAGACTTTACCACACTAAGCGGCGGTCTGTTAGTCAGGCGATTTATTGCCCTATCCAGCGGATCGCACGCAGCTTTGCCGATCGGCTGCGTGGGTTCTCACGCTGCTGTTCGTCGTCGGCGACGATCGGTTTGGCGGTCAGCACCGTGGCCAAGTCATCTCGTCGGTACTTGACAAACGCTTGTTTGACGAGCCTGTCTTCCAACGAGTGGAAGCTGATGACCGCCGCCGTCGCCCCGGGCCTAAGTAAATTTCCTAGTCCGTCGATCAACCGTTCCAAAGCCGCTAGTTCGGCGTTTACCGCGATGCGTAGGGCCATGAACGTCCGTGTTGCGGGATCGATCCGTCGGCCCCGCGAGTTTTTTTTGCTAGCAGGCGGTCTGGAAACTTGCCTGACGACCTGTGCTAGCTGCCTCGTCGTATTAATCGGTGATGTCCGGCGGACTTCGACAATCTTTCGCGCAATGGCACGACTGCGGCGTTCTTCGCCGTACCGGAAGATCAAATTCGCCAGTTCATCTTGGGGTAATTCGTTGACCAAGTCCGCTGCTGTTTGATGCAAGCCGGGGTCGAGCCTCATATCCAAAGGCCCGTCGGCCTGGAATGAAAAACCACGGTCGGGGTCAGCCATTTGGTTCGACGAAAAACCCAGGTCTGCCAGGAGCAGGTCGACGCTTGTCACGCCAAGTTCCGCCAGGACGTCGCCTGCAGCAGCGAAGTTTGACCGCACCAGGTCCAGTTGTACGGGTATACCGGCCAGGCGCTGGCGAGCGATTTCAAGGTTACGCGGATCGACGTCCAAGCCGATGTACCGACCGCCCGGCGCCAGGTGAGGTGCGATTAGCTGCGCGTGCCCCCCCACGCCGACGGTGCAGTCCAGGCAAACCATCCCCGGGCCAGGCGCTAGCAGTTCCAGGACTTGCTGTGGCAGCACGGGCTGGTGCAGGGGCTTAGGCACGGGTTGCGGTTGTGATTCGTCGGGCATGACGGGTGTTTATAGCAGGGTGTTAGCGGTGTGGCGCGACCTTTTACTTATTGACTCTTTACGGTAGCTGTTAAGATGTTTTGATGAGTCAATTTCACGCCACCACGATTCTTTCGGTTCGACGGGGTCAGCAGGTCGCTATTGCCGGCGACGGGCAGGTCACGGTCGGGAGCGTGGTGGCTAAGGCGGACGCGGTCAAGGTACGAAGGCTCGATCAACTCGGTGCTGAAGGTGCGGGCGTGTTGCTGGGCTTTGCCGGTGCCGCGGCCGACGCGTTTGCGCTGCTTGAAAGGTTCGAGGCACGCCTCAAGGAGTCGCCAGCGAATATCAAGAAGGCGGCGATCGAGCTGGCTAAACAGTGGCGCACCGACCGGGTGCTGCGTCGGCTCGAAAGCCTCATCGTCGTAGCTGACCAATCGTGTAGTTTGCTCGTCTCCGGCTCGGGTGAGGTGATCGAACCGAGCGACGGCATCCTGGGTATCGGCTCTGGCGGCGACTACGCCACCGCAGCAGCGCGGGCACTGGTCCAACACACCGAGCAATCACCCGAACTGGTGGTGCGGCATGCCATGGACGTGGCGGGCCAAATGTGCATCTACTCCAATACGAACCTTACCGTGCTGACACTGTGACTGGAAGCTGTTTCAAAACCCCTCTCCCCTCCAGGGGAGAGGTTGGGTGAGGGGTGAAAGCCCCGAAAACCATGAGCACACGACCCTCCCCCTACCCCCTCCCTGACAGGGAGGGGAGTTATGAAACCAGATAGCACGGTCCGCACAACGGACGCTACACAGATATCCGGGCAAGCCCGGACCTACGATCTGGTTCTAAAAAACGAAGAAGCCCGCTCCCTGACGGTCGCGGCTCGTTGCGGCGCTTGATAGAGCATACCGGCTTGATTAAATCTCATTGTGTGAGGCGCTCTTAGCCTAGCCCAGTTTGCTTGATTATCCGGATGATTGCCCTAGACTTGGCAGCCGATATGTCGCGGCCGTGGCGGAATTGGCAGACGCGCTAGGTTCAGGTCCTAGTGGGGCTCACACCCCGTGGAGGTTCGACTCCTCTCGGCCGCATTTCTTTTGTGGATCATGACCGCTCTACGTCTAACGCCGCGACCGGGCTGGGGACGGTTTAGGATGACCTATTGAGGGGCACGTCAGCCAGGGCGAGCCGTGATTTATCTGATTGTGGGGATTATGCCATGACGGCTAAACGTACAACCGTCGGTCTCGTACTCGCTGGAGTGGTGGTCGCCTGCGTTGCACCCTGGACGCAAGCACAGGACCGGTCGATGCGTGTCCGGATCGAACGGCTAGAGCAGCAGGTCAGGGACCTGCAAGAAGAGGTACGGCGTTTGCGTGCGCAGTTGCAACCTAGCCAACCACGCCACGGATCGCCGAACCCCTCGGGGGTGACCGGAATACCCCTGGAACGGTCACAAGACGCGATGGGTACCGACGGCGTGTCGTTTTTCGGTGTGCATTCGTGGCTGGTCAGGGTCGATACCAATACCCAGGCACTTGCTGCCCGACAAGAGGCGCAGATACAGGCAGCGAAAAACAAACTTACTACGATCACTGGTGAGTTGGCGGCAGCGCGTCGGGCTGCGGAAGTGATATCACAGCAGCAACCGGTCTGGGACCCGTATCTAGGCGAAGAGGTGATGACAAACGTCCACAGCCAGGCTGAGATCGACCAAGCAAATGCTGTGGTGCGTCGGCTCGAACGTGAACAGCGATCTGCTCGGAATAAGGTCGCACAAGCTGAACGTGACGCGGGTGACGCCCCTGGTCGGCGGCGTATCACGGGCCAAACCGCTGACGGGCGATCCGTCAGGCTCACGGCAACGGGCGAGGCGGTGCCGCTGACCGCACAGATGGAACCCGGCATGTGGTACCGCATCACCGGAGCGGGCACCGAAAACGACGGCATACTAACGATCGACATCAAGACCGTGGTCAGGCCTCAGGACACGCCTTAGCAAAATCGTTCGCAGCGGCGGCTCCGTCACGGCGCGACGGTACGGGTGTTTTTTCTGATATGATCTTAATCTAAGATGATGTAGCTAATTGTGTTGCGGGCGTGGCGAAATTGGCAGACGCGCCAGATTTAGGTTCTGGTGGGGTAACACCCGTGTAGGTTCGAGTCCTATCGCCCGCATTGGTTGGCATAGTAATACCGGGTTCTCCGGAGCGGTGGAGGACCATCCCCCCATTAAAATGTCCAAAAACCGGGTGGCGGCGAGCAAGCCTAAGTAAGAAGAAGCGACTATAGTAGCCTGCCAAGGTGAACCATTGCCCCACCCCTTTGTAATCCATGTCGGATACCCCAAGTCGGCATCCACCTACATACAAAGGCAGCTTTGTAAACAACTGCACTCCAAGGGCGTTATTAAATTCTCATTCGGGTCGCTGACCAAATTGCTCAATGACAGAGATTGTGCGGCCAGTGAAGGGTTTTTTGCGGACGCATCATTGCCGAGGGTTCTTTCACAAGAAAAATTCTCCGGTGTGCCATTCGGCGATAGTGAGGACCGTTGCTACGACATCGTTACCAGGCTGAAAGGGATAATCCCCGACGCTCGGATACTGATTGTTTTAAGGGAGCAATACTCCTACTGTGACAGCGTATATCGGCACGCCGTTGCAACCGATATAATGTCGCGCCTAACACCAAAGCGATTCGCCGAAAGGCACCATTTCCTCGGGGATTACCTTCGCTACGACGTTGCTATTGAGCGGTGGAAGACCCAATTTGATAGCGTGACGGCGATCCCCTACGAGATGTTGACGCGGAACAGCGAAGAATTTGACCGGGTGGTTTGCGATGCTCTGGGCGTTGAAACCGTCTTTGGTCAGCGGGCCGAAGGTGTTGGGACGCCGCTGAGATACATAACGGCTTACCGTTTGATGAATCCGTTATTTAAGCTGTTCGATGCTATGACTCGAAGGCGGGTCGGACGCAAAAGAATCAGGAATTATCGGGATCGTTACATTGCCCCGGTTCTGGATCGTCTGCCTGGGGATGGCCGGCGGAGTGATATCAAACCATTTGTCAGGAAATGGGACGGCTTGTGGTCCCAGTCCAATCGAAACCTCCGGGATCTTGTTGATTGGAACCCCTCAGATTATGGGTATAGGGTAGTGTCCTAGTTGACTTGCCCGGTGTTCGGTGGAATACTTAACCAGTTGTCGGAGCAGATATGCGGATGAGTAAGTTTTATTTTTTCTTTAGTTATTTTGGGAGTCACCCTGTAGCGGCGCGGGTGTCGTAGCCCATAGATAAGCACGACTTGAGAACCCCGGTGCCGCCAAGCGTCGGGGTTTTTTTGTGGCCCTTTTATTCACGCCGGGCCACCCACTAGGAGATCCGAACCATGATCGTCGTCATGCAATCCGAAGCAACAAAAGAACAAGTGGCCCACGTATCTGATCTGGTGCGTGAGATGGGCCTGAAGGACCACGTCATCGTGGGCACGGACCTGACCGTCGTGGCGGTGATCGGTGACGACCGCAAGAAAGAGAAGCGTCGCCTGGAGCAGGCGCCGGGCGTCGACCGCGTGGTGCCCATCCTCCACCCGTACAAGATCGCTGCGAAGGAGAGCAGAAAGGAGCGCACGCAGGTGCGGATCAGCGACGCTTGCGTGATCGGGGGCGGTCACGTTCCGATCGTGGCTGGGCCTTGCAGCGTCGAAAACGAGAAGCAGATCCTCGAATCGGCGCGACAGGTGAAAGCCGCGGGTTGCCACGCGCTACGCGGCGGCGCATTTAAGCCTCGCACCAACCCCTACGCCTTCCAGGGCCTTGGTGAGGAGGGCTTAAAACTCCTAGCTGCGGCGCGTGACGAGACCGGGCTGGCGATCGTAACGGAGGTCCTGACGCCAACCGAGGTCGACCTGGTGTCTAGCTACGCGGACTGCCTACAGATCGGCGCGCGTAACTGCCAAAACTTTAAGCTGCTCGAAGCGGTGGGCAAGCAGCCCAAGCCCGTGCTATTTAAACGCGGGATGTCCACGACCATCGACGAGTACCTCCAAGCGGCTGAGTACATACTCGCGCAGGGGAACCCGAACGTCGTGCTGTGCGAGCGTGGCGTACGCACGTTTGAGGACCACACACGTAACACGCTGAGCCTGTCAGCGGTGCCCGAGTTGCACATTCGAACACACCTGCCCATTGCTGTGGACCCCTCGCACGGCACGGGTCATGCAAGGCTGGTGGCGGACATGAGTCGTGCTGCTGTGGCTGCGGGGGCTGATGCGTTGATGATTGAGCTGCACCCGGACCCCGAACACGCGATGACCGATGGAGCGCAATCGCTCACACCCCAGGCGCTGAAGGACCTGGTGCCGACCCTGGCGCGGGTGGCGCAGGCTGTCGATCGCTCGATCAACTGAAACTTGGTTAGTAGATGAATCGCATCGACTCGAAATTGGGGACGAAGACGACGGGCCAATTCTCAGGCACGAAGCCAAGCGGGGCTGGGAAGTAGACGAAGAACGCTTTACCCATGAGTAGCTTGCGTGGCACGATGCCCAAGGCGGCTTGATGGTCTGTGCCCTGTTTGAACATGCGTGCGTGGATCCAAGGGTTGACCTGTCCCCAGAACCGGCTGTCGTGGCTGAGCGGGCTGTTGTCCCCAAAACACAGAAACTCGTCAGCACCTAGTTCGAACGGTTGACCGACGTATCCGTCGTCGGCTTTGAATAGCGCTCCGCGTGCGGGGCTGCCGTTGGGGTTCATGTTTGTGTAGTACAGATCGCGGTCGACCTGCACGCGGTGCAGCGTCACAGGGGTACCCCGCACGGCGACCTTGATGCGAGGAACTGTAACCAGCCCCCGCCGACTCATGAGGGTGTCCAAGGGCAATTCAAATTGACGGCGTAGCACCTGTTGACCATCGACCCAGAGGCTCGCTTCCTGGTCCACGTACCACAACTCGACACGTCTGCCGATGCCCGGGGCAAACGGCGATAGCTGAACACTCTCGGACCATGTCTCGCCGGGCGCGTCACGGGTTGGGGATATTGATAGCGATGCTTTGCCGGTCTCGTCGATCTGACCGACCACTTCCATCATGCGCCCGTGAGGGTCATCGGCGCGCGAGGTGGTGTGCAGGCTGACTGCCAAGCCTGGACCGTCGGGGACAAACGTCGCTACGACACGGATGTCTTCGATGGGCTCGAAAGGAAGTGCGAGCTGCTTGAGCTGGTTGTACCAGTAGATACCGGGTCCGCCGTGCTGCGCACGCTGAAAGTCAAAACGGATAAAACCCTGACTCTGTTGGGTGTACCGGTAGCTGTGACGTCCGCTGAGGTTCCACGCTGCGGGCTGACTTGCCAACCAAGGAACCTGCCAGGGGTGCTGCGCTCGGCCGATGCTCCTGCGACCACCGTCCAGGGGCACGTATCGGCTGTGGTAAATCGGCTGCCACACCGTCTTCTGAACACGTGGCCTTTCGGTCTTGCGTGCGATGCGCCAAGGCTGATCGCTGCTGTCCCCGGTGGGCTGGGTGTAGATGTTCCCGTCGATAATGCACAGCCGTTCGTGGGGCAGGCCGACGAGCCGTTTGATGAAATTTGTGTTGGGATCGTGGGGAGCTTTGAAGACGACGACGTCCCACCGACGCGGCTCGGTAAGGCTATAGATGTATTTGTGAACGAGGATGCGGTCGCCGGCGCTGACCCGGGTACCCACGCGCAGCAGGTTCTGAAAGTGACACATGGGACAGACGGCAGCGGCTTCGCTGTCGATCCGAGTCGGCGTTCGTTCGCCGCGGGGGGTGTCGGTGGCGAAGCGGTACCCGCACTGCTCGCAGGTCACGTGCATGTGTCGGCCGTACAACGTAGGCGCCATCGACCCGGTCGGAATGACAAACGCCTCGACGACGTACGCGCGGAAGACAAACGCCAAGATAAACGCGATGACGATTGACTCGAACGTCTCTTTGAGCACGTTCTCACTATCTTTTTCGGTTTGTTTGGTCTTAGACACGGTGTAATTCCCCGCCGTACCGGCAAGACGACTGCCAATTGCTGATATTGGAACGCATCCCGATACGCCGATGGGTATTGTAGCTGGTTGGGGCCATAGGCGTGCTAGGTTGCCTTGTGCAGCATCCGCAGTTACAAATCGACCATATATTGTTTTGCACCTTGCACTTTGGAAACCCCCGATGGCCCCACAACTCCTGACCAGCCTCGTGACCATGATCATCGCGGTCCAGTTGATCCTGTTGTCTTGTGCGTACCTGATCCTGCTGGAGCGCAAGATGGCTGCGTGGATTCAGAACCGTATTGGGCCTAACCGTGTGGGATTCTCATTCGGAATCCTGCCGTTCAAACACCACTGCTGGGGCCTGGGCCAACCGCTGGCGGACGGGATCAAGCTGTTCTTTAAAGAGGACTACACCCCGCTGAACGTGGACCGTGCGCTGTTTCTGCTGGCACCGGTTGTGGTAATCATCCCCGCGCTACTGGGCTGGGCGATCATCCCCTGGGGTGGATACCTGCAATGGGGTGACGCGGTGGTCAACGTCACAGCGGCGCCGATCAGCATCGGCGTGATCTACGTCTTGGCGATCGGATCGCTGGCGGTGTACGGCGTGGTGCTCGGTGGGTACGCGTCTAACAACAAATACTCGTTTCTCGGTGCCCTGCGTGCCACCGCACAGATGGTTAGCTACGAGATACCGATGAGCCTGTGCGTGCTGATCGTAATACTGATGTACGCCAGCCCCCGTGCTGATGTGCTGGTGCAATTCCAGGCCAACGGCGTCTGGAACATCTTCTACCAGCCCGTCCTGGCAGTCATTTTCTACATCTGTGTACTCGCTGAGTGTAACCGTGCGCCGTTTGACCTCGCTGAGTGCGAGCAGGAACTCGTGGGCGGGTACCACACGGAGTACAGCTCGATGAAATGGGCGCTCTACTTCCTGGGCGAGTACATGCACATGATCACGGGGTGCGCGTTTTTCACGCTTCTGTTCTTGGGCGGTTGGGACCTGCCGGTGGTGCAAGAGCCCGTGGTGGCGGGCTTGGGGTGGGTGCTGCTCAAGTCGGGGGTGTTCATCTCTAAGGTTGGCTTTCTTCTTTTCCTGATGATCTGGATTCGGTGGACGCTGCCGCGGTTTAGGTTCGACCAACTGATGCGTCTGGCGTGGCGGGGACTGATCCCGATCACAGTAATCCTCCTGTTGGCCAGTGGTGTGCTAATCTTTCTGAGACAACCGCACTGGACGTTTCTCGCTGCGAACGCAGCGGTGGTCGTGGGTGTCTTGATCGTCGCGCCGCTGATCCCGCACGGCCCAACGATTAACCGGCGTATACCGCTGGCTGGCTCACGGTTCAGCCCTGCGGAACCGGCTGCGTGATCGGCGGAAGCCATAAATCTGTATTTATATTAATTTTATAAAATACACCAAAGGATTTATAGAAGCTTGATGTAGAGTTCGATGTACTGATAGTAGGATTGAATAACAATCCCTTGGTGGTACGCGCTCCCAATTTATTGCGGGGCTGCCGAAACCAAGGGGTTTTTTTCTTTGAATTAGAGCTTAGCCGTGCCTACCGCAATTCTGATTGATACCGATTTCTTTCTTCGACGATATCGTTTTCTGCGTGAAAACAGATCTCCGGATCAAGCGGCGAAGGACCTACACTGGATGTATCGGGAACACCTCAAGTGGGACGATTCCGAGAACCATCGCCTATACCGGATATTCGTTTACGATTGCCCACCTCTTTCGAAAAGAGCGCATTATCCAATCACACGTAACCCCATTGATTTTGGCAAGACATCGACAGCCACATGGCGACTTGCCTTTCATGAGGAGTTAAAGAAGCTTCGGAAAGTCGCACTACGGCTTGGATACCTCAACGAACGATACGGTCAATGGCGTCTGCATCCAGATACGCTTAAAGCGCTGATCGCAAAACAGATTGTCATTGACAGTCTTGTCGACAAGGATTTCAAATATGACGTGCAACAAAAGGGGGTAGATATGCGGATCGGCCTCGACATCGGGTAGTGGTATACTTTGGGGATTGTTAAAAACCCGCCAGCCAATCAGCCCGTGTAGAATACACGCATGGGCAGAGACAACGAACACAATACCGATCCCAACGTCAACGCGGCGCGGATCGTCCGTGAGTCCACCCAGGACCAGGACAAGCTACCCGCCGACCTAGAGGCGGCTTGGGGGGAATGGTTCAAGGGCATCCAGAAGGTGGACGAGCGGGCTATGACGCTGCTTCGGGCAGCGTTTGAGGCGGGTTATGAGGTGGGCCGTTTTAAAAACGAATGATTGTGATTATTTGCTAATTAGGCGATTTTCTAATGCCTGACCAATACACCCGCTGACAGCTATGAGGAATGCATCCAGGGGTATTCGGCCAATTCCATTCTTGTTTTCCCCAGGCATCTCTATAGCGCCGGCTTGGGGCGATACCAAAAAGCAGCGATCAGAAAATGCTGGGTATCGTTCTCGGAATGCATTGAGGTTTTTGAGTGAATGACGGGGGCCGCTTGCAACCTCAAATGCCAAACGATCGCTCGGGTTGTCGTAAACGAAGTCTACTTCTTGTTGTCTTTCCCGCCAATGGAATAGCCTTGCCCCATTTTGTATTGATAGAGCGTACAGATGAGATGCGACGACATTTTCTATCAAAAATCCACGCTCATTAGCATCGGTTGTCGGTGTAATCCCACGCTGAAGTGCGGCATTCCTTACGGCTCCATCTACAAAAAATATTTTACGACCACGGCGCTGTATAGAATCTTCACTGTTTGAATATGATGGCAAGGTAAAGACTAGGAATGCTTTTTCCAGATAATCAATATATTGCAATATTGTTTGTCTAGTAATAGCCAAGGAACTCGATAGCTTATTAGCACTGATTAAGCCACACATTTGACCAGCCAAAAGGTACAAGAGTCGTTCGAGTTCTATAGGGTGTTGCACATGGAATACTTGCGGCAAGTCCATACCCGTAACCCTCTGGACCGCCTCATTTCTAAGCGTTTGTTGTGATCTAAGCATGCTGGTTTCAAGATTGTCGGCATCAAGTTCATTGAGGATAATTTCAGGGAATCCACCTACCAGCATGTAAAGATTAAGTTTTTCTGGTGAAGGAAAAGAGTCTGATGTTAGTTTAGCAGCAGAGGATAAGCATTCTGATAGAGATGAGGTTGGTTGAAATTCTTCTGGCACAGAATTGCTCAGCTCAAGGAACTCAAGAAAGTTGTACGGTGTAAGAAACTGTTCGGACCATCGTCCTATACCGCTTTCTATTCTACGATCGCGGAGAGCTGCTACCGAGCTAGATGTTGCAACTATTTGCACAGGCCACTTTTCGTCATAAAAAGTTTTCATCCATAAATCCCATTTCTGGGAATAGTTCACTTCATCTAAAAACAAATACAGCGGCTTTTCAGGAGTAGCTTTTTCATGAAGGATTAGAGACTTGACCCAGCCACCTAGTGGGTAATCCAAAAATAGCGGGTGGTCCATTCGCATGAACCAAAGTCGCTTAGGTGGGATGCCGTATTTAATTAGTTGTTGTATAGTTTGGTAAAGACAAACTGTTTTACCCACACGTCTCGGGCCAAGAACCACCTGAAACCGCCAGGGTTTATCTACAAGCGTTTTCCATAGCTTTTGAGTAAGAAGCCTTTCCTTGTTATACGACAGTCCTTCCGGCACATATCCGAGGCTGTGCCACGGATTTTGCCCAGCAAGGGCATCGTAATAATCAGACGGATCAGGCTTCCATGTGTCAGTGCTCATGTGCTCATTTTACTTGATGCCGCAATTAAGTCAAATAGCAGTTGACTTATAGATGCATTGTTGTAAGATGTTAGGTACATCAGCAGCAATAAGAGGTGTAAAGCCGTGTGAAAACTCCACACAAAAACACGGGCTTCAATTCTAAGCTCTTTATCAGAAGGCAATAGCGTTAACGCCACCGCTCGGATGGCTGGTGTTTCCAAAATCACCGTCCTTCGCTTACTGGCCGACGCGGGCACGCTATGCGATCAATTGCACGATCTGGTAGTCCGCGATCTGGAAAGCCGCAGGGTTCAGGTCGATGAGATTTGGTCGTTCTTCGGCTGCAAGGAAAAGGCCAAGAAGGAAGGGGCTGGTGGCTATGGTGACGTGTGGACCTGGATTGCCCTTGACGCCGACTCCAAGCTGTGCGTGAGCTACCTCGTCGGGTTAAGGGGCAGAGAATACGCCCATGAGTTCATGGAGGACGTAGCCAGCCGTCTCGCCAAACGAGTTCAACTAACCAGCGATGGCTACAACCCGTATCCCGATGCGGTGGACAACGCCTTCGCAGGCAATATCGACTTTGCTCAACTCGTCAAAATCTATGGCAAGGACCGATCAGATGACACGCGACACAGCCCACCGCAATGCGTCGGATGCCGCGAGCAATCCGTCACGGGCGATCCTGACCCGGACCATATCAGCACCAGCTATGTCGAGAGGCAAAACCTCACGCTCCGCATGTCCTCAAGACGGTTTACCCGCCTAACTAACGCATTCAGCAAGAAAATCGACAACCATCGGCACGCAGTAGCCCTGCACTACTGGCATTACAACTTCACCCGCAAGCACCAGACGATCAAGACCACGCCAGCGGTATTCGCCGGGATAGACAATAAGCCCATGACCATGCTGGGGCTGGTGAAGATGATTGAGGATGAGGAAAACCGGCTGGGCGGCAGGATCACGGATTACAAGCCAGCAGCGTCAGTTAAGGCCAAGAAAAATCTTTGAAGCCAAAGTATACCACTACCCGACATCGCCTCTTTGGCATACAAGAGGCAGGTCGATCAGATCATCCTGGTGGCTGGCGACAGCGATTTTATGCCCGCAGCCAAGCTAGCTAGACGTGAAGGAATCGACTTTATCCTCGATCCGATGTGGGCGAACATCCGATCTGATTTGCATGAACATATCGACGGGCTCCGCAGTGTTATTCGACGAAAAGAAGAAATACGCCAGTGAATAAAGCGCTGACACAACGCTAATTCGATCTACAAATAAATACGCTATCTATGGGGATTTTCGGGTCCAAACGGGTCGTGGCGCAGCTCGATCTTCGGTGCGTCGACAGCCAGGTCGACGGGCATCTCCTGCCCGCGTCCGGTTGCGGGGTCGAACGCCTTTGGCCCCATCGC
Organism: Planctomycetota bacterium; assembly: GCA_024276075.1. Lineage (GTDB taxonomy): Bacteria > Planctomycetota > Phycisphaerae > Phycisphaerales > Phycisphaeraceae > JAJRXX01. Next base: position 50,608 of record JAJRXX010000008.1, read on the forward strand.
TAACACGGGCTCGACGATGTGTGCCAGCGCAGCGATCTGCTTGGGGATGTCGAACCCCATGTAGACGTCGGTTAGCCCTTTGAACTTTTCCTGCATGGTCTCGTAGACGCACCGCACGCCACGGGGATTGCCCCTGCGGATGTGCTCGATGGTGACCGCGTACTGGATGAGGCCTTGGTAGAAGCGTTTCTTGTCGCCCGCCGCCATGTGCCAAATGTCCTCCCACACCTCGTGCGACTCGAACCAGTCACCCTTGTTAAATAGCCTTAGACCCTCGTGAAAGAGCCTCGCCTCTTCGTCGATGCTGAACGTCTGTGGCGATGGTTTCGTCAAGGTATCTTGCTCGCGTGCAGGGCCGGCGCATTGGGTGGCTGTACCGTGCTGTGAAACAAAACGATTGTAGGAACTAAATCGTTCGGCAATGGGTCAGTTTAACTAGAGCACCTTGCATAAATAATCGCCATGTCAGTTCTGGAGTAGGGCAGGTCATTGACCTGCCTTCTTCTTGGGGAGATGGAGAATAATTACGCAAGTTGCTCTAGAACCGGTTTCATAACTCCCCTCCCTGTCAGGGAGGGGGTAGGGGGAGG
>JAJRXX010000070.1 GCA_024276075.1 Planctomycetota bacterium
ATGGTTCGCACCCCCCGCCCGCCAGACCGCCCCGAAATAGCCCCACCCCCCGCACCGCAATACGCCTCGATACCCACCCCCCACAACCTGCATAACCCGCACCAGCCCCGCGCTAAATCCGACGCAGCCATCCCAAGCACCAAATTTTACACCCACCTTAAAAATACTTGAATCCCCGCCTCAGACACCGAACCCGCCTCACCGATAACCAAACCGAGTACACGCGCTTCGCACACGCCCTCACGAGGGCACCCCAGCGAGTAAACGAGCCTGAGCGTGGACCGGAAAAACGAACGGACTTGATCGCATGCAACCCCGCATCCTCATCACATGCCTCGCCCTGACGATAGGACCGCTGATCGGCTGCTCCGCCAAACGCCCCGCACCCGTGACGCTCTCACCGACCTACTCATACATCCGAAACGCCCTGCACACGACCCCCTATCAAACCCCGCAGGACCCGCCTACAGGCCAGGCCGTCGCCGAGCGCTAGAGCAATTGGCGTCATTAATTTCCGTTAGCCGGGTGGCACGGCTTGCTTGCAAGCCGTGAGATACAAATCCAAGTAATACCTACGATCCAACGGGATAGAGCATATTTATGCCCGTTGCTCTAAACACAGCGATCACCTCATAAATTCGTGTGTCACCGCCACGAGCCGCACTCCGCCAGGCTGCGGACCTCTTCTTGAAACGCGTATAAACCCGAAAAAAAAACGTCTTTTTTTGCCAATTGACGCGCCAAATAACGGGCTACTTCCTTATAATCAATCATTGGTGGGCGGCCCTTGCTGCTTCAAACCGTGATGAAGATTGAAGAGGAGATATCCATGTTCATGCGTAGCGTTTTGCAAAGCGCCCTTGCCGGGGCTGTCGTATTCGGTCTATTATTATTAGGTCCCGCCCAGCCCCACGCTCTGGCCCAGGGCGCCAGCCAGATCATCACCCGCACCGGCAACGCGCCGCCCGAAGGCAACGGCACGTTCTCCTTTTTCACCGACCCCATACTCAACAACGCGGGTCAGATCGCGTTCCGCAGCGCGCTCACCGGCACCACCGGCGGGGCACTCGATGACTTTGGTATCTACCGCGCCGACGGGACCACACTGACCCTGATCCAGCGGGAGTTCGCGTTCCTCGGTAGTCTCAGCAACCTGTCATTTCCTGCGAGGTTCAACGACGCCGGGCAGGTGCTCTACACCGCCACCTTCACCCCACTTTTTTCTACGCCCATAGCCCAAATACGTCTGGGCTCAGACGGCGGCGCCACCACCGTAATCGCCGCCGAGGACGACGCCGCGCCCGACGGCAACGGCACGTTTTCAAGCTTCGATTCTGGCTCCGCACTGAACGCCTCGGGCCAAGTCGCGTTTTCCGCCCTCCTCACCGGCACCGCGGGCGGGACAACCGACAACGCAGGCATCTTTCTCGGCTCGGGTACGGCCGTCACCCAAGTCGCGCGGGCGGGACAGGCCGCGCCCGACGGCAACGGCTCGTTCTCAGGCTTTAATTTCGCCGAACTGAACGCCTCAGGCCAAGTCGCGTTCCAGGGGTTTTTCACCGGTACCACGGGCGGGATAACCGACAACGCAGGCATCTTCATCGGCTCGGGTGCAGCCATCACCCAAATCGCACGTGCGGGCCAACCCGCGCCTGACGGCAACGGCTCACTCTCAGGCTTGGATAATCCCGTCTTGAACACCTCGGGCCAAGTCGCGTTTTCCGCCCTCCTCACCGGCACCGCGGGCGGGACAAATGACGACTCGGGTATCTTCCTCGGATCGGGCGGAGTCGTCACCCAAATCGCACGCGAAGGTCAAGCCGCGCCCGACGGCAACGGCTTGTTCTCAAGCTTGGGTCAGATACCCGCACTGAACGCTGCGGGCCAAATCGCGTTTACCGCCTCCCTCACCGCCACCGCAGGCGGGACAACCGACGACCAAGGCCTCTTCATCGCCGACGGCTTCGACACCGTCCAGATCGCACGCAAGGGGAAAGCCTTCGCCGGCAGCACCATCTCCTTTTTGTCCATCGGCGATTCCACCACTAGTACGGCGCGCAACGGCATCAACGATGCCGGTCAAGTCGCGTACAGTACTTTCCTCACCGACGGCAGTACAATCATCACGCTGTGGACCCCGCCCTACGCGCACTGGGCCGCCGGCAGCGGGTCGTGGAACACCACCGCCAACTGGGCCCAAGGCATCACACCCAAGTCACTTTTCGACGTCTTCCTCGACCCCGCGTCAGGCGCCACCATCGAGGACGGCTTCGCCAACGAATACGTCAAGTCCCTGACCGTCGGCTCCACCACCGGCGCACAGGTCACACTCAACCAGGACACCAGCGACCTCACCGCCGTGCAAGGTCCTATCACGATCAACCCCGCCGGCAAGATCAACCTCGGCAACAACCGCATCCTCAACGCACCCACGCTCACCAACCTCGGCATCATCACCGGCGATGGACAGGTCAACGCCACGCTAACCAACACCACCTCCGGCGAGATACGCGTTGGAGCCGGTGAGAACCTGCGGTTCACCGCAGCCAACAACACAAACGCAGGCCGCATCGAGGCCATCGGCGGGCAAGTCGAGTTCACCCAGGACCTCACCAACGCCGCATCCACAGGCCTGATCTTCGCTCGCGACGCCACACTGCGGTTCAACGGCACCCTGACCAACGCCGGCGCCCTCGCGTTCAGCTTCGGCACCACAGACGTCTTCGGCGATATCAACAACACCGGCTCGATCACCGTCAGCGGCAACACCAACGTCACCTTCATCGACGACGTAACCGTCGCCGCCATGACAAATGACATCCACGTCAGCGTCGCTTCCACCGTGGTCTTCTTCGGCTCCTACAACGGCGGCTCCACCGGCACCGGCAACGTCTTCATCGAGGGCGACCTGCGACCCGGCAACAGCCCCGGCGAAGTCACCTATGGCGGCGACCTGGGTTTGGGCGCAGCAGCCACACTCACCATCGAACTCGCGGGCACCACACTCGGCTCCGAATACGACCACCTCAACATCACAGGCTCCCTCGCCGCAAACGGCACACTCGACGTCCAACTACTCAACAACTTCGCCCCGCAACTCGGCGACACGTTCGACCTGCTCGACTTCGCATCCATCACCGGCTCGTTCAACGCGATCAATCTCCCCTCACTCGCAGGCGGGTTATCCTTCGACACAACCTCCCTGCTCACCACAGGCTCCATATCCGTTGTCCCCGAGCCAACCACCGCGATGCTCGTAACCTTCTTGAGCCTGATCGCGCTACAACGTCGGCCATCAAAGCGGGCTTGACGTCTAAATTAGAGCGTTTTCGGTAATGGGTATAGGGTATTAGGAGACTTCACTACGAGCCGCGACCGTCATATACAAGGGAGCGGGCTTCTTCTTGGATTGCAATACGCTCAAAACGTACCGCAACCTACTCCCCCGACCGCACCGCCGCCACCGATTCGAGCTGCTTCTCCAGTTCCGCTACGCGCTTCTGGAGCTTGCGGAACTCCTGGACCATCTCCGGGAGTTTCGTCATCGCCACGAACCCCCGCTTGGTCTGATTAAACGGCTGCGCAGGCTGACCGCCGTACTCACCGCCCCCCGGCAAGTCGTCCGCCACACCCGCCTTCGCCGCGATCTTCGCCATGTCCCCGATCTTCAAGTGCCCCGCCACACCCACCTGACCACCCACTACCACATACCGGCCTGTTTCCGAAGACCCACCGATACCCACCTGCGCCACGAGCAGGTTGTACGGACCGATGTTTGCGCCGTGCCCGATCGCCACCAGATCGCTGAACTTCGTGCCATGACCGATCCGCGTCGACCCCACCGTTGCGCGATCCACCACGCAGCAAGCCCCCATCTCCACGTCGTCCTCCACCACCGCATTGCCCACCTGAGGTATTTTGCAGTGCTCGCCCTCGTGCGTCGCATAGCCGAACCCGTCCTGCCCGATCACACACCCAGCGTGCAGCATCACCCGATTGCCCAACTCGCAACGATCGTACACCGTCACATTCGCAAACAGCACGCAATCGTCGCCCACCACCGCATCTGGCCCGACGAAGCAGAACGGGTAAATCACGCAGCGGTCGCCGATCTTCGCACCCGCAGCGATGTACGACATCGGGTAGACCGTGCAGTCCTTGCCGATCACCGCTGTCGGATCGATCACCGCCTCGCACCCTGATCCTGATATCGGCACAGGGTGTTCGCGGAACCCGTGCAGCACCACGACTGCCTGGCGAAACGCGAAATACGGGTCATCCGCCACCAACAGCGTCCGGTCCGGTGCCTGTTGCACGTCCGTGGGCGACACGATCACAGCACCCGCACCGCTGCTTGCCAATAGCTTGTTGTATTTGCGATTCGCCAAGAAGCTCACATCGCTAGAACCTGCCTGCTCCAGACCTGTGCACCGATCCACCACGCCACCCCCGTCGCCGTGCACCGTCGCGCCAATACGCTTGGCTAGTTGTTCGATCGTCATTCCCATTTTGCGTGCCCGCAAGCCGTCAAATCGATGTGTTCAAAGAGGGTCTAAGTAAACTGCCGTGCGATATCTATCGCCACTACTGGCCAGTCATAGCTCTACGTACTGCATGTCCGGTTCCTTGGCATCCTCGTCGACCGGGTGATGCACGTCAGCCACAAAGACCCCTCCCATTTCATGCCGAATCGCCTCTGCATCATAGGCCGCCCAGTCCCCCAAGGAGCACGCCGACCACAGGTCCAGCCCGATTTGACCCTCGCTCCTAGCGCCATCGAGCACCGGGATCGCCTGACCAAAGCTCTGCAATCGCCCATCGGCGTTCTCAAACGTCCCGCCCTTCTCCACCCACGTCGCGCCCGGAAGCAGCACGTCTGCTTTCTCGCTCAACGCGGTCGGGAGCGTATCGATCAGCACCGCAAATTTGCCCTTGACCGCACCAGCCAGCTCTTTGGTCACCCAGTCGCTTGGGTAATTGCCCGTGAGCACCACGCCAGCCGTCTTGGCTCCCTTCTCCGCCAACGCCTTCGCAAAGTCGTCGTATCCGACCACACCGGTCCCGCCCAACAGCTCCAACGCCCGCCGCACACCCCGACTGTTCGGACATTTCTCCGCACGGATCGTGTAGCCACCCGGCAGCGTCTTATCCTCACCCTCGGTCGGCACCGGACCCACTGCCAACACCGCCTTACTGTCCAAGCCACGCACCCATTTGCCCAATAGATACGCCTCCTCGCACGCCAGCATCGGGCTGACCATCACCGCCAGGGTCCCTTGCCCTTTTTCTTTGACGATCTGCTTAAACTGATCACGCACATGGTCGTACGCGCGGGCCCAATCGGTATCGATCCCCGTGCCGTACTGCATCCGCCTGGGCACGTGCAGCCGATCCTCGCTGTGCACAAACTTCCAGCCGTACCGCACCTCGTCGCTGATCCACCACTTGTTCACCTGCTCGTTCGTGCGAGGCTTGACCCGGTAGACCTTGCCCTCGTTGTGCTCGACCGTGATGTTGTCACCCGAAGCGGTGATCCCGTCGATACTCGCAGTCTTCGTCAAGAACCACACCCGCTGCTCAAACAAAAAATCCTTGTCCAACAGCGCACCCACCGGACAAATATCCACCACGTTCCCCGATAGCTCGTTATCCAAAGGCCTACCCGGGAACACGTCGATCTGCTCATGACTACCCCGACCAAACACGCCCAGCTCGCTCGTGCCCGTCACCTCCCGTGTAAACCGCACGCAACGCGAGCACATGATGCACCGGTCCGAGTACAGGTACACGTTTGGCCCAACGTCCTTCTTAGGCTGCTTGATCTTCGCTTCCTCGAACCGCGACACCGCACGCCCATACTGGTAGCTGTAATCTTGCAGGTGACACTCACCCGCCTGATCGCACACCGGACAATCCAACGGGTGGTTGATCAGCAGGTATTCCATCACCGCCTTCTGATTCGCGATCGACTTGGGCGACTTCGTGTATACCTCCATCCCGTCCACCGCCATCGTTTGGCACGTCGGCAGCAGCTTCGGGATCATCTCCACCTTGTTGTCATTCCTCGGGTTCGGCTGCGCCACCTCCGCCAGACATATTCGGCAGCTCGCCACAATCGACAGCCCCGGGTGGTAACAGTAGTGCGGGATTTCCGACCCGTTCTCCAGCGCCACCTGGAGGATCATCGGCTTGCCCTCAAATTCGACCGCTTTACCGTCTATCGTGATCTTCGCCATGTCAATGCCCCGATCATGTCGTCATTTAGTAATTCACGCTAAAACAAATTACTAACAGCAATCGTATCAGAAGCGTCCGCCCGGTCCAGCAGCCATATGACACCGCCCCCCTCGCCACCACCTGCTCTGTTGCATTCAACTATATAGACACTTATCCTGCTGTCTCGTCTGACCCGTGGCAGCGCCGGGTACCCACCGCTTGCTTCCAAGCCGTGCGTCCCAAATTTTCGCCGCCGTGTCCGGGATGATCCAGTCATCGGGGAACACCGCACTGCCCATGCAATACGCACTCTACATCGCGTCCGCCTTCGGCGCCCTGGCACTGTTCATGATGATGCCACGCCAAGGCTACAACCCACGCAAAATCGGCGCACTGATCGGCGCCATGACCCTCGGCGCACTGTGGCTATGCCTGGCCGAATACCTACCCGACACGCTGGGCATCGAGCGAGCCGCGTTCGCCTACTATTACATCTTCAGCTTCCTGGCCATCGCCTGTGCCACGCGCGTCATCACCCACACTCAACCCGTGCACGCAGCGCTCTGGTTTGTCATGATGGTCATCGCCTCGGTGGGCATCTTCCTGATCCTCGACGCCGAATTCATCGCATTCGCCACGCTGATCATCTATGGGGGTGCCATCCTCGTCACGTACCTGTTCGTCATCATGCTCGCCTCCGAGACCAGCGACGCACAAGCCCCCCAGCACACACCGATCTACGACCGCATCGCTTACGAGCCGGTCGCCGCCGTCGCTGCGGGGTTCTTCCTCCTAGCTGTATTACTGACCGCCATTTTCACGCCCCTGCCGTCTAATCCCGACGCGCACAGCCCATCCGACAGCCAGATCATCGCGTCCACGCTCACCAACCGCGCCGCGCGGCGGCTAGCCCAACAAGCCGAATTTGACGAAATCGCCAACCTGCCCACCGCATTGGCAGATAACCGCTCACTCGATAACACTGAACACGTCGGACTCGACCTCTTCCGAAGCCACCCACTGGGACTAGAACTCACAGGCGTCATCTTGCTCGTCTCGCTCGTCGGAGCGGTCGTCATCGCCAAGCTACGCGTCGAACCCGACACCGCCGAGCCCGCGCCTGCTTAATAAAACAAGCTACCAACGACCCCCACACCACAGGAACACGCAAAAACATGCCCCAACCGATCGACCCCCTAACACTCGCACACTTCCAGATGACCGCAGCCATCCTGTTCGTGATGGGTGTCATCGGCTTCCTCACCAGGAGGAACCTGATCATCATGTTCCTGTGCACCGAGATGATGTTCCAAGGCATCGCGCTGTCGCTGCTGGCGTTTAGCAGGTTCCACCTCAACCACACCGGCCAAACCTTTGTCATCTTCCTGCTATCCATCGCCGCCGCCGAGGCCGCGCTCGCCTTGGCACTGGTGGTCTTGTTGTTCCGACGCAAACGCACACTCGACGCACAAGCATGGACCCAACTCAGCGGGTAATACCAGCACCCTAAGATCACGACCGCTTCCGAGGATCGACCATGACCCTACACACAGCCTCATGGATACCCTGGCTGCCCGCACTCGCAGCCGTGCTCTGCGGACTGTGCTGCATCTACCGACCCTTACGAATACTCGCAGCACCGATCTGCATCCTCTCGATCCTCGCCGCGTTTGTCATCACTTGCTGTACCTATTCAAACATCGTTGATACCGACCCCCACGCCACAGCCCACGTCGTCAAGCTCTTCACATGGATCAGCGTCGCGGGCTTTTCCGCCGACATGGCCTACTACCTCGACCCACTGACCATGATTATGCTCATCGTCGTCACCGGCGTGGGCACACTCGTGGCAATCTACGCAGCCGGGTACATGGCCGGCGACCGCGGATACGCGCGATTCTTCGCCGCCGTGAGCCTGTTCATCTTCGCCATGACCACGCTCGTCATGGCAGACAACCTACTGCTGCTCTACCTCGGCTGGGAGGGTGTCGGGCTGTGCTCATACCTCTTAATCGGCTTCTACTACCAAAAGCCCTCCGCCGTCGCCGCAGCTAAAAAAGCATTCATCGTCAACCGCATCGGCGATCTCGGCTTCGCGCTGGGCATCATGCTCACCTACCAGCAGTTCGGCACCATCCAATACGCACCGCTGTTTGAAATCCTTAATACCCAAAGCCCCAGCACAGCAAGCACCGCCGTCCAGGTCATCCCGTTCCTACTCATGCTCGGCGCGTTCGGAAAAAGTGCTCAACTACCGCTCTACGTTTGGCTCCCCGATGCCATGGAAGGCCCCACTCCCGTCTCCGCGCTCATACACGCCGCCACCATGGTCACCGCGGGCGTCTACATGATCGCTCGCCTATTCCCGCTCTTTGAGCTTTCGCCTTACGCCTTGCCCACCGTCGCCTGCGTCGGGGCCGCAACCGCGCTATTCGCAGGCACCATCGCACTGTGCCAATACGACATCAAACGCATCTACGCCTACTCCACCATCTCGCAGCTCGGCTACATGTTCCTGGGTCTGGGCGTCCTCTCAACCACCGGAGCCATGTTCCACCTGTTCACCCACGCGTTCTTCAAAGCCCTCCTATTCCTCACCGCCGGGTCCGTCATGCACAGCCTCGCCGGGCAACTCGACCTGAGGCACATGTCAGGCATGAGACGCAAAATGCCCGTCACCTGTTGGCTCATGTTCGCGGGCTGTCTCGCACTAGCGGGCTTCCCGTTCACCGCGGGCTTCTACAGCAAAGACACCATCCTCGCCGACACACTTGCCAAAGGCCTCAACGAGCACAACCGCCTGTACATACTCCTAGCCGTCGTCGGACTCGTCACCGCGTTTCTCACCGCCTTCTACACCTTCCGCCTGTGGTTCCGCGTCTTCATGGGACCCACCAAATATGACATGGGCGACGAGCACGCACACGCACACGCCGCGCAAGAAGCACACCCACCGGGTCACAGCGACATCACCGTCGAACACCACCACGACGCCCACGAGGTCAATTGGCTCATGAACGCGCCGCTCGTCGTCCTCGCCACAGGTGCGCTCCTGGCAGGCTACCTCGCGCACAATTGGCTACCCGAGCTCGTCCTAAACTCCAGCGCCACGCCGGCACACCTCGGCGCTCAACACGCAGCCGAACACCAAACCACCCTTTTCGGCATCGACCTGCACTTGGCCATGATGATCATCAGCAGCGGCATCGCCGTCCTGGGCATCGCGACCGCCGCCTACTACCACTGGCTCAATCGGCCCGCAGCCGACCGCGTCGCAGCACAATGGCCAAGCCTCGTACGCATCCTCGCCAACAAATACTACGTCGACGAATTCAACAACCGCGTCATCGTCGAACCCCTACGGCTGCTGGGCTACCTCTGCTTTGTGTTCGATCGGCTGGTCATCGACGGCATCGTCAATTTGGTCGGATTCATCCCATCCTTATTCGGGTTGGCGATTCGGCCCACACAGCGAGGCAACCTACAGGGCTACGGCCTGGGGATGGCCACCGGCACCGCGGTGCTCGTGCTGATCGTCCTCGTGGCGTATGCTTAACACAAAATATACTTGACACAAAATCAGGAACCCTCACCACATAATTGCTAACCACACACCATGACCATTGACCCCGCATCACTCCTGCCCCTGCTCGTGTTGATCCCGCTGCTGGGCGCCTTGGCGCTGGCGATACTGCCAAACCGTAGCCCCGTCGCCGCCCGAGGCCTGGCCATGCTCTGGTCACTGCTGACACTCACCGCTTCGCTTGTGCTCGCATACCAAGCCTGCCAACCCCTCGCGCACGACGCACCCACGACATACCTCGACACCGGCCAACTCTTCTTCCAGTCCGCACTCCCCTGGATAGACGCCTTCGGCCTGCAATTCGCATTCGGCATCGACGCCATCTCACTCTGGCTCATACTCCTCTCAACCGCGCTCACGCCGCTGGTCATCCTTGGCTCCGTCTCAGCCGTCAACGACCGGGTTAAAGAATTTCACGTCTGGCTACTACTGCTCGAAGCCGCCATGATCGGCACCTTCGTCGCCTCAGACCTGATTTTCTTCTACATCTGCTTCGAGTTCACACTCATCCCGCTCTACTTCCTGATCGGTATCTTCGGATCCACACAACGACTCAAAGCAGCCAAGGTCTTCTTCCTCTACACATTCACAGGCTCCATGCTCACCTTCGCAGGCGTCCTCTATGTAGCTTGGTTTAACGCAGCCCACACCGGCGTCTGGTCCTTCTCCATCGCTCAGCTTGTCCAGGCTGCACAGGCGATGAGCGCACAGCAACAGACCTTCGTCCTGCTCGCGCTGCTCGCGGGGTTCGCCGTCAAAGTTCCGCTCTTCCCCGTACACACCTGGCTACCCCTGGCACACACCGAAGCGCCCACCGCAGGCTCCGTCATCCTCGCGGGCGTCCTATTAAAATTGGGCACCTATGGCCTGCTCCGATTCGCGCTGCCCATGACGCCCATCGCCACCGTCGCGTTCGCGCCCTACATCGGCGCCTTCGCCGTCGCGGGCATCCTCTACACCGCACTGATCTGCTGGGTCCAAAAAGACGTCAAAAAACTCATCGCCTACTCCTCAGTCTCACACCTGGGCTTCTGCGTACTGGGCATGTTCGCGCTAAACGACATCGGCGCCAGCGGGGCTGTCATGTACATGATCAACCACGGCCTATCCACCGGCGCCCTGTTCCTGTGCATCGGCATGATCTACGAACGCTTCCACACGCGAGAAATGGCACGCATGGGCGGCCTCGCAAGGGTCATACCCATCTGGGCGTTCTTCATGGTCTTCTTCTGCCTCGCCAGCGTAGGACTACCGGGCCTCAACGGCTTCGTCGGTGAGTTCCTCACGCTCCTGGGCGCGTTCAATTCACACGACGTGCTGGGCATCGGTTACGCAGCCGTCGCCGGGCTGGGCATGATCCTCGCCGCCATCTACATCCTCTACATGGTTGGCAAGATCGTCTTCGGGCCCGTGCTCATCCCCCAGCACGACACCCACGACGACCCTCACCCCACACCCGCCGCCAGCAGCCACCCGCACGTACCCGACCTCAACGCCCGCGAGATCATCACCCTCACACCCCTGGCCGTCGGATGCCTGCTGCTAGGCCTGTTCCCCACGCCGCTTCTCCAAACCCTCGAAGCGCCCATCGCCACGCTCCTGCGACCCACCGGACTCGTCCTCGCCGACCGCGCCGACGAACTCACCAACGCCGACACAACCACCCTCATCGTCATCGACCCGACCGATCGATGGGACAACCGCCACCCACAACAACTCGTGCCACCGTCCTCACACGAACCGCCCAAACCCCAACCACTCTTCCACTAAAGCCCCAACCATGCACCAGATGACCGAAAAGCTCCTGACCCTTTGGCCCGAACTCGTCATGCTCATCGGCGCATGCGCGTGCCTGCTCGTGGGACTCTCGCCCTCCGCCTCCACCCGCAAGGGACCCGCGTGGGTCGCCGCACTGACCCTGATCACCGCTGCGCACCTGGTCATCTTCTCAAACGCCTTTAACCCCGACCCCCTCCACGGACACGGGGCTTTGGCTGTGCAGCTCGACACCGTCTCATTCATCAAGCTCGCCATCATCGCCGTCGGGTTGCTGCTGCTCATGGTCGCCAGCCAGGTCCCCGATCGCCTGCGCCAGACCATCGACGCCGAGCAACGCGCCCAACGCGGTGCCCCCTTCGAGACCGGCGACGCGCTGAACGGTGAGTTCTTCGCCTTTTTCCTATTCAGCCTCACCGGCGCCATGCTCTGTGCCGGTGCGCGGGACCTCGTTTGGCTATTCCTCGCACTCGAGCTCACCAGCCTGCCCACCTACGTCATGGTCGCCATCGCCCGCGACCGCGCCGACGCCCAGGAAGCCGCTGTCAAGTACTTTTTCCTCGGCGCCATGGCCGCAGCCGTCTTCCTATATGGGTTCACCCTCATCTACGGCGCCACAGGCTACACCCAATACGACCAGATCATCACCTACATCCACACGCTCACCGCCCAAGGCACACCCGTATCACCCCTGTTCATCGCAGGAATCGTGCTGGCCATCGTGGGCGTCTCGTTCAAAATCGCAGCCGTGCCCATGCACTTCTACGCCGCCGACGTCTACCAAGGCGCCGCCACACCCGTCACCGCGTTCCTCGCATTCGTGCCCAAAACCGCGGGCTTCATCGCGCTCCTGGGCCTGCTCTCACTGGCCGCGCCGCTCGGCTACACCCAGTTACAACCGATCACCTGGCTGCTGTGGACCATGGCCGTCCTGACCATGACCGTTGGAAACATCCTGGGCCTCCTACAGAACAACGTCAAGCGCGTGCTCGCTTACAGTTCCATCGCACACTCGGGCTACATGCTCGTGGGCCTGATCGCCGCACACGCAGCAGCCACACACCCCGACGCCGCCCCTGCCCAAAACGCACTGGGCAACGGCACCGCGGCGCTGCTGTTCTACCTCGTCGCCTACGGCTTAGCCACACTCGGCGCGTTCGCCGTACTCGGATGCGTCACCCACAAAGGCGACGAAGCGCAGACCTTCGACGACATCGCGGGCCTGGGACGACGACACCCGATGCTCGGTGCCGTCATGCTGTTAAGCGTCCTGTCGCTGGTCGGCCTACCACCCATGGTCGGGTTCCTAGGCAAGATCTACCTGTTCGGCTCGGCATTTCAGCACGGGTTCGTTTGGCTCGTCGTCATCGCTGTGCTAAACAGCGCCGTCTCAGCAGTCTATTACTTGCGTATCATCGGCGCGTGCTACTTCAGTCAGCCCAACGACGACACCCAAGCCATCCCCGTACCCGCGCGGCGCATCGGCGCCGCCGTCGCAGCACTGGCAGCACTGGCGCTGGGCATCGCAGGCAACCAACTCGTCGACGCCGTTAATGACGCCACCATCACCACCACCGACGACACCCAAACCGTACCCGCACCCACTCGGCACGTCTCCACCAACTGGTAAACAATCTTCAGAGCATGTTCCACTACACCTGTAGCGCCCGTGACGAGCCGCTCTCCGTCAGGGAGCGGGCCTGTCTTCAACCGAAGCCCACGCATTGCAATGCGTGGGCCCCCACTTAGCCACAGGTCTAATCACACCCGTAGCATCACCCCACCAACGCGCTCGTCACCTGATACGCCACGAACGCACCCGTGTACGCCAGCACCGTCATGTACCCCCACTGAAACGCCGGCCACTTCCACCCGCCCGTCTCTCGCCGCGTCACCACCTGCGTCGGCAGGCACTGCATCGCCAACACGTAAAACACCAGCAGACTCACGCACGTCGCCGTCGTGAACACAGGCGTGCCGTCCGACCGCTGCGCCGAAGCTAACGTCTCACGGAACGTATCCGGGTCACCCCCCGCCGTATCCGCACCCACGCCGTACACCACCGCCAGCGTCGACACAATCACCTCACGCGCCGCAAATGAACTCACCACGCCCACACCGATCTGCCAGTCAAACCCCAACGGCCGGATCGCCGGCTCAATCGCACGACCCAGCCGACCCGCAAACGAATGCGCCAGCGCGTGTCGGTTCGTGATCCGATCCGCCTGAGCCTTCAGCGTAACCGCCGCATCGATCTCGCCTGCCGCAGCCAGCACTTCCGCCTGCTGCGAAATCGTCACCGCCTCCATAGGCGCATCACTCTTCGGGTACGTCGCCAGCGCCCACAGCACAATCGAGATGACCAGGATCACCGTCCCCGCCTTGCGGACAAATATCCTCGCACGGTCGAACATCGTGATCACCGCATTACGCAAGCTCGGAATCTTGTACCCCGGCAACTCCAGCACCAACGGCCGACTCTCGCCCTTCAAGATCGTCCGCTTGAACACAAACGCCATCACCAGCGCCGCCGCGATCCCCAGACTGTACGCACACGTAAACAGCAGCGCGCCCATCATCGGTTCGTGCCAGAACAATAGCGCCGTCACCATCGCGTACACCGGAATACGCGCCGAGCACGTCATCAGCGGCGCCACCAAAATCGTCACCAGCCGATCGCGACGGTCCTCGATCACACGCGCAGCCATGATCGCCGGGATCGCACACGCGTGCGCCGACAGCAGCGGCACAAACGCCTTGCCGGGCAAACCAACCCGCCTCATCAACCGGTCCATCACAAACGCCGCCCTCGCCAGATACCCCGTATCCTCCAGCAGTGACAAGAAGAAAAACAAAATGCATATCTGAGGCAAAAACACCAGCATCCCGCCCACGCCACCGATCACACCCTCCACCAGCAAGCTCTGAAAGTCACCCTCCGGCACATACCGTGACACCAACACACCCGCCGTCGTGAACAACCCATCAATCCAATCCATCGGGTACTGCGCAATCCAGAAGATCACCGCAAACACACCGAACATCACACCCAAAAACGCCGCCACTCCGATCACCGGGTGCGTCAGAAACTGATCGATCTTCTCCGTTTTGCTACCCCCGCTTGCCACCTGCCCCGACGTGCACCGCCCCCCCACGCCCTCAGCCCACTCGTACCTCGCCGAAAACGGGCAACCCGAACACGAACAGCCCCCCGCTGTAGGCAGACTCACCGCGTCCGACGACGCAGGCGCCGACAACCCATCGATCACCAACTCCAGCTCACGACGCAAACCCTCCACGCCCCAACCCGTGCGTGCCGTGATCGGCACCACCGCGCAACCAAGTTCTTCACCCAGCTTCTTCGTATCAATGTGCAATCCCCGCTTCTGCGACAAGTCCCACATGTTCAGTGCCACCACCGTGGGCAAGCCCATTTCCAACACCTGACTCGCTAGATACAGATTCCGCTCCAGGTTCGTCGAGTCGACGATCAGCACGACCACCCCCGGCTTCGCCTGACCGGGAACCTCGCCCAACAGCGACTGCTTCGCCAGCTTCTCCTCAGGCGTCGCCGCCGCCAAGCTATACAAGCCAGGCAGGTCCAGCAGCTCCACCACACGACCGCCCAGCATCACCCGCCCTTGACGACGCTCCACCGTCGTGCCCGGGAAGTTCGCCGTCTTCGCTCGCAGACCTGTCAGCGCGTTAAAAAGCGTCGTCTTACCCGCGTTTGGGTTGCCCACAAACGCCACGCACGCCGTACCGACACCCGCTACACCTGGTTTGGCCTGACGCACTTCCAGCGAGATCGTTGTAATGGCTTAGCCCTTTGTTATCGGTGTTCAGTTACGATCGGTTGGCCCATCGGTCGGACACGCCGTCGTCGTGCAAGGCTCGACCAACACCCCCCTCGCTAGCCTCGCCGACAAACCGATCCGTGACCCTAGCACACGCAAAATTAATGGGTCGCCGCACTTCACCAGTTCCACCCGACGACCTTCGCACACGCCCATCGCCATCAACTGCCCTGCGCTGGCCTCGCTCACATCCACTTCGCACACCGTCGCACATTGGCCCGGCGCAAGCTCATCCACACGCACTCGCTCCAACAACGCATCAGCAGCAGAAACAAGCGACGAATCATCTATTGGCTTACAGTCATCTTGGCTTGGCAACAGAACATCGCCTCCTGCAATTGATACACAGTATCAAAAACTACCCGCTGACAAGACAATTGTCAAAATAAACCCTTACAACTATCCACTTAATGACATGACGTTAAAGGCAAAACTTAATAGCATTTATCACAGAATTTGATGATTTTACAAGCCCCTCGCCGCCCAAGAAACTCTAGAAGCCTACACATTGCAACGCGCGGGCCGTTCCTCTACACCACATTTAGCCCCGGGTGTATTCACCCGGGGCACCCGGCATCTCAAATGGCTCTCCCTTGGTGGTCTCCACGCTCAACCGCCAACGCCCAACGGACCTCGACCCCCTATGGGTCAACCACCTGTTTTGCTTCCCGTTCCGCCACCAACCCCACACGCAGCGCCCTGCCAAACGACGAGATCACCGGGTCTCTATGGCGCAGCATCGCATTGATCGCCGCCGAGTCCGGATCGTCAATCTGCGTCGTACCGTAAACGATCCGTAACACCGGGTCGTCGCTGCGCTGCGCTGCTTCGTGTATCGCCCCGAATAAGTTCTTACCCTTCTCACCACCGGGCATAAACCGCACCGCCCACGCGGGCCCCGTGCCGGTCAGCCGAGCATAGCCCACGTTCACCGCTCGGGTGATCTTTTCAACCAGCGCCTTAGCCTTCTCGTCTTCCGACTCGTCCAACAGTTTCGCCACACCCTCCAGCCACGCCACACCGTGCATCTGTCCCACCGGATCGTCGCTGTTTAACATCTCGATCCGCTGCTCGATCGTGTCCGCGTTCACAAGCGTCCCGTACCGTTCGATCAGATACACCGACGCCACACCCCCCATCATCCCCGCCGTCACCTCGCCACCCTGCTTAATCCGTGGATCGAGCACCGCTGTCAGGTCAAATCCGATCTCCTGCGACACGTTGAGCCCCAGCAACGACCCCAGCTGCGACCTATCAAGACGAACCCCGACTTCGATCGTCTCCCGAGGCTCGAGCCGTAGCCTTCGCCCCATGTCCACCACAATCGGTGGCAGGCTCGCCGGTTTACCCCCGCCACCGCCACGCAGCGACACATACAACACCAGCCGTGACGGGGCCGTTCCCCCCAGCCCAGCGGACAACGCCATGCTGCTCTTGTTCTGCAACTTCAGCTTCGCCGATATCGGCTCCAGATACCGGTACCGCGTCGGCTCTACTTTTAGGTCCAAGCTCACCCAATCTTCCAACGCAGGGTCCGGTTCTCTCATTTGCCTAGACCAACCATCAATCTGATCAACCAACAACCCCCCAGCAGCCGTCGGCTTGGGATGCACGCCCACCTCCAGCAGATCGCACGCCGCCAGCACACCCGCCAAATCCGCGCTGCCCATCGCCACCACACCCGCAAGCCGTGCAAGACGATTCGGGTCTCGGTCATCCTTGTACGTCTTCGTCACGCCATACGCACCAAAAGGATCGTTCGGCACATATGCAAACGCCTTCACCGCCTCCTCGAATTGACCATCCCTCAAATATATCCAACCCACCAGCCGCGCCGAGTACGGATCGTGTTCGAGCCGACCCGTCTTCCCCTTCGCCAACATCTCGGCATCGGGCTTCTCATCACGCAACAACAAACGCACCCACATCAAATCATTTTTCGCCTGCTCATCGCCACCTTGCGCCCTCTCTTGGAGCAATTGCTGCACCTGCCCGTAAGCACGCTGCGCCATCGTCGGCTTACCCGACTTTTCCAGGACCACCAGCCGAAGCATCTCCAGATCGACAGGCAGCATCGTTTTGCCGCTTGGTTCCGCGTCAGTGGGCTGCGTGCCCACCACCATCGCCGACTCGTACTGCGATAGCAGGTCCAACGCCTTCTCGTACTCCCCACCACAGATCATGCTCCGCGCCCAGTTGTAGACAAACTGGTCATCACCAGCCCCGCCGCTTAACCGGTGCACCGCTTCGTATTGCTGCGCCGCAGCCACAAAAGCGCCCTGCGACAACAGCAACTGTCCCAACTGCCGCCGAGCCAACACATCGACCGGGTCCGATTCGACCACACGGAGCATCGCCTGGCCGATACGCTCCATCGACGCACCCTCACCAATCAGCCAGTCGAGCGTCATTCTCGCCGCTTCCTTGTTCGATCTATCCAGACGCGCCGCCTCACCGAGCCAACGGGTGAACCCCACCGTGTCACCCAGTTCCATCGACCACCGCGCCACCGACGACGCCACCCGCGACCGCAACGCTTTGCTGAGCTTCGACGACACCTTCCCGGTTAGCAGACGCTTCGCCTTAACCGTCCGGTCTTCGAGCGTTTGACCCGACTCGAATGTGCTCATGATCCACGCCAACTGCGCCGCGTCGTCGGTCGGGCGCAGCGTGCAATATCGTCGTAGCGCGTCACGCCGACCCTTCTGATCACCCACGCGCCCAGCCAGCTCCACACGCAGACGCCAAGCCCCAGCATCCTGAGGGTCTAGCTCAAGCGCCAAATCCAACAACACACCCGCTCGCGTTAGTTGATCCTTACGGGGATCGTCGCCCACGCCCAAGCTCTGTTTCGCCAATAGCACAAGCTGATCCGCCATTAGGCTCTGAGCCGTCAACCGATCAGAAGCCCCCGCGTCAGGCACACATAATCCAACCGCCGCCCACACCACAACCACACCGACCCACACCGTCGAGCCCACGCGCAGCCCAACCAACCACCGATGAATCAGCCTCTCCACTGACATTCGTTTCAGACTTCTCAAAGCTCGCACGATACACATCATATCAACCACACCAATCCAATTCAGCATAAACAGGTAGTGGTTCACTTTGAATCCGAACGTCACCGCGACGAGCCGCGCTCCGCCACGAAGCGGTCTTCTTCTTGCTTGAACCCGCTTCGAAAAAAATTCTTGCCACCGTATTTTGGATGGTACCGCTTGCCAAAATATTCAAAGTAAACCACTACCCATAAACACCGCTGTTAAAAACACTTCTTACAACGATACCCCAGTGATGAGCCCCTCGCCCAGCTCACTCATAAATTCAACTACCTCTTCGACCACCGCGTCCTGCCCGTCGTCTCGACGCGCCGCGACACGCCGCATGATCGCAGACCCCACGATCGCAGCGTCCGCCACCTCCAGCACCCGTCGCACCTGATCCCGACTTGAAACGCCAAACCCCACCGCGATCGGCAAGTCCGTCACTGATCGTAGCCCCTCGATCCGTCCCCCCAGCCCAGCCGGCAATTCCATCTGCTCACCCGTCAAACCCCCTCGCGACAACACGTACACAAACCCGCTCGACGCACCAGCGATTTGCGCCGCTCGATCCGTAGGCGTGGTCGGCGCGATCAAAAAACTACACGCCAAACCCGCGCCCGCCACCGCGTCACACGCTTCGCCCGATTCCTCGATCGGCAAATCAGGAAATATACACCCGTCGATACCCGCCTGCTCCGCGTCACGGACAAACGCCCCCACGCCCAACCGATGCACGATCGAGTAGCTGACCATCGCCACCAGCCCCATCTTCAGCTTCGGTCGCACTCGCGCCACCATCTCCAGCACACGCCCAGGACTCGCTCCCCCACCCAACGCATGCGCCATCGACGCCTGGATCACCGGGCCGTCAGCAATCGGGTCAGAAAATGCGATCCCCAACTCGCAGACACTCGCACCCGCACGCTGCGCCACCTCCAGCAGCCGCTCGGTCGTTTCAAGGTCCGGATCACCCGCGGTCAGGAACGGCATCAACGCCTTCTCACCGCGACTGCGATGGCCCGCAAATATGCGATCGATTCGGTTCATTAAATCCCCTGAAGCTCAACCATGAAGGATAGACCCCCGTATTCACACCAGCAACCACGCGACCCTTCCCACCATCCCCATCCATACACTTTCAGATACACCCGAGCGTCACCGCTACGAGCCGCGACCGTTAGGACATTATGCACGAGCAGAAGTGTAGGGTCCGCTGTGCGGACCGCTCTAGTCGCTCATCCAACGACGGGGGTAGCACTGGTTGCTTGCAACCAGTGAGTCACGGCCCAACCACAGCTTGCAAGCAAACCGTGATTGACGCAACGGGTTACAAACTTTTGTGCATAATGTCCGTAAAGGAGCAAGCCTTTTCTTAAACGACAATACGTACAAATTAATCTAAACGCATATCACCCGACCCCACCCATTACGTTCGCACCGCGCCCAGTCCTATCGCGCTGATGGGCAGAAATATCACCACCGGCAACCACGCAGACGCCACCGGGTTCATGTACGACATCGCCACCTCAGGCAGAATCACACCCACGCCCCACACACCCACGCACACACCCGCAGCGCTCATACCCTGTCCCAGCATGTTCCCAGGCTCACGCTTCAAAAAAAACGGCAACCCAATCACCAACACAAGCACATTGAGCACCCACAAGCTAAATCGGCTGTGCATGATCTGACGCAACGGCCCGTCGTTCACCGCGGCGTTCGACGCCAACTCACGAAGCTCCGCAAAACTCAACAACCGTGGATACAAACCCGCCCGGTGCGCCAGCAACACCTTCGGCGACAGGTCCGTCGCAAAATACCTCACAGACTCCGCATCACCACCAACCGCGTCACCCAGCCGCTCATCAGCCTCCACAGGCCTGACCGCGAAACCACCCACCAGCTCCCAGCCCTGGTACGACTCACGCCAAAACGCCTGCTCCGCGGTGATACGACGCACCGCCCGACCGCTCTCGCTACGCTCGAGAATCGTCACACCCGTGAGCATCGGATCGTCCAAGCTCGCGTCGAACTGCGCCGCGCTCAGCAGGTGTCCCTTGCTGTCCACCGCGTACCGTACCTCAAAACTACGCGCCGCCGTGGCTCGAAGCTGCGACTTCGACCGCGTCAGCTTGTACGCCAACCGCGGGATGACAAACTCCTGACTCAGAAGCGTCAACGCACTCAAAAAACAGCCTATGATCACAATCGGCGCCGCCACACGGTGCATGCTAATTCCACTACTGACCATCGCTACTAATTCTCGCGACCGCCCCAGCCCCGCAAACGTAAAACCCATCGCGCCCACCACCAGCAGCCCCGAGACAAACACATACAACAACACCAGCACCGGGCCGTAATAGTCAAACACCGTCCACAGCGTCGCCCATACAGGACCGCCGAACTGCGCCGCCCGTTCACGCCCAGCCTTCACAAACTCGTCCATATCCACGATCAGATCAACCAACACAAACAGCATCGTGAACACGCACAGCAGGATCAGAAAATTGATCAAGAAATACCGGATGATGTAACGGTCAAGCGTCTTCATCGTTTAATACTTATCAAAACCCCTCTCCCCTCAGGGGAGAGGTTGGGTGAGGGGTGAAAGCCTCGAAAATCACAGACGTTCGCCCCTCCCCCTGTTCCTCCCTGAAAGGCGGGGCGGGGTTATGAAAACAACTATAAATATTCTTAACACCAACGACACGCCTCAATTCTTCGCTAGCTTCAGATACGCCGTGCTCAACGCCACCAAGAGCAACAGGTTGCCCATCCATATCACGCTCAGCCCGACAGACCGTGGCAGGTCCGGATGACCCGCCAGATTTTCGCCGCTGTGACAGATCATCACCACCACGATCGCCGACAGAAAGCTCCAAAAATATATCACCAACGGCATACCCCCACCCATCGCCATGCTCATCACCGCACCCAGCGACAACACCAACAAACACGCCACCGACAACGCCGCTCGTTCGTGCAGCTGCGCTACCACCTGCCTCGACAAATCGACTATCTGGTGCCGAAGCATCCACCCCGCCGACATGACAGACTCCGCGTCGCCATACTCCCGCGCCGCCTCCGCCAACAACGGGCCACTGCCCAACTGCGACAACGGCTCCAGGACAGGCTCGGGCCAGCGACTACGTGGCAGCGTCATCCGGGTGTGCTCGCTACCGTGACGCTCACGACCCACGTCATACACACTCGCATTTTTCAACTCGATACGCACCCAAGGCTCCGGCTGCGGGTCACCCGCCTCGGTCCACACCAAGCCGCTCTGCGCCTCGATCCGACGCACAGGCTCACCACGACGCTCATACTCCACACGCACAGGCTCCGCGCCACGCGACGACAGCTTCAGCCACCGACCCGATTGCTCCGCTACAGGCGACCTCAATATATATCGCTCCTGACCGTGCACACCCAGCAGCACCATCCCGTCGCGGCCCTTGGCCTGCAAACTCGATTCCCGAAGCTCCCGTAGCAACCGCTCCGTCGCCATCGCCTCAGCCAACACCTGCTTGTGTTCCCGGATACGGTCGTACCGCTCAGGCTCGTCTCGTAATTCCCGAATCTCAGGCCAACTCAAAAAACTCGGGTCGTCCTTCACCGGGCTCGGCAGCAAAATCTGTGGCAGCAACCATTCCTCGATCAAAAATAAATCGCCTCGCACCGCATCGTAAAACGCCACGTTCTCCAGCCGCATCGTCGCCCACGTCTGGTCGCCCACACGGTACAGCAACACGTCCGCAGCCTCGGCGGTGCTGTCATTGCGTAGCCGACCCGTTTCATCCAACTGACCCACCGCCACGCCACGCAGCCGGATCAGCTTCGTCGGCTGAACCTTATCACCAGGAATCACCGGCGCCTCACGTGAGTCGTCCGCAGCATCCGCGTACAACACCATGTTCCCCAGCTTTACCGGACGCAACTGCTGCACCTGGTTCACCACCACCTGCATCACGTCCTTTTCCAACATATGTGCCGCACGCTTGTAAAACGAAGGCACCACCCAATTACCCAGATAAAACAACCCCAGCGTCAGCCCCAAGCCCAAAAACACCACCGGCACCAGCATCGCGCGGTAGCTGATACCACCCGCCCTGCACACCAACAGTTCGTTGTCGTTCACCAGGCGCGTATACACCAACGTGCTCGCAAACGCACCGGCAAACGGCAGCACAAAGCCCAGCATCGACGGGGCCATGTACAGCACGTACTTCACCAACGCGCCGGGACCCAACAGACCCTCACTCAACGGCTTGATCGCAGCGGCAAAACTAATCACCAACACCAACACCGCCGCCGACGTCGCCAGCAGCTTCAGCATGTCCTTAAATATGTAACGGTAGATCGTCCAGGGCATCTGCTATACCAATCCATTCAAACCTGATGCGTGTTTACGAACGCGGAAACATGGGGTCAATAACTTACGACATCTCCGACGCGCTAAAAACATACGCAATGCGTATTACTTAGCCGCTAACCATGTAACAGAGTATTTTCGTTTTTGATCGCAACAGATTCCCACGACGAGCCGCTCTCCGCCACGAGACGGGCATTTGTTTTGCCCCTCTCCCTCACAGGGAGAGGGTTGGGGTGAGGGTTGAGTCAACGACAACCATCCCGTACCCATTTTGTTAGACGCTCTCAAGGAGCGGGCCTCTTTTTCGTCTTCACATCAACTACGGATCAGCCGCGCAGGTCCGACCCCTCGACACTTAGCCTTGGGTGAACACACCCAGGACGCAATGATCGTTTAATTCACATTCAAATTAATCCTTGTACGTCCGCTACAAACCGCTGTTTTCAAATTCCATTAATTTAGGCGCCACGCACGTCATGTGTTCACTCAACCACCGCCCCGGACCTGAAAAAACCACTCCCAGTCCTCACTGATCCTCAATTATATCACCTACCCCTTGATCGCACGACGCTGCACACGCACCAGCTTCTTCACGCCACCCGCAGCCAGCTTGAGCATCTTGTCCAACTCACCCCGTGTATACGACCGCTGCTCTCCCGTGCCCTGCACCTCGATATACCTGCCCCGGTGGTCCATCACCACGTTCATATCCACCTGGGCACACACATCCAGCTCATAGTCCAGGTCCAGACGCACCACCCCATCGACGACACCCACACTCACCGCCGCCACCAGCCCTCGGATCGGATTTTTTGTAATCAACCCCCGCCGCTTCGCCACGCCCAACGCCTGACTCAACGCCACCCACGCGCCCGTGATCGCCGCCGTACGCGTCCCGCCGTCTGCCACTAGAACATCACAGTCACACGTCACCGCCACGCCAGGCATCTTCGACAAGTCCACGCCAGCCCGCAGGCTTCGCCCGATCAACCGTTGTATCTCCGTGCCCCGACCGTCAGGCCCGCGACGCTTGCGGTCAGGTGTCGACCCCGGCAGCATCGAGTACTCAGCCGTCACCCAACCCCGCTGTGCCTGACCCGACTTGTCGAGCAACCACCGTGGCACATCCTTCGCAATGCTCGCCGTGCACAGCACCCGCGTCTTGCCCATCGCAATGACAACACCGCCCGCCGCAGCCGTCGGGTGTTTCTCGATCTTCACCGCCCGCATCTGATCCGCTCGTCGTTTCTTACTCATAGCTCTGATACCAATCGGAAAAATTCACAGCCAGATCGTTCGATCGCGGGCATTGAGATACAACGACTTACCGCTTCTACGCCGCGTTAAAAATATACGCAATGCGTATGACTTGGTAACAGCAACATCACGGTGCCGCAAGCCACATCACCAAATACAACTACCACGACCCGGATCACAGCACTTAGCCACGGGTGATGACACCCGTAGCTCGTCAAACCATCCCTCGACCTCCAACACCCAAAATTTTGAATTTAATACAACCGACTTGCCCCTCACCCCGCCGCCGACGCCACCATCTCAGGCACCGCCACACGCAGTGCCGCAATGATCGACGCCCTGCTCGCTCCCTGCCAATCACCGCCACTCGACACATCGCTATCCCCACCAAGCCCGATCGTCTTCACCACCCCCGCCGTACCCTGGGCGCTCACACCCTTCAATCGCAAACGCTCAAACGTTGTGACAATCTGCTCCATCCGCTTCGCGTCGGGTCGGCCCGTGCGCCACAACCGCACCGACTCGTGCGGCGTGGGCATCATGTCTTCACCGTCGTACGCCAGTTCCTCGTGCAGCTTCTCGCCAGGCCGCGCACCCATGAACTCGATCGCCACGTCCACACCAGGCTCCAGACCGTGACTACGCACAAACCGCTCCGCTAGGTCCAACACACGCACCGGCTCGCCCATATCCAGCAGGAACACCTCACCACCACCCGACACACCCGAAAACGTCGCCGACTGAAGCACCAGCCCCGCCGCCTCGGGGATCGTCATGAAGTACCTGCTCATCTGGGGATCCGTCACCGTAATAGGCCCGCCCCGTGATAACTGCTCTCGCCAGATCGGAAGTACGCTGCACGCCGAGCCTAGCACGTTCCCGAACCGCACCATCGAAAACACGCACCCACCCCGACCGTTTATATGCTGGATGTAAAGCTCCGCCAGCCGTTTCGTCGCGCCCATCACCGAGCTGGGGTTCACCGCTTTATCCGTCGAGATCATCACAAACCGTTCCACGCCGCCCGCCACAGCCGCGTCAGCGATCGACTTCGTCCCGAAAAAATTGTTCTCTACCGCAGCCGCCGGGTGGTCTTCCATCATGGGCACGTGCTTGTGCGCCGCCGCGTGAAACACCACCGCAGGCCCGTGCTCGCGCACCACACGCAGCGTCCCCGCCGTGTCCGCCACGTCGTGCAATACAGCCGCCCGTTCCACGCCCGGATACAGCGACCCCATCATCCGATCCACTTCAAACAGCGCGTTCTCGCTCCGCTCGACCATCACCAGCTTCGCCGGGCCGAACCCACACACCAGCCTCGCCAGCTCCGACCCGATCGACCCGCCAGCACCCGTGACCAGCACGCATCGGCCCGACAGCGTTTGCCGAATCGCATCCTCATCCAACGGCCTGGCACGACGACCGATCAATTCATTCAAGTCCAGCCCCGACTCGATACCACCCCACAGACCAATCCGTCCCGCCAACTGATCCGCCAGCGTAGGCATAAAACGCCACGCGATTTCCCGTTCATCTAATTCTCGCGCCAACCTCCCCACCCGACCCCGCATCGCCGTCGGCAAGCTGATCAAAACCTCATCGATCCGCCCCTGCCCGTCCACCACCGACCCCACGTCATCGAGTCCCCCCAACACCCGCACCGCCGAGTCGTCCCGGTTATCGGCACCCCCTCCACTCTCATGATTCAATACCAACGCTCCCACCACCTCGTAGCCCACCCGAGCCTTCTCCAGCACATTGCACAACTGCTCGACGCTCTGCGCCGTACCCACCACCAACACACAGCGTTCGCCCTTCTCCATATCCGTATGCTCTTGGTTATTGTGTTCGACCATAGCGACACCTCGCGCAGACCTGCTGCGCCTCTCGTCCCATTATCGGCACGCGCCGCTTCCGTCTATGAAAATACGATCCCCAACCCCCACGCCATCCAAGTAAACCATGCCGCCCCGTGCGTCGATACCCTTAAAGAGGGGAGTCGACGGCCCTCGCCGTATACGCCCCGCTGCAAAAAGGACCCGCAGCCATGTCAAATGGGCAGTTACCCACCCACGACGCCAGGCTCCACCCACGCCTGACCCTACCGCCCATGTACACCGTCTTCCGCGCCAGGCCCCAAGGCGCAAAACGATTCTGCTGGACAGGACACATCTACGACATCAGTGCAGGCGGCATCCGATTCGAGCTCGACGCACCCATTAAGCCAGGCACCACCATCGAGTTCCGCGCCACACTACCAAGCCCAAACCCCACAACGATCAACGCACAAGGCCACGTCGTTCGCTTCCACGACGACCCCTCCGAGCTCGGCCCCGTACGCATGGCATTGACCATCGACGATTTCCCTAACGACACCGACAAGCTCCGCCTGCAGTCCTACCTCCGCGACCACGGCCTGCCCCACGCCGCGTGATAACCGCTTACCCCCCCCCCGCAGCTTCGCGCAGCGACCCCATCACCGCCATCTCCACCTCCAAAAAAACTCGTGAAAGTTCACTCGGCTGTGGCATGGGTTCTTTTAATTCTCTTAACCCGGACATTTAACGCGGGTATGCAAACAAACGACCCTCGACGTGTGAACCGAGGGCTGGGCAGTTATCGAGTTGTGGTTCCTTTACGTTACGCGGCGTCGCGCCGCTACACCCAGCAGACCGAGGCCCAGAAGCATCGCCGTGGTCGGCTCGGGGATAATGTCAAAATATACTTCGTCGAATCCCATGCCATCTAGAGTACTGCTTGTGAAGGTGACAGCGTTAAATGCCTGGTCTTCGTTAATCACACCGAAGAATCGGGCCACCCCGTTAGGTTCATTGGCCAGAAATGACGGGAAGCTGTCCCCGGCACTGGTGGACACGGAAAGCGTTGTGGCCGGGTTGTCTGCCGCATCTGTCAGGGTCACGCCAAATACGTTGATCGGATTATCAAAAACAAACAATACGGTTCCTACCTTACGAAGATACTTTACCCCTTCAGTCGCAAACGAACCTAAACTCGGTGTGTTTTTAATCTCAAGGCTCGTAGACGCATTGACGGTGAAGCCAGTTGCGCTGCTGGTCGGATTCGAGGTGTCGCCAGTCACATGCGACTCAAAACCCTCGAACGACGCAGAAAAGGAAACATGCGGATTCGCCAAAAATACTGCTTGATCTGTGAATAATATCGTCGCGGCATTGGCGTGATGGGCCAAGGCCAAGAGGAGGGCGGTAGAGAAAATGGAGACAAAAGAACATCTGAAAGTTATCTGGTGTAATCGCAAGATGCCACATCCTCAGTTGAACCGACATTCCCGATATGATCCGCGCCAACAACAACACGAATTGATCGCTTGCCATACTACTGGCAACCCAAGACGGCGCCTAGGTCTTTCTCATTATTTTTGACATTTTCTTCTCAATCTAGCTCTTTCACCGCAACCATCACGCCCAAGACTACCCAGCTTAACATCCAGGCTCCATGCCCACCCGCGATCACTCATACCAATCTCACTTGAAACTCGTGTATGTTTACGAACGCGGGATCATGACAAACAATAAGTCACAACACCTCCGACGCGCAAAAACATACGCAGATGCGTATCACACCAACCCGAAAAACCTTTCCGTATTACCATCCACCGCCGACACAAACTCGCCCTCGTCCATGCCCCGCACACCCGCGATAAACTTCGCCACCCAAGGCACATAACAAGGCTCGTTGGGCCGGACCTTACGATACGGCTCCGGGGTCAAATACGGCGAGTCCGTTTCGATCATCAGCCTCTCAATAGGCACACGAACCGCGCATTCCGCCAACGCCTTTGAATTCTTAAACGTCACGACACCCGTGAAGCTCACCATCGCTCCCGTCTCCAGGATCGCGTCGAGTTCCGCACCGCTGCCCGTAAAGCAGTGAAACACAAACCGCTCACCACCAATCCCGCTGTCACCGATCATCCCAAGCACCTCGTCCGTCGCCTGGCGATTATGAATCACAATCGGCTTCGTTAGCTCACGCGCCGCATCGAGCTGCCACGCGAACACGCGTCGTTGATCCTCTATCGGTGGGTCGTTGTAGTGCTTGTCGAGTCCCATCTCACCCACCGCCACCACCCGCGGATCACCCGCTAACTCGTGCACCACGCCCATCACCCGCCCACGGTCATTGCATCCCTGCGCATAGTGCGGGTGCACACCCACCGTCGCGTACACACCCTCGTACCGCTCCGTTAGCCCCACCGCCACCCGCGCATCGTCAAGCGACGTACCCACGCTGATCATCCGATCCACGCCCGCACCACGCGCACGCGCCACCACCGCGTCCACCCGCTCCAACAATGGCTTATACGTCAGATGACAATGCGTATCGATCATGACCACACACAACTACCGTTTTGTATTTTTAAAAATCCCTCTCCCCTCCAGGGGAAAGGCTAGGTGAGGGGTAAAATCCTCGAACATCACGGACTCTCGATTCTTATTCAACCCTCCCCGTAACGAGCCCCGACCGTCAGGGAGGAGGTAATGTTCGCTCCTCAACGAGCCGCGCGCGTCAGCAAGCGGTCTTACCACACGTCTACCGCACACCCTCGATCATCACCGGCAACGCCACCTCCTTCACCTCCAAGCACGCCGTCTGCGTACACGCTTGATACCGCAACACCAACCGAGGATCGCCCACACCACCCACCCCTTCCTTGTGAATCAGTCTCGCCTCCAACACCACCGTCCCCTCGTACACCGCCAGTTCATCCTCAGCCAGCGCGTAACGCTTCCTCACACCCGCCGGGTAGTCCACTTTTAACGTCAAACCCTTCCCGCCCACCAATTCCAACCGCGTCGCGATTAACCAATCCAAACCCACCTCCGACGCGTTCAAGTGATACCCTTCCGCAATTTCCACCGTCACCCGCACACGCGCTTCCCCCGACGACACGTCCACCACCCCAGGCTCCACCGACACCGTCACCGCCTCGTCACCCACAGCCAACCCATCACCCCCGTCATCCTCCACCCCGCCAAACCGCCCCGACGAAGCCCCCATCGCCCGCAGCAACGCATGCTGCATGTGCACCATCGACGCGCCCCGCTTCGATAGCACCCCGCTAAACGCACGCAGGTCCGCCACCGCTCGATCCAGATACTCCGCCTGACCCGTCAGTTCGTACAGGTCCAACAAATTGTGGATCATTTGGCTATTCCCGCTGGGCAACGCCCCGTCATACGTCGACACCGTGCGCACAAACAGGTCCGACTGCCCCGCCAGCGTGTCGTAATAACCACCTCTCCCCTCACTCCCCTCACTCCCCTCGCCTCTCCCCTCATTACTCCCCTCGCCGCGCGCACCGAACCGCGCCGCCGCCACTCCCATCAATTCCTCCGCCGCCTCAAGCCAACGCCCGTCACCCGTCGCCCTGCTCAACTCCAACAGCCCATGCACCAAAAACGCGTAGTCCTCCAAAAACGCATCCACCTTTGCCACACCGCCGCGCATCGTCCGGTACAAACCACGCCCCGCATCGACACCACCATCAGCGCTACCGCCACGCCCAGACGACCCATGCTCACCCTCACGCATTCGATCCAGCACCGCTCCCGCCGCCGCCACTGCCGCCTCCACATACCTCGCCTCGTCTAGCGCCTTGCCCGCCCGCGCCAGACCCGCGATCATCATCCCGTTCCACGACGCGATCACCTTGTCGTCAGTCCGAGGCTGCTTGCGACCATCACGCACAGCCAGCATCCGCTCGTTGATCTGACGCCGCTTCGCCGTCAATTCACCCAGCCCCACCCCCTCGCGCCTAGCCAACTCATCGAGCCGCATCGGCAGGTACAGCACATTGCTCGCAGGCTCATCGTCGTGGTGCGGGTCCTGAAAATTAGTCCCCTGATCCAGTCCGTACATCCGCCCCGCCAGCGCCGTCAATTCTTCATCCCCGATCGCCCCCCTCACCTCCCTCGGCGTCCACAGGTAATTGCTCCCCTCACGCGCATCGACCTCCGCATCCTGTGCCGACCAGAACGCACCCGTCGCGTCCGTCATCTCACGCAGCACATAGTCACACGTCTCTCGCACCACCCGCTCGTAAAGCCCAGCGTCCGCCACGTCCGTACGGATCGCACCCGCCGTCACGTACGCCTCCACGAGCTGCGCGTTGTCGTACAGCATCTTCTCAAAGTGTGGCACCAACCACCGATCATCCGTCGAGTAACGGTGAAACCCACCACCCACCTGGTCGTACATCCCACCCCGTGCCATCCGTTCGAGCGTATACGCCAACGCCCCCCACAGGTCTTCGTCCGGATCGTTCCGATACACCCGCATCAGAAACAACAAATTCGTAGGCTGCGGAAACTTCGGTGCACCGCCAAACCCACCGTGACGCGCGTCGTACATCCGCATTAACTGATCCGCCGCCGCGCTCACCGAACCCTCGCTCAGCCTCACCACCGCTTCACGCTCACCCAGGTGACTCACCACCGCCGCCGCCACACGCTCCGCTTGCCCAAGCACCTGCTCACGCTGCGTTTCCCACGCACCCGAGATGCCCGTTACCACCCGCTCAAACCCAGGCAGCCCGTGCCGCGCCTCGGGCGGGATATACGTACCCGCCCAGATCGGTTTCAAGCCCGGATCATCCTCACCCCCAGCACCGGGTGGCGTCAGGAACACGCTCATAGGCCAGCCGCCACGACCCGTCATCATCTGCACCGCCGCCATGTAAATATCATCAACATCAGGCCGCTCCTCGCGGTCCACCTTAATACTCACGCAATGCTCGTTGAGAATCCCCGCCAACCGCTCGTTCTCAAACACCTCACGCTCCATCACGTGACACCAGTAGCACGTCGAGTACCCCACACTCAGGAAGATCACCTTCCCCGTCCGCCGCGCCAACTCAAACGCCTCAGCCCCCCACGGGTACCACTTCACCGGGTTGTGCGCGTGCTGAAGCAGATACGGGCTCGTCTGACCCGCCAGTGCGTTCGTGTACTTCCACGACCCATCCGCGTTCTTCAAACCCCGCGCATGCCCCTCAACCCCCGCCTGCACAGGCGTGCTCCGCTGCGACATCAACAAGCCCCCTATTAAAAACAGGACGACCACCACCACAACCGTGACATATGGAATTTTTACACGCACCACACTTCATCCTAGACCCCCTCCTGTCCACTGCCAAATAATCTGTCCGACACCCCTCACGCGCAAAACGGAACAACCCACCTGCGCTGCAAGTAGGTTGCGGAATCGTCGATCAAGTTGTCAGATTAAAAAAATAAACACCCCGCCCAGATCGGACCTCTTCGAGCCAAGCGGCAGCGCACACTCAGCCCGATCAATCCCAACTTAATCTTTGGCATCCTGTTCCGTTCTTCCCTCCAAGGAATCTATGTAATACCGCTTGTCCTCTCGGCCATTACGACCGTTACGGGTAAATGTCCCAGCCTCCACCCCCACCACAACCTCTGTGCCCACAGCTTCGACCCTCGCCGTGTGCACACCCTCTACATAACCCTCACCCGTACCGCTCAGCGCCCAGATCACACCCGACCCAAACCCCAGCACATACAGAAGCAGACAACCCACACCAATCTCTTTCACCGCTGTCCCCTTCCTGTCGTGCCTCGCTTGCTTACGGTCCCGTGGCCGGCGCCACGACTCCTGTTCAACGCAAACCTACACCGACCCCCGCACCCCGCCAGCCAACCTCACGCGCAATGAAAAAATCACGACAGCCTGTACCAACACGATAAGCTGCGCAAAGATGCACACCTCGCGCAGCCCCTGCCTGTGACAACAAGTTAAAATGGGGAAAAACGGCCCGCCCTACACCGCGTAGGGTTCGCTATGTGGACCGCTCCGGTTGCTCATCCAACGATGGGTTGAAACGGGTTGCCTGCAACCTGTATGTCTGTGGCCTTCCCCACATTTGGCGAACACCATTCCACCAAGGACTTTTTGATATTTTTCGCTAACATAGCCGCCATGCCACCACGCCGACTCATCCCTCACGCCACACCAATCCTCGCCGCCGTCCTCCTGCTAGGCTGCGTCGAACGCACCATCACCGTCACCTCAGACCCCCCAGGTTCGCTGGTTTACCTAAATGACCGCGAAATTGGCCGCACACCCGTGACCGTGCCCTTCCTCTTCTATGGCAAATATGATGTACGCCTCGAGCACGAGGACTACAAGCCCCTTTGGACCCAAAAAGAAGCCGTCGCACCCTGGTGGGAAGCCCCAGGTCCCGACCTCATCGCAGAAATGATTCCCAACGCCAAAGCCCCCCAAAATTGGCACTTCGTACTCGAGATCGCGCCCCTGTCCGATGATAGAGCGCTCATCGACCGCGCCATGCAGCTACGCGCCGCCACCGCTCAACCCAATAAATAACGCATACTCTCACCCACCAACCCCATGCACCTCGCCACTCCACCACCACCGCCGCCCAAGCACCTCGACCTCAAAAAAGACCGAGGCCTGACCGTCCATTGGCACGACGACACCACAACCTTCTACCCCATCGAATACCTCCGACGCATGTCGCCCTCCGCCGAGACGCGCACACTCCGTGAACAGCTCGCCAAAAATCCGCTGACCGTGCTCCCACCTTCCGCCGTTTCCGACCCCGCCAAGCCCCTGACCGCCACCAACATCGAACCCGTAGGCAACTACGCCATCTGCATCACCTTCTCCGATGGCCACAACACAGGCATCTACTCCTGGCAATACCTCCGTGAAATCGACCCAAACCTCAACACTTTGCCTTAGGTGAACACACCCGGAGCACAATGATCGTTTAATTCATATTCAAATTATTCCTTGTGCGTACACAACGAAACGCTCCTTTGTATCTATCTGTAAATATAGTCTGATCTGGTTTATCGGTCAGCGTGGCTGGGCGACAGCGCCTACGACAACAACCCGTTGTACGACGCCGCGTGCTCACGGCCATCATCATGCATAGCGCGTTTGATGAGCGCAAAAAAAACCTCCGCCACAGGGCTCCGATTCCTGTGTGCGGAGGCGCGCCACGGCTAACAAATTTGTTAAACCATGCTCCGGCTGGGTACCCCAACCGGATCGACATAGATCGTATCGGTAGATTTCCATGGCTGTCAATGAGAGAATGATGTTCTTTTGAAAATCGCATAAACTAATTATCTGCAATGGATTACGTCAAGTCGTGGTGGTTTTCCCGGGCCGGTTATGCTGTAACTCGTCGTGACGCGGGTGCTTGCATCAATAGTTGTGTAAAATGAGCGACGTAAACGAATTACGCCAACATAAGAAAAATTCACCTTTTCAAAGGTGTCGATTGAGATGAAATTGGCCATTGAAGTCGCCATCGGGGTGCTGATCGAACAGATCGACGGGGCCCCGCACATCCTGATCGCCAAGCGTCCCAAGCAGGCGGTGCTGGGTGGGTACTGGGAATTTCCCGGTGGCAAGCTCGAAGACGGCGAGAGTGCCTCGCAATGTCTCGTGCGTGAGTTCAAGGAAGAGTTGGGGATCGAGGTGCGCGTGGGGCAAGCATTGCTGAGTGTCGAGCACGAGTACCCTCACGGACGCATACGGCTAAACCCGTTTGTCTGCACTCGTTTGGCGGGTGAGCCTCGGAACATCAAGGTAACCGAACACCGGTGGGTGCGTCCCGATGAGTTAGGCAGCTACACATTTCCACCAGCCAACGACACGCTGCTACAACAACTGACGGCTGTGATGGACGATATCGTCAATCACACGCCGGTTAGTGAGTAGGCGTTATATGCGAGGCTGTGCGATATAGGTGTATTCACCCGTGACTAAATGGTGTAGTTATCCCCACACATTGTGATGCGTGGGCTTCGGGGAGGGTGGTTATGAAACCGACTCTAGACGCTCTACGCTGCGCGGGCTAGGGGTTGCTCGCCTCGCAGCACGCGCAGGAGGTTTTCGGTCGCCATCAGTGCTTGACGCTGGACGCTCTCAGAAGTGCGAGCGGCGATGTGCGGGGTCAGCAGGATGTTGCTGATCTCCTGGAACGGGTGGGGTGTTCGGATCGGTTCGTGCTCGAGCGCATCGGCGGCGTATCCGGCGAGCTTGCCGGTGACGCAAGCGTCGGCGACGTCGGCTTCGTTAATCAGCCCCCCGCGAGCGCAATTAATGATCATAGCTCCGTCTTTCATTAGGCTTAGCAGTTTTTTGCCCAGGAAATGACGGTTATCCGCGGTCAGATGCACGTGCAGTGAGAGGATGTCGGCTTTGCGAAAGATGTCCTCGACGCTCTTGGCCTTGGTGATGCCGTACTGCTTGACCCGGGCTTCGTCCCAGTAGAGGTCGTATGCAAGGACGTTCATTTCAAATGCCGCAGCGCGTTTGGCGACCGCCATGCCCGTGCGTCCCAGGCCGAGGATTCCCAGTGTCTTGCCTGCTAGTTCGATTCCCGTGATGCGGTTCCACTTACCCGCTTTGGTCTGCGTGATGTGGGTGGTCAGATCCTTGGCCATGGTGATCATCAGTCCGAAGACGTGTTCGGCCATGCTGGTGTGGTTTACCCCGGGTGTGTTGAGTACGGGTATGTCGTGCTCCTGTGCTGCGATGACGTCGACCGTGTCGAGCCCGACGCCGTATTTGCTGAGGCACTTGAGCTGAGGCAGTGCAGCTTCGATGACTTGGCGTGTGATCTGGTCGTTGCCGTGGAGGATGGCGTCGACGCCGCCTTTGCCTTGGAGGTTACACGCAGCGAGTTGTAGCATCTGCTCTTCGGACAGCGGGCCGCGTGCGTGGATGATCTCGTGGCCCGAATCTTTGAGCAATTGGTGGTGTTGGCCCGGCGTGTCTTGGAAGCTGGTGGTGGTGAGCAGAATACGCATGGTAGAACCTCGCTTGTCTTTGATTAGCGGTCTGGGATCACTCGTGTCGGATCAGCCGGTTTTGGATGATCCACCCTTGTGATCCGGCGAAAGGCCCTTAATGACTATCGGCTCTTATTGGACGCAACCTAACCAAGGGGCATCTATTTCAATGGCTATATGAACACCTGATACGCATTGCGTATATTTTTAGCGCGTCGTAAATGATGTTCAGTTATTGTCTGTTGGGTCCCCGCGTTCGCAGATATCGCGCTAAAATTTATCTCGATTGGTATGACAGGTTCCAATAATGGGCGGGTACAGCGGTTTGTGGTATGTGGTTACACTGGATTGAGCCTTTTCAGCGTGGGGCAACTGGGTATCAACCGTCGAGAGGGGTGAACCGATGTTAATAACAACAACCCGTGTGGTTTTGAGTGTCGGGTGGGTGACGAGGTCATTTCTTTAACCTGGGGTGGTTCGGTGGCAGCAGATCAAGAGCCAGAGGGCGGGACGTTCCGCATCGAGCAATTTAGCTCTGTGTCGGACGCGGATACAGCGGTGCCGACAGTCCCACAACTTGAGGGCGAAGCTGAAGACCAGGAGCCGAATGTCGCGCTGTGGCTGTGGTATTTGTTCTTTGCACCCAAGCGATTTTTTCGTCATTTTGTAATCGACTCGATGCCGTTTTTGACGGTCCTGTGCGCGTGGGCGTACGGGATGACCAACGTAATCGATCAGATCGAGACGCGGTATATAACGGGGCGACTCGATACGATGGCGGTGCATCTGTCGAAGGATTGGGGGTTTTATTTTGGTATTGTGCTTGGCATGGGTGCGTTTAGCGGGTTGATGTACTACGCAATCGGGGGTTGGTGGTACCGCAAACGTCTGGATTGGAGCGGTGCGGATACGTCGGATCGTCGGCTGGTTCGGCGGGTGTATCTATATGCTTCGCAGGTGATAGCTATACCGGTTGTATTTATGATGTTGGCGCAGAGCACGATGCACAAAAATCCGATCGACATGTTTGAGTCGCCCAGCGTGTGGCCGATGTTGATCCTGGTTTTTCCGTTCTGGTCGATCTGGACGAGTTACCGAGGTGTGACGACGGTGTACGAGGGCGCGGCGCGAAAGAAGTTGCGGTTGTGGTTTTTGATCTTGCCGATGCTCGTGATGGGGATTTTTGTGGGAGGGACATTTGCCGCGGGTGTGGTGATCGAGGTGGGGAATCTCAACGAGCCGCCTGACCTGTCGAAGACGAACGTGTATCAGAGCGGGACGATGGGGTTTGAGTATCCGGGTAACTGGAGCATCGATACCGATGAGGGGATCGACCCCGACATGTATGTCGGGATTGAGGCGATGCAAGACGCATTCGTGAACCTGATCATTTACGAATCGCCTGCGATGGCGGAAGAAGAACTGGCACAGACCGTGGCGTCGTTTCAGCAGGGAGCTACGAGGTGGCGAGATCAGTTCCCGATGTCGCGGTGGGGGTCACTATCGGGCACGGGAGTGACGGCTGTGGCGGACTTAGACGGCAAGCCGTATCGGTACACGCTGTTTGTCAGTGAGGTGATTCCGGGTTGGTACATCGAGACACGAGAGATATGCTTGGCGGAACAAGAGAATACAGTGGACCCTGGTTTTGACCTGATCCGGTCGACATTCAAAATCCGTAGCCGATCGAGACGGTAGCGTGATAGCGGCCCGATGGGGTACGAGTATCTAGACCCCATCCCAAAACCCAAACAATAAGATCACCGATAACGACTCTGCCGGTGTAAACCTTTGTCATTTACACTGGCGGGCAAGCCCCCAGTGGCACCCGATCAAACCGCATCTCCCCTCCAGGGGAGAGGTTGGGTGAGGGGTGAAAACCCCGTAAATCATGGGCATACGACCCTCCCCCTACCCCCTCCCTGACAGGGAGGGGAGTTATGAAACTAGTTGTAGTCATCCAAAACGTCCACCATCGCTTATATCGCGATGGTCATGTCGCATCTAAGCATAGTGCAAAAAGTAGCTTCCGGGATCAGCCGATACAAGCGGTATGAACGGGCGATCGCTGTAGGTGCGACGACTGTTATCGGGGGCGTGAGCGTTGCAGGGGGTACAGGCTGCGCCGGCGTGATGATCGGCGCAGTGGGAGCAAAGGTCACGCACCTGTCGTCGACAGCGCGATTGTTAGGACTGCGGGATCGGGAGGGTGTCGTGAAAGCCGCGAGGGCTGTTAGTGCAATAAGAGTCGTGGCAGGGATTCTGGCGTCCCTGTTGTTGGGCGCGCAGGCGTCGGCGGTTAGCACCACTCGTGGTGTGTGGAATTTCGACGTGACCAACCACCCGGTGGCGTCGAGTACGGTGGTGGGCAACAGCGCGCTGGAGACCACGGTCCTCGCAAAGTACAGCCAATTTGGCATCAATCGGTCGTACGACTCGTTCAGGGCACCGGTGCCTCCGCCATCGGCGAGCGACAACGCGGCGTGGCACGTAAAGCTGAACGCGGCGGGTGTTACGCCTTATTTTCTGGTTAGCGATGCCGCGGCGACAATCGATCTGAGTGTGATCCAGGCGCAGGTGATTGATTTTAATAACGGCCGCCCGGCCAACGAGCAGTACGCGGGGGTGAAGCTGGACCTGGAGCCTCAAGCGGACCCGGCGTGGAACGCTGCCGACACGTCGCTTGCGGCATCGATCAACCGCCGCGACATGTTGAACACACTGGAAAATTCATTTTCGTCGGTGCGGTCGCTGCTGGACGGTGCGGGTCTAAATTCAATGCCGATCTTCGCGGATTTGCCGGTATTTTTCGATAACCTGGATGGCTTCATCGGCTGGGGCGAGGGTACGGGCCTGACGGCTACGCAGGAGCGGGACCAGTGGTTTACCGATCTCGCGTCGTCGCTGGACGGTATCACACTGATGGCGTTTGGCACGCCGTTTATCAACGTGATCGAATCGAACGTGAGTTGGGAGATCAGCAACTTCACAAAGGACGTGCGGGTCGCGCTGGAGGTGAACATACCCGGAACGTGGACGGACTTGGCTGACTTCTTGGCGGCGGCGGATCAGATCGAGGCGTTCTACAACATCCCGGCGAACAACCCGTCGGGGCACTCGATCGGGATCGACATTCAGGACTTCGCGCAGCTATTTGACGCTGCTGCACCCGAACCGATGACCGCGGTGCTCAGCTTTATGGGACTGGGCGCGCTGCTGACGCAACTGCGACGGCGGTCGATGGTGTGATCAATCGGGGCGGTTTGCGTGCGACGCGCTTCCGGGATCGGGTAGGTTGTCGAGGCAGTGCAAAGCGCGGCGTGGCCCCGGGTGTGTTCACCCGGGGCTAAATAGTGGTGTGGGGAGGTGTAAGGTTGCGCGTGGGGGTGCCACTGGCGGCTTGCCCGCCAGTGCGGATGAGTCAGAGCAAAAGTTCTGCAGCAGGCATGCCTTGCACCTGGGGCAGGTCGGCGTCATGACGATCCGTTGCGTTGAAATAATGGTGCCAACTGGACCACCTCCATTGGTCGGGCCGATCGCACAAGCCTCGGTGAACCGGATTGGCATGGATGTATTGAAGGGATGACGCCAGGACTTTGCCTGATTCGATGTGGCGGTCGTAACCCGAACCCTCCTGCCAGAAGCGGAACACTTGTTTACCCGGTCGCTCTTGGATGAAAATCTGATGAAATCGGGCGTTGTGGTTTTCTTGCAACCATTGCTTGGCTCGATATGAATGTGGTCGTTTGATGGCATAAAGCAACGAAGAAACACGAGCTTCGGGGGTGATTGGGAAAACAACGAGGTGGACGTGTTCGGGCATGTAGACAAAGCCCACCACTGTGAAACCATATAGGGTTGCGGCGGCATCGATGGCTCTGGAAAGCATGATCTTGATGGGGTCGGGTTCGAGCAGTGGGAGACGACGGTAACAGGAGAAAGTCAATTCGCGGGCGTGCCCGGGTAGGTCGATGTGCTTAACAGTCTTCCGGTGTCTGTGCATATGGGTTTATTACGTGAGAACACACTGGCGGGCAAGCCACCAGTGGCACCCTGCCAGGGAGAGGGGGAAGAATGCCCGGCAGGATGCCGGGCCTACAAAACTATTCATTCAAGGATGAGCAGCTTGACTGGTATGCCACTAGCTGTAGGCATCACCTGATTCAGAACGGTAGCGTTTAGTGGGAGCGTTTCTGGAACAAGAAAAACATCGAAGTTTTCTGGGATTTCTCGTTCGGAAGGCAGTTGTAAGCTCAGAGCGTCTCCTAACAATGAAAGCTGTGTCTCCAAATCGTCTAACGTATTCTGAGGTAGTTGGCTAAGTGCGGAAACGATTCGGGTCCGAACTTCTTCTGCAAAATTCCCGTAAACCACGATCCTCGGTAGGTTATCTGGCGGGGTGGTTGCACCTGTAAAACTGAACGGGTCCATCCTGACGCGGTAAAACCCCGGTAGAGAGGTGTCGGGCTCAAACAATATTGAAAGGGGGATGTGTACATCGGTTTTCCCGACTCGGACTGGGCCCACGAAAAGATCGATCGAAAAAGAAAAGATATACCCAAACCCTTTGACGTTTCTATTCGGTGGTGACAATTGTGTGTGTGTGATATGTGGAACGAAATACATGCGGAACTGTCCGGCACCATCATTGCCCCCAAGCCGAACCCGGCTGTCACCGGCAAGTGCCTCGCTGATGCCGTTTGACAGGGTGTTGAAAATTTGACGGGTCAACCGAGACATGTCAATGAGCGATGCTGGGTCCGAGTTAGTAAAGGGGATGGCGAAATCGTTTTCTTCAAATCGTGCTAGGAAACTTGCGCCGGGATGTCGAACTCCTTGGAGTCCGCCGAGAGAAGGTGCCGGTAGGAAGTTAGAAAAATTTTGCTCGAGTGGCGAGTCAATTAAGTCGGCCCTGACTCGGACGGCGGCTAGATCACCGATGTGGTTGTTAACGAAAGAGATCGGATCGGATCCGGTGGCGATGGCCAAATCCAGATCGTTGCTCTCTGGATGAATCGTTCCTCGTGAGATGCTCAGGAAGATGTAGGTTTCGCTGAGGGGGATTCCCGTGCGGTTCACCGACAGAGTAAGCCCGGCTAAGTTTTGTGCGTTTGCTAGGGGCACAGAGGCGACACGGGGTGAGGAATCTGTGTTTGACGACCGCGAGACGGTGAGTGTTATCTGCCCGGTTGGGTCACCTAAGCCGTCGGTTGTGTTAAGTGCTCCGGTTGCGGTTGCTGATTGTGATTGCAAGCTGCGGTTGCATCCAAAGTTCAGGAAGCTTGTAAGTAACACAAAAGCGGAGGTCGTAATGCGTAGGGTATTGTGTTCTTTCACCTTGTTTATCCTTTCGAGAGTCTAGCCATCCATGGCTTGCTATAGCACATGCCAAAGCAAATAAAAGTAGGAATGTTCAATGTTTCAATCAATCCCGACCGTGTGGCTTGGCATCAGGATATCGTAATTTCCGGTCGGGTGAGGGCCTGCGGAAAGATTAGTTGCGATTACTTGATCCGGTGGCGGTGGTGCTGCTTGCGTTTCTTGTAGCTGGTGCCTGGGGTGCCGGGCTTGGGTTTCTTGGGTTTGGCATCAGAGGCGGTGCCCGTCGTGAGCTCGGGGGTGTCGTTCAATTCTTTAATGCGGTCGCGCAGCGCAGCGGCTTTCTCAAACTCTAAATTGTCGGCGGCTTCGAGCATCTGCTTCTCGAGCAGTGCGATCAGCTCGGTGCGGTCGTAAGTGTCTTCGTCAGGTGCGATGGCTTTGCGCACGGTGTCGAAGGCTCGCAGCTCCTGCTCGATGCCATGGCGGATGGCTTTGCGGATGGTCTGGGGTGTGATGTTGTGCTTTTCGTTGTGTGCGAGCTGTAATTCGCGGCGGCGGTTGGTCTCGTCGATGGCTTGGCGCATGGCGGGGGTGATGGTGTCGGCGTAGAGGATGACGGCGGCGTTGACATTTCGCGCGGCACGACCAATTTGCTGGATGAGGCTGGTGGCGGAGCGTAGGAAACCGGCTTTGTCGGCGTCCATGATGGCGACGAGTGAGACCTCGGGCAGGTCGAGTCCTTCGCGGAGGAGGTTTACGCCTACGAGTACGTCGTAGTCGCCCTGTCGCAGCTCGCGGAGGATGGCGATGCGGTCGAGGGTCTCGATCTCGCTGTGCAGGTATCGGCAGCATAGGCCTTGGTCGGCGAGGTATGCGGAGAGGTCTTCGGCGAGTCGCTTGGTGAGTGTGGTGACGATTGTGCGTTCGCCTGCTTGGGTGCGTTGTCGTGCGGAGTTAAGCAGGTCTTCGACCTGGCCTGTGGCGGGTCGGATGTGGATGGCAGGGTCGACGAGGCCTGTGGGCCGAATGATTTGCTCGACGACGGCGCCGCCTGATTGCTCTAGTTCGTAGGGGCTGGGGGTTGCGCTGACGAAGACGACCTGCGGCCAGGCGCTTTCAATTTCCTCGAAACGCATGGGCCGGTTGTCCATGGCACTGGGTAGACGGAAGCCGTGGTCGACCAGGAC
Source organism: Planctomycetota bacterium (assembly GCA_024276075.1). Taxonomy (GTDB): domain Bacteria; phylum Planctomycetota; class Phycisphaerae; order Phycisphaerales; family Phycisphaeraceae; genus JAJRXX01. The sequence continues at coordinate 41,453 of JAJRXX010000070.1, forward strand.
AAGCTTGCGGTGATGATCGGAGTGGTACATGGCACGTAGCTGCGGGATGGTGACGTGGCTCTCGTCGATCATGATCAGCCAATCGTCGGGCGGGAAGTAGTCCAGGAGCGTGTAAGGCTTCGAGCCTGGGGATCGGCCGTCGAGGTGTCGGCTGTAGTTTTCGATGCCTGCGCAGTAGCCGATTTCCTGCATCATCTCGAGGTCGTACTTGGTGCGAGCTTGAAGGCGTTGCGCTTCGAGGAGTTTGCCTTGGCTTCGCAGTTCGAGTGTGCGTTTTTTCAATTCGCTGCTGATGGATTCGACGGCTTGCTCGAGTTGGCCTTGGGGCAGGACGTAGTGGACGGCGGGGTAGATGAACAGGTGGTCGTGGTCGGAGATAACGTCTGCGGTGAGCGGGTGGATGATCTGGAGTGCGTCGATCTGGTCGCCGAAAAGTTCGATGCGGTAGGCGTGCTCCTCAGTGGCGGGGAATAGCTCGACGACGTCGCCACGGACACGGAACGAGCCACGGGTGAGTTCGATGTCGCAGCGCGTGTACTGGAGGTCGGTCAGTGCGGTGAGCAGGTCGCGGCGGGGTATGGTCTGGTCACGGGCGAGGCTGATGACGGAGTTTTTGTATTGGTCGGGTGAACCTAACCCGAAGATGCACGAGACTGAGGCGACAACGACGACGTCGCGACGCGAGACGAGGTTGCTGGTGGTGGCCAGCCGCAGGCGGTCGAGGTCGTCGTTGCGCGAGGAGTCTTTCTCTATATAGATGTCACGCTGGGGGATGTAGGCTTCGGGCTGATAGTAGTCGTAGTAGGAGACGAAGTAGGAGACGGCGTTGTGCGAGAGCAGTTCTTTGAACTCTTCGTAGAGTTGTGCTGCGAGCGTTTTGTTGTGGCTGATGACGAGGGTGGGTTTGGCGACGCGTGCGATGGTGTGCGCCATGGTGAAGGTCTTGCCCGAGCCGGTGACGCCCATGAGGGTTTGATACTTTTGGCCTTCGGCGATGGCTTGGACGAGTGTGTCGATGGCTTGGGGTTGATCGCCTAGCGGCTCGAACTCGCTGACGACCTGGAATGGCGTGGCGGACGGCATGGTGGTGAATTATATGCGGTGGGATGTGCTTCGGGTGTGTTTACCGGTTATGCCCTGGGTATATTCACCCGGAGCTAGAGCAACTGGCGTCATTAATCTTCATTGACCGGGTGGCACGGCTTGCTTGCAAGCCGTGAAATACAGATGTTTGTTACACCTACGATCCAATCAAGATGGAAAATATTGACGCCAGTTGCTCTAAGGGGGCCGCTCACTGACCGTCGCGACTCGCTACTGCGCCGATGCGCCGTCAATCAAATCCGGTCGCCGTTGCGCGGTGCGATGCTGTGATTGCTCACGCCGCCACGCATCGATCTTTGCGTGATCGCCACTCAGCAGAACGTCTGGAACTTCCATCCCCTGCCAAACTTGTGGACGCGTGTAATGGGAGTGATCCAATAGACCGCCTATTTGTTGCGAAAAGCTTTCGTGACACGCGGATTGCTCATCACCCAACACACCCGGCAGCAACCGCACGATAGCGTCGATCAAAACCATCGCCGGCAACTCACCCCCGGTAAGCACATAATCACCGATGCTGATCTCGTCGATGGGGTCTAGCCTGCGGACGACGCGCTCGTCGATACCCTCGTAGTGACCCGCGATAATCATTAACCGCTGCTCTCGCGCCAACTCCTCGACAAGCCTCTGATCAAGCCTGCGCCCCTGAGGCGTCATGACAATGCGCCGCGGCACGCGCGGGTCCTGCTTCTCGACCGCCCCGACAGCATCCCAGATCGGCTGACACTGCATGACCATGCCAGGCCCGCCACCGAACGGACGCTGGTCGACGTTCCCGTGCTTGTCAGCGGTGTATTGACGGATATCGGTCAGGTGGTAGCTAACCGCAGGCGACCTGTGGCGCGTGGGGTCTTTGGGGTCGGGCGTCTGCTCGCTGGCGCGCTTGAGGATGCTCGACGTCAATACGCCACCGAACATCTCAGGAAATAGCGTAAGCACATCGATGCGCACGGAAATACCATCTCCCTGGGCCCATCATCCTTGGCCCGGACAGAAACGAACGGAATACCTGATTGCCAATGGCGGTCGATCTAATACTAGCTAACCGGCTTGCCCGGCGTCGGGTCGATGCCGATCTTCTTGAGCAGGTCGCGCACGGTATCACTGGGCTGTGCGCCGACGCTCAGCCAGTACTTGATCCGCTCCTGATTGAAGTTGATCGCCTTGTCCTGCTTCGCCTCGACCGGGTCGAAGTAGCCCAGTTCCTCAATGGCTTTGCTGTTGCGCGCGAGGCGTGATTCCATCGCACTGAGTCGGTAAAACGGGCGATGACGCCGGCCAAAACGCTTGAGTCGTAGCTTCACGGACACGGGCAAGGCTCCCTTGGGTTCTCAAATCAAACAGAGCAACAAATCACAACCGCCCCAGATCATAGCCGATCCCCAGCGGACATCAATCCTAATTATATCGCATACCGCTCGACCAGCTCGTCCCATCGGCCCTGAGCCTTGAGGATATGCTCGACAGCATCGCGTGCCGCACCCCTGCCTCCGGGGACCGCCGTGACATATTTCGCCTCACCGCGTACCTCAGCCACCCCATCCGCGACAGCCATCGGGTACCCACAGATCAGCATGGCCGGAAGATCAACCAAATCGTCGCCCAGATACGCCGTCTCCTCAAGCCCGACCCCCGCCATTTGGCAGATGGTCTCGATACCCACAGCCTTATTATGTGAACCCTGGATCAGGTACTCGACGCCCAACTCGGTTAACCGCACCGCGACAGCACGGGTCGATCGACCGGTCAGCACCGCCACCTTCAAGCCCATGGACATCGCAGCCTTGATCGCAAAGCCGTCACGCACGTAAAACCGCTTCGACTCGGTGCCTTGGTCGTCGACGATGATCGTGCCGTCGGTGAGTACACCGTCGACGTCGAAAACGATCAATTTAATATCAGCAAGGTTACTCACAGCGTGTCCGGTTGGTACATATTTCGAAGCCCACACATTCCAATACGTGGGACCACCATTTAGCCCCACGTGTACCACGTGGGGCATTCCATTCGTACCCATGCAGGGTCCGCTGTGCGAACCGTCCCAGCTAGTTCTACCTCAACTTGTAGGTCCGACGGGTGGCACAGCTTGCTTGCAAGCTGTGATTCCGCCAGCCCCCACAGTTTGTAGGTCCGGGCCTGCCCGGACACATCCATTACGAGTGATCACACCCATGGCATCTTATTACATGTAGGGTCCGCTGTGCGGACCACACAAAGGCTATCAATCCTCAATCACCTTCAGCGCGATCAGGTCCTGCACGTCGATCATACCCAATGGCTTGCCGTCTTCGTCCACCACAGGGACCTCGTCGATGCGGAACTCCCTGACGAGTTGCACCGCATCGCGCACGAGGCTCGTACTCACGAGGCGGCGTGGGTTAGCGGTCATCACCGACTCGACGGGTATGTTCAGCGCATCGTGCCCGTGCTCGATCAACAGCCGCCGCAGGTCGCCGTCGGTAAATATCCCCGCCAGCCGACCAGCCGTATCAACCACCAGCACAGCACCTGCTCGCCGCGTCGATCGAGCAGTCGTGTCCGCCTCGATCGCCTGCCCCACGGTGCTATCCCGCGTGACCAACGGCAGGTTCTGATCGACACGAAATCGCATCGCATCAACGACGGACATGAGCTGTTTGCCCAACGCCCCACCGGGGTGGACCTTTCGGAAATCATCGACGCCGAAGCTACGTCGCCTGCTAACAGTCAGTGCCAACGCGTCACCCAGCGCGAGCATAGCCGTGGTGCTAGCCGTCGGCGCGAGGTTCAGCGGACACGCCTCAGCCACATCGCCAATACTCAGCGACACGGTGGCCAGCCGCGCCAAGTCGCAATCAGGCTTACCCACGATAGCAATCGCAGGCACCTCATCCTGCCGAAGCACCGCTGCTAACGAGACCACCTCGTCGGTGTTACCGCCAAACGACAGGATCACGACCACGTCACCGCGTCGGACCTTGCCCAAGTCGCCGTGCATCGCCTCGGTCGGATGCAGAAAATGGCTGGGTGTGCCGGTGGACGTAAGCGTAGCGGAGATCTTTTGACCGATCAGCCCGCTCTTGCCCAAGCCGCTCACGACGACGGACCCCTGACCAAAAGTCCGCAGCGTAACCTTCAACTTATCACCATCTGCGGTGCCAGCCGGGGTACCCGTGGCAGCGAGGATCAGGTCCACCGCTCGATGAAATTCGGGTGTAATCCCGACCCGCTCGATGGCCTGGGCTTCGGTACGCAACACCTGACGGGCAAACTGCGCATCGTCGTCCCGCAGCGAAGACACAGGCTCACTGCCAGCCTCGCTGGGTGTGACAGGCCGGGCGGGTACCCCGCGGCGCGGGGCACGGGACGATGCTGCATGTTCGTGGGCTTGGTTCATCGGGCGTAGGCCGGTAAGCTTATACCAATCGCAGTAAGGATTTTCGTACGATCCGTGTACGCGGGTCAGATGTCACAAAAACTTATGCATACACGATGCGGTCACAACATACGCAGATGCGTATAGATGATTATTGTAGCACCCACCCCGTGCAGGCAAGCCGGCACCCCCAATTGAACTGACTGATCGGTTATGACCCAAGACTACCGAGTAGAACTCGACGCCTACAGCGGACCCCTGGACCTGCTGCTGCACTTGGTGCGTCGTCACGAAATCGACCTGCACGATATCCCCATCACCCAGCTAACCCAGCAATACCTCGAACACCTCAACCTCCTCGAACAGATCGACGTCGAGTTGGTAGGCGAGTTCCTGGTGATGGCCGCGACGCTCCTGGAAATCAAGAGCGCCATGCTCCTGCCCCAGCCCGACGCTCAAAGTGACGCCGAAACCGATTCGACTAACGCCGCCCTGTCCGACCCCCGGTACGAGCTTGTTCAACAATTGCTGGCCTATAAACGGTTCAAGGACGCCGCCAGCGAATTGGCACGCCGCAAGGACGCATGGTCGCTGCGATACCCTCTGATGCCTTTGCAAACGCAATATCTAACCGGGTCTGCTGACAATGGCGATCCCGACGAATCAGACCAAGCGATCGAGATCGACCTCGAAGACACCGACGTGATGGAGCTGCTCAAAGCCTACTGCCGCGTAATGGAATCAGCAGGTCAACAGCCAACCACCCACGAGGTGCTCTACGACGACACACCCATCTCGCTGCACGCCGCGGACATCGCCGATCGCCTGCGGCGCGAAGGCCCGTTGACCCTCCAGGAAGTCTTTGTAGGCCGAGAAAGCCGAAGCGAAAAGATAGGCCTGTTCCTAGCCATGCTCGAACTGGTGCGTCAGTCGAAGATCGCGATCTGCCAAGACCGTACCGACAGCGAAATCCGCCTGGAACTGCGCCAAGAAGATGAAGATGCTCAAACGCAAAACACAGACGCCCCACCAAGCAACGATCAATCGTCGGAAATCCACGCACCTACCACCGCCACCACTTAACCACGGGTGATGACACCCGCTCCACCACTTAGCCCCACGTGTACCACGTGGGGCATTCCATTCGTACCCGCGTAGGGTCCGCTGTGCGGACCTTGAATCTCGACGTCCCCGCGAGCCGCGACCCGTCAAGACGTGATGCACGAAAAAAATATGTGGGGTCCCACCCGCTCCACCATTTAGCCCCACGTGTACCACGTGGGGTATCCCATTCGTACCCGTGTAGAGTCCGCTGTGCGGACCTTAAATCCGAATGTCACCGCCACGAGCCGCGACCGCGACCGTCAGGGAGCGGGCCTCCCGAAGCCCACGCATTGCAATGTGTGGGGCCACCACTTAGCCACGGGTGATTACACCCGTGGCATCCAGCTACAGATGCGTTGAGAACGCCCTAAGCCTTGGCTTGCGCCGTTTCGGCAGCCGCTTTGCACGCCGGGTCGTAGCCGTACGCGCGCATCGAATCAGCGATCGGGTCACAACACCGCTGCGCCAAGTCGTAGGGGATATGGTTTACCCAATCGCCAGCGACACCTTTGCGCAGGAACGCATCAGCCTTTTCATCACCGCGTGTTCGACCACCCGAATTCTTTTCGAAGCTACCGTTTTCGATGCACTTCCCCATAGCCGCGTCGGATGCGTCGACCCCCAGGTGCTCCAACACGCGCCTGACCTGCTTGACTTCTTCGACCAACAGGTCTTCGTAACGCAATTCGATGAAACTTTCGCCGAGGGTCGGACCAATTGTCCGAGCATGGTCGACGTGCAGCAGCCAGACCTTGTTCATGAAATAGGCGATGAAATCGTCAAACGAACGCTCCCCGTTTATCCCCTCGTGAAACCACGCACTCGTAGCCACGTCACGCGGGTCACGCACGATGTTTATAAAACGCCCATCGGGGTAAACCTGGCCCAGCATCTCAAGCGTCGCAGCGTGCTGCGGGGTTTTGTCACCGATGACACGAAGCCCCATGATATCGCGTCCCGATTCTTGCAGATAATGCACCAAGATGCTGTCGACGGTTGCACGGGTCACAAAAAGCTGATCCGAAGGCTGGAGAAACGTGCAAGGCGACTTTTTAAACCGCTCCTGATGGTTGTTGAAGTGCTCAAACGCCTGTTTCAAAGCGGGCACCAGTTGATAGGCAAAGCTACCCTCACCGCGGATCACGATCTCGTCGTGGCCGTTCAAGATATTCATCAGCCATGTGGTACCCGACTTGCCGCACCCGAAAACAAACGCCTTCGTGAGCGTGCTCAACAAATCTTGCTGATGCTGCCAGTGTCTGCGGAACTTTTGGAATTCAATCGACATGGATTAGTCACCACGAAGCTTGGCAGGGTCTCTAATATAGGCCGCACTTCTACGATTCAAAGCCATACTAACCGCTTTGCGAATCAAAGACCAAATCAGTGAAATGCAGGTCGTATCCTAGTTTGAAACCAAGCGTCACCGCCACGAACCGCTATCCGTCAAAACGTGATGCACGAAAAAAATGTGTGGGACCCCACCCGTTCCACCACTTAGCCCCACGTGTACCACGTGGGGCATCCCATATATGGGGTCCGTGCGGACCACCCCAGTCGATCATCCAACGACAGGTGCCACGGGCTGCTTGTCAGCCAGTGTAAACAGCGAAGATTTACACCGGTGGATCAGTTGTCATACCAATTCAAATTAATACTTGCGCGGTGTCTACGAACGCGAAAACAGGGCAGACAATAACTTAAACTTACATCACTTACGACGCGCTAGAATGATACGCAATGCGTATCAATGGTCTATTGTTTGAGTTTTGGGAATGGGCGCTAGATCGTGTTCTCGGTCACGCGCAGCACCTCGTCAACGGTGGTCCTGCCGTTTTGGACCTTGCGGAAGCCGTCGGTGCGTAGTGTGACCATGCCGCGCTCGACGCAGATCCTGCGAAACTCGGTCACGCTGGGGTTCGACACGATCTTGTCGCGCAAGGTATCGTCGAGAATAAGCAACTCGTAAAGCCCGACTCGGCCCGCGTAGCCCGTGTTGCGACACTTATCGCACCCCTGCCCCGCCCAGACCTCATCCAGCGCGATACCTTGCATAGCTAGGTGCTCAGCCACGTCGGAGGTGGGTGGTTTTTGGATTTTGCAATTATCACAAATCCGTCGCACCAGCCGCTGCGCCAATGTCGCATTGACAGAAGCACCTATCAAAAACGGTTCGACGCCGATGTTGATCAACCGGGTAATAGAACTCGGCGCGTCGTTTGTGTGCAGCGTGGACAAAACAAGGTGGCCCGTCAGCGATGCCTGAATAGCGATACGCGCCGTCTCACCGTCGCGAATCTCACCGACCATCACCACGTCGGGGTCCTGCCGCAACAGGCTTCGTAGCGCTGCCGCAAATGTCATACCGATACGCTCGTGGGTCTGCACCTGTGTGATCCCACCTAGGTGGTACTCGACGGGGTCCTCGACGGTGGAGACATTTAGCCTGTCCTTATCCATCTGCCGAAGCGAAGAATAAAGGGTCGTGGTCTTACCGCTGCCCGTGGGACCAGTGACAAGAACAATACCGTGTGGCTGATCGATCTGATGCTTCCAGATCAATAGCGTATCCTCGTCCATACCCAGATCATCAAGTGAAACCTGGATAGACCGCGTGTCGAGGATACGCATGACCGCTTTTTCACCCGACGCTGTGGGCAACGTCGACAGACGCAGGTCGAGCTTGCGACCGTGGACCATCGCACGGATGCGCCCGTCTTGAGGCAGGCGCCGCTCTGAAATGTCGAGATTCGACATGATCTTCAGCCGAGAAATGATCGCCGCGTGCATGTGGTGAGGCGGATTCATCATCTCAAATAGGACACCGTCGATACGGTAGCGGATACGCAGCCGCTTCTCCTGTGGCTCAACGTGGATATCGCTGGCGCCTTCCTTGACCGCATTAAAAATAAGGTAATTGACCAAACGAATCACCGGCGACTCGCCCGCAACCTTCTCAAGGTCGACCTCCTCGTCCTCAGTCTTGACGACCTCGACGTCGTCTTCCTCGATACCCGCGATGATGTCATCGACCTCAGCACCGTTATCCTCATCTTCCTTGAGCGCCTCGATAGCAGCAGCGATATCCTTCCGACAAACGACGACGGGCTTGATCGCGACACCGAGCTTGTGCCGAACCTCGTCGATGATCAGCAGGTTCTCGGGATACGTCACACCGAGTGTCATTCGATTGCCGGAACTCACCAGTGGCATGACGCCGTGGGTCTTGCAAAAATCATGTGTTAGGCGGGCCAGACGCTTTTCATCTACATCGTCAGTCTCAAACCTTCTAAATGCCAGGCTGTTCAGCGACGCCACAGCACCCTGGATCGCCAGCTCGTCTGCCCCCATGTCGAAAAATATGTCCGCCAACAATCTCCCCGGCGTCTTGGAGGTGATGCTGCGAGCATTGTCGAGTTGGGCAGCAGTGACGGCACCGACGTCGACCAACATCTGTCCCAAATCTCGTGCCCCTGAGGCTTCTGCAGGCTCGTCGTCCGGACTCCACAACTCACTGAGCGACTTACCCATACCGCTCATTGACGCGGGTGGCACGGAGGGGCCATCAGCGTCAACTGACTTGAACCACTTGTTGATCTCGTCTTTGCTCATCACGTGTGAACCGCTGTAAATACCCTATCAAACACATCACTACCTGTAGCTACGCCCGTTCCTACCCGATCGTTTGTTTGTTTTATCCTGCATCTCGAGCATGAAGACCATGCCACCCCGACTTTCCAATTTAACCGAGACGTCGTTGATGGCTTTGATCGTAAAGCTGCCAATCTCCTGGCCAGGCTGCAACAAATCGTTGTTGATAATGGCAACCGGCATCGCGCCATTCATGACACTCTGAAGATCGAAACCTTCGAGTTCACGCTCGAGCTTTTCGCGGTGTTTGCGATCCGCTTCTTGGCTACGCCTGGCGTCGAATCCCGCATCGACAGTCGACGTCGACTGGAACAAAGGCAACACAAACGGATTCTTCTTGATCTTATCGATCGGAACCTGCTGCTTCGTCGGATCCGTCGAGAACATTGAAACGATGCTGTCGGTATCCTTGAACAGCTTCTTAATATTCGCGGGATTGATCGGGTCATCATGCGCTGGACCCGACGCGGAGCTTAGCCTTTTCAAAGCGTTATCTATCTTGGCTTCATGTTCTTGGGTCAGTTTAGAGGGCCCCTCAGACCGCTGCGAAACACGCATCCCCCAGATCGTGCCCGCGGCAATTACGAAAATAACAAGAATGAGCATGGTCCCCTGAGTGAGGACTTTCCGCTTTATTTTTTGCTCTTCAAACTGAAACTCTTCAGCTTCGGGCAATCCTTCAGGCCGAACGATACCGCCCATCAACGACAAGGTCTTGGCACTATCATCGATTTCACCGATTGGCGCGCCTTCGGGAGCCACAGCCGAGTCTTTGGTAACACTCATAAACGACCTCTTTCTGGTTCCTCTTCATCCGCCTTGCCATCCGGGTCAAAATAAATGCTCAATACGACGTTCGCCTCCATCTGTCCTTCGGTGTCCGCCTTTATCTTCTCGAGTTTCATCTGAGGCATCTGCGTGATCCGTCGCAGCTTTTCGAGGTCCAACAAAAAACTATAAAAACCATCAAAATCGCCGTGGATGGTCATCTTGATCGGCTGCTCCGCCGCAAAGTTTGCCGCTGCCGTGACAGGCTTATCGGTGCGCACGCTCTTAGGCGTCAGGCGGTGCTTCGCGGCCAACTCCCATACCTGCTTGAGTATCACCTCGACCTCGCGCTGCGCGGGTAACTTCTGCTCGAACAACTCGATCGTCTCGGACAGCTTCTCGATTTCATCGCCCAGATCAACGATGTTCTTACTGGCTTTGCGCAGCTGCTCGAGCTTGGCCTGCTTCTTGTGAATCTCAGTTGTGACCTCAGCGATCTGAGTATTGCGTGGCCGAAAAACAAAAAAGTACGCCGCCACCGGCATCGCCAACAGCAGCAAAACAAAAACAGATTCTCGGGTACCGAATCGCATGACGCGTTATTCCTTTAACGAAGGCCTAGAAGGGTTGTCTGCCGCGGGTAAAACATCGCGATCCGATGAACCGCGTTGACCAGGAATCATCACCGGCTCGTCGGGGATGACCAGCTTGCCACCCGCGTCGATCTGGATCGTGTTGCTCATCGGGTCCTGCTTGAGCGATCTGCCTGCGTGTTTCGGGTCTATTTCACGGATGTCGACGTCTTGGTTAATCGTCATATCAACCCGGAACTTGCGCATCAGATTGTCGCCGGCTAATTTGATCTCTTCGCTGTACGACAGATTCACATCTTGAAACATCTTCGACCTGCTCAGCGAAGTCATGTACTGGGCAACCTGAATGTCTGTGGGCGCGACGCCAACCAACTTCAGCGTGGATTTCACCTTCCGGACCTGCTGATCGGAATCCTTATCGTTCTTTTTCTTCGCATTCTTCTTGGCTTTGTCCAATGCCGTCGTGGTATGTTTTCGTTTCTTTTGCCTGACAACCTTGGTCTCGAGGTCAAGCTCAAGCAGGCTCAACGTGCCGGGCATGTTGTTGATCAATTCAGCAAGAATCAAGCTCCGTGGAATCCGCTCGATGAGCATCGAGGTAACCTTCGCCTTACGGAGCATCTCCTGTTTTTTCTCTTGGAGCTGCTCGAGCTTTTCGAGATTATTCGCAGCCTCTTCGAACTGAGCGTTTACCTGCTGACGTTTCTTGGCGATATCGATCCGCTGACGATCCGTGACGAGAAACGCCCCGATGATGCTGGCCATGACGACAATGAATAGCGACAAACTGATGACATTTGTACGCCGCTGCGTCTTCTTCTCGACGTAGTCTTCGGGTAAGAAATTAGTATTGGCCATAACCTGCTCCAAGCTGTCGGAATGATTCGCGTTCGAAACGCATGCTCGCTTTCACGCCTGTGCTCCGTTCGTTCGTATCCCGCGCATCTCTCCCACTACATAACGAGCCGCGTCGGAGGCTCAAAGGTTCGCCTCGCTAAGACACAAGCCCATGGGCACCGCCCAGCCCGGCTGGGGCTGACGCATATCGACCCCAATCGCCCCGGTAGGACGATTAAGACCAACCAACCGCGCCAAGGGATCGCCCAACTGCGCGCCAATACGCAGCGCGCGAGCGATCTTCTGACAAAGCCATACGTGCCTCGATTCTCCGCCCAGAAAGATCAGCTTCTCGATCTTACGTTCGGGGAATAGGCTTTGGTGATAGCGGATGCTCAACTGCAATTCGTCGATCAGGCAATCGAGCGTCTCGCCGAAGTCGGCTTGTGTTGTTTGAGTCGCGCCCCTCTGTACCTCGTCGGAAGCTTGATCTGCCACAGCGGTCGCCTGCATCGGCTGATCGTCATTAATCGCACGCATCCCGGCATTGGCACGCGGGGGCTGTACATCACCAGCCACTCCGGGAGACGGCGCGTCGTGAGCACGCATATTGTCAACCCCACCGCCCGCCTGGTGTATACGTGTCAGCCTGGCATCAGAAAAACTCGTGCCCGCTGCGTGCGCCACCTGCCTGGTAAAGTAGTCACCACCGACGTGGATCGTCTTCGCAAATGCCATCTCGATCCCGTGGGCAATGATCACTTTGGTCGTTGCGCCGCCCAGATCGATAAAACACGTCGATCGCTCTGTATCACTATCACGCCGATACAGGTGAGCAAACGCCTTGAGAATCGCCAAAGGCTCGCTGTGCATACCGACCACTTCGAGCTTTGCACGGTGGGCGAGTTGGATATACCCCATCGCAGCATCGCGGCTCACGGCAAAACAAATTACCTCCTGCTTGGCGCCCCCTTCTCCCATCACCTGCCCGACGGGGCAGTGCCGCACAACCATGCGTGACGGATCAACGTTTAGGCGATGCCGCAGGTGCTCATTGATTTGGCCTTCGATTTCGATGGGGTCATCCGAACGTGTGATCTTCAGGTGCTGCACAAGCGTCTGGTACGCGGGGATCGAGCAGATAGCCCGTTTTGATTTGAACTTGCTACCGCTCAAAACCTCTTTGAGCGCGTCGGCGAAAAACGCCTGCCTCGCTGCCGGGTCCGCCCGCGCGTGCTCGGGCACATCGATCGAGCCCGCTGCCACCAACTGAGGCGGATCGCTGGGAATAATTTGCAACAACTTCAGGCTGTCCGCCCCGAAGTCGATCGCGATCGGGGAATAACGGGTCCTGGACCAGCCCCAAACCATTTCCAACCCTCCAAAAACCACGCCAAGTTCCGATATAGACCACACGCCCCGCCATGGCCATGGATAGACCGGGTCTGCGGGTATCAAACCGGGGGTACCTCGTTCAAAGATCGACCTGATCTCATGCCCGGTTTAGCCAATGAACAGTGATCCGGGGATCGATAACACGATCAAAACGACTGGCGCAACAACAAAACTGGCCGTTATCGGACGATATCGCTACGCCAGAGACCCGTTATCGGACTTTTTAAGACGCAAAAAACCCCAGGCAGCATCGGGGGGGAGGTCTGCCTGGGGCGAGTTCTCAGGCCGATCATTTGAATGACGATCAACCTGAGGTTGGGGTTTTTAGGCGCTCGACATGCCCTTCTCGACCTACGAAGCCCGGTATTATCGGGCTTACGCGAAATCTATTCTACACAGCCTCTCTGGATTTTCAATAGTTTTCTGGGCTGTCTACCGTCTTTCATTAGAGCAACTTGCGTAATTATTCTCCATCTCCCCAAGAAGAAGGCAGGTCAATGACCTGCCCTACTCCAGAACTAACATGGCGATTATTTATGCAAGGTGCTCTAATCCACTTATTCGCTCACTTTGTATCGCTCGAACCTCGACACACAGATACCCAAGCCGGGGCTGGCAGGATCGTCACACGTGTTATGGAGGTCCAAGCAGCGTGCGAAACACCCGCTACCATAGTGAGCCATGCAGGACCTGACGCCTCAACAAATTGTCTCGGAATTGGACCGCTACATCATTGGTCAGCGTGCCGCCAAACGCGCGGTGGCGGTGGCGATCCGCAACCGCTGGCGTCGACAACAGCTCGACCCGGAAATGGCTCGTGAGGTATACCCAAAGAATATCGTCATGATCGGACCGACCGGCGTGGGTAAGACCGAGATCGCTCGCCGATTGGCAAACCTCACCGGCGCACCGTTCATCAAGGTCGAAGCCAGTAAGTTCACAGAAGTCGGCTACCACGGCCGCGACGTCGAGTCGATGGTGCGCGACCTGGTTGACCAAGCGGTGAGCATGGTGCGTCAGGAGCAAGCAAAACTGGTGGAGGACCGTGCCGCGGAAACCGCAACACAGCGTCTAATCGATCTGCTGCTACCGCCCGCATCACCATCGTCGTCGCAATCACCATCGACCGGCTACGTCGAAACCGAACAATCCGAAGAACGCCGCGACCACACGCGCCAGCGTCTGCGTGAACAACTCGACGCCGGCAAGCTCGACAACCGTGAAGTAGAGCTAACGATCAACCAAAAACCCACCGCATCGGTCATGTTTGCAAACATGGGCGTGGAGCAGATGGACCCGGATATGGCCAATATGTTTGAACGGCTAATCCCCGAACAAACAAAACACCGCCGGGTAACGGTGACGCAAGCAAAACAAATACTGATCGAACAGGAAACCGACAAGCTCATCGACCCCGATAAGATGACCACCGAAGCAATCACCCGGACGCAGGAGAGCGGCATCGTCTTCCTCGACGAGATCGACAAAATCGCAACGCCCGGAGGCCGCGGCGAGGGTGCCGGAGGCGCCGGTGGCGGGGGTTCGCCCGACGTATCGAGGCAGGGTGTACAACGCGATCTGCTGCCCATCGTCGAGGGCTCAGCCGTGACCACCCGGTACGGCGTCGTGCACACGGACCACATCCTCTTCATCGCAGCGGGAGCGTTTCACACAGCATCGGTCAGCGACCTGATGCCAGAATTACAAGGACGGTTCCCGATCCGCGTGGAACTCTCGTCGCTGACGCGCGACGACTTTGTGCGCATACTCACCGAACCCAGCAACGCCCTGACGAAACAACAGCAAGCCCTCTTAGCAGTCGAAAAGTTGGCAGTCGAATTCGAGCCCACCGCGATCGAAACGATCGCCGACCTGGCGGCAAAAGCAAACGACATGATGGAAAACATCGGCGCACGTCGCCTGATGACCATCATTGAAAGGGTGTTCGAGGAGATCAATTTCGACGCGCCTCAGCGTGTCGAACAAGGCCAAACCCAACTGACGATCACCGAATCGTTTGTGCGTGAACAGGTGTCGTCGATTGTCAAAGACGAGGACCTGAGCCGGTTTGTGCTGTAGCCACACAGTGATACAGGATGCCGAGATTGTAGGGTCCGCTGTGCGGACCGTTCCAGTTGCTCATCCAACGCCGGTGGCACGGGTTGCTTGCAACCAGTGAGCCGCGTAGGTCCGCCCCTGCCCGGGCCGCCAAGGCGTCTGGGGTTAAAGCAACGGACCTCTTTTCACTACCGGAATGATCGCAGCATATACGCTCAACCCGACCATGGGTAAGATATACCCCTCAATCGCGGGCAGTGTTCGCTAATAGGCCACTGAATTTTTGTAACAAACGCAACAACCCCGACCCCCAGGCAGGCCGCACGCCCGAGGCACAGCAGAGCATGGCCAAAGTTCCCGATATAGCTGACATGTCCAGTCAACAACGGCTATCGCACGTGGTGGAGATGATGCGCGAGATGAGCCGTCACACGGACCCGCAGCAAATGGTGCTGGCATACGGCGAGCGGGTGCGTCACCTGATGCCATACGATCGACTGGTAGCTGTGAGCCGACGCGGACTCGAAGAACCTTGGTACCGCGTGACGCGCAGCACCACATGGGGCCTCGACCGAAATCCGTGGAAGGAACACGATCGCCTGCCGGTGCTACAGAGCGGATTACTTGGCGAATTGCTCTACGGCGACGAGCCCCGCGTGGTGGACGAGCTAAATGTAGCAGCAGACGATCCGGGTGCGGAATTTTTAGCCGACATGGGTAGCGCGATCGCCGTACCGGTATACGACCAGGGCATGGCGCTGAACATGGTGGTGGTCATGCGTCGCGAAGCACATGCGTTTGACTCGGATCAACTCGCCGACCAGGTGTGGACAAGTAATCTGTTTGGCCGTTCGACGCAGACCCTCGTTCTAGCGGGCGAGATCGAGCGCGCGTCAAAAGCGATCGACCAAGAGCTAAAAACAATCGGCGATTTGCAGCGGTCGCTGCTGCCGTGGCGCTTGCCTCAGATACCCACAATGAACCTTGCGGTGCACTACCAGCCCGCAGCGAAGTGTGGCGGGGACTATTACGATTTCTTCCCGATGCACGACGACAAGTGGGGCATCCTGATCGCTGACGTAAGCGGACACGGCAGCCCCGCAGCCGTGCTCATGGCGATCACACACGTGCTGGCGCACGCGGCATCGAGGATAGCCACCACGCCGTCACACGTGCTCAACTATATAAACCACCACCTGACGCAGCGGTATACCGTGGGCACGGGTCGATTCGTCACAGCGTTCTGCGGGGTGTACGACCCGTCGAAGCATGAACTGATATACGCCAGCGCCGGTCACAACGCGCCGCGGGTCAAGCGGTGTACTGATGGATCAACGTTCTTCCTGGACGCGGTGGGCAACCCGCCATTGGGCATCGATGCCGAGATACTGTACGATGAGACGACGCAGACATTCGAGACGGGCGATCAGATCATCTTTTACACCGATGGCATCACCGAGGCGTTCAACAGCCAAGGCGATATGTTCGGCACCGATCGGCTCGATGAGGTGCTGCACACTTGCATGATCGACGCGACGGGCCTGATCGACGCGGTGCTAATGGCGCTAGACGATTTCACAGCCGGCCACCCAGCGGACGACGACCGGACGATGCTCGTGGCCAAGGTCACGGGGTGATCCGCACCCGATCAGGACGCACTCCCAGTCGCCTGGCTAAATACCAATACAACAAATAGAGCTATCGCGATTGGGTTTTAGGCTACGCCATGCGACGGGTGAACCCCGCCACAAGCTATCACGCCACGCATCGACGGCGGGCGAACATCAGTCCACTTCCTAGAACAAGCAACGTCAGGGACGCGGGCTCGGGGACGACGCTGTTGACGCTGTTAACGGTGCCGACAGCGAGAAAGATGGTATTGCCAGCGTCATCGGCCTCTTCAATGACGAAGACGGTGATGTCGGCATCAGAGATGCTCGGGGCCATGGGCTGATAGGTCAAATCGTTGAACAGCGTAGGAGGGGACGTCGTCGTACCTAGTTTTAGGAACGCCAATTCGAATTCTATTCCGTTAATGAGGTTGTCACTGACATCGAAGGAAGCTCCGGTGGAGAGTGCATTGGCAGACCAAACATCGACGGGGTCACCCGCCACGACGCCAGGCAAGAGCAAGTTAATCAGGGCGACACTATCGCTATCAAGGGGGAAGTCGTTTTCGATGTTGATGCTCGCCTCGTTGCTGCTCGTGGTGGTGGAGCCTTGGGTGATGAAGGCATTGAAGGGCGCGCCGTTGAACTCCCAGTCGCGTTCGTCGTTGGTGGGTTCGGTAAAGATCGCCGTGGCTTGAGCTTCCGTGTCGCCGTAGGTAAAGCTGCCGGTAAATAACGCGCCGGGGGTAACGCCGGTGTAGACGCCGGTCCCGGTGTCGGTCAGAACACTCAGGACGTTGCCGGTAAAGGATGTGGTAGCAGCAAATGTGCTGGCGTTGAGTGCCAACAATACCGACAGCGCCAAGGTTGTTGTGAAAGCGGCTTTGAGTGAAATTTTGGACAAGGTCTTTCCCTTCCGGTTGCTGAAAATACAACGGGTCATTTCAAGTCGTAATCAGATGAGATATTGTACGCAAGTATCGCTCTCAAAGCAAGGTATGTGAAAATAGATAGTTTAGGGTGGGGAGGCGGTGACATAGCTCTATGAAGGTGTATTGTGAAAAGAAACGCCGGGGCAGTGAGTGAGGGCTGTAGTCATGCCCTGTGCGCACCGCGACCGGCGTTTTTAGGTAACACGAAATGTAAACCGTCCGTGGCGTTCTGTCGGCTGGCTTGGCCCCAAATCGCTCTTGCCGGGAGAGGTCGGCCGATCGCGCAGAGTCGCTGGTGTCGGGATGGGTCACACCACTGGCGGACAAGCCGCCAGTGGCACCCGAAGCCCACGCATAATTAGATGCGTGGGCTTCGAATCATCCGTGTAGTCGAGAAGAGGACCGCTTGCTAACGCGCGCGGCTCGTGACGGCTACACACGAATTAATCTGAATGCGTATTACTTTGGTTGTTGGTGACTCGACCCTCACCCCGGCCCTGGCCCTGCGAGGGAGAGGGGGAATCGTCGAATTACACGGTCGCTTCGCAGGGCTCGTTGGGTTGGGCTTCGAGCTCGGCGCAGAGGTCTGCGATGGAGTCGACGACGAGGTCGGGCTGATAGGCGAAGTTGACGAGGTCCTCGCGTTTGGTTCCGCCTGAGAGGACGAGGATGGTGCGGTAACCCATCTGCACGCCGCCGAGGATGTCGGTGTCCATGGTGTCGCCTATGACGGTGACCTCTGCGGTGCGAAGCCCAAACTCTTTACGAGCCATACGCATCATGACAGGGCTGGGCTTGCCGACGGAGAACGCTTTGGTGCCGGTGGCTTTTTCTAGCATTGAGACGATGGCACCGCAGCCTGGCTTGAGGCCCTCTTCGGTCGGTGCGTGAGGGTCCATATTGGTAGCGACGAGCTTGGCACCGTCTTTGACCATGCGTACGCCTCGCTCGACCATCTCGAATGTGAGGGTGCGTCCCTCGCCCACGACGACGTAATCGGGGTCCTGATCGACGATGGCGTAGTGTGCACTGTGTAGTGAATTGAGCAAGCCGCCCTCGCCGATGACGAACGCGGTGCCGTTGGGTTTTTGCATGGCTAGGAATCGAGCGGTGGCGACGGCGCAGGTGAAGATGTGGGCTGCGTCGGTGTCGATGCCCATACGCTGTAGCTTCGTGGCGATGTCGCGGCGTGTGCGTTGACTGTTATTGGTTAGGAAAAGGTATGGGATGTTTTTTTTGCGTAGTAGTTGGATGAACCGATCGGCTCCGGGGATCAGTTGACTGCCACGGTAGATCACGCCATCCATGTCGATGAGGTAGCCCTGTTTCATGACTCGTATTGTACCCTTGAGGTCAATGCGACCTGGTTAAAACCTTGTTAAACCCAACGCTAAACTTGGTTGCCTGAGATGTGTCAGAGCCACTGAGCAGGTCTTGGCTGGGCGTCTGGGCTATGTGAACCTTGTCCGCAGAGTTTATCGGCCGATTGTGCTGCGATATCCATCGATGGCATCCGTGCGGAGACCGTTATCCGGACGTGCCAGCCGTGGCGGGCCCTGTGCCTAAGAGAGCAATCATACGATTCAAATCGTAGAAGTCAAAGTGCAATTATTTAAACTATTGCAAAACAATGCCTTACGCCGTGATTTTTTAAATGTCACGGTCGAGCAGACGGTATTGGACGGCTTCGGCGACGTGGTGGGCTTGGACGTCCGAGACGGCTTCGAGGTCGGCGACAGTGCGAGCGATGCGACGGATTTTGTCGTAGGCACGGGCACTGAGGCCCAGCTCGGTCATGGCTTGACGGAGCAACTCCTGGCCTGCGGGGTCGAAGGGTGCGAGCTGATCGAGCTGCCTACCGGTGAGTGAGCTGTTGGGGTGGAGGGGTCCGCCGTTGCGGTCGATCTGGATGCGACGGGCGGCGATGACGCGGTGGCGCATGGTGGCGGAATCGGTGCCATCGGGGGCGGCGGCAAGCTGCTTGTAAGGAACAGCGTTTACCTCGACGTGGATGTCGATCCGGTCGATCAGGGGTCCGCTGATCCTGGCGAGGTAGCGGTCCATCTCTCGTTGGCCGGCTTGGTCGGTGGGCTTGGCACCCTTGGGCGTGGGGTTCATGGCGGCGACGAGCATGAAGCGTGCGGGAAACTGAAGCGAGCTGTGGGCGCGTGCAATGGTGACGTGGCCGTCTTCGAGCGGTTGACGGAGCGTCTCCAAAACGGTGCGGGGGAACTCGGGCATCTCGTCGAGGAATAGGACGCCGTGGTGCGCGAGGCTGACCTCTCCGGGCCTGGGCACCATGCCGCCGCCGATCATGGCGACGCTCGAAGCGGTGTGATGGGGCGTGCGGATGGGTCGGTGTGTGACGAGTGGTTGGCCCTTGGGTATCTGCCCGACGCAGGAGAATATGCGGGTGACGTCGAGTGCTTCGTCGCGCGAGAGTCGAGGCAGTACGCCGGCCAGTGCGCGTGACATCATGGTCTTGCCGGTGCCTGCGGGGCCGATCATGAGTATGTTGTGCGCGCCGGCTGCGGCGATGGTCATTGCGCGTTTTGCGGCTTCCTGGCCACGGATGTCGCGGAAGTCGACTTGCGGCGGCTGATCGGAGAGTATCGATTCGACGTCGATATCTGGGTGCGGCTCAATGTCGTGTTGCTCGTTTAGGAATGAGACGACGCTGGCAAGCGAATCGGCGGGGTAGACGTCGATGTCGCCTACTGCTGCGGCTTCGCTGGCATTGTCTGCGGGGACGACGACGCCTTGCATGCCCATAGAACGTGCGAGTATGGCGAGGTTAATCACGCCGTTAACAGAACGAAGCCTCCCGTCGAGTGCAAGCTCGCCTGCGAACAAGAGGCGTTTGTGGCGCTGCGTCTCGATGGCTTGCTGAGCGAGCAATAGGCCAATCGCGATGGGCAGGTCGAAGATCGGGCCTTCCTTGCGTATGTCGGCGGGTGCGAGGTTTACGAGCAGGCGCGAAATAGGGAATGGGTATCCGCTGTTGCTGATCGCGGAACGGACGCGCTCGATCGATTCCTTGACGGCGGCATCGGGCAGGCCAACGATCGTGGTCTTCGCCAGGCCACGGTCGGCGACGTCGACCTCGACCTCGCAAGCGATGGGGTCGATGCCCTGGAGCACAAAGCTATGAACCTGAGCGAGCATAATATGATCTGAGAGTGTAGCAAAGGGTGTGGCCCGGTCGTGGCGGGAGGTGGGGTACAGTGCCACAAATGGGCTGGGTAGGACGGCGAAAGCCATCGTGGGTGGGTGTCGCAGTGATTTGAGTGGGAAGCCGCTGGGGGCAAGTGGCCGATACTACGATATCAGTCGGGGTGTTAGATTACTCGACGAGTGGGCATAAAGGCTTAAAATCAAAGCAGATGACGAGCGGGCGGGCACTGGAGTAACCACGAAGATGGGATCGATCAGGTGAACCGCGGGCTAGGCCATTTCTGGAGCAGTGAATTGAAAAAAATCCTGGTGGTGTTCGGCACTCGTCCCGAAGCGATCAAGATGGCGCCGGTGGTCAAGGTGTTGGCACAAACCGAGGATGTCGAGACGCGTGTGTGCGTGACGGCTCAACACCGGCAGATGCTCGATCAGGTGCTGGCGCTGTTTGGCATTGAGCCGGCGTACGACCTGAACCTAATGCAGCCCAACCAAGACCTGTCGGACCTGACCGCGCGGGTGCTCACGTCGGTGCGAGGTGTGCTTCGTGAGTGGAAGCCGGACTGGGTGCTGGTGCAGGGCGACACGACGACGACGTTTGTGTCGGGGCTGGCGGCGTTCTACCAGCGCGTGCGAGTGGGTCATATCGAAGCGGGTCTGCGCACGGGTGATATCAATGCGCCGTGGCCTGAGGAGATGAACCGGAGGCTGACCACGCACTTGGCAACGTTGCACTTCCCGCCTACCGAGGGTGCTCGCAATAACTTGCTTCGTGAGGGCGTGGACGCAGCGCACATCTGTGTGACAGGTAATACGGTGATCGATGCGCTGTTTGAGGTGGTGGCGCGTATCCGTGGGGACAAATCGCTCGAAACGTCGCTTGCGGGGTGTTTCCCATTCCTGCAACCGGACAAAAAGCTGATCCTCGTGACCGGGCATCGTCGTGAGAGCTTTGGCGAAGGTTTTGAGCGGATCTGTCGTGCACTGGTACGGCTGGGTGGGCGGGACGACGTGCAGATTGTCTACCCGGTACATCTGAACCCAAACGTGCAATCGCCTGTGAACGAAATCCTTGCGGGACACGAAAACATCCACCTGCTCGATCCGCAGGATTATTTGCCGTTTGTGTACCTAATGAGCTGTAGCTACTTGATTATTACGGATTCGGGCGGGGTCCAGGAGGAGGCTCCGTCACTGGGGAAGCCTGTGCTGGTCATGCGCGATACGACGGAACGCCCCGAAGCTGTGGAGGCGGGCACGGTCGCACTGGTGGGCACGGACGAAGAGGTGATCGTGACGCAGGCGAGCCGACTACTGGACGACGTGCAGGCGTATGCTGAGTTTGCGAGGGCGCACAACCCGTACGGCGACGGCGACGCATCGGAGCGCATCGTGAAACGGTTGCTCGATGAGGGTGATGATTAAGATTGAATATGAAGAAGACCGCTTGCTGACGCGCGCGGCTCGTTAAGAGGGCGCAAAGATTAAAATGGAATGCGTATCACCAGGGTCTGACGTTTACCACGCGGTCGGTGGGCTGTCCGGGCATGGCCCCGAGACGGAGTGTGTAAACCGGCAGGTGCGGTGGGCAGAATGTGCGGATAGGTAATTCGCCCGCTTCGCCCAGGCCCCGGGAGACGACGCACTGGGTGTGGCGGTGTCGGAGGATGCCTGAGGTGAGCGGTGCGGGTAGGTCGGTTGAATTATAGAACGGGCCAAAGCCTGGGATGCGAAACTGTCCGCCATGCGTGTGGCCCGAGAACATCAGATCGACGCCGAGGTCGGCTGCGGTGGGCAGGTAGGTCGGGAAGTGCGATAGTAGGATGCGGATCGGAGGTGCATCGTGATCGGGGCGAACGTGGTCGTTCTGGACGTCCTGCATTGCTTCGACGGCCGCCAGGGCATCGGGGCGTCGGGTCAGGCCCGCGTCAAAACCGACGATCTCCAACGGTAGGTCGGGCAGTTGACAGCAATCGTCATTGAGCCAGCGGACGGGCAGATCGCTGAAAAGCGAGCGCACCGCATGCGTGTCATGGTTTCCGTATACGCCGAATATTCCGAATCTCGCGTGCAGGTTGCTGCATATTTCGGTCATGACGTCCATGCCCACCTGCTCATCGCCGGACCGATCGATGTAGTCCCCGGTTAAAAAGGCGAGGTCGACGCGTGCCAGCGACAGGTCGGCTGCGATACGGCGGAAACGTCTTCGGTGGCGGCGGATGTGAAGGTCGCTGATATGGACGATCCTCAGGCCGTGGAGGCTCGCTGGGAGGTGCGGGAGCAACACGTCAATCGGGTTGATGAGGTCACGGCTGATGGCCACTGCAGGTACCGCCTATTAAAAAAATGCATACTAGAGCAGGTGACATAAACATTCTCCATCCCGGTGGATCACTGGTGCGACACGCATCTGTGTCTCACGGCTTGCAAGCAAGCCGTGCCACCCGACTAACGGAGATTAATCACGCCATCTGCTAATAGACCGCAACCTATCGTAGCACGGCTGTATCAGGGCTGATGCGTGATTGAGAAAGATGCCACGGTTGTCATCACCCGTGGCTAAGTGAGGTGAGGTGGCCTCACGCATTGTAATGCGTGGGCTTCGGTTGAAGATAGGCCCGCTCCCTGACGGAGAGCGGCTCGTTGCGGCGACGCTGGGATTTAAACTGACCCACGGCTGGCGGACTTGTGACTATAATCGTGAGGTGTGATGCGGTATAACGGTACCCGCACAAGGGAAGTCGATAACCATCGGAAACGAACGACGATCGTAGCGGCAATCACAGCAAACCCGTTCGTCGCGATTCTGATTTGTAATGCTTAGGAGTTCTTGCCATGGCCAGGATGTTCTACAGCCTCGAAGAAACAGCACAAAAACTTGGTTTGAGCGAGGAGCAGGTCAAAGAAATGGCCTCAACCGGTGAGCTTCAGCAATTTCGTGACCGCGACAAGCTGATGTTCAAGCGGGAACAAATCGACGCCCTGGCACCCGAAGATGTTGATCTAAGTGACTTGGGTGACTTGAATGACCTTGACGACTTGGGTCCAGAAATGGGCGAACACGAAGGCTTAGAAGATTTAGGTGATTTAGACGACAACACGATCCCGCTGGCTGACGACGAAGATGAATTTGTCATGTCTTCCGACCAAGCCACGACCGATACAGACGTGATCGACCTGATCAGCGCGGGTACAGGGGCTTTGGACCCGTCAGCTCAACAACCAGCGGCTGACGAACCCGGTACGGACGCCTTCGAAACGGCTGACATCGGCGCCGCCATGCCCACGGATCAAGAAACGGGTGGCGTGGACCTGGCTGGCGATGATGATTTGGAAGACCTAGACCTCGGGGCAGATACGAATCTCGATGACGACGAGTTGGTGCTCGAAACGATCGGATCGGGCAGCGGGCTGCTGGACCTGACGCGCGAAACCGACGACACGAGCTTGGGCGCCGACTTGCTCGACGAGATCTACCCTTCCGACTCGCTACAGACCAGCCCATTAGACACCCAAAGCACAGCCGACATCGACGCGACCGATACAGACATGACTGATACCGGCATGGTTGACACCGGCGCGGCCGATACGGGCATGACTGACACCGGCGCGGTTGGTACGGGTGCGGTCGGTATCGGTGCAGTCGATCAGATGGACACGATGCAGGCGATGGAAGGGCTCGACAACCTCGACCCGATGGAGACGGCGATCACGTCGTCGAGCATATTCGAGGGCCCCGCTGAACTGGATATCAGCACGAGCGGCCTGGAAAACTTGCAGGATATCGGCGAGCCGTCTGCGGTGATGCCGCCCCCCATGGCAGCGCCCGCGGCAGCGGAGGTAGAAGCCGAGCCGTTCGATTTCGCTGGCAATGCACTGGGTATCGGGATGCTCTCGGCGGCGCTGGCGGCGCTGCTGGTGGCGTTGATCGTGATGATCTACGCTCTGGCGGGTGTGCCCAGCTCAACCACGGCGTCGTTGGCGGGGAGCCCGCTGATGTTCGGGGTGGGGACGCTGGCGGTCGGTGGGGTGCTGACGCTGATCGGCGTGTTATTTGGAAAGACCGTGGCAAAGTGAGGCCCGCTGCCTGACGGAGAGCGGCTCGTCACGATAACGCACCGGCTCGATTGTGTTTTTTATGCTTACCGTCTACGGCAAACGTGAGTGGATGATCATCTTGATCGTCGGGGCAGTGCTGACCGCGGCTTGTGTGGCTGCGGGTTGGTGGTGGTTGGGCGTGCTGGCGGCGATCGCAGCGGGGTTAATCCTGACATTTTTCCGAGACCCGCCTCGGAGGGTCCCAACCGGACGAGGCAGCGTGGTGAGCCCCGCGGACGGACGAGTCAGCTCGGTGCATCGGGTGGAACATTTTGAGCCATTTGATGGGCCGGCGACGTGTATTCGTATTTTTTTGAGTGTGTTGAACGTGCACGTCAACCGCATCCCTTGCCACGGACGGGTCAGTGCCATTACCCACAAGCCGGGGCTAAAGCTCAATGCGCTAAACCCGCGGTCCGCTGAGGTGAATGAATCGACACTGATCGTGCTGGAGCACCCGACGCATGGGTATCGGGTGGGTGCGGTGCGTCAGGTGGCGGGGCTGATCGCTAGGACGATTGTTTGTGGATTACGTGAGGGCGAGATCGTCCAGCGTGGGCGACGGTTTGGCATGATCAAATTCGGCTCGACCACCGAGTTGTACCTGCCCGATAGCCACAACCCGCAGGTGCAGGTCCGGCAAGGGCAGCGCGTGTACGGCGCATCGACCGTGCTGGCAAAAGTAACGCCCCCGCAAAACGCCGCACGCCCCGTTGCTGAGGACACTGGTTCATCGGCGGCGACGGTCGAGGCGAGTGCTGCAACGGCATAGAGCAATTGGCGTCATTATTTTTCACGCCGTTGGATCGCAGGTGTGATATGCATTTGTATCTCACGGCTTGCAAGCAAGCCGTGCCACCCGACGTATTAGAGGCCCGCACGCTGCTTCGATTCATGCCATGACGAAACCTGTGCCCCTGATTAATACCGACGCCAATCGGTCGGCTGCGACGGCTGCGACCATGCCTGCTGTGACTACGCCTATTGATACATTGATGATGCAACGCGCGTTGGCGCAGGCGCGTGAAGCTGGGGCGATGGACGAGGTGCCCGTGGGTGCGGTGGTCTATCGCGGCCACGAGGTGCTGGCTGCGGCGCACAACCTCCGGGAATCACAACGCGACCCGACCGCACACGCGGAGATCGTAGCGTTGCGTGGCGCGGCACAACGGCTAGGTACGTGGCGGCTAACCGGGTGCTCGATCGCGGTGACGCTCGAGCCCTGCCCCATGTGTGCGGGGGCACTGGTCAACGCTCGGATCGAGCGCGTCGTGTACGGGTGCGTGGACCCGAAAATGGGGTGCGTCGATACGCTACACCGGCTGTGCACCGATACGCGGTTTAACCACCGGCTGGAGGTGGTGTCGGGGTTGTTAGCAGAGGAGTGCGGTTTGCTACTGACAGAGTTTTTTGAACGTCGGCGCGGCAGGGCTAGCAAGTCTGTCCGGGCAGGGGCGGACCTATAGACTCGGTAGGTCACATTGAAGTTCAACCCGCTCCCTCACGGTCGCGGCTCGTGACGAGTCATGATCAAAATCAAAACGTAAATCGTTTTAATCAACTGAGTCGGTGGGTTTGGGTGCGCGTATCTCCAGCCAGGCGGGAACGACGGTCCAACAGGCGAGCATGGTCAGGCCGATGCCTGTCATCATGACGAAGCCGAGGCTGGCGATGCCTCGGTGACGCGCAAGCATCATGACGCCGAAGCCGATCATGGTGGTCAGGCTGGTGATGGTGATGCCCTTACCGGTGCCATGGGTTAATCCCAGGGGCCGCGTGGCGGGATCATGGCGGTGGCGGTGGAGCATGTGCACGCCGGAATCGACACCGATGCCGAACATGAGCGGTAGGACGATGATGTTTGCGGGATTGATACTGACGCCGACGAGCCACATGACGCCGAAGGTGACGGCGAACCCGATGGCTACGGGCACGAGGCTCAAAATCGCGGCACGTATGGATTTAAAGTCGATCCAAACGAGCACGAATACCGCCATCAGAGCGTACAAGCCGGCCATCCTGTACGAATGGAGGATGAGGTAGCCCGAGCGATATATCTGTACGACGACGCCGGTGACAGCGGGATCGGTCGCTACCAGGTCGCCGATGAAATGAGGCAGGAAGCGCGGGTCGAGCGGGCCGGCGATTGTCGGGTCGTCGGGCAGGCGGGGGTGTATCTCCAAAGCGAATTGGTGGTCGTCGGTCGGGCTGTCTGAGATGTAGGGCCGAAGCAACTCGCTGGGGACGTCCGCGGGTGTGAGTGGCGAGGTATCGAGCGCGGCTTCGACCTGAGTGGCGGTGCTGATACGCCAACGGTGGTACTGATCGGTCAATCGAGTTAAACCCGTTTCGAGGCGTTTGGGATCGAGGGTTGTGCGTAATGAGACGGTGTGATCGATGGCGCGGTTCAATTGGTCAAGTTGTGTGCGGATGTCGTCTGGTACGTCCTGGCTGACGGCGACACGCATGGCGAGTTGCATCGCTACGAGCTGCGTGAAGAGGTCGGGGGTGGGCTGATCGGTCTTTGCCTGGGGTTGGCGATGGTGGTCCAGTGTTTGGTCGATGTCGTGGCTGAGTTGTTTGTGCAGGGTGCTGATTTTTTCGAGCTTGCGCGCTTCGTCTTTGGGGAACAGGATGCCGATGCCGTTGACGTCGGAAACGGTCGGCAATTCGAGGAACCGCTCTTTCTGTCGGCGTGCTGCTTCGAGTGAATTAGTGATGCTGACCGCAGCCCAGATCGACTGCCCGCCGTCGTCGCTGATGCGTTGTTGCCACTGGACGCTGTCGACGCCACGCGGCTGGAGTTTCATCAAGTCGTAGTCAAACTGCATTTGGTTCAGTGCCAAAAGAGACGCGGCTGACAGCCCGACGGCGACGGCGAGGG
>JAJRXX010000071.1 GCA_024276075.1 Planctomycetota bacterium
ACTGCCGATGACAATCGCCGTACTCGAAAAAATCGACGACGAGCACCTCGCCGTAGCGCTGCTGCTGGGCGTGGCGTACGCGGCGAACATCGGCGGGCTGGGCACTCCCATCGGCTCTCCGCCAAATGTCATTTTCATGGGTGTCTACCAGCAGGTAACAGGGATTGAAATGACCTTTCTGGATTGGATGGGAGTGGGGCTGCCGGTTGTGGTGCTGCTGCTACCGATCACATGGCTGGTCCTGACGCGACGGGTCCGCAGCTCCAAACCAATCGACCTACCGCCGGCAGGCCCATGGCGACCCGCTGAAGTCAGAACACTCATCGTCTTCACGATCACAGCCGTCGCTTGGGTCACCCGAACAGCACCCTTTGGCGGCTGGAGCGAGCTGTTGGGCATCCCGGGCGCCGGCGACAGCACGGTCGCGCTAGCGGCAGCGGCGGTCCTATTCACCATCCCCGACGGCACCGGCGAACGCCTAATGGACTGGGACACCGCGCGACGCGTCCCGTGGGGCATACTCATCCTGTTCGGCGGCGGGTTGGCAATCGCCAAGGCGTTTACTGAATCCGGGTTGAGCCAATCGCTGGGCGACGCGCTTTCGGTAATCACGGTCTGGCCGGTCTTGGCCATGATCCTGGCCATCTGCCTGTCGGTTACTTTTCTGACCGAAGTCACGTCGAACACGGCGACGGCAACCATGATGATGCCCATCCTCGCGGCAGCCGCAAAAGCAGCCGGCCTCGATCCCGCATCGCTGATGATTCCCGCTGCACTCTCCGCTAGCTGCGCGTTCATGCTGCCCGTGGCGACACCACCGAATGCGATCGTGTTCGGCACGGAACGGATCACCATCCGCCGTATGGCCAAGGAGGGCTTTGCGCTTAATCTGCTGGGGGCAGTTGTGATCACCGCCGTCTGCGCGCTGCTCGTCGTCAGACGGTAGCGATAGGGGGAAGCCCGTTTTTACACCGACGGGCCAATCTCCGGCGACGATACCGTCACCCGCACCACATCCGCCGGCGGCTGCGCCACAGCGACGTCGCCCGCCTGGTGCAGCCTCGCCACCCGCTGCGTTGACCAGTCCGTCACGCTCAGGTCCGGCGATTCGGAACCCTCGTGTTCTTTGAGGATGGCATAACGGTTATCCCGTTGAGCAGGGACGAAGCCAGCGTCGCGGATCAGTCGGCACAGCACCGGCTCGTTTAGGCAATACGTTGTACCCGCAGCGCTCACGACGTTTTCCTCCATCATCACCGAACCCATGTCGTTTGCCCCGTAAAACAAAGCAAGCTGGCCTATCTTCGGGCCCATCGTCACCCAAGAGCTGCCGATGGAATGGATGTTATCCAAAAACAGACGGCTGATCGCCTGCACCCGCAGGTATTCCGTCGCACCCGCCAGGCGAAGACTCTTGCCCGCAAGATCGTGCGCACGCCCCAGCGATAGCTCATCTCCCGGAAACGGATCACCACTCTCAACGTCCCAGCGCGGCAACCGTCCCAGCGGGGTGTTCTCCGGTTGAAACGGCCAACTGATGAACGAAAGGTACCGCCCCGGCCAACCCTCTCGCATCGCCTCGTCCTGCGCCACACGGACACGGGCCATGTGGTCAATCCTGTCAGCAACACCCTCGATGTGACCAAACATCATCGTCGCGCTGGTGAACATCCCCAACCGATGCCCCACCGACATGACATCGAGCCACTGTTGCGTCGTCGCCTTGCCGACACCGATCCGCCGACGCACCTCCGGCACAAAGATTTCGCCACCCCCACCCGGGATCGAGTCGAGGCCCGCAGCTATCAGACGCCCGAGAATCACTTCGAGCTTGCCGACCCACACATCCCGCGGTAGTTCATCGCTCTGACCCGGCGCCGTCGTGGGGTACCCGTCCACCTCAAACACCGCGACAAATTCCACGATCTCAGGCGGAGAAAACGCGTGCAAATGTAACCCCGGAAACGCCGCCTTCAGGCCCCGCAATAGCTGCTCGTAAAACTCGATCGGAAGATCGGGGTGCATACCACCCTGCAACAAGACCTGTGTGCCCCCGATCGCCAGAAGCCCGCGCACCTTTTCGTGTAGCTGTTCCGTGCTAAGCGTGTAAGCGTCGGGGTCGTCGAGGTCACGCTTAAATGCACAAAACGTGCAGTGCGCCGAGCAGACGTTCGTATAGTTGATGTTCCGGTCGATCACGTACGTGCGTAACCGATTGCCGTGGATGCGCTCGCACATCTGCGACGACCACATGCCAAGGTCGTGCAGCGACGCGTGGTAATAGAGTTCCATCGCCTGGTCCGGCGTCAGGCGCGACCGGCCCTCGACCACAGCGTCGATGTCAACCCCACGCCCAATGTCCGTACCACCTGTAACCAAACCAGGTACTCCATTCGTTAGCACAACCGAAGCTGCGCGAACGGTTCCATTCGCCGCACCTGCCACACACCAAAATTCACGTTGGCAGACAGGCTAAATCTTATACAAATGATAGCAGGGATTATCCCGGCCCTTGTACACGGGCCTGAGATGCAAAGACATGTAGGGTCAAACCACACGCACACAAACACAATCCGCATGCGCCCATAGTGCCCCACCGGACTGCCGTCAGGCCCGGGCTTTCTTCTTTTTCTTCTTCGATAGCACGGAACGGGCCGAGACCAAACCCATCAGCCCACCCAAGGCCACACCAGCCCAATTCGTCGTCCAGAACTGGGGGTCGCGAACGTCAAAAGTGATCTCGGGCATCGACGGCAGATACGGCGTCACGAACCAACCGCTCAGAACAAACACGCAGGTAAATACTAGAACAAAAGATATGGCTGCCGTGACCAGCTTTTTCATGAGACCCGCTCCCCTTCTTCTGCTGCTTCATCGCCCAGTACCCTTCGACGGCGAGAACCGCCCAAGCGTACACCCATCCCCCTTATCGGCCCTTAAAACCAGCCTCATTAGTTCTATTTTACGCTCATACCAATCACCGTAAGTATTGTTCGACTGTCCTTGTATGCCCGATCAGGTGTCACAAATATTTACGAATATACAACGCGGCCAAAACATGCGCGGGTGCGTATTACACCTCCTGGATTTCCTTGATCTTACTCTCCATCAACCCATCCACCTGCTTCTCGTAACGCTTGAGCAGGTCCTGGATCTCCGTCTTCGCTCGCTCCACGTCGTCTTCGCTGATGTGGCTGGTCTTGTCCTTGGCAGCCTGATCAATGTGCTTGTTCGCGTCCCGACGCGCGTTGCGGATCGTGACCTTGCTCTGCTCAGCGGTTTGTTTGATCGACCCGACCAACTGCTGGCGACGGTCGCCCGACAAGGACGGCAGCATCAAGCGGATATGCTTCCCCTCGACCACCGGGTTGAGCCCCAGGCCCGCAGCTTGAATCGCTTTGCTCACCTGTTGGATCGACGACGGATCGAACGGCTTAATCAATAGCTGCGTCGGCTCGGGAACGCTGATCACCGCCAACTGACGCAGGTCGGTCATCGACCCGTAGCAGTCCACCTTGATGTAATCGACCAGACCCGTCGACGCACGTCCCGTACGCATACCCCGAAGCTCATTCTTGAGGTAGTCGATCGCCTTCTCCATCGCTTCCTCAGCGGTAAGCTGAATTTCATCCAGGTCCATCGATACCTCCAAGCCTACCCTCTGCTGCCAAGTCCGTTGTTAACCAACACCACCCGCGTTACACACACCAACACAAAAAACTCAACTCACCACGACCCGCGTGCCGTGATCCTTACCCTTGACCACCTCCGCGATGTGGCCGGGGGTTTTCATGTTAAACACCACAATCGGGATCTTGTGCTCCATGCACATGCTAAACGCTGTCAGGTCCATCACGCCCAATTGCTTGTCCATCACCTCTTTGAATGTAATCGTCTCGTACCGCTGCGCATCGGAGTGCACCATGGGGTCCTTATCGTAGATGCCATCCACCTTCGTCGCTTTGAGCAACACGTCAGCCCCGATTTCCGTCGCACGCAGCGCCGCCGCTGTATCGGTCGTAAAAAACGGGTTGCCCGTGCCCGCAGCGAAGACCACCACCCGCCCCTTCTCCATGTGACGTACCGCTCGGCCACGGATAAACGACTCCGCCACCGCCGGCAGATTGATCGCGCTGAGCATGCGCGCCGGTTGGCCACGTTTTTCCAAAATCTCTCGCAGCGCCAGCCCATTGATCGCCGTGCCCAGCATGCCCATGTAATCCGCCGTCGCCTGCGGGATGTGGCCCTGCTTCGCCAGCGCAGCGCCCCGGATGATGTTCCCGCCCCCTACCACCACCGCTAGTTGCGTGCCCACCCTCGCTGCCGCGATGATCTCACCGGCGATCAACTCCAGATCGTCGCCGTCGATCCCGAACCCCCCCGGCTTGCAGAACGCCTCGCCACTGATTTTCAGTAGTACACGGTTATAAAAGGGTTTAGAATCTGGTTCAGCATCGGCCATAAGGGTTAGATTCCTGTGTCAGGGTCACAATCGTCACGTATAAGCAGTGACTTGGTATGTGATTTGACGGCTTTTGCCCTGGGACGTCAAGTAATACGCATCCGCGTAAGTTTTGACCGCGTCTGGCGATCGGTATAACAGCCCGGACACCGGCTGAAAATGAAAAAAAAGCCGGGCAGCGTCGAGCCACCCGGCTAATCATGATAAAGTTGCAACAAGGATCAAATAGCACGCACTGCGTGCTTCTTGATCCGTCGCACCACACCCAGCCCACCAAGTAAGCTCAGGCCCATCCACACCGACACGGGCAGCGGCACCACACGAACGACCATCTGAGTGCTTACCCTGTCCGCGCCTTCAACAGCGGTGAGAGTGAATAGGTAGTCCCCAGCCTTGTTGGGATCGAAACCGTTAATCGCACCCGGACCTGGATCGGCAAACCAACCGAAAACAGGATTCTGCGACGCTTGGTACAGATGTACGGGATCGCCATCACTGACTGAGTGAGGCCCATCACTAAGGCCATCGACCCGCGTCGTTGGCGTGGCGCTGGCGGAGCCATTGGTCTGCGAATCGATCGCGCCACGAATAAACGGATTGAGCAGGTCAATGACGGGTGCCGCGGGCGTGCTGCCACCAACGGTTGATATCTGCAAAACCAGTGCATCGAGAGTACTGATGTCGCCTGAGTAGGCGATGTGAAAGTCAAAATTCCATCGTGCCCGGTTCGGATTGACCGGCTCGGAGGCGATCCCACCCTGCGTGCCTGGAAGAACGGTGTAGACGTTACCGCTGGGGACGATATTGCCTAATTGCCTGAGCGTAGTCCGAATACCCAATTGAATCTTCTCGCCAGCGATGCCGGATTCGGTGACCTGAAAATCACCATTGGCCTGCCCGGAGCCGACGTTCCAGATATTCACCGACGCCGCCCATGTCGTAGCGCTCATTAGACCGATCGCCATCACACCTGTCATCAAAACAGACTTCTTGAACATCGCTTGCCTCCAAAAATGATTTAACTCGAAGATAGGAGCGTACTCACTCCACTCTCACCAAATTATTCTGTGCTTAACACAAAATGGTTAACTGAAATACTGTTGCCTCTCGATACACGTTAGACCAACAAAGAAAGGAATCCATGCCCTTCAATCGACGCCGTGCCGTTTGAAAAGCACCACTAGATAATGCTCCTCCAACTTTAAAGCACCACCCTATTTTTGTCAATAAAAAGATTACAACGCATGTTAAAATAGGCAATTAACAGGCCCTGCACTCTATCACTCCCACACAGGCTAGCGCTCACCCCTGGCCTTTCTCCCTTTAGAGCGTTTTCTGATTTCGCATGGGGGGATTCTCAGCGAGCCGCGCGCGTCAGCAAGCGGTTTTTTGGTTCTAATACGCATTCAAATTAATCCTTGTGCTTCAATCACAATAAAGAAGCCCGCTCGCTCACGGTCGCGGCTCGTAGCGAAGTCCTGTCAACCGTACACTCATTCAAAAAACACGCTAAACCACTGGTAGTCATAAAAAAACCGAACGGCAACCTGCCGTTCGGCTCAATGATGACACGTAAATAATATGTAATGCTGTTGTCAGGATGCCGCGATAAAACGCCTCTTTATCTTCCACACGACGCCGAGGCCGCCCAGCAGGCTCAGACCCATCCACGCCGACGCGGGCAACGGCACGACCACCACACGCATACTCACTTGAGCCTCGATATCAGTGGGGTCAGTGGGGTTAAGAACCGACAGTCGAAAGTCGTAAATACCCGGTGCATTGGGATCAAAAACGCCAGGCCCTGCTCCCAGCCCGTTGAACAGCATGTTCTGCGATGTCTGAGACAACAAGATCGGAGCCGTTGCGGGTACTCCCGCAAATGTAGCTGCAAGATTTAGATCGGTGGAGACAAACGACGTGGCAGCGGTGGGATCAATATCCAACTCGAACACCACGTTAAAATTCCGCATGTCGTCGGGCGTGATCGCGGCTAGACCCAACTGCTGACGCAGATAGTCCGTGCCGAAATCCAAGTGAATTTCAAAATTCCACAGAGCACCCAACGCAAACGCGCCGCCAGGACCGGTCGTGGTCCCAGGGTCGACAAAATAAGTACTCCCGACACGAGTAGCCGGACCGGTGAACCGATTGTGTGCACGCAGGCCTGCCTGAATGGCGCCGACGCCGCCGCCTGGCGTACCCACATACGTATCGGTAATAAATTCACCGTTGACCTGGCCGCTGCCACCGATGGGATAAATACCCGCTGCTGGATCCTGGGCAACCGTAGAGTCCCAGACGCTTACGTCAGCCCCAACCGCACCCACTCGAAAAGCCGTCGCGGGTGTAGCGATCATACCCACCACAACCACCACAATAATCGACGCAAAAACACCTTTGTTCACAACATGCCTCCTATTTCTAGAATCACTGTATGTATAGAGAAAAACTTTCTTCGCCTGCTGCGTCTTCTATCACTTTAAAAAGGCTTCACCACCACCCCAAGCCCCCCCAAACCACTCTTCGTAGATAATATCTAACTGAGCATTATCGTCAAATTGCGCTACGATTCGGTAGTGGTTCACTTTGAATCCAAACGCCACCGTAACGAGCCGCGACCGTCAGAGAGCGGGCCTCTTCTTGCTGGGAAACCCCTTGCTATCGTCTTTTGGAGGCAGCACTTGTCACAACATTCAAAGTGAACCACTACCCAATTCCCTGCCTAGACGCTACTTTTCCACAGGCTTGAGCCAAGGCATCATCGCACGCAGTTCCTTGCCCACCTTCTCGACGGGATGATTGCGGTCCTTCTCTCTCTGGGCCTTGAACCAAACAAAACCATTTGCGTAATCGTCGCGGAACGTCTTGGCAAATTTACCCGACTGGATGTCGGCCAGCACCTGCTTCATCGTTTCTTTGGTGCGTGCGTCCACAATCTTCGGCCCCGTGTGATAGTCGCCGAACTCAGCGGTGTTGCTGATTGAATAGCGCATGTAGTTTAGCCCGCCACGCTCGATCAGATTGATGATCAGCTTCAACTCGTGGCACACCTCAAAGTACGCCAACTCCGGCGGGTATCCCGCCTCGGTGAGCACCTCGAACCCCGTCTTGATCAACTCGCTCAAGCCGCCGCACAAGACACTCTGCTCACCAAACAGGTCGGTCTCACACTCGTCCTTAAACGTTGTCTTGAGCACACCCGCGCGACCACCGCCCACGCCGATCGCCCACGCCATCGCGATGCCAAACGCTTTACCGCTAGCGTCCTGGTGCACCGCTAGCAGGCACGGTACGCCCCCGCCATTCTCATACTCGCTGCGCACCGTGTGCCCTGGGCCCTTCGGCGCCACCATAATCACGTCCACATCCGTCGGCGGGACGATCGTCTTGAAGTGAACGTTGAACCCGTGCGTCGAGCCCAGCGCCATGCCCGCGCGAAGGTTGGGCTTAATCGACTTCTCGTAAACCTCAGGCTGCACCTCGTCGGGCAACGCCACGATCACCACGTCGGCACGCTTAACCGCTTCGTCAACGGACAACGGGTCAAACCCGTGCTCCTTAGCGAGCTTGCCGTTCGCCGAGTCTGCACGGTTT
The DNA here is from genome assembly GCA_024276075.1 of Planctomycetota bacterium. Taxonomy (GTDB): domain Bacteria; phylum Planctomycetota; class Phycisphaerae; order Phycisphaerales; family Phycisphaeraceae; genus JAJRXX01. The sequence continues at coordinate 8,060 of JAJRXX010000071.1, forward strand.
GCCACGATCACCGTCACGCCCGAGTCTCGCAGGTTCTGCGCGTGAGCGTGCCCCTGCGAGCCGTAGCCCAGCACCGCCACGGTCTTGCCGGATAGCGCGTCCAGTGAGCCGTCTTTGTCATATAGGGTTTCGATTGCCATGGGAATCCTCCGGGGTTTCCGGGTTCTACTAAGATCACAGATATCCTGGAAAAGGCAGCCAACAATAGATGCATGTCGCGCAAGCGTCAACGCATCGAGTCACAACCACCCGTTAATAGAGCGTTTTCTAAAATGGGTATAAGGTATTGAAAGGACTTCGCTCGGCCCACTTAGCCACGGGTGATGACACCCGTGGCATCCGACACCACAACGCTTCACCCCGCCGTCATCCGACCGCAGCGGCATCGAGATACCACGTCAGCGTGCCGTCCGTGGGTTTAATCCCGGTAATCGGCAACTCCCGCGAGTCCGGGCCATGATCGCTTAATTGCTTCTCGACCCTGCGAAGCGTCGGGGCCTTCTTCGAGCCCGTCGCCAGCACTGCCACGTGTCGGGCCGCGTTCAGAAGCGGGTACGTCATCGTAATGCGAGGCGGGGGCGTCACCTGTGGGCCGATGTTGTTCACCACCCATTTGTCGTACACGCTCAGGGCTGGCGAACCTGGAAATAAACTAGCCGTATGCGCATCGTCGCCCATGCCCAGCACCACAAAATCGAGACGGGCTGTGCCTTCGTCACCGAATACACGACGCAGCTCCTGCTCGTACCCCGCTGCGGGATCGTCTGCCAACACGGGTACGGGGTGCACCTGCCCCGCAGGCACCGCCACGCGATCAACGAGCGCACCGTGGATCATTCGATAGTTATTCTGCTCGTCGTCTTCGGGCACACGGCGCTCATCGACGATCCACAGATGCGTCTTAGCCCAGGGCAGATCACTGTAACGAGCGTCGCTAGCGAGCATTTCGTAAAACGGCTTGGGCGTCGAACCGCCAGACAATGCCGCGTGAAACACACCCTGCTTCGCGACAGCCTGCTTAGCCGCGTCGGCCCACGCCTGACCCAGCCGACCAAGCAGTTCGTCCATCGTGTCACAGACAACCACGCAGCCGGGCAATTGAATTAATTGATCGTTCATGAACAGACCCGCCCGAAACGCGACACTCTACCCCATACCGCCACTGGACCTGTAGCCGAGCGTCAACGATCACGCGTTGTGCCAGTGTCGACCGTCACGCTTGAGCATCGCGTCGGCAGCGGGCGGGCCCCACGAGCCGCTGGCGTAACTCGACTGATCGTCTACAGGGTGTTCCTGCCAGTAGTCGAGCACGGGCTGCACGATCCGCCAAGCCTCCCCGATCTCCTCGCGGTGCTTGTACAGCGTCTGGTCGCCGCGGATGGCGTCGAGCAGCAACGTGGCGTAGGCCTCGGGCGGCTTCGCGTTGAACTGCTTGCCGTAGTCAAAGTCCATCACCACGTCCTTGATGTTCATGCCGGGACCGGGGACCTTGCCCTCAAAACGCAATCGAATCCCCTCGTCAGGCTGGACGTTGATCACGATCTGATTCGGATTCAAAATCTTGCACGCCTCCTCACGGAACAGGCAGTGTGGCGTACTCTTAAAGTACACCACAATCTCGGTCGTCTTCTTCGCCATGCGCTTGCCCGACCGCAAGTAAAACGGCACGCCCTGCCATCGCCACGTATCAACGAACAGCTTCATGGCTGCGTACGTCTCCGTCTGGCTATCAGGCGCCACGCCGGGCTCGTCACGGTAGGCCGGTAGTTGTTTGCCGTTCATGTCACCAGAGCCGTACTGCCCCCGCACCGCCACATCAGGCACCTCATCGGGCATCGGCTGGCGCACCGCACTCAAAATCTTGAACTTCTCCATCCGAATGTCGCTATCCCGCATCGACACCGGCGGCTCCATCGCCACCAACGCCATCACTTGAAGCAAGTGCGTCGACACCATGTCGCGCATCGAACCACCGCTGGGAGAGTCGTAGTAACCACCGCGACCCTCCACGCCCACCGCCTCCGTGGCCGTCACCTGCACGTGGTCGATGTAATTACGATTCCAGAGCGGCTCAAAGATCGCATTGGCAAACCGAAAAACCAGCAGATTCTGCACGGTCTCCTTGCCCATGTAGTGATCGATCCGGTAGATGCTCTCTTCCTCAAACACCCTGCCGAGTACGCGGTTCAGGTGCCCCGCCGACGTCAGGTCGTTCCCGAAGGGCTTCTCAACAATGATCCGCTGCCACGGCGGGTTGTCGTGGTTAATACTGCACCAGCTCTTGCCCTCGGTGATCATCTGGTGGGCGCTGATCTGGTCGATCGTTGGCTCGTACAGGTGCGGCGCCATCGCCAGGTACAGCAGCGCGTTCTCACTGGTCTTGTGCTTCGTCGCCAGCTCCGCCATCCGTTTCTTGAGCCCGGGGTACCCTTCCGCCTTCGTCGAGTCCGTCGCGTGGTAGTACACCCGCCCGACAAACTCACGCCACGTCTGCTCGTCAAATTTATGCGCAAACTGCTTGGCAAACTCTTCGAGCCTGGCGCGGAACTGGTCGTCGGGCAGCTCCGATCGACTCACGCCCAAGACCGCGAAATTCTCAGATAGTTGTTTACCCACGTACAGGTCGTACAACGCGGGGATGAGCTTGCGCTTCGTCAGGTCGCCCGAAGCACCGAAAATCACAATCAAGCACGGAGAGGGTTGATTTGTCATAGCTAGCGCGTCAGTTAAATTGAAATTGATCGATTCTGCAAATGCGCCCGCTCACTTGAGCGCGACGCTCAACACCATCACATCCGCGGGCGTGACGCCAGCGAGCCGACTCGCCTGCCCCAGCGTACCGGGCCGAAAACGTGACAGCGTCTGCTGAGCCTCGCCACGCAAGCCCCCCACCCGGCTGTAATCCAGATCAGCCGGCAAAGCCGTCGCCTCACGCGCCGCCAATTGACGCACCTGATCACGCTGCCGCTCGATATACCCCGCATACTGAGCATCGGCTAACACACGCCCTACCAACCTGCGATCGCACGCCGGTACCGATAACCCACCGCCACTACCCAACCGCTCGATCACCTCATCCACACCGACGCCCGACCGCCTTATCCAATCGATCATGCGCTGGTCGTCGACCTTGACCGCCGCCAGCCGCCCCTCCAATTCCACGATCCCCTGGGCCCGTTCCCGGTATCGCTCCCACTGCTCGTCGCCGATTAATCCCCACTGCCTACCCAATGGCGTCAACCGTTGATCCGCGTTGTCCGCACGCAGCAGCAGCCGAAACTCAGCCCTGCTCGTAAACATCCGGTACGGCTCACGGGGCGTCTTCGTCACCAGGTCGTCTAGCATCACCCCGATGTACGCCTGCTCCCGTCCGATCCGTACCAGCAGATCGCCCCGCGCATGCCTCGCAGCATTGAGACCCGCGACCAGCCCCTGCCCACCCGCTTCCTCGTAACCGCTCGTCCCGTTGATCTGACCCGCTAGAAACAAACCCTCGACCCCCTTGGTCATACACGTCGCGTCAATCTGGTGCGGCCAAACCACGTCGTACTCCACCGCATACCCGTGTCGAATAATCACCGCTCGCTCGCAGCCCGGCATCAGACGCACCACCTCGTCCTGCACGTCGGCTGGCAGCGAAGTGCTGATCCCGTTGCAGTACACCTCATTCGTGTCGAGCGACTCGGGCTCCAAATAAACGTGGTGACTATGACGATCAGCGAAGCGCACCACCTTGTCCTCAATACTCGGGCAATACCGCGGGCCGGCGGTCTGTATTTGGCCGTTGTACATCGGCGCCCGGTGTAGGTTCGCCCGGATCAGATCATGGACGCGCCCGTTGGTATGCGTAATGTGGCAAGGCATCAGGGGCATCGCCGGGAACCGCGCCAGATCGGTCATGTCGCTAAACGGCTGTGGCTGATCGTCCCCGGGCTGCAACTCAAGCGCGTCGAAGTCGATCGTCTCGGCAGCCAACCGCGGGGGCGTACCCGTCTTGAGCCGACCAAGCTCAAAGCCCAACCCTTGCAACGCTCCGCTTATACCCACAGCCGCACCCTCACCGACCCGGCCACCCGCTGATTTCCGCTCACCCGTGTGCATCAGCCCACGCATAAACGTGCCCGTGGTCAATACGACCGACGCTGCCCGGATCGTCCGCCGCTCGCCGCCACCACCACCACTACCACCGCCACCACCACCACCACCACCGCCACCGCCATTGTCAGCAGCAGCACCATCAGCCGATCCGTTGCCCCCCCTGCTCACGCCAGCCACATCACCCGCCGGCGACGCCACGAATTCGACCCCAACCACGCGCCCCCCCTCGACCACGAACCCCTCGACCGTCCCAGCCAGGATCGTCACCCCCTGCCGCTGCCGCAGCAAACGCTGAACCTCGCCTGCGTAGCGGTACTTGTCCGCCTGAGCGCGCGGGCCTCGCACTGCGGGTCCCTTCGAAGCGTTGAGCACGCGAAACTGAATACCCGTTGCGTCGATCGCACGCCCCATCAGCCCGCCCAGCGCGTCGATCTCGCGCACGATCTGGCCCTTCGCCAAGCCGCCGATCGCTGGGTTGCAGCTCATCGCACCGATCTTGTCGGGGTCCATCGTGACCAGCGCCACCTGCGCGCCCAACCCCGCCGCCGCCCACGCAGCCTCAGCACCCGCGTGGCCACCGCCGATCACCACCACGTCATACCCATCTTTATCGGACGCACTTCGACGGATCATGCCCACAGCCCTACACAATTAACAACGTAAACCTATTCCATTACCGCATTTTCAACGCACCACCCACCAGCCCACGCCCGCAAGCCCCACGCTCACCCTGCCACATCGGCGAACGACCGTATCAATCCTAACGATTGTAATACCTGTACGAAATTTCGCGGTTATGACGCTTATCCGGTTAACCCGCGGGCCACCCCGGTCGATCTAAGATGACCTAACGTCACCGGGACCTCCCTATGTTTATTGGACTAGACGCCCGGACGATTTATCGGCACAACCGACGCGGCACGGGCAAGAACCTCATCGACCTGTACAGCCGCTTGGCTACGGTGCGCCCAAACTGGCGCGTCGTCGCCTACCACCGCCAGCCCGGACCGGTTGACAATTTACTGCCTAGCCACGCGGTACAACCCAAGCTCATCGAGATGGTCGGCGACCGTTTCGACGCCTGGCAGCGGTGGCGCCTGCCCTTGGCAGCGAAGCGCGATCGTCTCGACGTATTGCACTGCCCCGCAAACCTCTGTCCCGCATGGATGCCACTCAAAACCATCGTAACTATCCACGACCTGATCCCGCTGGACTTTCCAGACACACTCCCGCCGGCTCAGGTCAGCCGCTTCGAGCGATCCGTGCGCAGAGCTTGCAAGAGCGCCGCAGGGATCATCTGCCCATCGAGCTACACGCGTGATCGCCTGGTCGTGCAATTCGGTGCCGACCCCCACCGCATCACCGTCAACCCCTGGGCTCCCGACACCTCCGTCCGCCCCGTACCCGAACACCGATGGGCACCCGTACTCGAGTCTTACGGGATCACCAAGCCGTTTGTGCTGCACTTCGGCGCCGCCGAGCCGCGCAAGAACACCCGCCGCATGATCGAAGCCTGGGCCGCGTGCAATCCCCTGCAGCGCCGCCGTTGGCAATTACTCGTCGTCGGGCTCGACGCCAAGACCCACCAGGAGCTGACAAACGTTGTCTCAAAGCTCTCGCTCGGGTCGAGCGTCGTGCTGCACGGTTTTGCCGACGAAGCGCACCTACCCACGCTGCTATGCGCCGCCAATCTCATCGCGTACCCGAGCCTCTCCGAAGGGTTTGGCCTGCCGATACTCGACGCCTGGGCAGCGGGGACGGCCATCCTCACCAGCGATTGCACCAGCCTCACGGAAGTCGCCCACGACGCAGCTGTACTGATCGACCCGTTGGACGCATTCTCCATTACGCGAGGCCTCAACCGGCTCATGCGTGACGCCAGGTTACGCAGCGAACTCGTCCACAAAGGCCGCAAACGACTAACGCTCTACTCCTGGCACGCCACCACAGAGCGCTTCGCCGCCGCGATTGAACGCGCAGCCGGGCTAACCACTCACCTGCGCGCCGCAGCCTAAAAAGAAAGGACACGCACAGCCATCGCAACCCCAAACCACCCCATCGACGTCCTGTTTGTCAGCGAGCACGCGCTTTGGCCGCTCGACCAGGGGTTCCGCGTACACGGGTACAACATGGCTACGGCGCTGCGCGACTTGGGCGTGCGGGTCGGCGTCGCCTGCCAAGCACCATCGCCCCGCACCGCACCGCAACACCTACGCGACATGTCCGTTCCCTGGCCCAAAGCATTACACGAAGACGTCCGTGCATTACACCACGCCTGGCGCGGTCCCGCAGCCGCGGCCAGACGACGGCTAGCAAAATACCAAGGCAGAAACATCCGCCGTTTCGCGGGCATCATTCCGCTCGTCCAGCGACATCAGCCAGCGGTCGTCATCGCCTTGGGACAGCACGGCCCGCTCTTGCTACGCGCACTGGCCGACTTCCCCAACACACGCAAAGTCTGGTACGCAGCCGATGAGCCCGTATTCTTTCAGCTATCGTGTTTACGCCGCGAGCGACCCTCGCAGTGGCGCAACCGACTCTCAAAAATAGCGCTGTACGCGGGGCTCGAAACCCTCTTCGTCCGGGGCCTCGACGGTGCCATCGGCGTGAGCCCACTCGACACACGTCTCCTACGACTGGTCGGAGGTGTGCAACGCGCCGTCACGATCCGCAACGGCGTCGACCTCGACTACTTCACACCCCAACCCGACGAAGCCGCCAACGTACACCCACGATCGCTGGTCTTCTGGGGACGCATGGACTTCGAGCCCAACGCCGACGCCGTCATCTGGTTCGCCAAAAACGTTTGGCCCACGCTGCGCCATCAGCGCCAAGACGCCACCTGGCAGATAGTCGGCAAGAACCCGCTCCCCAGCGTTCAGCAGCTATCGAGCCTGCCAGGCGTGCAAGTCCTCGGCGAGGTGCCCGACATCCGACCCCACGCCCGGTCAGCAGCGGTCACCATCCTGCCCGTGCGATGCGGCGGAGGCATCAAAAACAAACTGCTCGAAGCCGCCGCCATGGGCCGTCCGATCGCCGCGTCACCCAAAGCGCTGCAAGGCCTGGCATTCGATCAAAACCGTATGCCCGCACTCGTCTGCGACAAGCCCGAACAATGGGTCGAAACAATCCGCAGACTGTGGTCGGACCCATCCCTATCAACGTCGCTCCGATGCGCAGCCCAAGACTGGGTACGCTCACACCACACTTGGCCCGGAGCCGCGCGTCAACTCAAACATTGGCTCGAATCAATGCCAGGCGTCACCCCGCTCGACCAAACACCACCCACACACACCCAGCACCTCAAGATACGTCCCGCCGCGATCCGCAAAGCCGCCGCATAATCACGACCCGCTAATTAAACATTTCACAATCAGGCCAATCCCCGCGCCTCACCGCCAAACCCGTCTTGTATAATGACCGAAAGAAAAACTGAGCGCACCCCCCGCAATCACTTATCAGACCCGCGGGACCGTGCCAGCGGTTGGGGAACCTTTCATGGCCTGGACTACCATGCATTTTGCAGCCGGAATGGGTTGCGCGGGGACGGCAGCGGGCTTCGGTTGCATGTGGCTCCGACACGGGTGGCGGTGGATACCCGCAGCCATGACCGCGGGCGGAATCTGGGCGATGGTCCCTGACTTGCCCCGCTTATTCCGCGAAGATTTTTATTGGGAACCGATATCGAGTTGGCTCGGTCAACACGACCTTGAACGCTGGCTACACAAGTGGGGCGATCTGTTTTTCTTCCACCGAAGCCTCGACGCACAGCCACATGAATACGCGCTGCACGGACTGATTCTCATGCTCTTGTTCTACAACATGAGCATCTTTCTGCTGATGAAGCTCGAACACAAAAGCCGCAACAGCCTCGCCAACCGCGCCTGGCGCGCCCACCGTTCGCGCCCCGCACGCGATGCTCGCAGACGCATCGCACGCCTTACCCATAGCACCGCTGACAAGCCCCCCGACACACACACCGCGCCAATCCCGCCAAACGACACCGACCACGACGTGATCTACCGCATCGGACCCGGTAGCGCCACCGGCACCGACTCCGACTCTTAGAGCGCCTAACAAAACCAGATTCAACCGAGCCGGCACGCTCCATCGAGCCATCGCAACGAGCCGCGACCGTGAGGAAGCGGACTTCTTTGTTTTTTAGAACCATATCCCCACATCCATTTTTGTTAGGCGCTCTAAAATTAATCGCCGTCTTGCGCCTCAGCACTCACACTACCCACGTCGAGCACCGGCACCTCCTCCGCTGACAGCGCCCGCCCACACTCGGGACACTTCGCGGACGTAACCCGATGCAACAAATAATTGCAGCCCGGGCAGCGGGGCTCCTCGATCTCGATGTGAAACTTCAGTCGGCAGCGCCCACAACGCGAGTGACCGTTGCTGACCGTCTGATCCAGCAGGCACCGTGGGCAAACGATCTTCAACGACAACGGCGTCGACTCGGTCTGATCGAGCTTGTCGATCTTGTACACCTTGCCCAAGATCGGCAGCCCAATCGATCCCAGTGCCGTTAATATCCCCAGCACACCGATGCACTGGATCATGATCGCGTTTTCGATCCCAAATACGATGGCCACACTGAGTGTCATCGCAAAAACAAACACCGTCTGAAGCGACGCGAACCGCACCCACCGCCACGACCCCGACGTGATCTGTACCAGCGAAAGCAGGCCCGCGTGCGGCAGCGCGACCGACCATATCCCGATCAACCACATCATTTGCCAGACCCAGTCGCTGTACCACGGATAGGGGTAGTTCAAGTTGAACACACCCCAGATCACCAACATGTACAGCACCAACCCCACACCGCTGATCGTCAGCGCAACAATCATCCCCACTCGCCAACGGTTACGCTCCAAAATAATCGAAGCACCCAACGACGTCAGGCTAAAAAAGCTCACCGTCAGCAGCGTCACGAAAATCTCTTCATCAACGGAGGAATGCAACCCGCCGGCAATGATCGCGACGATTCCCGCCAGCGCCACCGACGAAAGTGAGATGATCAGCGTCCAGAGAAACGCCCGTTTCGTCACCATGACATCATCTTAAACTCAGAACAGATTTAACTCAGCACACCCTGCCCCAATACACAACGAACGAAACGAAAGCATCCGATTTAGCCCCACGTGAATCACGTGGGGCCCCGAGTACCACGCAGCCCCCGGTGCCACAGCTTCACACGCCAAAGGTACGTACACCGTGCTCACACCCCTTGCACTAAAGCTTCTGAGCCGCCAGCGATGCGAGGTCCGACCGCTCACTCTTAGACAACGTCACGTGCCCCACCAGGTCCTGGCCTTTGAGACGCTCAACCATGTACGACAGCCCATTAGATGAAGCGTCCAGATACGGGTTGTCGATCTGACCCACGTCGCCGGTGAGCACGATCTTCGTCCCTTCACCCACACGCGACACAATCGTCTTCACCTCGTGTGGCGTCAGATTCTGCGCCTCGTCCACGATCATAAACTGGTGCGGGATGCTGCGCCCTCGGATGTAGGTCAACGGCTCGAGCACGAGCTGACCCGCAATCAACAGATTCTCGATACGCTGCTCGGTCGAGTGGCTCTCAGCGTGCTGAGGCATGCCGCCACGCGTAGACAACAGATAGCCAAGATTATCAAAAATCGGCTGCATCCACGCGGTGAGCTTTTCATCCTTCGTACCCGGCAGGTACCCGATATCCCTGCCCATAGGCATGATCGGACGCGCCACGAGCAGCTTGTCGTACCGCTGCTCGGTGTACACCTTGAGCATGCCCGCAGCGATCGCCAACAGCGTCTTTCCCGTACCCGCTGTACCCAGCAGCGTCACCAGCTTGACATCGTCGTCCAGCAGCAAGTCCAACGCCATGGTCTGTTGCAAATTCCTGGGTAAAATCCCAAACACAGGCTTGCGCGGGCCGTGCACCGGGATCAAGTGATCTGTATCCCCCAGCCGCCTCGCCAGACCCGAGTGCGAGCTGTCCGCCGCGTCGATCAGGTGCACAAACTGGTTCGCGTGCAGATCGATCCGCTGTTGCTGCTGATCGTCTGTTTCCTTTACGAGGTACGGCTCGACTCGCTCGATCTCAAGCTGCTTTTCGTCATAAAGCGAATCAATCAGCTCGCCGTCTAATTGAATGCTGACGTACCCGCTGTAGAGATGGTCTGCGTCGACCTTCTGTGCCTCGAAGTCTTCGGTATGAATGCCCAGCCCGTCGGACTTGAGCCGGACGTTGATGTCCTTTGAGATCAGGACCACTTTTTTTCCCGCCTGCAACAGCCCCCACGCCACGCCGATGATCCGGTTGTCGGGCTTGTCTTCGCTAAGCCACTTGGGCCTATCGTCACAGGAAAACTCGACGCGGATCGTCCCGCCGTGCCCGTTCCACTCGACGCCCTCATTGAGCTTGCCCCGCGACCGAAGCCGATCCAGGTGGCGGATCACCGCGCGGGCGTTGCGGCCCACGTCGTCGTTTTCTTTTTTGAATTTATCCAGCTCCTCGAGCACCGTGAACGGGATCACGACCTGATTGTCAGCAAACATGAACAACGCCGCTGGGTTGTGCAGCAAGACGTTCGTGTCAAGGACAAAATACTTCAGTTCCTCAGGCTGGGCTGGGCTCTTATCGACAGCCGAGTCGGCAGATGCGTTCAAATTGTTATCCTCCATCACGCCGTCGGTTTGCCCCGGGTCGGCGGTGATTGCCACTGTTCTTCCCTACCTATCGGATAGATCGCTAGGTCCGCGGTGGATACAAAATTCGCCTTACCCCAAGCCTTCTGTGTTATCTGCCACAAACCCTTTATAAGCCCTATTTCTTCTTACGAGCCGGGCCGCGTTTATGTTTGACCTTGGCGTTATTGGACCGGGTACGGGTTGATAATTTTTTTCTAGCTTCGCCGGCTTTGATCCGGTTAATCGCAGACAGATACGCACCAGCCGCCGCCTCGATCACGTCCGTCGAGTAACCTCGGCCACGCACCTGACGATCGTTGTGATACAACTGCACCGTCGCCTCACCCTGCGCGTCCTTGCCAGCCGTCACCGCACGCGTCTGGTAATCCTTGAGCCTCACACGCACTCCCGTGATCCGCTGGATCGCCGAGTACAGCGCATCGATCGGCCCGTCACCCGTCGCCGCGTCCATGCGCTCGTGACCACTCGAATCACGCAGCACCACCATGGCCGTAGCGATCATCCCCGTGCCACTGGTCACCTGAAACCGCACCAGCTCCCACAATCGCCGCTCCGACCGGAGCTGCTGGTCGAGGATGATCTCGATGTCCTCGTCGTAGACCTCCTTCTTCTTGTCCGACAGCGCCTTAAATGCTTCGAAACCACTTTCAAGCGACGCCTTGTCCAGTTGAAATCCCAGGTGCTTCGCACGCTGGCGAAACGCGTGCCTGCCCGAATGTTTGCCCAGCACCAACTTATTCTCCGGCAGCCCCACGTCACGCGGGTCCATAATCTCATACGTCGTCCGCTCCTTGAGCACGCCGTCCTGATGGATACCCGCTTCATGCGCAAACGCGTTATCACCCACGATCGCCTTGTGCCGCTGCACCTGTAGCCCCGTCATCGCCGCCACCATCCGTGAGACCGGGTAGATGCGCTTCGTATTGATCTTCGTCGTGTACCGCTTGAAATAGTCCTTCCGCGTGCGCAGGGCCATGACGACTTCTTCGAGCGACGCGTTGCCCGCACGCTCACCGATACCGTTGACCGTGCACTCGATTTGACGCGCACCGTTCTCAATCGCCGACAAGCTATTCGCCACCGCCAGCCCCAGGTCGTTGTGGCAGTGCGCCGACAGCACGATCTTCTTCTTATCCAACACCGGCAACTGCTCGCGCAGATGGCTGAAAATGTACCCGTACTCATGAGGCACCGCGTAGCCCACCGTATCGGGCAGGTTCACCGTCGTAGCACCGGCCTCCACCACCGCAGCCGTGATGTCCACCAAGTAGTTTAGCTCCGTGCGCGATGCATCCTCTGGGCTAAACTCCACGTCATCGACGTACCCACGCGCCTGTCGAACCGACTCGACCGCCAGCTCGATGATCCTGCGGATCGGCATGCGCAGCTTGTGCGTCCGGTGGATCTTGCTCGTCGCACAGAAGACGTGTATCCGCCCGTGTGCCGCGCCCTTCAGCGCTTCACCCGCGCGGTCGATGTCACGGGGCACGCACCGCGCCAAGCCCGCAACCTTCGCGCGCGCCAGCTCGTGCGAGATCGCCCGCACCGCTTCGAAGTCGCCCTGGCTGGTGATCGGAAACCCCGCCTCGATGATATCCACGCCCAACGACTCTAGATTACGCGCGATCTCGATCTTCTCCTGGAAGTTCAGCGTCGCGCCCGGCGACTGCTCGCCGTCACGCAGCGTCGTGTCAAAAATACGGATCGGGGTCGGCCTGGCCATGGCTGTGCTCCTCAAGCAATTCTCTTCGCCTGCTCGTAACTACCTTCAATACACCTATAAACAAAAACCCTGCCTCGATTCACGATCGGGACAGGGCATTCAAGATCAAGAAAATTCGGTGATCAGCCCTACCCGACGCGCAGCAACCCTAGCCCTAGTAGCTCTAGGAGCAGGTCGTTACGGAGTCGGATGGTGCCTGATGTTTTCATAACAAAAAAATACTATGACCATTCACAAGCCGCGTCAACGGCCAACCCCTATATCGGCCCACCACCACACCCGGCTTTGACGGGCCACACACACCCCGATATTTTCACTGTTTCCGCAGCTTTTTTCGCTACAGACCCGAGAAACCCACTGGAAACCCCATCCGATGACCACCACCACACCCACCGCAGGCGACCCGATTACCTTCCACAACGGCAAGCTCGACGTACCCACACACCCTATCGTCCCGTTCATCGAGGGCGACGGCACAGGGCCCGACATCTGGCGTGCCAGCCAGCGCGTCCTCGACGCTGCCGTCAGCAAAGCCTACAACGACCAACGCGCCATCGCTTGGCACGAGGTGCTCGCAGGCGAGAAAGCGCACAACGCCACAAACAGTTGGCTACCCGACGAAACCGTCGAAGCCTTTAAGAAATACCTCGTCGGCATCAAGGGGCCACTCACCACGCCCGTCGGTGGCGGCATCCGCTCGCTCAACGTCGCCCTGCGACAGATGCTCGACCTCTACGTCTGCCTGCGACCCGTCCGCTACTTCCAAGGCGTGCCCACACCCGTCAAAAAACCCGAACTCGTCGACATGGTCATCTTCCGGGAAAACACCGAGGACATCTACGCCGGCATCGAGTTCCAGCAAGGCTCCGAAGATTGCGAGTTATTTAAGCGCCTCCTCGCCGAGCATTTTCCGGACCGCTACAAGAAGATCCGCTTCCCCGACACCACCGGCATCGGCATCAAGCCCACATCCCAGCAAGGCACGCACCGCCTCGTACGCGCCGCCATCGACTACGCCATCGCCCAGAAACGCGCCAGCGTCACGCTCGTGCACAAGGGCAACATCATGAAATTCACTGAAGGCGCGTTCCGCGATTGGGGCTACGAATTGGCCAAACAACAGTACAACGGCAACGAAATCGACGGCGGGCCGTGGCAGACCATCCGCACCCCCGACGGCCAAGAACTCATCGTCAAGGACGTCATCGCCGACGCGTTCCTGCAGCAGATACTCACACGACCCGCAGAGTACGACGTGATCGCCACGATGAATCTTAATGGCGACTACATCTCCGACGCACTCGCAGCCTGCGTAGGCGGCATCGGCATCGCACCGGGCGGCAACATCAACTACACCACCGGCCACGCCATCTTCGAAGCCACCCACGGCACCGCGCCCAAGTACGCCGACCAGGACAAGGTCAACCCAGGCTCCGTGATCCTCTCAGGCGAGATGATGCTCCGTCACCTGGGCTGGAACGAAGCAGCCGACCTGATCATCACAGGCATCGAGCGTGCCATCACCGCAAAGACCGTCACCTACGACTTCGCGCGGCTCATGGACAGCCCCACACTGCTCAAGTGCTCCGAGTTTGGCGACGCCATCATCAAACATATGGGGTGAATTTAGACCAGGCCAGAATTACATTTCCATCGATTTTAGTAAGTTAAGCAAATTCAATAATTTATCGTTAATTTAAACTTATTTTTGTTGACAATGTGGCCGCTGTATGTTGACAATCAATCGCTTTTTAGTTGACAATAGCTATTAGTTCATCATGCCTCAAATTACCAAGAAAACGCAACGCATTCGGTCTTTCCTTCTTAAAAATATCCCAGACCATCCCAAAGATGCCGCCACCCTGGCATGCGACAAATTTGGGATTAGCCGGCAATCGATCAATCGACACCTACACGCGCTCATGAAACAGGGACTCGTAACCGCTTCTGGAAATACGAGGCAGCGTTCCTACCAACTGGCGACCCTTTTTTCTGAAATATTCGAGGTCGCGATTGCGGACTTGAAGGAAGACGTTCTCTGGCAAAAACGTGCTGCCCCTTTACTCAAAGACCTACCACAAAATGTGCTCCACATATGGCATTACGGCTTTACTGAAATGGTAAATAATGTCATCGACCATTCCGGCGGCACACGAATCCGTATCAGAATCCGAAAAACTGCGGTTTTCGTAAGCATAATTATCCTCGACGATGGCGTTGGAATCTTCCATAAAATCCAAAGTGAATTGGGTCTTGAAGATGAACGACACGCTGTCCTTGAACTATCAAAAGGGAAATTGACAACCGATCCTGACAATCATACCGGCGAAGGAATATTTTTCTCTTCGCGTATGTTCGATGAATACACGATACGCTCTGGCAAAACTCAGTTTTCTCATCGCGGAAACGAAGACGAAGATTGGATCTTCGAAACCGCGCAACCAGAACAGGGAACCGCCGTATACATGTTGATTAGCAACGATAGCCGCAGAACCACGAAGAAAATCCTTGACCAATATAGTTCTAACGATGGAGATTACCGCTTTATACGAACCGTTGTCCCTGTTCGATTGCTGAGGTACGGCCTCGAACAACTCGTTTCCAGATCACAAGCGAAACGACTATTGGCTCGAGTCGATCGTTTTAAAATAGTCCTGCTCGATTTCAAAGATGTCGACCGTATCGGCCAAGCATTCGCAGACGAAATATTTCGCGTGTTTGCCAATCAACACCCGGCCATCCAGATCGTTCCTGTCAATATGAGTGCTAGTGTAAAAAACATGGTAAACCGCGCAAAAGCAGAAGCGATGAATAATTAAATCGCTATTTATCCCGATCAACTATCTTTGTTTGCGTTACTGGCTCTCAACAACATCTGCAACCTGACTCTCACATCGTTAACGGACTAAACTTACCCCCATGTTCGGCTCGCACCTCTCCATCGCTGGCGGCTTGCACAACGCACTGATCGACGCGCAGCGCCTGGGCATGGACTGCGTGCAAATCTTCACCAAGAACCAACGCCAGTGGCGCATCCCGCCTCTGACCGACGAACAAATCGACCTCTGGCAACAGCACCAACGTGAAACCAAGATCAACCACGTCGTTAGCCACGACAGCTACCTGATCAACCTCGCTAGCCCCGACGATCAAGCCTGGAAAAAATCCATTGCACTGTTCCGTGAGGAGTTGTTCCGCTGCGAAGCTCTGGGCATACCCGACCTGGTCGCGCACCCCGGCGCTCACATGAAATCCGGCGAACCCGCCGGCCTGAAGCGCATCGCCAAAGCACTCGATCAATTGCACAAGGACCTGCCCGGGCTAAACGTCGTCACTTGCCTCGAGGTCACCGCCGGCCAAGGCACCTCGCTGGGCGCACGCTTCGAGCACCTTGGTCAGATCATCGACGCAGTCAAAGACCCCGATCGTCTGGGCGCCTGCCTCGACACCGCTCACCTGCTCGAAGCAGGGTACGACCTGACCAGTGCTGCGGGATGTCGTGACACGCTCAAACAGTTCGACCAGACCGTTGGCCTCGACCGCGTGCGCGTCCTGCACATAAACGACTCGAAGACCCCCCGTGGCAGCCGGGTCGATCGCCACGACCACATCGGCAAGGGGCACGTCAGCCTCGACGCCTTTGGGGTGATCGTGAAGCACCCCCGCTTCAGGAAAGTGCCCAAAATCCTCGAAACACCCAAAGCCGACGCACCCGACGGCCGACCCTGGGACACTGTCAACCTCGAACTGCTGCGCAGCCTCGCGGGGATTAAACCCAAACGCACCCCACGGCAACGCCCCGCCAAAATCGCCAACACAAAAACCCAAAAAACGAAACCAAAACCCCACGCCAAAACTTGACCCCACGCATGGTCGATACAAGAATTAACCAGACGAACAGATCAGGAAAGGAGGTGCACCGGGATTAGCCTATAAACCCTGATAAGACCCAGGCCGAGCGAGTGCACGCAAGATTTCCAGTTATTATTCCTACGGTTATCCCTGCTCGCCCGGCCATTTTTATGCGCGAGCGCCACGCTCCACTCCCCGCGCAAGCGTATACTGCCAGTCAACGCGATGGCACAATCACACCCACAACTACACCTCGTCAAGCACCCCCTGGTCGACCACCTGCTCACCGAAGCCCGCGACACCCAGACCCCGCCCGACCGCTTCGCGCAACTCGTGGGCCTCATCAGCGTCATCCTGGCATGCGAAGCCACTCGTGACCTGCGACTCAAGCCCCACCGCGTCCAAACCCCGCTGACCGACTTCGACGGCAAGCAACTCGCCGCACCACCCACCATCGTTCCCATCCTCCGCGCAGGCCTGGGCATTGCCCACGACATGTTCCAGCTCATACCCGGCGCGCGCATGGGACACATCGGCGTCTACCGCGATGAAAAGAGCCTTAAACCCGTTAACTACTACGAAAACCTACCCACCGACGCCGCGGCTGGCCCCGTCTTCGTCGTCGACCCCATGCTCGCCACAGGCGGTAGCGCCACCGCTGCGGTCGACCTCCTGCTAGCCCGCCAGTGCACCGACATCAAGCTCATCTGCCTCGTCGCCGCACCGGAAGGCGTCGACGCACTCAACGCAAAGCACCCTGCTGTACCCGTCTACGCAGCTGCGCTCGACCGCAACCTCGACTCACGCGGGTTCATCGTCCCCGGTCTGGGCGATGCGGGTGATCGACAGTTCGGCACCGGTGCCTGACCCGATAGCCCTACATCATTTCTTAATTGAAACCGATCCCCTACAGGCACCGCTCGATCAGATACCGCATGCCGTTGTCGGGGTTGAGATGCGTCACGTCGAGGACTTTGTCGGCCACCGCTTTGTAGGTCGGCTCACGCTCCGCCAAGACCTTTTCGATTTCCTCGATACCCCCGCCCAGTTTGGTCAGGTCTGGCCGACTTTCGCAGGACCCCGGGTCGCTGCTGATCCGCCGGTGCAGTTCCTCCGGCGAGCAATACAAATAAATCCTCACCGCGTCGGGTGCCTCCATCACCGCCCGCCTCGCGACGGGCTCCATCAGCGTGCCCCCGCCCAGCGCCACGACCTGCCCCCGCTTCTTGCAAATCTTCTCCGCCACTTCCACCTCCACGCGTCGCCACTCCTTTTCCCCGTGCTTCGTCCAGATTGCAGCAATCGACTGATTGTCAAACTTCTTACGCACCTCGTCGTCGAGATCGACGAACCCCATCCACTGACGCTTGGCAATCATCTGCCCCAACGTGGTTTTCCCACTTCCGCGATAACCGATAAGGATGATATTCTTCATGTGATCGGCGATTGTAGCAGCAACAACGGACAATACTGAGTTATCATGATCGGCATGGCCAACCCCGACCTCCAACGAGGCTACCTTGATCGGCTGCGTCAGTGGCGAAACCGACCCGATTTCGATTTCTCGCTGAACTTCCTCAAAGGGCAGTTCGAGCGGGAAGTCCAACGGCCATACAAACAACTCTCTACCATCGCACAAATCTGGGAATCGCTGGTCCCCGAGGACCTCGCCCAACACACAAAGATCGAGTCGCTTAGCAGAGGGGTCTTGCTCGTCTCGGTCAACAGCAGCGCCAGGCTATACCAACTCGACCGTTTGCTGCGGGGCGGACTACAACGCCAACTGATCACTCAGCACCGAGGCCCAGCATTTCGACGTGTAAAGCTACGCCTAGAGCACCTTGCATAAATAATCGCCATGTCAGTTCTGGAGTAGGGCAGGTCATTGACCTGCCTTCTTCTTGGGGAGATGGAGAATAATTACGCAAGTTGCTCTAATCAACGCCGCAATGTAGCCGATTCATGTCATGTTTAGACATGTTTAAATACACGCATGTGCGGCACCTTCTCGCACCCTTGTCGGTCAGGCCAAAACCGTCAACGGCCACAACATCGGCACCAGCGTCACCACCACAGACATGATCAACAGGTCCAACGGCAAACCAAAACGCACGTAATCACTAAATCGGTACCCGCCCACGCCGTACACCATCAGATGCGTCTGGTACGCGATCGGCGTCGCAAAACACGCAGACGCCGCCACCATAATGGTGATCGCAAACGGCAGCATATCCACACCCAGATTCTCCGGGCCCGCAGCGACCTTCACAATCGGGTACACCAGCACCACCGCACCCGCGTGGCTGATAAACTCCGACAGCACCATCGTCGACGCGTACACACACACCAACACACCCCAAGGCCCCACCACGGACGACGCGTCGATCATCACCTTGGCAATTGCATCAGCGGTCCCCGTCGTCTCCAACGCACGCCCCACGCCCATCGCAGCGCCGATCGTCAACAGCACCCGCCACGCAATACTGCTACGCGCCTCCTGACCCGAGCAGCACCGCGTCACGACCATCAGCCCCCCCGCCAACAGCGCCGCGTTCAGTAGTTGCATCGTCCCCGTCGCCGTCAGCACCACCATCGCCACCAGCAGCAGGATCGCGATCCACGCCCGGTCATGCCGAACCAACTCACTACCCGCAACGGTCGACACCAGGAAAAAATCCTGACGGTCACGCTGCTGCTCCACAAAACGAGGGTGCGTCTCCAGCAACAGCGTATCGCCAGGCCGAAGCACGATATCGCCGATCTTCTGCTCCATGTGCTCGCCGCTACGGTACACCGCGATCACCGCCGCGTTATAAAACGTCCGGAACCGCCCTTCACGGATACTCTTACCCACCAGCGGACAGGTATTGCTCACCACCGCCTCGACGAGTCGGCGATTCGGACGCGGGTCCGACAACTTAAACACCTGATCGGTCGCGGGCACCAGCCCACGGATCTTTTGCAGATCACGCACCGACTCGACCACACCCACAAAGATCAACCGGTCGTCGCCGCGCAGCACCTGCTCGGGGCCCACAGCCACCAACCGATCGCCACCACGCTCGATCTCCACCAGGTACGCACCCGGCAAGCTACGCAACCCCGCTTGCTCGATCGATTGGCCGTCGATCGTGCTCCCAGCCTCGACGAGCATCTCCACCGTATACCGCCTCGCTTCCGCCAGGTTGATACTCACACCTTTCCGCTGCGGCAGCAGCTTCGGCGACGCAATCAATACGTAACACATACCCACCACCGCAGCAGGCAGCCCCACCGCAGCAATCGTAAACAGTCCCATACGCTGCTGAAGCGCGTCCGACATCATCCCGTAAACAACGAGATTCGTGCTCGTGCCGATCAGCGTGCATGTGCCACCGAAGATCGCCGCGTAGCTCAACGGAATAAACAGCTTCGACGGGCTGATACCCGTCTTCTTGCACCAATCACCGACCACGGGGATAAACATCGCCACGATCGGCGTGTTATTCATAAACGCGCTCATACCCGCGATCGGCAGCATCAGCCTCACCTGCGCCGCAGCCGTCGACCGGGGCCGACCCAGCAGCGGACGCGTGATCAGGTTCATCGCCCCCGTCGCGTTCAAACCCGCCGCCACCACAAACAAAACCCCGATCGTGACCAGCCCCTCATTGCCGAACGCCGCCACCGCCTGTGCGGGCGTCGGAAACTTCTCCGAAAACACCCGCAGCGTCATCAGCAGCGTCATCCCACCCAGAAGCACCGTGTCCGGACCACCCATATTCCGGACCATGGCAAACACCATGACCCCCACCACCGCCAGCGTGACTATGATTTCCCACGACATCCCAGGCTCCCAGCCGCTGTAACACCATTAAACCGCCACAAAAGGTAATCCCCGCTTACTCTCCCAATCGCCGGCGGGTATTGTATCGGCATGCCATGCCCTCATCTGCCAAAGACCAGCCGTGGAATCCTCCTAATTGGCTTGGTATTACTGACCACACACACCGGCTGCATCACCGAGACGGGATTAGCCCCACCCTCTCTCAGCGCTGCCGCCCCCCCACTCCAGACAGCACCTACCGCTCACGCTGCCGATCTATACCCCCTGATCGAACACACCGGCACACTTAGCCGAACCCTGGACGCCAAAAACACCCAGACCCTCGCGTACCGCCTTGAGCAGGTCAGTGAAAAACAGTGGGTACTCCGGATCAAGGGCGTACGGACCACACACCTCCAGCAAGCAGACGATGGCTCCATCCTGATCACCCGCGAAGACGAGTTCGCCGACGCCGTATCCGTCATGTACGACCCGCCCCTGGTGGCGCTGCCCGCACAAATCGCCATGCAAAGACCAATCCACAGCAAATCCAAAATGACGGTGAATAACCTCAAAAACGGCTCGCCACGCGACCACGGTTCATGTGAATATCAAGTACAACTGCTGGGCACCAGACCCATCACCACCGAGTCGGGCACCTACGATAGTTACGTCGTGCAGACCCACCGCCTGATCAAGCTCAACTTGGCCTCAGCATCAATCAACACCAAGACCAGCTACGCTCCCGGTCGCGGTTGGCTGGGAGAAAATATCATCAAAATCACCCAACCCCTGAACCTATTCAAAATCAAACAAACCGAGACGCTCACCGTCCTCAACCAACGCACCCCTAACCCCTGATGACCAATCGCCTGTCACACACTCAAACCTTATGCCCGATAAAAACCACGCCAGCGTTCATACATGTCATAACGTGCTGTAAAACAACAAGGTGTGTCCGTAGCACCACACCGATAAATACCCTCCGCATCAAGTAATGGCGCGATCGGTTCGATATAACTTCCAGATAATCCTTACCTATTTATAAAAGGGGCTCCCAATGGC
Organism: Planctomycetota bacterium; assembly: GCA_024276075.1. Taxonomy (GTDB): domain Bacteria; phylum Planctomycetota; class Phycisphaerae; order Phycisphaerales; family Phycisphaeraceae; genus JAJRXX01. The sequence goes on from JAJRXX010000071.1 coordinate 29,308, forward strand.
GGGAGGTACGCTACGCCTAATTTGTCCTAACCTTAAGTGCAAAGCGGTCTTGTCGGTCCCCTCCAACGCCCGCGGCAAGGACGTCGCCTGCCGTCAGTGCGGCATGCGCATCAAGATCCCACGCCCCAAGGCAGCTTCCGCCATCCCTCCAACCACTCCGCCTGCCGCCGCCCCCCCTGCCACCGACGCTGCCGGCGACAAACCCGCAGCTTGACCCCTGCTTAGAGCAACCGGCGTCAATATTTTCCATCTTGATTGGATAGTAGGTGTAACAAACATCTGTATTTCACGGCTTGCAAGCAAGCCGTGCCACCCGGTCATGGCGATTAATTACGCCAGTTGCTCTAATTTCGAGCCATTGCCGCTACAATCGCGGTATGACTCATGTCATACCTCTCGATCAGCTCGCCCCCGATGCCACCCGACCCGCATCTGACTCATCCGTCAGCCAGGCCACAGACCCCTTAACAACCCACAGCCCAGCTACGATCGCCGCCTTGTACGCTCATATCCCGTTCTGCTTCCACAAGTGCCATTACTGTGATTTCTACAGCCTTGTAGAACCCGCGAATTCACCACACGACCGACAAAAGCAATTCACCCATCGCCTCACCAGCGAACTCCATTGGCGAGCCGCACAAACCGACCTGCGACCACGCACCCTCTTCATCGGGGGCGGCACACCCACACTCCTGCGACCACCGCTCTGGGAATCGCTCCTAGACACCCTCCACCAGACCCGCATCACCCAAAACGTCCAGGAATTCACCGTCGAGGCCAACCCTGAAACCGTCACCCCCAACCTGATGACCTTGCTCGCCACCGCGGGCGTCAACCGCGTGAGCATCGGCGCACAATCATTCGACCCGCACCTGTTGCACGCCCTCGAACGCTGGCACGACCCAGCAAACGTCGCCCACGCTGTGCACACCGTCCGTACCGCAGGCATCTCAAACATCAACCTCGACCTGATCTTCGCCATCCCAGGCCAGACGCTCGACACGCTCCACGCCGACCTCCACGCCGCACTCGCACTCGAGCCCGACCACATCAGCTTCTACAACCTCACCTACGAGCCGAACACCCCCATGACCGCTCGGCTCAAAAACGGCGCCATCACACCCGTACCCGAACACCTCGAACAGCAAATGTACGAATACCTGTTGGACGAACTCGAAGCCGCCGGCTACGAGCACTACGAGGTGAGCAACTGGGCCAAGCCCAGCCGACGATGCAAACACAACCTCAGCTACTGGACCAACGACAATTGGCTAGGCGTCGGACCCGCAGCCGCCAGCCACGTCAACGGCCACCGTTGGAAAAACGCACCCCACCTCGGACGATACCTCGCCTCACAAGATCAGCCGCCCACCGCCGATCACGAGCACCTACCCACCGCTCGCAGCGTCGGCGAGCAACTCATGCTTCGGCTGCGCTTGATCGACGGCGTACCTCACACTTGGCTAGACGACCACCTCCCGCACGACGACCCACGCCACGGGGCCATCACCCGATTCACAAGCGCTGAGCTACTCGAACGCACCGACACCCACCTCCGCTTAACCCGCCGTGGCCTGTTCGTCGCCGACGCGCTGATACAAGAATTGTTGTGAGTAATAGCAAACCGTGTAGCGCTTAGTGATGCGACGGGTGGCACGGGTTGCTTGCAACCCGTGAGTCATACGCATTCAGATAAATCCGTGCGTGCCCACCACGAGCCGCGACCGTGAGGGAGCGGTCCCGCATGAAAGAGAGTATCGATCGTCAAGCCATACTGCCGTACACGAAACTGAAAAATGCTCTAAAACATGATCGTATAGACCGTCAGTGATGGTCGTCACCATGCGCCGCAGCAGCGGGATCGGGTAGCTCCGGCCCACGCAGCTTCAGCGCCGGGATGCCCAACACCACCGCCGCTACGAACAGCCCCGCGATCACACGCACCACGCAGCCGTACCAAGACACATCCTCAGGCCGAGGCACCAACTGCTGCGCCGCTGCATACGCCGCGTCGTATTCGTCGTGTCCACCAACAGAGGAGGCATGACCCGCCGACGCGCCTTGATCTGCGTGCTTACCGCCACTGTCGCCGTGTCCATTGGCAGCCTCAGGCACGTCGGATGCACCGTGCTGGGCATCGCTGGCAAAGCTCACACCCGGGCCCAGTACCGAGACCAGGCCAGCCGCGTGCCAACCCACCACCAATCCAATGGCCCCCGCCACCATCCTGCGTGTGATTCGCTTCATAGCCGCACCTACCTATATGTAGTACACCTCAAGACAAGCCAGAGTATAGCCCAAATCCGGCCCCGGAGACAGTTCGGTGCCACAGTTGTGCACCCGTGTAGGGTCCGCTGTGCGGACCACTCCGATTGGTTTTGTCGTAACGAAGCCCACGCATTGCAATGCGTGAGGCCATTCTCCCACTTAGCCACGGGTGATACCACCCGTGGCATCCGACCACCTACCTGCTCTTGCGTTTGCGTTTCTTGTGCTGGGGCGCTTGCTGCTTCTTGGTATCAGCATCGCTGGTCACCGCAGCACGACGACGCTGCTTGCGCGACATCTGCCGATTCGCCCCATCGTCCCCCGCCTGATCGGCAGCACGCATGTCCGCCTGCTGCTGGGACGTGCCCTGCCCAGCCGCGTGGGTCGCGGCACTGTGCACCGCGTTCTGAGGCTCCGCGTGCCCAGCCTCCATGTCTTGGTATACGCTGCGTACCTGGACGTTCGGCGTCAGCTTCGCACGGAAGATCAAGTCCGTCACCCGGTCGCGCACGCTCCCCTGCATCTGTGCAAATAGATTCGCGCCTTCACGCTTGTATTCGATCCGGGGGTCTTTTTCCGCGTAGCCGCGCAAGCCAACCGAGTCCTTGAGTTGGTCCATCGTATAAAGATGGTCCTTCCAGCTCGCGTCGAGTATCTGTAACAACACAAACCGTTCGAGCTGCGCTAGCTCCGTGCGAAGCATGTCCCTGCCTTTTTTCACCAAAAGCTGCCGCCGACCGTCGCTGTCCAGACCAGCCAACTCCTCCTCGTCGATCGCCTGAGCAAACCGCTCACTCGCCCACCTCGCTAGCTCCGACGCCCCACCGTGCCGACCGACCGCTTCCCCCACCGTCGACTCCAGCTTCCCGTCCTCCGCTAGCCACTCGCGCGACGCCTCCATTAGCTGCTCCTGGATTTCACGCGGTTGTAGCTGCGTCACCTGATCCACCGTCCAGCCCATGTCGTACCGCTGGTTCGCCCAAGCCACCAATTGATTCGCCGCCCAACCCACGTCTTGCTGAGCGCCTTGCGAAACCACGTCGAGGATAAATTGCACCGGGTACGCTACCTCTCGCTCACGGTACGCATCCCGCGCCTCGTCGAGCACATGCCCAGCCAATTCCTCCTTATTAATCTCCGAGAGCTTCTCAGGCGACAGCTCCATGCCGAACTTATTCTGCGCCCACTCAGCGAGCTCACGATAAATATGCAACGGCTCAAGGAACCGACCCACACCAGACAAGTCCTTGCGCTCGATCTGCTCCAACGCAGCCTCGACCAACTGGGCTTTAACCTGCTGGGCGTTCATCTGCTTAAGCTGATTCTGCTTGAGATCAACACTGAACCGGCTCATCGCCCACTGGCTTAAACCACGCAGGTCCCACTCATCAGGCGGCACATCCACCGACATGTACTCGCCCAGCGTCACGTCCACGATCTGCGCCACGTCCGCCCGCGCCTCTTTGCGGATCTGCTCCTGAAGACCACTCACGTCATCGACCCGGAGCTTCCCAGGCTCGATGCTCACGTCCAGCGTCGATTGGCACCACTGCGCCACCTGCGTGGGCACATAATCACCTTCCAGACGCGTACCCACAGCCTCCTGGACCGCCGCCTCGATGTAGTCAAAAATTAATTGCTCGATCTCCCTGCCCTCCACCACCTCCTGACGGATACCGTAAAACTGATTCCGCTGATACTCCATCACCTCGTCGTACTCGAGCAGGTTCTTACGAATCTCGTAGTTCCGCTCCTCGACCTTCCGCTGCGCGCGTTCCACGCTCTTGGTGATCCAGCGGTGCTCGATCGCGTCACCCTCCTTCATCCCCAGCTTCGACAGCGCCGCCATCGTCGTCTTCCCCGCAAACATCTTCATCAGATCGTCTTCGAGTGAAATGAAAAACCGCGACGACCCTTGATCGCCCTGCCGACCCGCACGACCTCGAAGCTGATTATCGATCCGCCTGGCCTCGTGACGCTCCGTACCCACGATGTGCAAGCCACCCATCTGCTCGATATTGCTGTACACCCGAAGCCGATGCAGCATAAACTCCGGCACGTTATCCAACACACCCACGCACTGGTCAGCGGTCATCTTGTCCGCCTTCGCCGGATCAGTCGGCGTCTGCTCACGCACCCAGTACCGAAGCAATTTTAATCGCGATTCCTCATCCCCCATCGCGTCGAGGTCTTTCTTATCAATACCAAGCTCCGTATGCGCCTGGTGCCGGTATGACATCGCGAGCAATTCGTCGTCGGACATCTCCGCACTAGCTTCCTTAGGCAATAGGTTGTGCTGCTGCCAGTGACGCACCAATACTGCACGGTCGATCGGCGCCAGCTTGATATCCGTGCCGCGCCCAGCCATGTTCGTCGCAATCATCACCGCGCCCAGTTCACCCGCGTGCTCCACAATATGAGCCTCGCGCTCGTGCTGCTTCGCGTTGAGCACTTCGTGCTTGACCGTGTTCTTCTTCGTGAGCATCTGCGACAGCATCTCGGATTTTTCCACGCTCGTCGTACCCACCAGCACAGGCCTGCCAATCGCGTGCACCCTGCCGATCTCCTCGATGATGATCTGCCACTTGTCCTTCTCCGATAGGAAAATCAAATCCTCTCGGTCAGCGCGGATCACCGGCACGTTCGTCGGGATACACACCACGTCTAATCCATATATCTCGTTAAACTCCGTCGCCTCCGTAATCGCCGTACCCGTCATGCCCGCCAGCCGCTTGTACAGCTTGAAGAAATTCTGAATCGTCACCGTCGCCAGCGTCTGCGTCTCCTGCTTGATCTGCACCTTTTCCTTCGACTCCACCGCCTGGTGCAGACCGTCCGACCACTGCCGCCCGACCATCAGCCGACCGGTGAACTCGTCGACGATGACGACCTCGCCGTTCTGGACCACGTATTCCTTGTCACGCTTGTAGATCACGTGTGCCCGAAGCGCATTCTCCAGCAAGTGGGGGAAGTCCATGTTATTCCCCACGTAAAACGAGCCGATACCCGCCTGCTTCTGCGCTTGGGCAATCCCCTCATGCGTTAGGTGCGCCGCCTTTTTGTCACGCTCAACCTCGTAGTACTGCGCGTACCGATCACGCGCCGCCTCTAGCCCAGGCAATTCCTCCTGAAGCGCCTTGAGCCGCTCACGCATCGCGGGCACCTTCGCCTTCTCACGAGCGTTGCGGATATCGCCCTCCAGGCCTTTGGCGTTCATCAGAACCTGCTGAAACTTCGCGTCCGCACCGTCCCAATCGCGCTGCTTCTGGATCAGGTGCGTAGCAATACTGTCCGCCAACCCGTACCGCGGCGCGTCGTCGTGCGCGGGACCCGAGATAATCAAAGGCGTTCGCGCCTCGTCGATTAAGATCGAGTCCACCTCGTCGATGATGCAAAAATCGCGTCGTCTCTGCACCTGCTCCGGGGCCGATAGCTTCATGTTATCGCGCAGGTAGTCGAACCCGAACTCACTGTTCGTCCCGTACACCACGTCGCACTGATACGCCTGCCCCTTCACCTCCGACGCCTGCATGTGAAACGGATGGATCGCGCCCACCGTCAGACCCAGGTGGTAATAGAACGGGAACACCCAATCGCGGTCACGCTGCACCAAATAGTCGTTCACCGTCACCACGTGACACCGTAGACTCTCCAGACACGCCACGTAGCACGCCAAGGGCGCCACGATCGTCTTGCCCTCACCCGTTTTCATCTCCGCGATCCTGCCCTCACCCAGCACCATCCCGCCGATCAACTGCACATCAAACGGCCGAGCGCGAAACGGCGGACGACTCTGCTCGTACACCGCTCGCACCGCGTCGTACAACGCCACAGGTACCTCTACCTGCTGCCAACCGGGCACCGGCACCTCGCAACCCAACTCCTCCACCGGCTCGATCGCCGAAGCCGCCGCCGCCACCCGCTCATAAATCCCCCTCGCCTCCGACGAAAGCAAGCCCGCATCAAAACCGTGCTCCGGGTTCAGCACATTGCGAATACCCACCGACCGGTCCATCGCCTCCCGCGCTACCGCCAGCACGTGAGGCATCATCACCGCCATCGTCTCACCCTCACCGATCCGCCGACGAAACTCTTGCGTCTTACCCTTCAGCTCCGCGTCGGTCAGCACCCTGACCTCACCCTCCAACGCATTGATCTGCTCGACGCGCTTCGCGTACGACTTCACCAGCCGATCGTTGCGCGACCCGAACACCTTCGTATACGCCTTGCTGAGATACCTAATCACCATGTCGTAAGCCTCGGACAAATCTGTCCAGTTAATACGCCGCCCGTCAACGAAACCCGATTTCACCCAACCGGCAAAACCCGTGACAAGCAACACGATCTTTTATTTTTGAAAATTAGCTTCGGCCGCCGTTTCCGCTCACGCACAGCAGCCCACAAGAAAGGACGACACACCAGGCGGCGGGATATTCGCCAAGCTCGCCAACGCCACCGTGCGAGGCTTCTCAATCCGCCCCGAAGCAGCGACCCCCTCACCGACCCCCGCAGCCAGCACAACCGACACAACCGCCTCATTGACGACCACCACAGACGATTGGCCCCGTAGCCGACGAGCCGTGTCGCTCAACGCCGTCATCCACCGTCCCACCGGTTGACGCGACGCATCCTGGCCTGACCGATCGCACCGGACAGCATAGACCAACACAGGCCCCGCGGAGCTGTCCGCAGCCCAGCCCACCCCCGCCACCAGTGCAGCCGCAACCAGCGCCACACCACACACAGACTGTCTGTTCATATTGACCACAGTAAACCGATTATCGACTCATTCCAACCCAAACGCCAATCGGTACTGGTTCACTTTGAATCCGAACGTCACCGCGACGAGCCGTGTAAGGTCCGCCCTGCAGACCACGCCAATCGCTCATCCAACGAAGGGGTGGCACGGGTTGCTTGCAACCCGTGTTGTAGGGTCCGCTGTGCGGACCACGCCAAACCCTGTATCCGACAGTCGACACGCTTGGCCAATCCACCGTTCGCCTATATCATCTGCCCTTCACAACCTATGAACATCGACAACACCTAGCCGGAACCGCACCCGATGAAAATACACGAATACCAAGCTCGCGACCTGCTCGCCAAGTTCGGCCTACCCGTACCCCCAGGCATCGTCGTCAGTTCAGGCGACGAAGCCGCCAACGCTTTCACGCAACTAAATAGTCCCGTCGCCGTCGTCAAAGCTCAGGTACACGCAGGCGGACGTGGCAAGGGCGGCGGCGTCAAGCTCGTCAAATCAACCGACGAAGCTCGCAGCGTCGCTAACACCATCCTCAGCAAGCCCTTGGTCACACCCCAGACCGGCCCCGAGGGCGTACCCGTCCGCAAACTACTCGTCGCAGCGGGCGTCGACATCGCCAAAGAATATTACCTCGGTATGGCTGTCGACCGTGCGCGCAACTGCCCCGTCCTGATCGCCTCCAGCGAAGGCGGCGTCGAGATCGAGCAGGTCGCCCACGACACGCCCGATGCCATCATCCGTGAGCCGATCGACCCCGCGATGGGCCTTCAACCCTTCCAAGCACGCAAGGTCGCCTACCAACTCGGGTTTAAAGGCAAGCAAATCAGCCAGGCAGTCAAGGCCATGGTCAAGCTCGCCAACCTCTTCATCCAAACCGACGCCAGCCTCGCCGAGATCAACCCGCTGGTCGTCACCCCGCCCGACGCGGACAACCCCGACGGGCAAATCCTCGCCATCGACGCCAAAATAAGCTTCGACGACAACGCCCTGTTCAGACACGACGACATCAAGCAGCTCGCCGACCCTCACGAAGAAGACCCCGCCGAAATCCAAGCCAACAAGTTCGGCCTGTCCTACGTCAAGCTCGACGGCAACATAGGCTGCCTCGTCAACGGCGCAGGCCTCGCCATGGCCACCATGGACCTCATCAAGCTCCACGGCGCAGAGCCCGCGAACTTCCTCGACGTCGGAGGATCAGCTACCGAAGAAGCCGTCACCGAAGCATTCCGCATCATCCTCAGCGACCCCAAGGTCAAGGGCATCCTGGTCAACATCTTCGGCGGGATCATGAAGTGCGACATCATCGCCCGTGCCATCGTCAGCGCCGCCAAGCAGATCGGGTTTAAGGTCCCACTGGTCGTCCGCCTCGAAGGCACAAACGTCCAGCCCGCTCGCCAGATCATCAAAGACGCCCAAGCCGACATCCCCACCCTCAGCGTCGGCACCGACCTCACCGACGCCGCCAAGAAGATCACCGCCGCGCTCGCCGCGTGACAATCCTCGCCTCACGCCATGCCTAAATTCTCCCTCTCCCTGCCAGCCAGAGGGCCGGAGTGAGGGTCGAGTCAACG
>JAJRXX010000072.1 GCA_024276075.1 Planctomycetota bacterium
CCACCTCAACGCACCTACCGTGCTCGCGCAATCCTCGACCTGGCTAACCCCGCAAGATCGACACCCACGCACGACACCATTGCCCGACACGCACCCACCCCGCCGGTCCCCGCGATCTTTTCCGCAGGTCAACTCATGCCCCTGATGCTGCCCATCGCCATCGACTCGCCTCAGATAGCCAGGCTGCTCTTGCCCGCGTTTGCACCATTGGGATTGATGCCAATCTCGTCGCCCAGCACGTCCAGCGCCACCGGGTACACCCACGCCACGCCTCACACCGGCCCCGCGGTAGGCCTGCCGCCACCAGGGATCGACCCAAACGCGATAAAACTCGAACCCGGTAGCGTCCTCAGTGTCCCGCTGGCATTTGGTGATTTGGACATGAGCGCCACCGGCACCGTGACCGAGGTGTTGCCCGACGGGCGCGTGTTGGCGTTTGGGCACGGCATGTTCAGCCAAGGCGCGCTGGCGGTGCCCATGGCAACGGGCTTCGTCCATATGGTCATCCCGTCGATTGCCAGCAGCTTTAAACTCGGCGGATACGCCGCCATCCAAGGCACCCTCGTACGCGATGAAAACACTGCGGTCGTCGGCACCCCCGACACCCTCTACACCACCGCGCCAGCCAAGGTCACCGTGCACTTCACTGACCAGGAACCCATTACCTACAACTATGAAATCGTCCACCACAAACGGCTCACGCCGTTTATCGCTTCAGCCCTCGTCTTGCAGAGCGTCCTCGCCAAGACTGCGCCACCCCTTGAAAGCACCGTGCGCCTCAGCGGTACGCTCGAATTCGACGGCAATCGGCGCCTGACCCTCGACACGCTATTGGCCAACCCCTCTCCACGCGATCTGATGGTACAGGTCCTGCCCATTGCCACCGTAATGACGAGTAACCCCCACCGATCCATGGCCCTACAGTCGCTGGACCTAACCGTTGAAATCGAACCGGTCCTCCGAGCAGCAACCCTCTTAAACGCACGCATCGATCGGCCCCAGTACACGCCAGGCGACACGATCGGCATCACCATCGACGTCCAGACATACAGCAAGCCCATCACCCAACACCACCTCAAGCTGCCCATCCCGTCCGGACTGACCGACGGCGACTACGAACTGATCATCTGCGACACCCCGACCTACGCCCAGTTGATGCTCGACGGACGCCCCCACCTCAAAAACCCCTCGAGCGCCGACGACCTGGCCAAGACCGTACAGATGTTGTTAGACATCCCCGACGACGCGGTGTTCGCAGTCCTGCAATCACCCGAACCCGGCCTAGCCGTCAGCCACCAGGAGCTGCCTCACCTGCCTTCGAGCAAGCGAGCCATTTTCGATACACCCACAAACACCACCGCGACCCCTTACACCCAGTGGGTCCAAAAGACGTTCCCCATGGGTTTGGTGGTCCAGGGCAAAGCCAGGTTTACCATCCCCATCCACAAGACAACGCCGCCCTGACACCCACAATCGACCCTCGAAAATCACCCTCAAAATGATTCGCGACGCACAAAAACGAATAACCCCTCGATCGACGATCAAGACATAGCTGTAAGGAAGCAAGTATGAACCCCAGCCAGGCGTCACCTTACAAGACCACCGCCGTGTCCTTAGAGCGTTTTCTAAGACTCCGAAACGAGCCGCGCGCGTCAGCAAGCGGGCCCCTCCCCGCCTTGACGAGCCGCGACCGTCAGGGAGCGGGCAACTCCGACGAGCCGCGCGCGTCAGCAAGCGGGCCAATTGGAGTCAAATCATCGCGTGCTAACGCGCAATGCTCATCGAAAAACCCGCATACGAAATCAGCAAACGCTCTAACTCGACACGACATATACAAACACGCTGCACCATGTTTCGCACTCGTGTGGCTCATGGCATCGGCATCGATCGCTCTGGCTATCCAGCCCGCGCAATGGACGCACACCACCGAGGCAGACTTCGCAGCCGGGCTCACCGAAGACACCGTCGTAACCAACCTCGGCGATGTGAAGCTCGCCATGCACACACACGTCGTCGCCGACCTCTCCGAGCAGGCAGGCGTGGTTCACGACGTCCAAGCGACGCGATCCGGCGACCTGTACCTAGCCGTCGGGCCCGAAGGCGCACTGCTGCGCCAGCGCGACGATCAAGTCGATCAGGTCCTCGAGTTCCCCGGCGAGCAGGTGTTTGCTCTGGACCTCACAACCGACGGTAAGCTACTGGTCGCCGTCAGCGCGCCCACCAGCCGATTGGCGGTGTTGGAGAATGGCGAATCAAAAACCCTCGTCGAACTCGAGGGCGTCCGCTACATATGGGACATGATCGTCGACGGGCACGACGCCTACCTCGCCACGGGCACCGAGGGCAAACTCCTGCACGTCAACCTGGACCCCAAAGCCAAAGACGGCCAGCCTCAGATCACTGAACTGCTCGACGCAAAACAGAACAACCTGCTGTGCCTGGCGCGCGATCAGCAAGGCCGACTCTACGCAGGCAGCGACAGTGACGGCTTGGTCTACCGCGTCACGCTCAAAGGCAACGACCAGCCCGAAGTCTTCGTCCTGTACGACGCCGCCGAGCCTGAGATCGGAGCGCTGCTCGTGCTCGACGACGGCACGGTCTACGCGGGCACTGCCGACGCCGAACAGGCACATCCCGGCCGACTCGACGAAGCCGACTCCGAAGCCGGCCGACCCGAAGAAACCGCCAAGGCCGACGCCGCCGATCAACCCGCCGAGGTTCCCGGCACCACGCCCAAGCCCGACCCCATGCCCAGCGATCCCGACAATCAGCCCGATACCGACAAGGCGCAATCCTCAACGAACAACAGCCCAACACCCCTAGCCCTAATCACCCCACGGGCTACAACCACCAACTCCGCGCACCTAACCGCACCCCTCGGCACACGCACCTCCTCCCTAGCCGCATCTTCAGACGCAGCACCGCAGCCCCCCAGCGACGCACCGACCCCCGCGCAGTGGGACCGCGTGCGTGAGGTGATCCGCAAACGGCTCGACAAAGCACGCCGGTCGGGCACACCGCTGGCTACCAACGGCAGCAAACGGCTCAAACGACAACGATTCAAAGCCGCCAGCAACAACGAACAAGCCGACACCACCCGCAGCAGTTCGGAAGGGAACGCCATTTATAAGATCACACCCGACGGCTTCGTCGCCGAGGTCTTCCGTGAGTCCGTCATGATCCTCAAGCTGCTCGAAGACCCCGCAGGCCCCGGCAAGCTGCTGGTCGCCACGGGTAATGAAGGGCAACTCTTCCGCGTCGACCCCGCCGCCGGCGAGACCACGATCCTGATCGACCTCGAGCCGCAGCAGGTACCCGTCTTGACCACCGACCACGCGGGCAGAATGATCGTCGCCACAGCCAACCCCGCAGCACTGCTGAGATTAGCCGCAGGCTATACAGAAAATGGATTGTTCACCGGACCCGTGCTAGACGCTCAGCAAATCAGTCTATGGGGCAAAATCGACCTGACCGCGACCACCGATGCGGGCACCGCTGTCACCGTCGAGACCCGTAGCGGCAACGTCGAGGACCCCGACCAAGCCGCGTGGACCCCATGGTCGACCGCAGGCGTCCTCGAAGCCGACCCGGATTCGTCACCACTCGCGCCACGCCAACTCACCGTCGAGAGCCCGCCCGCCAGGTTCCTCCAATACCGGCTCGCACTCGTTGGCGACGCCGACGCCACACCCGTCGTTGATCGTGTGCAGATCACCTACGTCGTCCCGAATCTCAAGCCTGCCATCACCAGCATCCAAGCGATCTACCCCAATCCCGACGACAGCGACGATCAACCCGCGCCTAGCCTCAACATCGAGTGGGAAGCCACCGATCCCAACGGCGACGACCTGATCTACGACCTCGAATACCAGCCCGCCGGGTCCGTCAAATGGCTTACACTCGCCGAATCGCTCGACGAAACATCGTTCGAGTGGGATACGCGTCGCGTCCCCGATGGCCGATACACCGTGCGCGTCACCGCCTCAGACGCACCCGACAACCCCGCCGACATGGCTCGCACCGCCGTGCGACGCACCGACCCCGTGCTCATCGACAACACCCCCCCCACCATCGACCGAATCGAGCACCACGCCCAGGGTCGCACCCTGCGTATCACCGCCCAAGTCCGCGACGCGCTCTCGCCCATCGGGGCACTGAGCTACGCCGTCGATTCGACCGATCAGTGGGAACCCGCCCTGCCTGAGGACCTGATCTACGACTCGACACAGGAGGCGTTTAGCATTAGTATTGTTGACCTTGCGCCAGGGCCGCACGTCGTCACGCTGCGTGCCTCGGACAGCCGTGGGAACGCGCGTTACGAAGCGATCCTGCTGGAAATGAACTAGCGACGAGCCCCGGAGCCATAGCCATGCCCACGCACTACCCAAAACGCCGCAGCCTAATCAAACGCGCCAGGCGGTTCGGTTTTCGCGCACGGATGCGGACCAAACTCGGCCGACTTATTATCAGCCGAAAGCGCCGCGCCGGACGATCGGTCAACGTACGCCCATATTAAAACGGTTTGCGCCCTCCTCGCCTTGACGAGCCGCTCTCCGTCACGAAGCGGACAACTCCGACGAGCCGCGACCGTCAGGGAGCGGTCCTTTTCATTTTTTTCAAACCAACTCTCCGCGTCCATCTTGTTAGGCGCTCTAAGTAAGGAACTCCACCCATGAGCTTTGAGATCGAAGCCATCCACGCACGCCAGGTCCTCGACAGCCGGGGGAACCCGACCATCGAGGCGGAGGTCCACCTCTCCGCCGGCACCGTCGGACGTGCCATGGTCCCCAGCGGCGCCAGCACCGGTGAGCACGAAGCGGTCGAGCTGCGCGACGGCACGAAGAACCGCTACCTGGGCAAGGGCGTGCTCAAGGCCGTCAAAAACGTCAACGAAAAAATCGCGCCGAACCTGCTCGGTATGGACAGCCGCGACCAGGAAGGTGTCGACGAGACCATGATCGACCTGGACGGCACAGCGAATAAAGGCTAGCTGGGCGCCAACGCCATCCTGGGCGTTTCGATGGCCGTCGCACGCGCCGCGGCCGAGACGTCCGGCCTGCCCCTGTACCGTTACCTCGGGGGTTCACACGCCAGGGTCCTGCCCGTGCCCATGATGAACATCCTCAACGGGGGCTCACACGCCGACAACAACGTCGACTTCCAGGAGTTCATGATCCAGCCATGGGGGTTCGATAATTTCGCCGACGCGCTGCGCTGTGGCGTTGAAATCTACCACACACTCAAGAAGGTCCTCGTCAAGCGTGGCCTATCCACAGCCGTGGGTGACGAGGGCGGCTTCGCGCCAAATCTCAAAGACAACGAAGATGCGCTGCGTGTGATCGCCGAGGCCGTCAAAGCCGCGGGCTACGACTTCGGGCGGCAGGTCTTCGTCGCGCTCGACCCCGCCACCAGCGAGATGTACAACAAGAAAAAGAAAGGCTACGTCTTCTTTAAGAGCAACCCAAAAAAAATCTGGTCCAGCGACGAGATGATCGACTACTGGGCCAAGTGGTGCAAAAAGTACCCGATCCGGTCGATCGAAGACGGCTTAGCGGAAAACGACTGGGCCGGCTGGAAGAAGCTCACCGAAAAGCTCGGCGACAAGGTCCAACTCGTCGGCGACGACCTGTTCGTGACGAACCCGAAGTTCCTCAATCGCGGCATCAACAGCCAGACCGCCAACGCCATCCTGGTCAAAGTCAACCAGATCGGCACGCTCAGCGAGACGTTTGAAGCGGTGAACCTAGCCACACGCAACGGGTACAACGCCGTCCTGAGCCACCGCTCAGGCGAGACCGAAGACTCCACGATCGCCGACATTGCTGTGGCCACCAACTGCGGCCAGATCAAGACCGGCGCACCCTGCCGATCCGACCGCAACGCCAAGTACAACCAACTGATCCGCATTGCCGAGCAACTCGACGACACCGCCATCTACGGCGGCAAGTTCTGGAACAAAAAGTAATCCCGTCCCGCAAGAGCCCTTGCGTCATCGCTACGAGCCGCGCGCGTCAGCAAGCGGGCAACTCCGACGAGCCGCGACCGTCAGGGAGCGGTCCTGTCCGAGAACTCCGCCACAAGCCGCGCGCGTCAACAAGCAGGCCTGCAAACTTATTTCAATACCCCCCGTGATCCGTCAGCCACCCCGCGCAGTGGCACCGGCCCGACCAACCGATACCCTACTCACATGGCCCGTACAATCCTGCGGCGACTGAAATGGCTACCGATGATCGTCCACCTGACGATCACGGTGATCTTCATGATCGTCGGCGTCGTCCTGGTACCCCGCTGGTATACCCACAGCCAGTTAAATAAGCTCACCGCTACGACGCTCGACGAACGCGAGTTGGGGCTAAATTACATAATCCAACGCGCCGGTTCCGACCCCCGCGTGCTCCAAGGCACGATCGACCGCCTCGGCGTCGAGGACCCGATTAACTTCCTGCAAATCGTTAACGCCCTGGACCGCGCCGGCAAGTGGTCACGCCCACCGATCCCCGACGACCCCTGGCTACGCTGGCTAAAAACACTCGCCACCGACGCCAATCCCAATTCGCGCATCAACGCAGCCCAACTGCTCGAACAACTCACCGACCTGGCTGGCAACGGGCGCGTCGTTGATTTAATTGAAACCTGCCTGGGGGATAAGGATGAACAGGTCCGCTATCAAGCGTTGATCACCGCCGCTCGGCTCGTACTCGATGCCACCAACCGCGCAACGTACGAAGCCCTGTTCGTCAAAGCCGCCGCCGACCCGTCGCAGCTAATCGCACGGCAGGCTTGGATCATGCTGGGGCTATTGGGCGCCGCCGACGACACGCAAATCGATTGGCGTCGCCAACCCCCCGAGGTATCGCAAGCTGCCCTGTGGGCGCTACTCAAGTCGAACCCGAACCACCCCGGCCCGGCGCTGGAGGTATTGGCCGACCCGTTAGCCGACCTGTCACTGCGTGCGATGGCTGCGTACGCCCTGCACTTGAGCCCCACGGCCAACGCGCAGAGCGCACTGGGCAAGCTCGCAACCACGCCCGCACATCAGATCACGCCGGAGAACCGCACCGCCGTCTGGCACGCGATCCTGGGCCTGTCCGACGAAACCGCCGCACAGTTGGCGACCGGTGACTCTCTTGTCACCACACTCGAATCACACGCGGAACTAAATGCCCCACTGCTTGAGCCGGTAATACTGGCACGGCTGTACCGGGGTTGGGGTATCGACGCCGAACACATTGAACAGCAACTCGCCGCGTACCTCGGCAATCCTCAATACCCTCACCCGCTGGCGCTCTTGGCGGTGATCGAGGGCCTACCCGTCGGGCAATACAACATCGCAATCCCTTCCGACGCCCCAGACATGCTCCGGCTAGCCGCGGTGGCCGTAACCAAAGACCCGCAGCCCAGCGACCTGCGCCCGTTGTTCGTATCGGAGACGTCCACCCTGCGCGACTTGGCGTGCGTCGTGGCGGCACAGCGGTTTTCGCCGCAACAACACGATCAGCTCGTGGCCGAATTGTTAAACGACTTCAACGACGACGCGAAGCGCAGCGGCGCGATCCTGGCGGGCCTAACCGGAGCACAGCGTGATTTGCTGGCGAAAAAAGCCCACGACGAAGACATCTGGTCCGTACAACAAATCCTGCGCCTGGGACTGTGGATGCAGGGCCAGCACCCTGAAATGAAACACCTCGCACCCGGGCTGCTCACCCGCGACGACCTGCCCACGACGACCATTTTGCTGGCGATGCTACACCGCGGGCACAACGGCGCTTGGGAGTACCTTTTCAACCCGCGTGGCGATCAGCCGTTTGATCTAGTCGAATTGCTCGATCAGCACCGCTGGTGGCACGTGTTGGCTCAGTACATTCCTGAGTTGGATCGCGATGATCTGCCGTTCTGGTACTGGGGTGACGTAGACCTCGAGCAATTTCAGATCGACGTGCTGACGAGTTGGTACGCGCTCAACGGGCCGCCCCCGCGCCCGGCACCGTAGCGCCACACTGTTGAGCAATAAACCGTTCGGCCCAATCGCGGATCTCGTCACGCACCTTGTAGAAGATCGGCAACAGTTCTTGCTCGGATAGTCCCGGCTTGTCGGGGTCCTCGAACGGCTGATGGATCGTCTCGCTCGCTTCGCCGCCGACACCGCTGCTGCCTGTCCAGACCGGGCAGGCGTCGTGCGCACGGCCACAGACCGTAACGACCGCGTCGAAGTCCTGGTCCGCGTACTCGTCGAGGTGCTTGGACCGATGATCCGAGATATCGACGCCCGCCTGGGCCATGACACGGATCGCCAATGGGTGCACGCCCTTGGGTGCGGTGCCGGCACTCAAAACCTCGCAGGGATACTGCGCAGCTTGTGCGAAATGTCGCAGCCAGCCTTGGGCCATCTGCGATCGACAGCGGTTGCCGGTGCACAAGACCAGGATGCGGTATGGTCGTGTCATAGTCGAAACGGGAGGAGCTGCAATTTATTAGAGCGTTTTCTGATTTCGCATGCGGGATTCTCAGCGAGCCGCGCGCGTCAGCAAGCGGCCTTTTGGCTCTAGCACTCCGTCCCAGCTAGATTGTTTGGTCGCGTTTCTCTATTTCATACGAAATTCTTGGTTCAGCGGGACCGCTCCCTCACGGTCGCGGCTCGTAGCGAAGTCCTGTCAACCGTACACTTATTCAGAAAATACTCTAAATTGAGAGTGGCCACGATGTTCGCTAGCAACAACTAGTGCCCGAACAGCAGGAACTAGCAGCGGGTTTGGTCAACAGCAGGTCCAAGCCAGCGACATGCGCATTGGAATCGAAATCGGCTGGGACCTTTTCCACCAGCTTGCTTGCCTCAGGGCTGCAGCCGAGCACAGCCATCACATCGTAGCTCTTGCGGTCGGCCTTCTCGACGTTTAGCCCCGCGGTCATAGCGTAGCCCAGGTAGTCGCCGATCATCACCGCCCCTGCGATGCAGCCGATGTACGCCTCCAGGTCGGACCGGATCGCGTCGGGTAGCTCGCCGAGCAGCACGATATCGCTGATCGCAGCGCGGCCGCCTGGCTTGAGCACACGTGCAATCTCACGAAATACGGTCTGCTTGTCGGGCGACAGGTTGATCACACAATTGCTGATCACCAGGTCCACGCTGGCGTCGTCGAGCGGCATCTTTTCGATCACACCCTTACGAAACTCGACGTTGGCAAACCCGTGCTTATCAGCATAGGCGCGGGCCTTGTCGAGCATGGGGTCGGTCATGTCGATTCCGATCACACGCCCCTCGGGGCCGACTTTTTGGCTGGCGATAAAGCAATCGACGCCCGCCCCGCTGCCCAGGTCGACCACGGTCTGGCCCGGTTCGATCAGCGTCAGGCTCGTCGGGTTGCCGCAGCCCAGGCCCAGGTTCGCCCCGTCGGGTAGCGCCGCCAGGTCCTCGCCGCTGTACCCGATCGCACGGGCGTGTTCGAGTGTACCAACCGCCTGATCCGAACTGCCGCCGCAGCATGATGCACCGCCGGTCGTGGCGATTTCGCCGTATCGCTTTGAAACGTCGTCGCGGATGTCACGGGTCGTGGTATCTGTCATATATCCGTCACTTTCTTTGGTAAATTTGCATTGGTTACCCATCATACAGGCTACGACGCAAGCTAAATGGGATCAAACCATCTTAATTACCCGTAATGGATCGTTTCTATTCCGCGATTGATACGCATCCGCGCATGTTTTGACCGCGTCGTATATCCATAAGTATTTGTGACCTCTGATACCACGTACAAGGACCGTAGGGCAATGCTTATGATGATTGGTAGAGTCGATAGGAGCCCACCGAACGCGCTTCACGGGGCGGGTTTGCCGCTCACGCCCGGCTGCTGTTGGGATGACGGCGGTGCAAGGCTCTTCCACCTCTTCCGCCGACGCTCACGAAAATCATCAAACCACTGCTCCCACCGCTGGACCTGATCACCGGCGAGCACTTGGGCAACCTCATGGCGCACAGCCTGGAACTGAGCCTCCATTTGAGGACGCACCTGTTCGCGGATCTCCATGATCTGCATCATACGACGCGTGAGGATGTCCTGAACCTGCTGCGCCTGCGGGTCGGTTAGATCGATCTCGCGTCGCAGACGGCGCGTGAGCCGTTCGGGGATCGACGCAGGCTCCTTGGACCGCAGGTAAAAGCGTTCGTTGATCACGTAAACGGTAGCCGCCGATCCAACCACCACACCGCAGACGAATACCGCTAGCAGTGTGGCTGCGCAACGCCACCGCCTACACTTCACGCCCCTGGGTGTGCGTACGGGTTTGACGACATCGGGCGACACGGCGGACGGGTTGTCGGATTGGGTGCTGCTCATGTGGGGATCACGTCCAATAGCTGGATCATCTGCACGATCGGGTCGTCGAATGCCTGCCACGTCAGCACGGTCCAGGCTGCCAGTGCGACCATGGCCGCGGTGGACAGCGTAGCCAACGCACCGATGAAACGGATCGGCACCGGCTCGTGGCGGTGGATCTCGCCCAGCACACCGACGACCGGATCAAACGTCGGGGGCGGTGACTTGTCGGCTAACGCGGCGAGTTGCCGGATCAGTTGAGTTTCATCCATGGCCTGTTCCCCCAGCGGCTTGTTTTGCCTGTTCAAGTTTCTTCCTTAACCTGGCGCGGGCGCGGTGGGCCTGGACCTTGACGAGCGTCTTGGTCCACCCGGTCTGATTAGCTATTTCGGCTACGGAGAAGCCCTCCCAATAAAGAAGCGTCAGCACCAATCGATCTCGTGGGCTAAGTGTGGCCATCATCCGGTGCAGGCGTTCTGCTGCGCCGTCGGGGTCGTGGTCTTGCGGTTCGTCGACGCGGTGCCACGACTCGAGCGGCACGGTGCGCGGCTCACGGCGCTTGCGCCTCCAGAATCGGTACCCCACGCGCGTGGCGATCCGGTCGAGCCACGCAGGGAACGACCCCATCTCACGGTACCGCGGCAACGCAAAGTACACCTCGACAAACGCTTCATGAACGAGTTCCTCAAAATCGTTGCGGTCACGTGTGAATTTCCACATCCGCGCTGACACCTTGTCGCGGTACCGCCGGATCAGACGCGCATACGCGTCGTGGTCGCCGTTACGGCTGGCACGGATGTCGTCCTGGTCGGTTGTGCTTGTCACGAGCGATTGAACAGCCGGCTCACCGTGGCCGCTGGCCCGGGCGCACCATACCGCCAAGAACGCTTCAAGCAAAGCGTGACCTCTAGCGGTCGGCGGAAGCATTAATGAAATAGCAGTCATTGATCTTGATCCACGCTGTACCCACAGCACTGCTCGTACCGCTTACTTAATGGACGGGGCGTCGAGAAGGTTACAGGCGGGCAAGGGCCGGTGTTCTGGTTGCCAGCCAACCCCTGGACCACCATCGTCTTGCAGCGATCCGGACAATCAAAAACCCGCTTCGCTGGGGTCCGACCAGTGGGCTTGTGAATGGCACGGCCCCGACGCCGAGGCCTCACCCGTATCGTCGCTGGCGGGTAGCGATCCCGTCCGGACAGGCAATTCGGGTAGCGCCGCGATAAATCGTCGGCCGTAGCTCTTGGTCGCAATCCGGCTATCGAGCACGACGACGCTGCCGCGGTCCTGCTTGGAACGGATCAGCCGGCCGAAGCCCTGCTTAAACTTCAGGATCGCCTCGGGCAGCGAGTATTGGACAAACGCGTTGCCGCCTTGCGCGGTGATCCGCTCGACACGTGCCTCGACCAACGGACGATCGGGCACGGTAAACGGGAAACGGGTGATGATCACGTTGCGCAGGTTTTCGCCGGGCACGTCGACGCCCTGCCAAAAGCTATCCGCGCCCAGCAACACGCTGCGGCGGTCGGCACGGAAGTATTCCAAGAGCGTCGATCGCTGTTGACCGTCGCCGTGCACGAGCAGCGGCATGCCACGCCCCGCCAGGTGAGGCGCCAGCCACTTGGCCATCTGACGAAGCAGGTCGTAACTGGTGAACAACACAAACGCGCCGCCGTCTGATCGGTCGATGTGCGCGAGGATGGCTGGGCCTAATTGTTCTGCGTGACGGCGGTCGTTGGGCGCAGCAAGCGAAGGCTCGACCCAAAGCTCTGCCTGAATGGCGTAGTCAAACGGCGAGCCGAGTTGGAGCACCCATGCCGCCGCACAACCGAGCCGGGTGAGCACGTGCTTAAACGGGCCGGGGTCGTGCGTCGGCTGATCCGGCGTCGCATGGTCGTCGTCCGAGCCGTCGTCGGCTGGGCTGTCGGCGGTCTGGCGCGGCTGCGATGTTTCAGGTTTGCAAGCACCCGTCGCCAACGTGGCTGAGGTGAGTACGACGCCAAGGGGATCGCCTTGGCTATTGGTCGCGTCGAACAGCCGTTCCTTGAGTAGCGGCCCCACGTCGATCGGGGCACAGTGCATCGCGACCTTGCTCATGCCGGGCTTGCCCGGTGATCGACCACCCTCGATCCAGTAGACGCTATCGGTTTGCGTCTGTTCGAGCACAGCGTGCAACGCCGCGGCGATCTCCTCGCACCGGCCCGCGTAACCCGTCAGCTCGTACCGGTCGTCCTCACGCTTGACCCGATCACGCAGCAGCTTCAGCGATAGGGACAGGTCGTTTAGCGCGGGGCCCAGATGATTATCCACGACCCCTGGGGTATCGACACGACCGTTGGACCGGCAGCGTGTCTGCTGATAATCCGCTAAGTCACCAAACAGAACATCGGCTGCGTCACGGGCGGCGTCAACCGCGCGGCAAGCGCTGTCGAGCGATGATGCTTCCGTCTTCGCACGCAGGCTCGGCAAAAAACCACGCTCCCGGCGCGCGTGCAGCAGTGTATTGAGCAGGAACCGCACCTGACCCGCACTGACGCGCAGACCGAAGTGCTCGCTGGCGACGTCCTCGATCGTGTGCGCCTCGTCCAAAATCACGTGATCGTAAGGCGGCAGAAAACCAGCACCCTGGGTACGCAGCGCCAGGTCGGCGAAAAACAACGCGTGGTTGACGATCATCAGGTCGGCGTTTTCCGTGCGCCGACGGGCACGTTGATAGAAACACTGCTCATACGTCGGGCAGCGTCGGCCCATACAGTTACCCGAATCGCTGCGGACCCTGTCCCAGACGCTGGGGCGTTCCAGGGGGCCGAGTGTGGCTAGTGAGCCATCGTCGGTCCGGCCCGACCAGTCGTCGATCGCTTCGAGCGTGCGCACCGACTCGGGATCGGCGAACAGGTCCGCCTGCCGACCCAGGGCGTTGTCGAGCCGGCGCAGCGACAGATAATTACCCCGGCCCTTGACCAGCACAGCTGAGAACTCGTCCTGAATGACGCTCTGCAAAAGCGGGATGTCCTTCTGAACCAACTGCTCCTGTAGAGCGATGGTGTGGGTGGACACAATCACTCGGCCCTTAAACCCGCGTGCGCCTACGTCTTCGGTGATGCGCACCTGTCCGCGGCCGGTAAGGACCCACTCGATCGCGGGCAGCAAGTAGGCGAAAGATTTGCCGACGCCCGTACCCGCCTCGACGACGAGCTTGCCCCCGGTAGCCAGGGTCTGCCCGACCGCCCGGATCATCTGCTCCTGCTGGGGCCGACGCTCGTATCGCTCGCCCAGCCGCCTTGCGATCGGGCCTTCGGGTGAAACGAGATGGAGCGCGTCAATAGCCATGGCGGTCATGCGGGGGTGCGTAGGGTCCGCTGTGCGGACCGCTTGTTTGATGCCTGGGATCATGGTCCGCACAGCGGACCCTACTCTATGCGGACGCGCAATCGTAGCAACGATCGTGATGGGGAACACGCTGGGGCGGCGTGGCGGGCTGATGGGTACAAAAAGAAAACGCCGGGGCGGCGTGTCAGGGCTGTAGGCATGCCCTGTGCGCACCGCGACCGGCGTTTTTAGGTAACACGAAATGTAAACCGTCCGTGGCGTGTTGTCGGCTGGCTTGGCCCCAAATCGCTCTTGCCGGGAGAGGTCGGCCGATCGCGCAGAGTCGCTGGTGTCGGGGGTGGGTCTCACACTGGCGGACAAGCCGCCAGTGGCACCCGAAACCCACGCATTGAGATGCGTGGGCTTCGAATCATCCGTGTGGTCGAGAAGAGGTCCGCTCCCTAACGGTCGCGGCTCGTCGCGGTGACGCACGGATTGATCTGGTCCCGACGGGGCTCGGTTCACGAGGGGTTCTTAGGCCCCAAGGCTTCCGGCCCGTGCCCAGAGCAACCAAGTCTGC
>JAJRXX010000073.1 GCA_024276075.1 Planctomycetota bacterium
CCCGACAACATCACACTGCTGCATCTGCCGCCGTACAGCCCCGAACTCAATCCGATCGAACGGCTGTGGCTTTATCTACGCAACCATTACCTGAGCAACCGCGTCTTTGAAGACGAGGACAACCTCTGGAACGCTTGCCGACACGCATGGAACCAGATCGAACCCGAACGACTCAACACCATTTGCAACACACAATGGGTCAAGCGCTGTTATTAAGGTGAATGCGTGTTGTACACAAATTAGATAATCGCCAATCCCACCCAATAAAAATAGCCGCCCTGCGTTAAGCATGACGGCCGGTCGGTCCGTAGACCGCAGCCTGCGAATGTTTCGTCTTGTTACGAAAAGTCTCGCAAACCGGGGTCAATTACACTGTAAGTGAACGTATAATAATTACCGCGTCATGTCAACCATTTTTTATTCCCAATCTCATATCGCTGTTTCTCGACATTTGCTTCGTTGCATATCACTAAACACAAGAGGTCGATCTTTATGGAGGATTCCATGTCTCGTACTGTCTTAGGCCTCGATTTAGGCCCCAATTCCATCGGCTGGGCGTTGGTTGATGAATCCGACAACAAAATTATTGCCTCAGGTGTGCGCATCTTCCCCGAAGGTGTGGACAACTTCGACACCGGCAAGGAAGAATCGCGCAACGAAGCCCGTCGGTTGGCTCGTGGGATGCGGCGGCAGACCCTGCGCCGTGCGAGGCGCAAGCGGGTGCTGCGGAAAGCCCTGATCCAAGCGAGCTTGTTTCCGACAGACCCCGACGAGCAGTTCGCCCTGTATCAAAATGAAGACCCTTACGATCTGCGCGACCAAGCACTCAGCAAGAAGCTCACGCCCCACCAGATCGGTCGGGTACTGCTGCACCTGAACCAACGGCGGGGCTTCAAGTCCAACCGCAAGACCGATGCCAAGGACAAAGACAATAAAGGTCTGCTCGCCGAAATCAGCGAACTGGAAAGCCAGATTAAAGCCTCCGGCCATAAGACACTGGGACAACACCTGGCCAAATTGCGCCAGGAAGACCCACTCAAACGCATCCGCACCCAACACACTCGCCGAGACATGTATGAAACGGAATTCGATGCGATCTGGGAGGCTCAGGCCCACCACCACCCCGACCTGTTAACCGATCAACTCCGATACGGGGCCACGGGCAAACAATCATTCCCTCGCGAACCTCAACCGATCGACAGCCAAACCGATTGGCTTACAGCCTACGGTATCCACGGCATCCTGTTCTTCCAACGCAAGATGTATTGGCCCAAGTCGATGGTCGGCCTGTGCGAATTGGAGAAGGGAGAACGCCGTTGCCCACGCGCTGATCGGGCGGCGCAGCGGTTCAGGCTGCTGACCGAGGTCAACAACCTCGACAGCACGACCAATACCGAGCGGGGCTTATCCGACGAAGAACGCACGCTGCTGTTGGACAAGCTTGGCCGGACAAAGGATATGACGTTTGATGCCATCCGAAAAGCCCTGGGGTTCCTTGAATCGGTCCGGTTCAACCTGGAAAAAGGCAAACGCCCCAAGCTGCTGGGCGTCCCAGTCGATGCGCTAATGGCCAACAAAAACGTCTTCGGCAAACAGTGGTACGACCGCTCGGAGGATGAGAAAAACGAGATCGTGCGACTGCTGCTGGACAACGACCGTGACGAAGACGCCCTCCTGGATCGGGCGGTCAGCGAGTGGGGCTTGACGCCGCAGCGGGCCGAGGCACTGTTGGCGGTGGACTTTCCTAGCGGCTATCTACACTTGAGCCTTAAGGCCATCAACAAGCTGCTGCCGCACATGGAACGGGGGCTGATCTACATGGCCGACGACGCGCCGGAGAACTCTGCCCTAGCCGCTGCCGGATACCTACGCCGCGATCAATTGCAACGACGAATCTATGACAAGCTACCAATGCCCGATCGGATGAACGACGCCAAGCTCAGCGACCTACCCAACCCCGTCGTCCGCCGTACATTGACAGAGCTGCGTAAGGTCGTTAACGCGATTATTCGTGAATACGGCAAGCCTGACAACGTGCACGTGGAAATGGCCCGCTCCATGAAGATGGGCCAGAAGAAACGCCGCGAGTACAACAAGGACACTCGCGAACGCGAAGCCGCCCGCGCCGCAGCTGAAAATAAAATCCAACAGCACGGTGTCAAGGCGTCCCGCGACGCAATCAACCGCTACCTCATATGGGAACAGCAAAGCCACCTTTGTGCCTACACCGGCAAACCCATCAGTATCAGTCAGCTCTTCGGCGGGGAGATCGACATGGATCACATCCTGCCGTACTCGCGCAGCCTCGACGATTCGCAGATGAACAAGGTGGTCTGCTTCCGCCACGCCAACGCCGAAAAAGGCAACCGTACACCACACGAATGGCTGGCCGAGGCCGACCCGAAACGTTATGACGTGTTGTGCCAGCGGGCTAAAAATCTGCCGTATCCTAAATACCGTCGGTTTCTTCAGAAGGAACTGGACACGGACAAGTTTATCACCCGTCAGTTGGTGGATACCGCCTACATCAGCAAGCTCACCGCCGAGTACCTCCGCTGCCTGTTTGACAATGACCACGACGTGCTGGGTCTCAAGGGACAGTACACCTCCGAAGTACGCTACCAATGGGGTCTGCACGACATACTTCGGGACGACGGCCTAGACCTGAAAAACCGCGATGACCACCGCCACCACGCCGTGGACGCGATCGTGATCGCGCTAACCAACCGCTCCCGCCTGCAACAACTGAGAAATATCCGCAAATCCGGTGGTGTCTTGAAAACCGGTGAGGCCATGTCTTATCCGTGGGACACGTTCTATGACAACGTAAAGGACAGGGTCAACACGATTAATGTTTCCCACCGCGTCGAGCGCAAGGTCCGTGGCGCGCTGCATAAAGAAACACTCTACGGCCCCACACACAGCCAAGACGGCAACCCCATTCACGGCGAATATGTCGTCCGCAAACCCATTGAGTCATTAAGCGCCAGCGAGATCGACAGCATCCGCGACAAAACGATTAAGGCCTTGGTGATTGATCGTTTAAAACAGCATGGCATCGAATTTGGACGCGGGAAGAATAACATCCCCAAAGAAGTCTGGCAGCAGCCGCTGACCATGCCCACCTCCGGCGTACTCATCAAGAAGGTGCGGATCGTCAAACGCGACAAAACCATTCAGCCCATCCGCCAAGGCAAGCCCGGCGAGACATACATCAAGCCGGGGGCAACACATCATATTTGCATATTTGAGTTTACCGATTCCAAAGGGAAAACCAAACGAGATGCTGTTTGCACCACCATGCTCGAAGCGGTTGACCGTCTCAAGCAACAACAGCAACGGCTGGATCGGTTCAAGAAGAACCTGAAACAAAACGGTGCCAGCAACAGTGAAATCAAGCGGAAAAGCAAGCAGGAAATGAAGCGGATCGCACAAGAGGTGCCATTGATCACACGCAAGCACCCCGACATCCCGGACGCGAAATTTATTATGTCGCTGAGTATGAATGAAATGGTACTGATGCAACAGCAAGGCAAAGACATTCTGTACCGTTTTGAATACGCGTCTTCCACTTCCCAGCAGATGTGGTTTCGCCATCACGCCGTGGCAGTTAAATCAAACGACAATCGCGGCCAAGTCAGCAAGAATCCTAATACCATGCAAGCCAAAAAAATTACAGTCGATCCATTGGGCCGTATCCGTTGGGCCAACGACTAACACGACCGAGAAACGCCCGTGATCAAACACACGATCGAGATATCACGCGAAGCCGTCCACTTGTCATCCAGGCTGGATCAACTCTGGATTCAACCGTTCGATCAACCCAAGGATGCGGCACGCTCCCTGCCCTGTGAAGACATCGGCGTGGTTCTGGTGGATCACCCGCGTACCAGCTACACACACGGAGCGCTGCAAACTCTGGTGAAATTCGGCGCGGCGGTGTTGATCTGCGGCCGGGACCACCTGCCCGTCGGGATGCTCCTGCCCATTTCCACTCATACGGAATTGGTCCACCGCGTGCACGAACAGATCGCCGTGACCAAGCCCGTGAAGAAACGCCTGTGGCAGCAAATTGTACGCGCCAAGCTCAACGCCCAAGCCCGAAACCTCCCGCTCGATTCCACCGCAAGGGGTCGGCTGCACGAATTAACCAAAGAGGTTAAATCCGGCGACCCGACCAACGTCGAAGCCCAAGGCGCGCGGGTCTACTGGTCCGCCTGGCTGGGACCGAACGGCAAGGGGTTCCGCCGAAAGCCCCAAGGTAATGACCCGATTAATGCCATGCTGAACTACGGCTATGCCGTGTTGCGCGCCGCGGTGGCCCGGGCATTGGTTGCCGCCGGTCTGCAACCGGCCTTGGGCATCCACCACCACAACCGTTCCAACGCTTTCTGCCTCGCCGACGATCTGATCGAACCGCTGCGACCGCTGATCGACCGCCGCGTACGTACGCTCCACAACGAAGGCCAAACCGACCTCGATCAACCCGCAAAAGCCTATCTGCTGGCCTTCCTGGCAGAATCCACCAAGATCGGAAGTCAAACCGGTCCGCTAATGGTGAATCTCCACAAAACAACCGCTTCCCTGATCCGCTGCTTTCAGGGTTTGGATAAAAAACTGCTTTTGCCGGTGGCGCAGGAGGCCGATGCATGAAACAGGATGTATATCAGCGGGTACCGGTGTATGTGGGTGGTGGCGATGTTCGATCTTCCGACGGATACCAAACAGGCCCGCCGCGCCTATACCCAATTCCGAAAAAGGCTGATCCAGAACGGCTTCACGAGGATGCAGTATTCGGTCTATATCCGTCACTGCGCCAGCGAGGAAAACGCGGCTGTCCATACGGGACGCATCGAACGATCTCTGCCGAACGATGGCGAGGTCCGAGTCATTATCATTACGGACAAACAATTCGAGCGGATGCGCATTTTCTGGGGGAAAAAACGCAAAAGACCCGAACCGCCACCCCAGCAACTCGAACTTTTCTAACGGCTATTACACCTCAATTCTTTTGCGAACAGCGGTTTAGGCGGAAGGTAGTGTAATCGACCCCAGCCTGTGAGCAATCCGCAACGTGTCAGTACGTCGTGGCGATGTGGATCAAAGTGTAATCGACCCCAGCCTGTGAGCAATCCGCAACACGTCCCGTGCATCCAACCAACGCCAAGCTAGTGTAATCGACCCCAGCCTGTGAGCAATCCGCAACACCCCACCGTCTCTGGGCGCTTCGACAAAGTGTAATCGACCCCAGCCTGTGAGCAATCCGCAACGTGGCCAGGGTTGCCCCGTGTTTATCCGCTAGTGTAATCGACCCCAGCCTGTGAGCAATCCGCAACGATAAGCGTCGGTGGGGCTGGCGTTCGCTAGTGTAATCGACCCCAGCCTGTGAGCAATCCGCAACTATCTCACATTATTTAATAACTAATGTTACAGTGTAATCGACCCCAGCCTGTGAGCAATCCGCAACGTGCTTGATCGGTGCTGTAAATCCCACGTAGTGTAATCGACCCCAGCCTGTGAGCAATCCGCAACGTTTTAATCACAATGGTTTTATGGTGCGCAAGTGTAATCGACCCCAGCCTGTGAGCAATCCGCAACTTAATTATCAATGGTTTAAGTTGTGTAACAGTGTAATCGACCCCAGCCTGTGAGCAATCCGCAACAGGTTTATGTTTGGGTAGTGTAACGGTAAAAGTGTAATCGACCCCAGCCTGTGAGCAATCCGCAACTTATTTTCCAGAGACCTCGACGTTCTTTGAGTGTAATCGACCCCAGCCTGTGAGCAATCCGCAACTTGCTCCTTGTATAAAAAGCGTGTTATTTTAGTGTAATCGACCCCAGCCTGTGAGCAATCCGCAACACGCTCATGTCTCTGGTGATGCCGAGGTTTAGTGTAATCGACCCCAGCCTGTGAGCAATCCGCAACTTTGGTAAATCCAAGGTTTTTGGTAACGCTAGTGTAATCGACCCCAGCCTGTGAGCAATCCGCAACGGCGTCACCAAAGACCCAAGCCTCACCAAAAGTGTAATCGACCCCAGCCTGTGAGCAATCCGCAACACTACAACGGTGGCGGGTGGATAGCCGATTAGTGTAATCGACCCCAGCCTGTGAGCAATCCGCAACAGCTTCACCACAGACCCTGGCGTCACCAGAAGTGTAATCGACCCCAGCCTGTGAGCAATCCGCAACCAGGTGTTTGGTAGTGCCAAAGTGTCAGGTAGTGTAATCGACCCCAGCCTGTGAGCAATCCGCAACATGGTCTCGTCAAAGCGCATCGACACAACAAGTGTAATCGACCCCAGCCTGTGAGCAATCCGCAACACGGTCTCGTTGACGCGCATCGACACTACAAGTGTAATCGACCCCAGCCTGTGAGCAATCCGCAACAAGGTGTTTGATGAAGCGGAGGTTTTTGGAGTGTAATCGACCCCAGCCTGTGAGCAATCCGCAACGTTCATGTTGCAATCTAGCGTACTCTATCGAGTGTAATCGACCCCAGCCTGTGAGCAATCCGCAACTGGGTCTCTGATGAAGCCGAGGTCTCAGGTAGTGTAATCGACCCCAGCCTGTGAGCAATCCGCAACGAGGTCTCTGGTGAGGCTTGGGTCTTTGGTAGTGTAATCGACCCCAGCCTGTGAGCAATCCGCAACGATCCACGAACTGTTGTTTGGAACTGCAGAAGTGTAATCGACCCCAGCCTGTGAGCAATCCGCAACATTATGTTGAAGAGCCCTTCGGTTACCTGCAGTGTAATCGACCCCAGCCTGTGAGCAATCCGCAACCTGTTGGAGGTAGAGGACGACTATCTCCATAGTGTAATCGACCCCAGCCTGTGAGCAATCCGCAACTACCGCGTTGCGTGTGACTGCCATGATAAAAGTGTAATCGACCCCAGCCTGTGAGCAATCCGCAACGAGCTTGACCACCAGAACGACCTGACGCCGAGTGTAATCGACCCCAGCCTGTGAGCAATCCGCAACTTCTTGCTTAACAATGTATTCAGCCAGATTAGTGTAATCGACCCCAGCCTGTGAGCAATCCGCAACCGGTTAGCCTGTGGTTAGGCCACAGCATTGACGTGAGCGGAAAACACTATACGAACTATGTGCCGGATGAACTCTTCGACCAAACCGCTTGCCAAAGCGCTGCATATGCGCTGCAGAAGGAAGCTGAAACGGCTCGAATCACGGCGAAGGTCAAAATATCAGATCGCACAGTGGACAACGATAAAGCGGAACCTTGCGAGAGCTTGCGAGAACTTTCTGAATGCCGACACCAGGACTCGAACCTGGAACCTAGGGCTTATGAATCCCTCGCTCTAACCACTTGAGCTATGTCGGCTGCTAGTTGGCATTCTATGTGCGGTGGTGGACAGTTCAAGATTGTGGTCCGAACACGCAGCCCCGGAGGGTGGGTAGATTCACGCTCGGCCCCGACACAGACCGATAATCTAGCCAGACGATCGGCCCCACAGCGAGACCTCAGATGGTGAAACCCCGCGATAGTAGCACGCCGCTGAATTGCTCGTGCCCCTTCATTAATAGCAATGACACACGATGCGCCACGCACTTCACGCTCGTCAAGCTCGATAGGGCATTCGGGGTCTGCCTCAGCCCCCGGCATCGTGCCTGCCCGACGTTCCAGTGCATCCGCCGAGAGCTCAGCGAAGGCGTCCTCGCTGAACGTACACGGGGCTATGGGCAAGGAGAAGAACGACAGCCCGCAGGGGTCAACCAAGCCCCGGTGTTTGCCGAGGCTGTTTGAGCGCCCGCTCGCTGATTTTATTGCCTATTGCCGGATTGAATGCGGGTTCGCACGTGCGACGCTCGATGCGTATGGGGCAGACCTACACGAACTGGGCGCGTGGATGGTGCAGCAAGAGAAAACCGGCTGGGCTGAGCTTGAGCTGGGTCTGATCGTCGAGCACATGCGGTATCTCGAGGAGCGGGGCTTGGCGGTCAGCTCGATCGCTCGCCACGTAGCTACGATCCGCGTATTCGGCCGGTTCTTGGAAGCACGGGAGCATCTTGAAAAAAACCCAGCCCACCTGATCATGCAGCCCCGCGCGTGGCAGACGCTACCGACCACGCTGGGTGTGCAACAGATGCAGCAGTTGCTCGCTGCGCCGAAGCCGGGGCAATCGATGTACCTGCGTGACGTGGCGCTGCTGGAGCTTTTGTACGCTGGGGGCCTGCGCGCCAGTGAGCTAGCGGGGCTCGACTGCGGGCGAGTGCATTTCGATTTGGGTGTGGTGCGTGTGCTGGGCAAGGGTAGCCGAGAACGGATCGTCCCGATCGGTAGGCCGGCGCTGGACGCGACGCGTGCATACCTACATGACCATCGGCCTAAGCTGCTGCGTGAAGATCGGCCCACGGATCGCCTGCTGCTGTCGCGCACGGGCGCTCCGATGAACCGTGTGGTGGTCTGGCAGGTGGTGAGGCGACATGCACGCCGCGCGGGGCTAGTCGATGTGCACCCGCATACGCTACGCCACTCGTTTGCTACCCATCTCTTGATCGGGGGAGCGGACCTGCGGGTCGTACAGGAGCTGCTGGGGCATGCGAATATCGGGACCACGCAGATTTATACGCACGTCGACAAGCGCCACCTCAAGAACGTGATCCAGGATTGCCACCCTCGGCCATGACCTGTTTTGATACGCATTCCAATTAATTCTCGTTTCAACCGATCCCTCACGGTCGCGGCTCGTTGTGTAAACACAAGGATTAGAGCAGATGGCGTAATTAATCTCCGTTAGTCGGGTGGCACGGCTTGCTTGCAAGCCGTGAGATACAGAGACGTGGCGCACCAGCGACCCACCGGGATGGCGATTGTTTTTGCCACCTGCTCTAAATGGAATGCGTTTCACTGTTCGGAGATGCGTAGCACCTGGCTATGCAGGCGTTCTGTCACGGTGCGTGTCATGGACCGCTTGAGCCACTTTGCGTCGACTTTGATGGTACGCGTCTCGATGGTGTTTCGCCCGATCGCTTCGTGGCGGTGGGTGTCGAACATGATCTGTGTTTCGACACTGCCGTCGGTAAGCCGGGCGTGCGCCCGTGCGCCGGGCCCCAACGGCTCGACGAGGCGTGCGACGTCGGGTTCGAGTTCCAGGGTACCCGTCCCGGAAACGGTAGCGATCGTGATGCCGTCGATGTCCTCGACTGATTGGAGCGTGTAGCGCATCGACTGGTGGAGCTTGCCCAGCCGATGGTTCCAGGTGAATTGCGCATCCCAATGGTCGTCAACGACGGCGACAACGGGTGCTGCAGCGATCATCGCCAAGTCGCTGGCCGACTCCATGAAGTCGAGCTCGTCGGGAACGTTCGTATCTTTGGGCGCCTTTTTCTTTATCGCTTCGATACCTGTAGCGGAGCGTACGGTGCCATCGGGTGCCACGTCTATAGTCAGGGGCACACCTGTCATGGCGCGGGCGAGCTGGTGGAACGCTTCGGGCTGACCCTTAGACCGGCGACTATCGCTGCGGTGGACCGACCCGTCGGGGTGGACCAGCTCAGCGGTGATCCAGTCGAGTATCATCGAGCACTTGGCGGAGCCGTCCGATCGAACGTGCTCGACGGTCCATATGACTTCGCCTTCGATCTCGAATTGAGTATCAAAATCACGGCTGCGTTTGCCAACGGAGATCGATTGCGTCTGCTGGCGCTGCGACCAGACGTGGAAGCGTGAGGACTGGCCCTTTACAAACCGGGGGCGCAGATTGACGCTGTCCGCTGTGGGCTGGGCACAGGCGACCCCCATAGCACACAGGATCAAGGAAACTACGAGGCATGGGGCGACGGTGTGGCGGATGGTTCGGTGCATCACAATCTTTCTATGGCCCAGGGACACGGTAATGACGGTGCGATTTGAAAAACGACATTACGGATAAGCCTTGTGCGAGGGCTGAAGCGCATTGGGCGCTGGGTGCTTGAGCCAGCGAATGCGGCTGATCGTCCACAAGCCGTTTGCAGCTTGCGACCATTGCAGCAGCCAACGGGTTTTTACAAGCTGATCGCCGACGTCGGTCCTGATGATGGTGCGCAGGTCGATCCGGGTCAAACCCTCGCCTTGCTGGGGCGTGTGTGCATCGACGTCGTCGATGCCCTGACCGAGGATCACACGGTCGCGATCGAGGTTAGCCAGCAGAGCAAACATCTGGTCGTGTGTGAGCGTGAGTTGATCCGAGTCGTCGTCGGGTCCGGTCAGTGAGGCGTTTATTTCGACCATCGGCTGTAGCGTAGCGATATCCATCGGATTCGACGCGGTGCACTGGACGGCTTGGTGGATGAGCCTGATGAGATGCTCCCGTTCGGTCTCGACACGGCTAGCCAACAGGTACACCCCGGCCGCCAAGGAAGCGGTGGCCAGGGACGCCACGAGCAGGCGTGTGTCCAGGCTCCGACGGCTGAGGATCACGAGCAGCAAGGCAGCCGCTGCCAATGTGCTGCAGAGGGGGTATGGGTTTTCAAGGAAATAATGCTCAAAGAAAGGTGGGCCGGTAGGGTTCATGAGATGGTCAGAGGTAATTTGTTAAGGCATTTGGGAGCAAGTGATCGTAGCTGTCAGGTCCGGTGGGAGAAATCATCAAGCGTGACGGGCCAGCATTCCGATAACAGATAAGATCAACCATTAATGCCAACCAACTCAGACATCTTAACTGCGAATTTGGCGTGTCTCCGGGTAAGCGAGCCTGCCCTGGCAGACCGTATCGCCGATGCGTCGCCTGCGGTGATGGATTGGTCGGCGTCACGGTCAGGCCCGCTGTGCGCGAGTGTCGAGCACCAAGGCAGGGCGTTGTGGTTAGCGAGCCGATACGACCCGGACGGCGAGGCGCAGAAGCTCATCAGCAAAGTCGACGTGAGCAAACACGCGTGTGTGGTCGTCCAGGGGATCGGGCTGGGGTATCACGTATTGCATCTGGCTAGTCGATTACACGAAACGCAAAACGTGATGATCGTGTATGAGCCTGACGTGCGTCTGCTCCGGGCTGTGCTTGAGAGAATCGATCACACGGCGTGGCTGAGCCAAGCAAATATACTCCTGATCGACGACCGTGTGGACCGTGCGGGGATGATCGGGCGTACCGAATCTTTTGCGGGAATGCTCACACAGGGAACGATCCTGGTGGCGCACCCGCCTACTCGGCAGTTGCACGGGCAGGCGGTGCAAGACTTCGGTGCGATGATGGCGGAGGTGCTTGAATATTGCCGAACCAACGTCGCGACGATTTTGGTTAATGCGTCACGCACGTATTGGAACCTGTCGGTGAATCTGCCGCACTACGCCGCCGGCGCGGGGGTCGACGATCTGGCTGACTCGGCGAAGGGGTATCCCGCGGTGTGTATCGGGGCGGGTCCGAGCCTGGCGAAGAACATCGATCTGCTCAAGGACCACGATGCACGGTCGAACGTGGTGGTGATCGCGGTGCAGACGATGCTCAAGCCGCTGTTGGCGCACGGGATCAAGCCCGATTACGTAACCGCGCTGGACTATCACGAAATCTCAAAGCGATTTTACGAGGGTCTGCCCGATCTGCCGGACGTCACCCTCATCGCTGAGCCTTTGGTCAACCCGACTGTTCTCGACAGCTATCCTGGGCCGATTCGCATGACCAGCAGCGGGTTCCTCGATGTTTTGCTGGGTGATCAGGCCCGCCCGAGGACGTCTATACGGCCGGGAGCAACGGTGTCGCACCTGTCGTTTTACCTGGCGCAGCACCTGGGATGCGACCCGATCATCCTGCTGGGTATGGACCTGGGCTTCAGCGACGGGCTGTATTACTTTCCCGGAACGGCGATCCACGACGTGTGGGCGCCGGAGCTTGGGCCATTTAACACACTGGAAATGATGGAATGGCAGCGGATCGTGCGCCACCGGTCGCATCTGAGGAAACTCGAAGATGCCAACGGCCGACCGATCTACAGCGACGAACAGATGATGACGTACCTCAAACAATTTGAACGCGACTTCGCTGAGGCGCCCCAGCAGATACTCGACGCGACGGAAGGAGGCGTGCCCAAGGAGCACGTGACGTGCGTGACACTGGCCCAGGCGTTGGCACAACACGCGAAGCAACCCGTACCTGCGCTCCCAAAGGCGGAGCTTGGCTTGGACAAGGAATCACTATCGGTGACAGCAAAGCTGCTGCGTCAGCGCAGCGCAGAAGTGACGGAGTTGCGACGGCTATCGAGTAAAACGGCCCCCATGCTCCGGAAGATGCTCGCCAGCCAGCGCGATCAGAAGAAGATGGACCGGCTATTTAAGCAACTCGCACCGATCCAGCGGCGGGTCGATGAACTGTCGAACACGTTTGCGTTGGTCAATAATCTCAATGCGATCGGCGCCTTCAGGCGTGCACGCACGGACCGGTCGATTGATAACGCCGACCTCGACCCCTTCGAGCGGCAGCGGCAACAACTCGAGCGTGACATAGAGAATTTAGACTGGCTGATACAGGCTTGTGACGAGTTGCTGTCGATTTTGCGTGACGCGCTGACGCGTGTGGAGACGTTCCGCAACGCACAAGCGGACCCAACGAATAAAACACTGTCGACTCTGGCGGCGTAGCCACACACCCTCACCACAACCGATCACCCCCCGATGCCTGATGCCATAGCCCTGATCCCGACCCGGTTAAAGACCACCGCGCTAGGTCTGCCGTCCATGGTAGGGTGTGATCTGGCGGGTACGACGGTGCTGGGTCAGACGCTGGCGCGCGTCGCGCAAGTGAAACAGATCGACAAGATCGTCGTGCTACACAGCCAAGACGAAGACCCCCTGGCATTGATCGACACGAATGATTTGGGCAAATCCGTCGTCGGTTACGCGGACGAGCGTGGGCTGACCGATGTGTACCAGGCGTACCGTGCTTCGGCGCGGAAATGGTCGCTGACAGCGTGGCGCGGCGGGCTGGGCGGAGCGACGTGTTACGACGAACTATTGCCGGCGGCGTCGTTATTCGATGCGATGAATCAGTTCAAGGCGGACTCGGTGCTGATCGTGGGCGCCGATTGGCCGATCGTAGACCCGCTGCTATGCGAGCGCGTGCTGGGCCATCACTTGGAACACACCGATGACATGCAACTGGTCTTTACCCAAGCACCTCCGGGGCTGGCGGGTGTAGCGGTAGGGCGCAAACTGCTAGAGCAACTCGCGAAGAAGAGTGCCAGCTTTGGCCACGTCCTGGCGTACAACCCCGGCAAACCCCAGGCTGACCCGATCGGGCGCGATGTCTGCGTGCAGATACCCGCGTCGGTCAGATCGTGCACGAAACGGTTGATCTAC
The DNA here is from genome assembly GCA_024276075.1 of Planctomycetota bacterium. Taxonomy (GTDB): domain Bacteria; phylum Planctomycetota; class Phycisphaerae; order Phycisphaerales; family Phycisphaeraceae; genus JAJRXX01. Next base: position 13,289 of record JAJRXX010000073.1, read on the forward strand.
GACACGCCCGGGAGCGTGGGCATGATCAATTGGGTCGCAAGCCAGATGGGCGAGGCGTTTCAGTCCGCTGGCGCGGAGGCTGTCGTCGAGGCGGTGCGGGGTATCGACGATGAGACGGCTTGTGGCTTCGCACGATTGCCTCAGATGATCACTCTTGAACTGACGCCGCGACGGCTGGTCGACGGTCCGATCACGCCCCAGCACCACGTTCAATTTGATCGACCCGATATGGCGTTGGACCTGGCGAAGCGCATCGTGGCACAGCTCGGTAAAGACAGTGGCATTGCGATAACGCTGGGCGGGCTGGGCGACGCGCTGCTACACGAGCAATGGGAAGACGTGGTGATCGCTGCGCGCGATGCGGGGGTCATGGGTATTGCCATCGAGACGGACCTGCTGGCGGATCGCGCAGTAATCGAGCGGCTGCTAGACGCGCCGATCGACGTGGTGAGCATCCGGCTCAACGCCGACACCGCTGACACGTACCGGAACGCGATGGACCCGCAGGACAAACTCGACGACGGCTTTGCCACGGCTGTGAAGAACCTGGAATGGCTGGTCAACGAGCGGAACCGGCGCACGGGGGCAGCACAATCGGGTAACGACGGCGCCGGCCAACACGCTGGCATGCCCTGGCTGGTCGCACGCATGGTCAAAACGCCCCAGACCCTGGGCGACATGGAGACGTTTTTCGATCGGTGGGTCTATTATGGGGGTCACGCGGTCATCGAGCCCGCAACGTCCGGCTGCGGCCTGATGCCCGACCAGAGCCCGGTGCATATGGCGCCGCCGAACCGCGGCGCGTGTCGTCAGATATCGCAACGCATGACGATCCTCAGCGACGGTCGCGTGGCGCAGTGCGATCAAGATTGGCTGGGCAGGGCTTGTGGGGGTGACGCGGATACGACGCCATTGATGGAGGTCTGGCAAGCGATGCGCCCCTCGCGACAGGCGCACAAAACAGGCCGATGGGGCGAACTAGCGCTGTGCGGTAATTGCCACGAGTGGCACCGGCCATGAAGACAAGACGACGTGTTAATGAACCAAACTCCGGTTGCGATCATGCACCCGGCTGCGATCCGAGACCATGAAGACATTGTGCGTGATTATCGCCCGGGGTGGGAGCAAGGGCCTGCCGAACAAGAACACGCTGGCACTCGCGGGCAAGCCGATGGTGGCGTGGACAATCCAACACGCGCAGGCATCGCGGCACCTGGACCACGTGGTGCTGAGCACGGACAGCCAAGCGATTGCACAAGTGGGCAGGGACTTCGGGGTCGAGGTCGTAACACGTCCAGCAGAGCTAGCGAGCGATACCGCAACGATGGACAGCGCGGTGCGACACGCGGTCGAGGCGGCCGAAGCGCAAGCTGGCGGAACGTTCGACGCGGTCGTGATCCTGTACGGGAATGTTCCGCTGCGGCCCGAGGGGCTGATCGACGCGGCGATTGAGAAGCTGCGATCCACAGGTGCAGACAGTGTCCAAAGCGTGTGCGCGGTGGGTAAGTTTCACCCGTACTGGATGAAGACGCTCGACGGCGCAGCAGGCGACGCATTGAAACACTACCAGGCCAACAGCGTGTACCGCCGCCAAGACCTGCCTGCGGTGTATCAACTCGACGGCGGGGTGATCGCGGTGACGCACGACAGCTTATTCACGGTGCGCGAAGGCGACCCGCACGCTTTTCTAGGCGACGATCGGCGAGCGGTCGTAACGGAACCCGACCAAGTGGTGGACGTCGATACCGCACTTGACTTGGCGGTGGCAAAGGCGTTGATCGAACAGCGTAGGGAACACACGCCGTCGTCGAACGGGAAGAATGAGGTTACGCAGTGAGCAAGACTCGCACCATCGTCGTGGTCACGGGTACGCGTGCCGAATTCGGGCTGCTCGACCCGGTCATGCGCGCTATCGCTGATTACAACCTGTCGGGCAAGGGCGGTCGCAGCAAGACACGGGGAACGAGGGGGGCGGGGGGCTGTCGCTTGCGACTACGCACCGTGGTAACGGGTACGCACCTGACAACCGGGACGTGGCGGAACGTGCGTGACGCAGGATTTCGCATCGACGCGAGGGTGCCGATGCAACGGCGGTCGACGGTAAGTCGAAGCGCGGACGTAGCAGCACTGGGACGCGGCGTAACGGGGTTGGGACGCCAATTCGCCAAACTCAAAGCTGACGTCGTGATCGTGCTAGGCGATCGGATCGAGGCGCTGGCAGGGGCGTGCGCGGCGAGCGTAGGTGGATATTACCTGGCACACATACACGGGGGCGATCAGGCGCAGGGCGTCGCGGACGAGTCAATGCGACACGCGATCAGCAAGATGGCGCACATCCACTTTGCCGCCACCGCCAATAGCCGAAGACGGCTGCTGCGCATGGGTGAGCATAAGCAGCATGTTTTTCAGGTCGGATCGCCAGCGGCAGATGGACTACAAGACGTCACACCGGCGGGCGACGCGCCGGAATTGATTGTGATCCAACACCCAATCGGTGCTGCGGACCGTGATGAGCGGGAATGGATGGAGCAAACCCTGGATGCCACGGCTGGGTACAACCGGCTGGTCATGGCGCCCAACAGTGATCCAGGTAGTAAGGGTATCCGCGCAGCGTTGAAGTCCAGCGGGGTCACGGTGGTCGAAAACCTGCTGCGTGAGCGCTTCGTAGCGCTCTTGGCGGGTACGGGTGCGATTACGGGCAACTCATCAGCGGGGCTGATCGAGGCGGCGGTGCTCAAGCGGCCTTGCGTGAATATCGGTCCGCGTCAGTCGGGTCGGGAAGCCCCGGGCAACGTGGTGGCTTGCGCATACGGCGAGCGCACAGTACGCGCTGCGGTCCGTAGGGCGCTGCGGCTGGACCTGCGTCGCAAGCGACACCCCTACGGGGACGGTCACACGGGACAGCGCATCGCGGAGCTACTGGCAACGATCGATCTGGACGGGCTGCCGCTACACAAGCGCAACAGTTATTGAATGAGTAGGAACGGTCCGCACAGCAGACCCTACACGGATACGGCGCGTGAAGAAGATTGTCCGGGCGGGCCTGGACCTACGGGATGGCAGGTTGATGATCAGCCCTGCATGTTGTGCCCGGCATAGTGCCGGGCCTACGCGCTGGCAATGGCATTCGGCGTAGCAACACACGGGTTGCAAGCAACCCATGCCACCCGATACGGCATCCGGTTAGTAGACCAGATGCCACGGCTGTTAATCCAAACTGCCCGGAGGGCGTGGGGCATTATCGGTCTTGGCCAATACCCCATATATTATTGAGGACTTGAACTTTTTGGCCCCGCAAACGTATGGGGTAGGACCAGATCACGTTCAGAACCGTGCGAATGGCACACGACCACATCAAACATGACTTGGGGATACAGGACCAGACCGGCCGAGTGACGCTGCAGATCACGGCGACGCTGGTGGGTGGTGCGTTGCTGGTGTGCTCGGTGGCGGCGCAGGTGCTGTTCGACCATGAGTTTTACCCCGCGGCGCTGGGTTTGATGTCGGCGCTACTGCTGGGTGCGCCTTTGGTCTGGGTGGCGATCAAGGACCTCATGCGTGGGCACACACACATGAACGAATTGGTCGCGCTGGCGGTGCTGGCGGCGATCGCAATCGGGTACTACCAAGAGGCAGCGGCGATTGCGTTCTTCATGATCCTGTCGGTGCTGGTCGAGAGCCGAGCAGCGCTGGGCGCTCAGGCGAGTATCGAGTCGCTGATCCGAATCACGCCGACGCGCGCGTACCGGCTGACGGACGGTCAATTATCTGAAGTCGACGCTGCCCAACTGCGGCCGGACGATATCGTGCGTGTGCGCCCGGGCGACAACATCCCCGCAGACGGGCAGGTCGTAAACGGATTCAGCACGGTGAACCAAGCGAATATCACGGGCGAATCACTACCTGCAGACAAGGCGCAGGGCGAAGACGTGTTCAGCGGGACGATCAATCTCACGGGCGTACTGGATATTAAAGTCTCCAAGGCGGGGCGTGACACGACGCTGGGCCGAGTCAAGGACCTGATCCTCCAGGCGCAGCGCACGCGCATCCCCGTGATGCGGATCATCGACAACTACGCGGCGTGGTACACGCCAACGGTACTAATGCTTGTGGCGATCGTGTTGTTCTTGACGATGGGCCACGACATGGCGAACCCTTGGGAGCGTGCGATTGCCATGCTGGTGATCGCGTGCCCGTGCGCGTTGATCCTGGCTACACCGACGGCGATCGTGGCGGCGCTGTCAGCGGCGGCGCGGTTGGGCGTTTTGGTCAAGTCCGTAGCCGACCTCGAAGCGGCACGAAACCTAACGGCTATGGTCTTCGATAAGACCGGTACGCTAACCACGGGCAGGCTCGAGGTAACACGGCTAACCCCAGCGGAAGGCGTCGATGGTGCTGAGTTATTGCGCGTCTGTGCAGCGGCAGAGCAACACAGCAAACACCCGGTGGCGCAGGCGCTGCTGGCTGTGGCGCGCAAGGCGGGAATGGCGTTGCCCGAGGCTACCGACTTTGCTGAGGCACCAGGCTTGGGTGTGCGTGCGAAAGTCGATGGCACAGAGGTGCTGATCGGTCGAGCAACGTGGTTCAACGACCAAGACACCCCGGGGCTATCCCCTGAGGTGGTAGACGCGATCCATGACGCTCAGGACAACCCCGATGCGGAAGGTTTAAGCGTCCTGTTTGTAGTCCGTGATAGTCAACCGCTGGGGTGGATCGGTCTGGCGGATAACACGCGCCCCGAAGCTGTAAGCGCCATCGACCGGCTTCGCGCTATCGGCTTGAAGCGGCTGGTGATCGTCACGGGCGACCGCGCTAGTGTCGCCAAACGCGTAGCGGAGCAGATGCACACCGAATACATTGCCGAGGTCCTGCCGAATCAAAAGCTCGAGTTTGTTGATCGGTTAAAAGGTATGGGGCATCGCGTGGCGGTGGTGGGCGACGGGGTCAACGACGCGCCGGCGTTAGCAGCGGGTGATATCTCGATCGCGATGGGTGTCGCTGGATCGGATGTGGCGATCCACTCGTCCAAAATCGCGCTGATGAACAACAACCTCAACCGCGTGCCGTTCCTGATCGAGCTATCGCAAAAGACCAACGCTGTGATTAAACAAAATCTAGCCATCGGCGGGGGATTTATCGTTGTCTTTACGGCATTGGCAGCGGCAAACTACATCACGCCCGTCATGGCGGCGGTGCTGCACTTGGCGAGCGGGCTAATCGTGGTATTTAACTCCGCTAGGCTTGTGCGGTCTGGCGAAGAGATCGAGCATGCCGAGACGGTAGGGGTGGATACCCCCGCTAGACGGACGGGTATTACACCAAATGCTACGACCACGCCAGAAGCGGTGACGGCAGCGATATGACCACGAGACAAATTTATTGAGATAGGCTCGATGATTTTAATGACCGAATACAGACACGCCTATCGGTATTGCGCACGGCGCATGGCGGCATTGAGCGGCCCGGTGCGGGGTTGGTTGCTACCCGACCTCTCGCTGCTGGAACAGTGCCACAGCCAACGCCATCAGCGCGGTAATGTACATGGCTGTGTACCCCGTCATGATCAGGACGTAGCTGGTCGGGAATATCAAGCCTTGCGTGAGCACGTCGGCGGGCCAAAAGAATTGAAGATTGGGTATTGCCAGGCAGTAGACCTTGACGATGGTGTACCGGTCGGCAGCAAGGGTGTAAACGTAGTCGTTGAGCATGCCCATCACGAAGCCCAGTGCGCATACACCGAGGGTAGCCATGCGTCCCAGCCGGGTCGACGCGGTGATTGCCAGTGCTGTGAGAATGAGCACCGCTTGGAGTATCAGGAACAGCCCCACCATCATCGGTGGGTCCAGGTCGGTGGTGGGCGATTGGAATCGCCAGTCTTTGTCGACCAACAGGACCATCGCCCAGGCCAGGGTCATCAGCGAGGCGAGGGTGATCACGAGTGTGGAGGTGAATGCGCTTCGGTAGAAGTAGTTTGCCCAGGCAGCACCAATCGCGCCCGCCAAGGCCGCGCCGCAGCCGAACAGCAAGACCGGCCCGTCGAAAGCGTCCGCAGCGGTCTGCATCACCCTGTGCCTGACGGTCAAGAGAAAGATACAGGTCAGTATCCAGAAGGCGACGGTGATCGCAGCGCTGACGCCGACGTACTTGCCCAGTACCAACAGGGGTCGTGCGACGGGCTTGCTGACGACGGTCAGTGCGGTTTTGTTCTCCAACTC
>JAJRXX010000074.1 GCA_024276075.1 Planctomycetota bacterium
AAGCACCGGTCAATGGCGGCCGTAACTATGACGGTCCTAAGGTAGCGAAGTTCCTTGTCGGGTAAGTTCCGACGCGCATGAATGGCGTAATGATTGGAGCACTGTCTCAACTACCAACTCGGTGAAATAGAAGACGCGGTGAAGATACCGCGTACCCGCGGCAAGACGGAAAGACCCCGTGGACCTTTACTATAGGCTGATATTGGCCAAGGATACGTTCTGCGTAGGATAGGTGGGAGGCTTTGAAACCCGGATTCCGGTCCGGGTGGAGCCGTCCTTGAAATACCACCCCGATCGCTTTTTTGACCTAACTTCGACCCATGAATCTGGGCGAAGGACCATGTTAGCTGGGTAGTTTAACTGGGGCGGTTTCCTCCTAAAGAGTAACGGAGGAGCGCAATGGTCGGCTCAGCACGGTTGGAAACCGTGTTCCGAGTGTAAGAGCACAAGCCGGCTTTACTGCGAGACATACTCGTCAAGCAGTCTCGAAAGAGGGCTCTAGTGATCCTGTGATCCCGTGTGGAAGGGTCATAGCTCAACGGATAAAAGGTACCCCGGGGATAACAGGCTGATCGCATCCGAGCGTCCATAGCGGCGATGCGGTTTGGCACCTCGATGTCGGCTCGTCACATCCTGGGGCTGAAGGCGGTCCCAAGGGTTGGGCTGTTCGCCCATTAAAGTGGCACGCGAGCTGGGTTCAGACCGGCGTGAGCCAGGTCGGTCCCTATCTGCCGTGGGCGCAGCAACTTTGAGAGGCATCTTCCCTAGTACGAGAGGATTAGGAAGGACGGACCCCTGGTGCGCCAGTTGGACCGCTAGGTCCACCGCTGGGTAGCTAAGTCCGGCAGGGATAACCGCTGAAAGCATCTAAGCGGGAAGCCCCCCTCAAGATAAGAGTTGCATGGGAGCTTGCTCCCGAGAGACCCCCGGAAGACTACCGGGTTGATAGGCCGCAGCTGCAAAGGCAGAAATGCCCTCAGGTGAGCGGTACTAACGGTCGATTGTTTGATCGCACCGACCAATGATCGAACGAACATGTTATGTGGGCTGATGCCCGTGTGGTGTGGACGGACGTTGTTGGTTGATCAAAGTTTCTCAAGAAAGAAGCTTTGTTTTTGGTGTTTTCTTGCGTGTAGTCCATTTCCACGTTTACCCCACGCATTATGATGTGTGGGACATGAACGTGGTAAAGTGAGAAGTCAGAAGTTAGAATTGAAAACCTGGTTAATCCGTTTGTAAAAGAACTAAACGGTGCTGCCGTGTAAAAGCGGTAGCATCGATTGTCGGTGGTCATAGCGACGGGGTCACACCTGATCCCATCCCGAACTCAGCAGTTAAGCCCGTCGCGCCGATGATACTGCATCTGTGGGAAAGTAGGTCGCTGCCGGCTATTTCACCCCCGTGAGCCTAAAGCTCGCGGGGGTGTTTTGTTTGGGGGTGGTGTGACCTCTGTCCTCCTCCTGTTCTGCTCCCCTAGTAGCTGGCACAAATTTCGCCATCCCGGAGGGGCGCTGGTGCGTCACGTATCTGTGTCTCACGGGTTGCAAGCAAGCCGTGCCACCCGACTAGAGCAACTTGCGTAATTATTCTCCATCTCCCCAAGAAGAAGGCAGGTCAATGACCTGCCCTACTCCAGAACTGACATGGCGATTATTTATGCAAGGTGCTCTAACGGAGATTAATTACGCCAAGTGCTCTAAAATATTACCGTTTTGGATCAAATTCAAGGGTACAGATCACAGATCAATTCGTACCCGTGTAGGACCCGCTGTGCGGACCGCTTCGCTCACCCTTCCCCACTGAGCCTTCGCACCGCTTGGTCAAACGTATTCACCATCGTCAGCAGCATCAGGTAGACCACTAAGCTGTATCCCCCGCAAGCCACCAGCGCACTCACCGCCAAGCTCATCCGCCCCGTCACCGGGTCATCTGCAAAACCCACCACACGCTCCCACGGGTTGATTAGCATGCCTAAACTCGTCACCGGGCTAAACGCATTAATCGCAGGGCCCACCATTGGCACGTTCTGCGCCGCGTTGTATCCGCAAAATCCCGTCACCATCACCAAACACCCGATGATCCCTATCGCGGGCGTCACCGCACTCAACACGCCCCGCGCCTTCAAGCTCCACGTCATGCCCACCATCACGCACAGCGCCACAAACGGCACCAGCGCCGCCGCCAACAGCACCGGCACCTCCGGCAAAAGCAAGCCGACCTGCATCGTGCCGATCACACCATCGCTGATCGTGCTGTGGGGCACCACTGCGGGCCCCCAGCCCAGCCATCTGCCCACCGACGCGTACGCGCTGACCATCGCCACGGTCAGCACGGGCACCGCCAATAGCACCGCCAAAAAACTCACCAAACCACGCAGCTTGCCCCAGATGTACTGCCGGGGCGTCACGGGCGTTGTCAAAATAAGGTCAAGCGTCCCCTCCTCCCGCTCCCGACTCACACAACCCGCACTCAAAAACACCGCCACCAGCACGATCATCGTCAGTTCTGCTAGCAGCAGCACCATCAACGCCAACCGAAATAGATCGTGTGGTCCCAGCACCCCGCCACGCACCGGATCAGCCACCGTCGGCAGCCTCCCCGTGTGATACACCCAAAGCAACACACCCGCGCCACCCAAGCCTACCGCCACGAACGCTAGCCTCCCGATGATCCAACCCGCCCGCGTACCCCGCGTCAACGCCTCACGCCACGCGATCGGGTTCGACCACACCGCACGCGGCTCACGTCGCCTCGCCGCACCCAGCCTCAGCCTACGACGCAGCCAACCATACAGCCCCGCGCGGCCCTGGTTCTGGTTGAATCGCCTGAGCACCACCGTGCTACACACCATCAGCACGCCGCTGACACCCACGCTAATCACCACAAACGCGCCAAACGGCTTCGCCAGATAAAAACGCAACCACCACGGATACCCACCGAGCACCTCAGCAGCGGGCGGGCGATAGTTCGCATTGTTCAGCGACGCTTCGAGCACCAGCAGCGGGTGCAACGGCGTTAGCCATGTTGTCCCGTCCGCACCAGCACCCGGCACCGGCGCCACGCGACGCAGCACAAAATAGTCCAAGCAATAGCTCGCCACCAGGTACGCACCCACAGCGATGATGAACACAAACACCGCCTTGCGACCACCCGCACGCAGCACCGATAGCGTCACCGCAACCGAACCCACCATCACTGCGGACAACGCCGCCACCGTAAAACTCACAAACACCGCGCCCGTCGGCACACCCCCGAAAATCAACAGCACCGCAAACAAAGGCACACCGCTCATCAACAACGCCAGCACGAAAAACAACCTCCCAAACAGCGACCCCAAGACAATCTGCAAGTTCGACATCGGCGTCGTCAACAAAATGTCGTACGTCCTACCCAGCTTCTCCTGCGCAATCGCGCCCGCCATGAACAGCGGCGCCAGCAAACAGATCAACAGCACCTGCCCGTAGCTCGTCACCGTAAACACCAGCGTCCCCGCCTTCGCCAGGTCCGTCAGGCTCACCTGCGCGTGCATACCACCTCCGGTCAACAGCGTCACCAGCACCAGCCCGATCAGCACACCCAGGTACACCATTCGCACCCACAGGTGCCGCACCCGCCGCGACCCGCCCTCGACGATCTGCACCAGCACCGGATTCGCCGGCAACAGATACCATAACCAACGATAAATCAACGCCATAACAGCCCCATTTAACCACGAGTGATCACACCCGGGACAATAAGACATAACCTACCCGCAATCGCTTGCGAAAGCCTAGCCCGTAGGTCCGGGCCTGTCCGGACAAATTCTTCTCCCTCTCCCTACCAGCCGAGGCCCGGTGAGGGTCGCGTCAACGACTACCGATTGCCTTACAAAAGCCCACGCATTGAGATGCGTGGGTCTCCCCCCCCCCCACTTAGCCCCGGGTGATCACACCCGGGGCATCCCGCACCACTCCACGCGAATCACCCCCTAAATCTCCGCCGTGCCCATAGCTTCCTAAGCCGATATCATGTCAAGCCATGTTCATTCTCAAGGTAAACGACCTCGTCAAGACCTACAGCGGACGCACCGTCGTCAACCACGTCTCGTTCGACGTATCCGAAAGCGAGATCGTAGGCCTGCTCGGACGCAACGGCGCCGGCAAGACCACCAGCTTCCGCACCACCATCGGCATGATCACGCCCGACAAGGGCCAAGTCGTATTCAACGGCCAGGACGTCACACGCCTGCCCATGTACCAGCGTGCCCAACGTGGCATGGGGTACCTCTCACAGGAGCCCAGCATCTTCGGCAGACTCACCGTTGAGGAAAACCTGATCGCAATCCTCGAAACCAGGCCCATGACAAAAACACAACGCAAACGCCGCGCTCAAGAGCTCATGGACCAGTTCGACCTGACCAAGCTACGCAGCCAACACGCACGCACACTCTCAGGCGGCGAACGACGCAAGCTCGAAATCGCCCGTGCTCTGATCACCGACCCCACGCTCATCCTCCTCGACGAGCCCTTCTCAGGCGTCGATCCCGTCGCCGTCGAAGAGTTACAAGTCGAAATCCGCCGGCTCCGCGAGGAACACCACATCGCCATGCTCGTCACCGACCACAACGTCCAGCGAACCCTCGAGATCGTCGACCGCGCCTACGTCATCTTCGAGGGCAAAGTCTTCGCCGAAGGCACGCCCAAGCAGATCATTAATAACGACCAAGTCCGCAAGCTATACCTGGGCCACACATTCCGAGGCGACGAATTCGATAAATAAATTGGGATGGTCCTTTTTCCCTCCCCGCCTGCACATCCAAATCGACTCACGACCCCTCGTCTTCAGATATGCTACTGGGGTATATGTTTTGTCTTCTAGGAAAGAGCCTGATTGAATCAGACATATGTCAAAAATAAACGTTAGCGTGGCGGTTGTCTCAATTACTTCGTTTAAAGGTCTGGGCCGTTGTTGGCTTGGGCTATATCTATATGGAAAACGTAAATTTTAAAAAGGAATGATAGCATGCATTCAAAGGTCTTTAGATTAAGTATTGTCGAAACCTGCTCCGTTTTACTTGGATTAGCTATATTGGCCACGCCTACTCGTGCAGCGGTCATCCTCAGCGAGGATTTTGAGGGCGGTGTTCTAGATTCTCGAATCTCACTGGCGACCCTTCAGCTAAATGCTGCGGGTTCTGGCATCAGGTCGACGACGTTCTTTGGAAGCACACAGGCTTTCGGGTTCGGCAGATCTAATTGTCCAGCCAGTTGTTTTTTCAACCATACTTCTTCGCTCTTTATCACTTTTAGTACTCCAACCTACGTCGATACGTTATCGTTCAAATACGCTGAACTATTTGACAACTGGGGGTCTAATGGAGCGATCTATCTAGATGGAGCGCCGCTATCAGGTGGGAGTCATTTCGCGCGCCTTCCTTCGAATGACAAGACTCCCGATACAACATTCAACCAGGGTGCCTTCGTCATCGACAGCACGGTGTCTGAGATTGAATTGCGGGTCGTTGATATCACCAATCTGAGTGAGGTATTTATTGATGACCTGATTGTGACGGTCCCCGAGCCAGCCACGATATCTATTTTAGCATTTGGTGGTTTAGTGATGATGCGTCGGCGAGGGCGTTGGGCTTATTTCATAAGCTAATTTAACTTTCGAAGCTCATTGTTGAATGCGAAGAGAAGAAGATAAGGGGGGGGGAGATAAGGGGTCGGGAGTCGATAAGCAGGTAGGCCCGGCATCGTGCCGGGCACTCCTTCTGCCAACACCGTGTAGGGTCCGCTGTGCGGACCATTCTGATTTCCCCTGCCTGCCCCCTCTCCCTGTGAGCAGGATTTTGCACAATTGCTGTAAGTGCTTCAAATTCATTGGTGAAGGAGTACGGCATAGAGGATCATTGCGGCTTGTACCCAGCGTTGTACGCGTCGTTGGGTGCGGACCCATGGCGGTAACGCGT
>JAJRXX010000009.1 GCA_024276075.1 Planctomycetota bacterium
CCGGTCCAGAAGCTCCGTCAGTTCCGGGCTCAACCACGACCTCGCGTGCACGCCGTTCGTCACGTGACCAATAGGCAGCTCCTGCTGGGGCACGCCGGGCCAGATGTTCTGCCACATCGATCGGCTCACCTCGCCGTGCAGCTTGCTCACGCCGTTGGCCCAGTCCGCCGTACGGATCGCCAACACCGCCATCGAGAAAAACTCTTCCTGAGCAAACACATTCTCTCGACCCAACGCCAGCAAACCCTCCATGTCCAAGCCCAGCGACGGTTGATACTGCTTGAAATATCGCCTAATCATCTCAGGCGGAAATCGATCAATACCCGCTGGCACAGGCGTGTGCGTCGTGAAAATATTGCTCGCAGCACCGAACTGACGCGCCTCGTCAAAAGACACGCCGTGCCGCTCGATCATCCGCCGGATACGCTCCAACGCCAAAAACGCCGAGTGCCCCTCGTTCATATGAAACACCGTCGGGTGCACCCCGCACGCCTCCAATGCACGCACCCCCCCGATCCCCAGCACGATCTCCTGCTTGATCCGCGTCTCCATATCACCGCCATACAATTGGCCCGTGATACCACGGTCAGCTGGATCGTTCTCGGAAATGTTCGTATCCAACAGATAAAGATCAACACGCCCGATACGCACACGCCACACAGCCGCGTGCACCTCACGACCCGGTAGCTGCACGCTCACCTTCACACGCCCCCCCGAACCGTCTCGCGCCGGAGAGATCGGCAAATTCGCAAAGTCCAGGTCCGGGTAGTACTCCTGCTGCCAACCGTCCGCGTTGAGGTATTGCTGAAAGTAACCGTGCCGATACATCAGACCCACACCCACCAACGGCAAGCCTAACTCTGCAGCAGACTTCAAATGGTCCCCCGCCAGACATCCCAACCCGCCCGAATACACCGGCAGGCACTCCGTCAAGCCAAACTCCGCGCAAAAGTACGCGATTGATAGCCCTTCCGTATTCTCCGACAGCGACGTGTGCCAAGGCGTCCGGTCCATATGACGCTTCAGCTCGTTCAACACCCGTCGCATCGTCGTCAGGTACCCCTCGTCGCGCGCAGCATTGTCCAAAACCTCCTGCGGACAATTGCCCAGCATCCGAACGGGATTCTGGTTGTATTTTTGCCATAGGTCGCGATCGAGCCGCACAAACAACTCTACCGCCTCCGGGTGCCAGCACCACCAGATGTTGTGCGCAAGCTCCATCAACGGCTCAAGCGGTGCGGGCAACGACGGCACAACCTTAAACGCTCGGATCTTCGCCACATCAGGACTGATCATCGCTGTATTCCCTCAATCTGTTGTGATACCAATCACTATAAGTATGGTCCGACTGTCCTTGTACGCTACGATCCGATGCCACAAATACCTATGGGTATACGACGCGGTAAGCATACGTGAATGCGTACCTAGACCCACTCCGACCCAAAACATGTGGGACAATCAAACTCCTCGCCCCGCGCCCCCCCCGGTCTAGTAAGTATCGACCAAATCTCGACCAACGATCAATACCACCGACCCGCTACTCGGACGTTGATTCCCCCTGACCACTCGAAGCACCACCCTCACCCCCACGGGCAATCCCAGCCACTACCAGAGACTCGATACGACCCAGCGTACGGTCCAATTGTGCTCGGAAAGCGTTATATGGAAACAAAATTATTATCGCCACCACCAACCCCGCAGCCGTCGTCAGCAGCGCCTCCGCAATACCCTGGCCCACGTCACGCGGGTCCGTAGCCATCGATGAGTCAGACAAAATCTGAAAACTCGAAATGATCCCCGATACCGTACCCAAGATACCCAGCATCGGTGCCGCTGTGATAATCGTCGACAACGTAGGCATAAAACGCTCGAGACCCCCACGGTGCGCCTCCACCACCCCCACCGCCGAAGCCTCGCTCACCACCGGCTCGTCTAGCAACGCGCTCACCACTCGGCCGTACACCGTATCATCACCCCGCGCAAGCTCCCGCGCCGCCTCGTGACGCCCACCCCGAAGTAGACGCGCCATTTCCGCCGCGCCTTCAAGACTACGCCGACGATTCGTCTTCGACCAGAACCACACGCGCTCAAACACCAGCGTCATCGCCACCAGGCTCAACGCCAGCAACGGCCACATCACCACACCCCCGCGGTGCATCAGCAGCCAGAAATTGTCATTTAGATAACCGATCATCTCACCCCACACTGTACGAGCACGTGAGGCGAAAGCCAACCGGTCACGCAGCCGCGTCCGGCGCCGAAAGCTGAAGCATCTGCATCGCACGCAGCACCACGTGCTTGGCGCTCAGACCCGTGTAGTTCAGCACATCGTCCGTCGTCCTGCCGCTCTTGGGGATCTTCCGCACATACATCTGGTTGACGGTAAAGCCACCGCCGTCCAGCGACGCCGCGTCCGCCACCGCGCTACCGATACCACCCGAGTAATTATCCTCAAGCGTCAGGATCATGCCGTTGTTCTTGTTAGCCAAATCAAGAATCGCGTCCGTATCAAACGGGATCGAGTATAGGTCCACCAGCGTCGCGTCCACACCCTGAGCGTCGAGCTGCTCCAACGCGCGATTCGCCTCATGCACCATGTACCCCGACGCCACGATCAGCAGGTCCCTGCCCTGCGACAGCACCTCGTGACCGCCCAGGTTAAACGTGTCGTTTTCACCATACAAAAACTCCACGTCACCACGCACCGTACGCATATAGCAAGGCCCGTCGTGACCCGCCATCGCCAGCGTCAACGCATACGCCTGGTACGCATCAGAGGGTTGCAGCAGATAAAAACACGGTACACCCTTGTGATTCGTCGTATTCGCAAACGACCGGAACCACGCGATGTCAGGCAGGCTCATCTGGCTCGGGCCGTCCGCAGCCAGCGTAATCCCCGCGTGAGAACCGACAATCTTCAGGTTCGCACCGCTATTGACCGCCATCTCGATCTGGTCGTAGCCACGCGTCACAAACTTCGCAAACGTAGACGCGAACGGCACCTTGCCCGCAGCACTCAGACCCGCAGCAACGGAATACATATTCTGCTCCGCGATTCGGCACTCGAAAAAACGCGGGTTCAGTTCTTTATCATTGTAAAAGTCAATCGCAAACGACGAGTTCTTCACGTCCGCATCCAGCGCCACCACACGCGAGTCCGCGTGACCCAACGCCTGCAACGCCACCCCGTACGCCCGCCGTGTCGCCATCTTGCCCTTCTCCAAAGCGCTGTCAAAACCATACTTCTTCGCCGCTTCCGGGAAGCTCATCGCCGCCTCTATTTTCGGCGCGTCAGGCTTCTTCGGGCTCATCAGATCAATCTTAAGCTGCTCGTCAGCCGCAGCACCCACCTGACGACCCGTCTGATCCAGTTCCTCTAACGCCTTCGCCAGATCGTCACCCGTCGCGGGCTTGCCATGATGACCATGCCCCTGCGACGACGCGCTGCCCCAGCCCTTCACCGTGTTCGCCACGATCGCCACCGGAGCAGCATCGGGGTCGTGCATCGTCTGCGCGTGCGTCCGAAACGCCTCTTGAATCTCCGTCGGGTTGTGGCCGTCGATCACCAGGACCTTATATCCCGCCGCTTCGAGCTTCTTCGTAGTCGTCTGGGCAGTCTGCTGCGGGCTGACCTTGTCCGATTGGGCGTATTCATTGCAATTAAAGATCGGGCACACCGCCGACAGCCCGTGATCCCTTAAAAAGTCGATCGCCTCCCAGATCTGACCCTCTCGGCTCTCACCGTCACCGATGATGCAGAAAATACGCCGATCGATCTGATCCACCTTCGCTCCCGCCGCGATACCCGCCGCCACGGACAACCCCTGCCCCAGCGAACCCGTCGCCGCGTCAAAAAACGGGAACCCCTCGATCGGGTTCGGGTGGCCGTCAATCATCGAGTCGATCGCACGCAGCGTCATCGCGTCGTCACGCGTCATGGGCCTCAAGTTCTGCGGGTCCTTACCGATCATCACGCCCAGATCAGCACAAGCAGCGTAAACAATCGGAACCGCGTGACCCTCGCTCAGCACCAACCGGTCACTGCTCGGGTGCGCCGGATTCGAAGGCTCGTACCGCATGTGGCTGTACATCAGCACCGAAACCAGGTGCGACAGGCTCGCAGCCGTCGTCGGGTGACCCGACCCAGACGCAGCCGTCATCTCGTAGCTGAGTTTTGTTAATTCAATTGCTTTGGCGTGTATCGTGGAATCGAAAGACATAACAACGCGTCCTTTTGTGTTATCCGGACCCTGGTGCAATTAAAACGATCATCGGCAGCCATTATCACGGAATCGGCCAACCTGACAATGCACTGTTATCGACCAACACCTCAGCGGGCCTTGAAGCTCAGCCAATACTTCAGCATATCAATTGAAAATATATGCGCCTTCCAAGACGCCTATGAGGAACGTACCGGACGATTGCGTCCTGGCTTAAAGCCAAACAATCACCCCAACGACCCACCATCCCGTAGATCCGGGCCCGCCCGGACAAACAACGTTCTCCTCTCCGAAGCCCTCGCATCCCAATGCGTGGGACCACGCCCACCCCAACACTTAGCC
The DNA here is from genome assembly GCA_024276075.1 of Planctomycetota bacterium. Lineage (GTDB taxonomy): Bacteria > Planctomycetota > Phycisphaerae > Phycisphaerales > Phycisphaeraceae > JAJRXX01. Next base: position 4,563 of record JAJRXX010000009.1, read on the forward strand.
CCGGGTGAATACACCCGGGGCACCCCATTCACACCCGCGTAAGGTCCGCCGTGCGGACCACTCCGGCTGGGTTTTGCCTTGTGCACAACGTCGGGTGGCACGGGTTGCTTGCAACCCGTGGGTAAGGTCCGCCGTGCAGACCACTCCGGCTGGGTTTTGCCTTGTGCACAACGTCGGGTGGCACGGGTTGCTTGCAACCCGTGGGTAAGGTCCGCCGTGCGGACCACTCCGGTGGTTTTAGCCCGCACCACCTCGCTACAAATCGCCGCACGACGAGTTCCGCCGCACACCCGGACCAAATGTGATCGCGTCCTTGCCTTGCTGCTTTGACTGCAAAGCCATGCGGTCAGCTCGGTCGAGCAATTCTTCCGCACTCCTGCCATCCCACGGAAAGCTCGCCAGCCCTCCCGAAATCCGTAGCGTACCCGGTGCTTCGTGACCCAGTTTCGGGAACCGGTGTGTGCTCACCGCCACTCGGAAACGTTCCGCGACCTTAACCGGGTCGTGCGGGTGGCTGCTGTTGGGCTGCCGGGGTCCTGCGGGGTCCCAGAAGATCACCGCAAACTCATCGCCTCCGATACGCGCCACCACGTCATGCTCACGCACCAGCGATTGCATCAGCCGTGCCGATTCTCGCAGAATATCATCTCCCGCCAGATGACCGTACTCGTCGTTGTAACGTTTAAAATCATCGATATCGAATACCAGCAACGACACGTAAAACCGCCTATCCGCAGCACGCCCCAGGATCGTATTCAAAAAACGATTGAAATAACGCCGGTTCCACAGACCCGTTAATTCGTCTCGCATCGCCAACTGCGACAGCTCGTGCACATGACGCTCCAACCCCAGCCATTTAGCCACCCAACCCGCCCAAGGATGCAACTGAGCCTGCGTCACCGACGACGACGCTGCATGCAAAAAACCTAGCTCCTGATCACCGTGACGCAGCAACGCACACACATGATCAGCGGGAACATCCTCACGCCGGGCCGACCACTCCACCGTGCCCAAGCCACTGCGCTTCGATACGCACCGCAACACCGCCTCACCCACCACTCCACCAGCACCCCCAACTCCCCCCGCACACATCACCTGCTCGATCAGGTCCGCTTCGTCTTCGACAGACACCGCCCCACCCGCCACTCCCACCGACACCTCGACAACCGACCCCACCGACGCTGACGCGCCTCTAGCCCCGCCCTGATCCACGCCGGGCTCAGCAGAACCAAACGCACCAGCCAACACACGACCCAACGCAGCCGAATCGATCGGCTCGATCAAGTAATCATCAAAACCCGCATCAACCGCACGCACCGCCTGCAACCGATGCTCCGATGACGTCGTCAGCAGCAACCGCGACCCCGGCGCCAACGATCGCAGCGCCTCCGCTGCCGGCTCGGGCGGATCGTCCAGGTCCTCCACACGACTAATCAGGACCGTAGGCGGATCAGCAGCCATGTGACCAAGAGCCATCAGATAGTCAGGCACCGTGTGCACAGGACCCACCACGCCCACCGTCTCCAACAGACGGCCAACCTTCCGCGTATGAGCCGTGTCTCCCACCAAAAGAACGTTCATCCTCGATCCTCTCATACCAATCACCATAAGTATTGTCCGACTGTCCTTGTACGCGGGATCAAATGTCACAAATACTTATGAATATACGACGCGGTCGAAACATACGCAGATGCGTATCGCATCGCCCGACCGCCCACCAGCCGTACCTCGAACCCGATATATTCTAGGCACCACCAATGGCAATTATCACTGTGAGCAGTTCACATCCGAATCATTTAACTCGTCTTCGTCCCCAAAGCCTCGCCCGATCAGCATCATCATTTCCTCTTGACTTAACACCGGCTCAGGCAAAAAACTCTCCGCAGATACAACCGGCCCACCCCCACCCATATCCGCACCTCCGGGAACATTCCCTTTATCAACCACCCGATCGCCCCTGGTACGACCATCGCCATTAGAAGGTTCGCTTGCCTGGGAAACCCGCCCTTGATCAACCCCAGCCCCCTGACTCTTGCATTGACACGCCCAATCACCGTTGACCCGCGACAACACAGGCCGACCCTCCGGGCCAGACGCGTCATAACGCCAACACTGCACCCGTGGGTAATACCGACGCACCGCAGCCAATAGACCTCCCAATTGCTGCACACGATCAGGCTGATCGATTAGCAACACCGCCGTATCCAACCGCCCCAACGCTCCCATCACATACGCCGGGTGCGACACCACGTGCGGACGCCCTCCTCTACTCTTCAGACCACGCAACAACGACCCCAACGCGTTTCCACGCTGGGTCAGTAAAACCACAGGTTGACCACCTTGACGCTCCATTTCCTTACGCAGCAAAGAGTGATGTGACAGTCGCATACCAAACATCTGCACATTCTACAGCACCACCGCGTTAGATTCTAAGCCCAATCGCTTCAGCAGCGAAAATACCAATTCAACTTGAAATTCGTGCGTATTTATGGACGCCCCGATATGAGAGACAATAGCTTACAACTCCTCCAACACGCTAGAGCAACTGGCGTCATTAATCTTCATTGACCGGGTGGCACGGCTTGCTTGCAACCCGTGTGGTAGCGGACCACTCCGGTTGGTTGAGTTTTAGTGCATCACGAAGCCCTGAAGAATCGGTTACTCGTACCCCCTGCCCCGACTCGGACCTTCACAGGCCGCCCACAACGGGGACATTGGCCCCGGTAAGCGCTACCGTCCTGGCTGCGATAGATTCGGCTATACGTCGAGCAGCACTCCCACTGCACACTCAACCAAGGCCGCCCCCTCACCTTAGACGGATTGAGCCGAGGCGCATCATCGCCTTGCACTTTAACACCGTTGATATCGATGATGTAGTCAGGCCCAGACATCTTGTTCTGTAAATCGGCAAAACACACGCCACAAGTACAGCCTTCACCCACCCAAAACGCTCATATCCTCAATAAATCACTACAACCCACAACCGTCAGGAAGCAGACCAATCTTCAACTGAAGCCCACGCATTACAATGCGTGGGTACTATCCACCTCTACTTAGCCACGGGCGAACACACCCGTGGCATCTCGACCCACGATCCTCGTCCACCACCCCCGCCAAATCAATCCCCCTCACCGCTCTTCGCCGCCTCTTCACCAACCAGCATAGACGGTGTAGTCGGCTCGATGCCCTTCGACTTCAAGATCGCCATTCGAATTTCCTCGAACAACGTCGGGTTATCCTTCAAAAATTGCTTGGAATTCTCACGGCCCTGCCCCAGACGCACGTCACCGTAATTAAACCAAGACCCCGATTTACTCACCACATCACACTCCACGCCCAAGTCCAGCACGTCCCCCGATGCGCTGATCCCTTCATTGAACATAATGTCAAACTCTGCCTGGCGAAACGGCGGAGCCACCTTGTTCTTCACCACACGCGCACGCACACGATTGCCCACCGCTTCGTCCCCGTTCTTGATCGAAGCAGTACGGCGGATATCAATACGCACCGACGTGTAAAATTTCAGCGCTCGACCGCCAGGCGTCGTCTCAGGGCTACCGAACATCACACCGATTTTCTCTCGGATTTGGTTGATGAACACCACACTGCACTTGCTCCTGCTGATCGCACCCGTCAGTTTCCGCATCGCCTGACTCATCAGACGAGCCTGCAGACCCATGTGCGAGTCGCCCATCTCACCCTCGATCTCCGCACGAGGGATCAACGCAGCCACCGAGTCGACCACCACGAGGTCCACCGCATTCGACCGCACCAGCATCTCGCAGATCTCCAGCGCCTGCTCACCGTTGTCGGGTTGGCTAACCAGCAACTCTTCGAGGTTCACGCCGATCCGTCGCGCCCACGACGGGTCCAGCGCGTGCTCAGCATCGATAAACGCCGCCACACCCCCCACTTTCTTTTGAATGTTGGCGATCAGATGCAGCGTTAGCGTCGTCTTGCCCGATGATTCCGGGCCAAACACTTCTATAATCCGCCCATAGGGTAGCCCTCGCCCACCCAACGCCAGGTCTAAGCTCACCGACCCCGTCGGAATGCCCGGCACGATCGCATTGGGGTCGTCGTCGAGGCGCATGATCGCCCCCTTGCCAAATGACCGCTCGATCTGCGTGAGTGCTCTGCCCAGCGCCTCCTGACGAGCCGTCTCCGTAACCGGCACCACCACGGGTTCACGCCGTTTCGTACCTTTTGCCATATCTGTTCCCGCCTTGCTTTTAGAGCTGATTTTCCGTCCGTTGTTCGTCGATTTACGCTCGGGTGCGGTCGAGGCTGACACCATAACGAAGCTCCTTATACCAGTCAATGTTCGTGTTTTGATAGGATACCGTTTGTTCGGTATCTGTCAAGGTGCCCCAAAAGTTATCCACACACCCACATAAATGCACCACCGCCAACGGATGTGGCGTAACCAAAAAGATAGAGCACCTTGCATAAATAATCGCCATGTCAGTTCTGGAGTAGGGCAGGTCATTGACCTGCCTTCTTCTTGGGGAGATGGAGAATAATTACGCAAGTTGCTCTAGAACTATCAGAGTAAAATAGAACGTAACCCAGCGACTAATCGCTCTGCTGCAGTTCTCGCTGGTAACGCCCCAGGCACATCACCGGAAAGTACAGCCGATACAGGTGATACCGCAGATAGAACATCCGCGGAAACCCCGTCCCTGTAAACCACTGCTCATCCCACGTCCCCGAAGACTGCTGGTTGTCACACAGCCAACGCACGCCAGCCACGACCCCCGGATCACGAGGCCCAAACACCGCCATCAATCCCATCACGCCCCACGACGTTTGGCTAGGCGTCGCCGGGCCTTGACCCTTCAGGTCCGGGTTCTCGTAGCTATCCGCGGACTCGCCAAAGCTCCCGTCTTCCTTCTGCACACCACGCAGCCACCGACCCGCTTTCTGCACCCATCGCTCATTCATATCCACCCCCACCGTGTCCAGCCCGCACAGCACCTGCCACGAGCCATACAGGTAATTCACACCCCATCGGCCAAACCAGCAGCCCTCCTCCTCCTGCTTCGATTTGAGGAACCCGATCGCCTTCGCCACGGGCGCGTCACTGGGCTTATAACCGTGATACCCCATGCACTCGAGCGTTCGACCCGTGATATCCGGGCACGACGGGTCCTGGATCGCGTTGTGGTCAGCAAACGGGATGTGCTCCAGGATCGGCCGATGGATCGTACGGTCAAACGCAGCCCAACCCCCGTCGGCGTTCTGCATCGCCAGCATCCACTTCACACCACGATCAGCCGCCGCCAGCGCCGCATCGCCACCCGCACGGTTCAGCGCCATCGCCACCATCGCCGTGTCGTCCACGTCCGGGTAGTAAGCATTATTAAACTCAAAGTACCAACCCGAAGGCTCAACGTGATGCGCCACGTTCGCCTTCCAATCACCCTCCGTCTGACACTCCTTCGCCACCAACCAATCCACTGCCTTCTTCAGATTCGCATCACCCGCGTCGTACCCCGCCTCCGTCAACGCATACGCCGCGAGACCCGTATCCCAGATCGGGCTAAAGCAAGGCTGCAACCGGATCGTGTCCCCCTCCTCGATCATCAGCTCATCGAGTTGACGCTCCGCACGCATCAGGTGCTTGTCACGCTTGTCATACCCCAAGCACCGTAGCGCAATGATGATGTAAACCATCGGCGGAAATATCGCGCCCAGACCGTCCGAGTGGCGCGTGTGCTTCAATATCCAGTGCTCGATCCTGCGCAACGCAGGCCGACGCAGCGGCGTCAAACGCGTGCTGTCCAATACCTTCAGAAGCTTATCAACTGCCAAAAACAAATTCTTCCAGCTCACCACCCGCTTATCAAATTCTACAAACGGGCGGTGTGGGTAATCGTGGCCCGCGTACAACTCCATGATCCCCATCGGCTCGGGCAACTGACGGATTGGGCGGTACGACGAAATCACCGACAACGGCATGATCATCGTGCGAGACCACGCCGAAACCTTGTCCAAATGAAAATAAAACCACTTCGGCAGCAGCACCATCTCAGGCGGGATCGTCGGGACCGCGTCGTAGTGCATCTGACCCAACGCAGCCAAGTAAAACTTCGTGTACGTGTTGCACTGCTCCGCGCCACCGAGCGACAAAATCAAATCCCTCGCCTTCGCCATGTGCGGCACATCAATCTGATCCCCCATCAGCTTCAACGCAAAATACGCCTTCACCGTCGCGTTCACGTCAGGCTTCGCACCCGGGTACTGCACCCACGCACCGTCCCCAGCACGCTGCTGCTTCCTTAAATAATTCGCAATCTTCGGAAGCCGCGCATCGTCTTCCTGCTCAATGATAAACTTCAGCAGGATGTACTCGCTCTGCAAGATCGAGTCGCCCTCAAGCTCGCCACACCAGTGACCCTCCGACGCTTGCTGGCCCTGCAGATTCGCCACCGCATTCCGCAGCACCCGTTGAACGTCAGGCTCAGACGCACCCACGCCCTGCTTCGCCGCCGACCCACGGACGCGGACAGGCCCTGACGCAGACTTACCATCGGTACCCGGTACAAATGTGCCCATACTCATGCGGGTTGTCCGTTACTACACCCCAACGCCCTATCCCTCTCTTCTTCTAACTCAATAATTATATCTATCTATCGCGGCGGGAAGCAGATGAGCCAAAATAGCGAGCCACAATCATTTACACAAACCCCGCTTGACCTCCTCATCCCTATTTAGCCACGGGTGAACACACCCGTGGCATCCGGCACATCGATTGTGGGCGCCACAACCCGATACGGGTGCCACCTCGGGTGGCACCATGCCGGACACAACATGTAGGGTCCGCTGTGCGGACCACTCCGATGGGTCATGCCCAGCGCGTAGGCCCGGCACCATGCCGGGCACAGAACAGCCCATCGACCCGTCATCCCGTAGGTCCGGGCCCGCCCGGACAACTTCTTCCCCCTCTCCGAAGCCCACACATCCCAATGCGTGGGACCACCCTCACCCGACCCGAAAAGCCACCATCAGCAGCCAGTACGCCACCGGCGCCACCAGAATCGGTGAATCAAACACATCCAACAGCCCGCCAAAACCAGGCACCGACGCACCCGCGTCCTTCACTCCCGCGTCTCGCTTCAATAGGCTCACACCCAGATCACCCAACTGACCCACCAACGCGATCACCGCACCGCCCACCCCAGCAATCCATAAACCACACGTCGCCTGATAGGAGTTCGCCCCCGCCACCAAGCCCACCGCCAGCACCGCCGACCCCGCCACGCCCGCTACTAGCCCCTCCCACGTCTTACCCGGGCTCAACCACGCGATCAGCTTGTGTCGACCAAACGCACGCCCTCCGAAGTACGCACACACGTCACACGCCTTCGCCACGCCGATCACCCCCGCGATCACCCACGGGCTGTGCAATTGCCGCATCGCCAGGTAACAGCCCGGAAGCAACCCCAGATATGCAAAGCTAAATACCGTCGCACTCGCCGCTCCCACCGCACCCTGCGTGCGCCCACCACGCGTATGAATGTACATCGAGATGAACACCACCGCCGCCAAGACCGTCACCACACCCACCATCGCCACCCCAGCGTCGAGCCCGCCGGGGATCACCCACATCACCACGCACCCCGCCGCCGCTCCAAACGCGATCACCGCCCTGCTCACCACCACGCCCTTCGCATCGAACACATCGCACAGCTCACGCGACGCCAACACGATCAACACGACAAACGCCGCCACCATCAGCACGCCCGCCGGCAACACCACACCAGCAACATCAACCCGCCCAAGCCAATCGTCGCCGTACAGCAGCGCCGCCAACACCGCGCCCATCACCACGCTCGATGCCACCCTATGTCTAAGCATGACAACATCGTAACACGTTCACGACACCCGCTAACGCGCTGATTGATCTAAAATTGGAAAGTAAACTTGTAGGGTCCGCTGTGCGGACCACTCCGATGGGTTTGGCCTTGTGCGCAACACCGGGTGGCACGGGTTGCTTGCAACCCGTGTGCTCAGTGCTTGGGTGCCACCGCACCCACTCACACCACCCGCCGCCGCATCAGCATCCCAAACACCGCCACACCCAGCAGCACCCCAACCGAAGGGCCAGGCACCGCCGTCGCCTCCCACGCCAACGCAAACGTCTCAGCGTTCGCCGTGTCAAACGCACCGTCGCTACCCAAAAAGTCGAACCACTCCTGCCGCCACGCCACCTGCAGGACGTACCTTCCATCGTGAGGCAGATCAAAATACAGATGCTCCACGCTATCCAAGCCCTGCCCCGGATTGTCCGGGTTTGCCGCGTTCCACCCGCTGATCGACGCCGCGATCTCATTGCCCACCCGCTGACCGTTCGCGTCGGCCTCGAACAGAAACAGGTCCAAGTCGTCGAAATTCTCATTAAAGAAATTCGTCGTCGCAAACGGATTGCTATCCGTCGCGCTAAAGCCCGACACCGTCCGATCCATGAACCACACCAGCGTCGCCGTCAGGCGTGTCTGACCCATCAGCGCCGTATCAATCAGGTAATCAACCGAGTTGTTTTCGCTGACCGTGTTCAGGTCCCAGCCCACGTTCGCCACGCTCAGCGACGTTTGCCCCATACCCGACACGTCGTCCGTCGCAGCCGTGTACTGATCGTAAGCCTGCGTCAAATTGATAAACCCCGCACCCTGCGCCGCGTCGAGCGGGTTCGGACTCACCACGGTATCGTTCACCCGACCCCCGCCCGCAGCCCGCGTCGTCGTACCCGCTTGCGACCAGCCAGTCAGCTTCGTCGCCGAGTTCAATAACACCGCCTTCACCACGCGCGGATCGGTCGACCGCCCCGTTGATTTGCCCAGATCGATCAGCAAACCCGCGCTCGCCGCCACGATCGGTGCCGCGAAGCTCGTCCCGCTACTACTCGTAAAGCCGCTGCCCAGCGTAGGCATCACAATGCTCAACCCCGGCGCCACAATGTCAGGCTTCGTTCGCGTCCCCGACAAGTTAAACGAGCTCACCTTCCCGCCACTCGAAAACGACGTTACCGTCGGCATACCCAGCACGGTATTCGTCGCGCCCACAGCAATCACGTTCCACGAGTTTGCAGGCGTGCCCACCGTGTTGCTGCCCTGACCCGCGTTACCCGAAGACACCACCATCGTCACACCCGCGTTGACCGCCAGGTGGTCGTACAGCACGTTGATCACCGAGTTCGCACCCGACGTATCCGTACCCCCCCAGCTCGAGTTAATCACATCCACCCTGTCGCCGGGGTTGCCCGTAACCACACCGTTGTCATCCACACCGGATTGGCCCAACACCATCAGCGGGTACAGCAACGAGTTACCCGTAATATTAAAATTACCCCCCAAACCAAAGCTCGTCGCGATCTGACCGCTGCGGAGCTTCGCACCAAACGCAATACCAGCCCCGGTCGTCGCGTTGTTCTCCGCCACCATCACCCCACTCACCTGCGTCGAGTGCCTCTGTGGCACCACCCCAAACGACGTAAATGGGTTCGCCTGGTTGAGCACCCGCCCGCTCTGGTCAAGCGTCGGGTTGCCCGCATCCACATGCCCAGCCTCCACATTCCCCAGCACCACCCCCGTGCCCGTGATACCCGCGTCGTAAAACGTCCTCGCCCCGATCTGGTCCGCCACCTCCGACAGCGTCACCGCCCACGCCTGGGGGGATACCGCCAAAACAAAAACGCACACCAACCCCAACCGCCTCAACGTCATCTCTACATTCACAGGGGTCTCTCCCTCACCCACAGGTATCTTCGTGCTCCATCTACAAGCCCTAAATTATACCCAATTAATCTCCCGCTGGCTATCCCAATCAACGTAATTTTAAGTAAATTCCCTGGTCGACCACCCAGACCAACCCGCCGCACTTCAACACATCGCCACGAGCCGCGACCGTCAGGGAGCGAACATTTGTTGTAGGGTTGGCCATCAGATTACCCCCTCTCCCTTCCAGGGAGAGGGCCGGGGTGAGGGTCGTGTCAACTGCCACGTTTTAATTTGTTAATACCAACCCACCCCATTTAGCCACGGGTGAACACACCCGTGGCATCGGACTCCGCACACCCTGTAACCCCGACCCAGGTGCTTGGCCCGTGATTACGGATGCACTATCGTGTCACCCGTGAACACCACATCACCCCAACCACACACACCTCAGCCCAACCAAACCAGCCACGCTCGCCGCACGACAATACTCTGCTGGACTATCTTCGCCATCACGCTCATCACAAACAACGCACTGGCTATGCAGCCGCTCTGGGCCACCGGCGACGGCCAAGACCTCTGGGTCCTGATCGTACAAGACGATCAAAAACACCTATTGGTCATGCACCGCAACCACCGCACCGACGAGCCCGATCGTCTGTACCACGCCCACATCAACAAATTCGGACACGCCGTCCCCCTACGTGGGCGCATCGTCCCGGGCGGACTCGCATGCGCCGATGGAAAACTCTGGCTCGTCTATCAAGGCGCTACACCGAAATCAAGATTCCCCGTCCAATCAATCGCCGTCGATACCAACCAAAAAATTCGTTCACTGCGATACTCGACCCCCGCATTCGAGCCTTCGCTGCGCCCAGGCCTGATACTCCGGTCATTCACCGCCAACCACGCCGGCCCGTGGGCACTGGTCCGTGTCGAAGACCTCGATACCCTCAATAATATCGACGCATCCCAAAAAACAACGCCCCTCAAAGCAAACACCTCCCCAACCTCCCTCACCACGCAACCCACCGACCACAAACAAACCCCCACCAGCGAGACCTTACAAACCACCCCGCCACCCCAAACACCGCCAACACAAATCGAATCCCAACCCGACCGATCCGAAGCTGTCCACGAAGACCGCTTGCTGCGACTCGACCGCAAAAAATGGATCAACGTCGATCTGCCCCAAGACTGGCCTAACCAATCACGCAGTTGGCTGCTCATGCGCCGCACCGACGACGACTTCCCCTTGCTGGTCACCGCGACACCCGCCGAAGACCGCATCGAGATACGCGTCTACCACCGACAAAATCACGCGTGGGTTAGCCGCTTGTACGCGCTCGACCCCGATCACCTGCGCTTCGGACACGACAACGCCACCTGGACACCCAAGCGCCTTCGGATCAGCGAAGCCATCGCACTGACCGTAAACGGACAACTCCTGGTTGGCTTCATCAGCACCTCACCCCAAGGCGTAGGCCTGGACGTCTCCGTCTTCCGCGACGGAGCGGTCACACCCCTGGGCACACTCACCGTTACCGCATCATCCGCAAAAGCATGGGCCGCACTCCCACACGCGTGGAACACAGCCCTCCTGGTCATGGACACCCGAAGTCAACTCTCTTGGTCACATCTCGACCTACAAGGGCACACCACCGGACCCCAACCCCTGTCCGTCGCCACACCCCGCCCGCTCGGAAACATGTCCAGGTGGCTCATCCAAATGGCAGTCGTCGTCATCGCCACCATCACCATCCTCGCCATGCAGGACCGCAACCAACCAAAGCTATCCAAAAAAATTCAACTCGCCGACCTTGCAAAACGCGCCGCAGCAGGCGGATTCGACCTGCTCCCATGCCTCATGCTCGTATCAGGCATCACAGACACGCAGCCCAGCCAGATACTCGCACACTGGCCCTGGCACGTCACACAGTGGCACGAAATGACCCCAGGATTCGTCGTCATCGCCCTCTTCCTACTTCACACCACCCTATCCGAGATGTTCACCGCAAAAACAATTGGCAAATCTCTCATGGGCATCCGCGTTGCAAGCCTCGACGGCTCACCGCCAAACATTTGGCAAGCTCTCACACGCAACATCACCAAAATACTCGACCTCATCTCGCCGCCCCTACTGATCATGCCCGTCGTTTGGCCCTTCCGTCAGCGGCTCGGGGACGTCGCCGCACGCACCGTCGTCATCACCGACCCACCCAAACAAAACGATAGCACCCCCTTTTAATCGCAAACCACCACACCCAATCACGAACTCTCAAACCGCTCACTTCAAGTTTCGCCCATGTCCCAAGACCCCCGCCATCCCAAGCCCGCCGTCGTCCTGCTCTCAGGCGGACTCGACAGCGCCACCACCGCAGCCGCAGCCACCCAGCAAAACTTCGCCTTACACGCCGTCACCTTCGACTACGGTCAGCGTCACCGCGTCGAGCTCGACGCCGCCGCCCGCATCGCTCAACACCTACACGCCGCGTCGCATCAACTAATCAAAATCGACCTCCGCGCACTCGGGGCCTCCGCCCTCACCTGCGACACCATCAGCGTGCCCAAAGACAGACCCCCGCCACCCTCAACCACCCCTCAACACACCAACGACATACCACCCACCTACGTCCCCGCTCGCAACACCATCTTCCTCTCATACGCTCTAGCCGTCGCCGAGGTCATCGACTCCACCGACATCTTCATAGGCGTCAACGCCGTCGACTACTCCGGCTACCCCGATTGCAGACCCCAGTACATCCACGCCTTCCAACACCTCGCAAACCTCGCCACAAAAGCCGCCGTCCAAGGCCACCCCATCACCATACACACACCCCTGATCGACCTGACAAAACCCCAGATCATCGAAATGGGCCTCGACCTAGGCGTCGACTTCAGCCTCACCCATAGCTGCTACGACCCCGACCCCCAAGGCCGCCCTTGCACCCACTGCGACGCTTGTCTCATCCGCATCCGCGCCTTCGACACGCTAGGCATGACCGACCCCGTTATCAGATAACCACTAGAGCAATTTGCATGAATAATCTCCATGTCAGTTCTGGAGTAGGGCAGGTCATTGACCTGCCTTCTTCTTGGGGATATGGATAATAATTGCGCAAAGTGCTCTAAACACAGTAAAACCCTCCCATGGAACTACCCATCTCACCCCGCAGCTACCAGACCTCACCCCAAGCACTCGTCCGCGCCGCCAAACGTGCTCGCGTCATCCTCGCACGCACAATCGCACAGGAGACCACACTCGACACCGCCACCCTCTTTTCAAACCCCGATCGCTCCACCGTCCCCGACGCCAACTGGGCCGCCGACATACACACCGACGACGAGTCAATCAGCCAATCCACACTCGACGCCATCACCGCGCACTACCACGACCGCAGCCTCACCTGCCACACACTCGACCCCGTAGAGACCGAGTGCCCCGCCCACATCACACACCAGTTAACCGAACTCGGGTATCAGCCGATCACCACCCACCTCTACACCCTTGCGCACTACCAACCACCCAAACGCACAAACCCTTCGCTACAGATCATCCCCGCCCGCGCCGCATACGCCGAGCTCAACACCTTCTACAACCAAATGGCACGCACCGAACACCCCGACAACGACGATCAATCGCACCGCGACTACGCACACGCCATGATCGACCGCCTCGACGAGCCGCGCCTCGAACTATTCCTAGGCCGCATCCAAAACCAAACCGTCGCATCAGTCGGCGTCACCACGCTCGGCCAGATAGGCGTCATCGACCCTGCATACACCCACCCCGCACACCGCGCCCAAAGCATCGCAGCCACGCTCATCGCTCACGTACTCGATCACTGCGCCCGCGCCCAGATGCAGCACGTCATCCTCGAACGCACCGATCGCTGCCCCTCGATTCCCTTCTACGAATCGCTAGGCTTCAAGCCCCTCGCCCAATACACAAAATATGTACGATCAACCTAAACACCCCTCTCCCTCCCCGTAGGTCCAGGCCCGCCCGAACACATTGCCTATTTTTCACTTTACATTTCCGCGTAGGGGCCGCTACGCGGACCACCCCGGTTAGCATTGCCTAGTGCATAGCGTCGGGGTGGCACGGGTTGCTTGCAACCCGTGTGCTAAACCGCCCTGTAGGTCCGAGCTCACGTGAATCAACACGAGACACGCCTCAACAATAACCCCGCCACCAACGACTCCTCTCCAGGGTGTTAACCTAGGAATTCCAGGAATAATAGGCTACCTCAAACACGCTCAACAAAAATTAAAAACCTATCAAAATAAGGGATTTACGTATTGCGTGAGGTTACAAAGTCAGTATAATTACCCGTGTTCATAGGGTACGAAATGTTAAAATCGCATTAACATTATTTCTCTTGAATTCACGTCAGCACATCAACCTTTTTCTGACACCAATCGGAGCGAGACCTAATTAGAAAAAAAGAAGCTTTCCGGGGTGGATAGATCACACATCGTCCGCAACTCACATCTCGAGCACACGCTTGAAAGGAGACTCCCATGAAGAGACCTCACTCCCCCCCCCCCCGCTTAGCCGGCTGCTATTCACCACAGCCACAACCATCCTGATAATCGCCACCACCGCTCCCGCCGCGACCGTCACGTTCCAAGATGGCGTCAACGGCTACAACGGCACGCAAGACACGACGCTCGTCAGTGTTCAGCCAAACAACACCTTTGACCACTTGGACTTTATTCAGTCCGGCAGATTCACTAACGCGAGTGGTGTTCTTGAAACTGATCAGATCCTCCTGCGGTTCGACAATATCTTCGGGAACGGCCCAGGCCAGATCCCTATGGGATCATTCATCCAGTCAGCAACGCTACAACTGACCAGAATAGACTCCAACCCGACTAATTTCACAGCATTATACCTCATGCTCGTGAACTGGGACGCCGCAACAGCGACCTGGACCGGTTTGGGCAGCGGGGTACAACCAAACAGTTCCGAAGCAACAGGGCAAGTTACCGCAATCCCCAATCCGAATTCTCTGGATGTCCGCTCCAGTGTCGAGTCGTGGTCAAGAGGCCCCGCGAACCCAGGAGGCACCACGAACTATGGCTGGCTTTTTTCTCCAACAGGGCTCTCTCTCAACCGTTTTGTTTCATCAGAATCAACTTCGATAAGCCTGAGGCCAAAACTATCGGTCACGTTCACAGCCCCTACACCGCCACCCCCGCCGCCCACCGTCGTCCCGCTGCCCGCATCCGCGTGGATGGGACTGACACTCCTGGCCGGCATGGGCCTGATCAGCAAAATCAGACAATCCCGACGCGCCGCGTAACACTCACCACAACCAACCACACAAACAAACAGCCCTCGGCTCAATACCGGGGGCTGTTTCTTTATCAATGATGTTCAAACTACATCAATACCGGTAATGGTCAGGCTTGTAAGGCCCCTCGATCGGCACGCCAATGTAGTCCGCTTGCTTCTTCGTGAGCGTCGTGAGCTTCACGCCCAGCTTCGCCAGGTGCAGCCGCGCCACCTTCTCATCCAAATGCTTAGGCAGCACGTACACCTTGTTCTCGTACTTGTCGTTGTTAATCGCAAGCTCGATCTGCGCGAGCGTCTGATTCGCAAAACTATTGCTCATCACAAAGCTCGGGTGGCCCGTCGCGCAGCCCAGATTCAGAAGCCGACCCTCTGCCAAGATCAACACACTGTGACCATCGGGGAACGTCCACATGTCGTACTGAGGCTTGATGTTCGTCTTCTTGATACCTGGAATCTTGCCCAGACCCGCCATGTCGATCTCGTTGTCGAAGTGGCCGATGTTGCCCACGATGGCCTTGTCCTTCATCTTCGTCATGTGCCCAGCCGTGATGATGTTGAAGTTACCCGTCGTCGTGACAAACACGTCAGCAACGCCCAACACGTCCTCGACCGTGTTCACCTCGTACCCCTCCATCGCCGCTTGCAACGCACAGATCGGGTCGACCTCCGTCACGATCACGCGTGCGCCCTGTCCCTTGAGCGACTGAGCACACCCCTTACCCACGTCGCCGTACCCACACACCACGCAAATCTTCCCCGACAGCATCACGTCCGTCGCCCGACACAAACCATCCACCAACGAGTGACGGCAGCCGTAGAGGTTGTCGAACTTGCTCTTCGTCACCGAGTCGTTGACATTAATCGCTGGGAACTGAAGCGTCCCATCCCGCTCCATCTCGTACAGCCGATGCACGCCCGTCGTCGTCTCCTCGCTCACACCCCTGCATTCCTTCGCCACCTTCCCCCATCTGCTCGGGGTCTCCTTGAATGTGCGTGCCAGCAGCTTCAGCACCACCGCAAACTCCTCGCTGTCCGCAGTCGATGCATCGGGTACAGACCCCGCCTTCTCAAATTCAGCACCCTTATGGATCAGCATCGTCGCGTCGCCGCCGTCGTCGACGATCAGCTCCGGGCCACGACCATCGCCGAAGTCCAACGCACGCTCCGTGCAATCCCAATACTCCTCGAGCGTCTCACCCTTCCACGCAAACACAGGCACACCCTTCGGACTATCAGCCGTGCCGCCACCCACCACAATCGCAGCCGCTGCGTGGTCCTGCGTCGAAAAGATATTGCACGAGCACCACCGCACATCCGCTCCCAGCGCCACGAGCGTCTCGATCAGCACCCCCGTCTGGACCGTCATGTGCAGCGACCCCATCACCCGCAGCCCCTTCAAAGGCTCAGACGACGCGTACTCCTGCCGCACCGACATCAGCCCCGGCATCTCCTGCTCCGCCAGGTCCAGTTCCTTTCGGCCCCATTGGGCCAGTGACAGGTCAGCCACTTTAAATTCAAAACCCGTACCGCTCGGCGCCGCTGTGGTAATTGGTTTCATCTTCGGGATATCTCCATATAGAAAATTCGTGTAAACGTCTGTACCGGGGCAATGACCCCATCGTCACGATCGACCACCCGCCTCCAACCCCACACCCGTCAACTCACCACTCGCCAGCACCAGCGCCGGGCCTTTCACGCCGGGCTCCGAGGGCAACGCACAACAACGCGCACCCTCAAACCCCGCCTCGACAAGCATATTGCTCAGCCCAACCGGATCAAACCCCATGCTCTGCTGACCCATCCGCTCCCGGAAATCATCCCGGTCGTGCCGAAGCAGATCGATCACCACCAGCTTACCGCCACCCCGCAACACCCGACCCGCCTCCGCGATCACCAACGACGGGTTCGCCACATAAGTCAGCACCAGCAGCACCACCGCCGCGTCGCACGTGTCGTCCTCAATCGGCAGCCGCTCCAGATCACCCCTGCGTAGCTCCACGTTACCCAACCGCTCCGTGCGCTGACGCGCCGCCTTGAGCATCGCAGGCGACTGGTCCACACCGATCACTCGACGCACACTGCCCGCCAGCTCCGCGCTCACCTCTCCCGTCCCGCACCCCAGGTCCGCCACCGTCCAACCCGAACCCAGCAACGCACCCATCGCAGCCCGCGTCACACCCCCACCGTACAACTCCGCTCGTAGCTTGTCCCACTGACCCGCCGCACCCGCAAAAAACGCCTGCGCAGGCGTCCCCCGCTGCTTCAAACACCCCTCTAGCCTTAGCTGATCCTGCTCCACCGTCGCCCAGTTGTCCGTCACCTCACGCGCCAACACCCACAGCCGACGCGCCGAGGGGCCCAATCGATCGACCGTGCTGCGATAATAATTCGCCGTCCCCTGACGCCGGCTGTCCGCCCAGCCCAAGTCGCCCAGCACCTTCAGATGCCTGCTCACCGTCGACTGTGGCATCTGCAGCACATCACAAAGCTCCGCCACACCCAATTCGCTACGCTCCAACAAACGCAACAACCGTAGCCGCGTCGGGTCCGCCAAGCTCCCCAGCCAGCCCATTAATGCTTCGGGTTGAGCCGCCGATTTAATCATCACATCATCCGGATCAAAGGATATAATGTGACCCGCACATGTCAACCCACAAACCCCACCACATCTACTTCCCCCTCTCCCTCTCAGCAGGATTATGCGTCATGGTCGTAAACACTTGCGTTAAACGCAGTTCGCGTCCACACTTGTCTCACACACGTTCACAAGGAGCAGCCGGTAGGCCCGGCATTTTGCCGGGCATTCTTCCTGTCTACACCCCGTATGTCCGGGCCCGCCCGGACATACGGGGTGCAGATCACCGATCTGTCGCCGCTTGATGCATAATGTTGCCTCCAGGGGAGAGGACCGGGGTGAGGGTTGTGTCTTCGGCCACGTTTCAATTTGTTAGAGCACTTGGCGTAATTAATCTCCATTGACCGGGTGGCACGGCTTGCTTGCAAGCCGTGAAATACAGATGTTTGTTACACCTGCGGTCCAATCAAGATGGCGAATATTGACGCCAGTTGCTCTAATACCAACCCACCCCTCCCCCATCCATTGCCCGATATGCCTCACTACAATCACACCGTGTGGACCCAGCGATATCTCTTGCTTATTGTCCTCCTGACAGCCACGCCCGGATGCACCTACGAGCGTGTCGTGCGTGATGGCTGGGCACAAATGCGCCAGCTCAGCAACCAGTCCCGCCCAAACGACAACCACTCCGGATCATCAAACCCATCTCACCGGAACTCCACACTCTGGACCATCGAGTTACAAACCTTCGACAACCCCAATCGCCGCGACCACGCACGCAACCTCATCACCCGCTTACAAAACGACGCACACCTCCCCGACCTCTGGGCCGACCACAGCCTCGACCACACCCGCGTCTACCGTGGCCGATACCAAGACCCCCACTCACCCGCCGCCACCAGCGACCTCCGCCAAACGCGCATGGTCCGCCTCGACGGACAACTCCGCTTCGCCGCCGCTCGTCTCGTACCCCTAGGCGACGCCGCACCTCTGCCCACACTCGACGCGCTCGACCTCAAGGGGCGCACAGGCATGTACTCACTCCAAATCGGGTTCTACGACAAAACCTTTGGCCCCGAATACCAACAAGCCGCTGCACAAGCCGCCCAAACACTTCGCCAGCAAGGCCACCAGGCCTTCTACTACCACGGGCCACACCGGTCCATGGTCACCGTAGGCCTCTTCACCGACGACGACTTCGCCCGCAACGGCGCCGTATGGACCTATGGCCAAAAAATCAGAAGCCTTCAGGAACAATTCCCCTACAACCTCGCCAACGGCAGAACCATCATCGAAAAAGTCGCATGCAAAAGCATAGGCGAGCAGCCAAGCTCCCTCGTCCGTGTACCGTAATCCCCAACTCCCATCATTTAACTTGTAGGTCCAAGCCCGCCCGGACAATCTTCACCCTCTCCCTCTCAGCTTGTAGGGTCTGCGGTGCAGACCACCCCGACCGGTTTTGCATAATGCACAGCGTCGGGTGCCACTGGCAGCTTGTCTGCCAGTGCTTCTTCACCCTCTCCCTCACAGGGAGAGGGTTGGGATGAGGGTCGTGTCTCCGGCCACGTTTCAATTTGTTAAATACCAAACCACACCCATGCCTCACCCACCCGTGACATTCAGCTCCACCTCACCTCCCCGCAACCATCGCCACGCACACACACCCAGCACCGCATACACAGGCACGTACTCCGCCACCGCCACCCACAGCGGCACTCGCCACAGCGTCATATCACTCAGCACCGCGTAGCTCCACATGATCGTCACGCTGTACACCCACACCGCCAAGCCGAACCGCATCGGCACCAACGCCAACGCCCACAGCAGATACCACGGGTACGCCGTGCTCGACACCAGCAGCGCCGCGAATAGATACACCCCCGCCACACGCCACACGTCGTACCCCCACCACACGCACCACACCAACACCCCCACTAGCAGCACCCCCGCCCCCACGCCCGCCGCCGTCGCCGATCCCGTCAGATACGCCGTCAGCCCGTGCATTGAACTATTAAAAGACCACGTACCCACAAACGCCCCGCCCGTGTCGATCAGACGACCCATTCCATCGCCCCACACCACAAAAGGCACGTACAACAACGCACCACTCAGCACCACTCCACACACCGCCACAACCACACCCACCCGCGACCCGCGTAGCCTCCAAACCATCGGCAATGCCAGGGGCAACACGATCGGCTTCACCGCCACCGCACCCGCGAACACCACACCGCACGCAATCATCCGCAACACCGAACGCACCCGCCCATCGATCAGCAGCAGCGCCCCCAGCAGCAGCGCGATCCCGATCACGTCTTGGTGGCCGCTCCCCGCCACCTCGCTGATCACCAACGGGTGCCACGCATACAGCACCGCCCACCACACCGACCGCCGCTCAAACCGGAGCCTCGCTACCAATAGCCCCACCACACACAAATCAATCAACACAAAACCCACTCGAAACGTATACACACCCAACGGGTCCAACCCCGCCGGACGCGCTAGCCACAGCAGCCCAAACACCACCTGACTCGTAGGCTGATAAATCGTCACCAGGTCCGGATGATTAATCTGGTCGAGGATACGATCCTCACCCCGCCCCGCACCCAGCTCATCAGGCGTATGCGCATACGGGTTCACGCCACTGGCCACCTGACGCCCATCGTGGATGTACCGCCAGATGTCATCGCTAAGCTGCGGCGGCCCAGCGAACACCACCGCCACACGCGCCGCCCCCGCCACAAACAAAATCACCACCACTGCCAACCACCCGCCCCGCTCATCAGCGCCATTCCGCCCCTTCTTAATCAACCCCCACGCCACCGCGCTTAGCGCACACCACAACCCACCACCCACCAACCAATACCCCCACAGCGACTCTATGTTCCCCGCGCTCGCACCCGGATCGACCCCGTTGATATCAATCTGCCAAACCACCCCCACAAACACCGCCGTCAGCACCGCCGCCGCCGCGATCAGACAGCCGAACATCCGCACACCCGTTTGAGCCTTCGCATTCGTCACCATGATGTCGTCGCCACGCCACGCGCCGACCCCACAAGCTCGCCCATACCAATTGCCATTAGCATTTTCCTAATGTTCTTGTACGCGGGAACAGATGTTACAACTACTTATAGATATGCGACGCGGTCAAAACGCACGCGGATGCGTGCAGTTGGCTCCGCATCGAACCCACCAACGCCTCCTTCACCTGCTCCATCGCAGGCACCCGGTCGCCCAGTATCTTCGCCAAGCTCGTCACACCACACCCCGCCAGCCCGCAAGGCACAATCAACTCAAAATGCGCCATCTCCGGGCACACGTTCAGCGCTAACCCGTGCATCGCCACACCCCGTCGCACCCGCACGCCCAGCGCGCACAGCTTCGCACCGTCACCCGCGCCTCCGTCAACCCCACACGCACCCGCCCACACACCCGTTAGTCCGTCACGCCGCCACGCCTTCACACCCAATACACCCACCGCATCGATCACCACCGCTTCGAGCAGACGCATGTACCGCCCCACATTCAGACCCAGCCCACCCAAACGCAAAATCGGATACGCCACGAGCTGACCAGGCCCGTGATACGTCACGTCGCCCCCCCGATCCGTATCCTGAATATCGACACCAAGCTCCGCTAACCGTTCCGCTCCGACCAATACGTGCCTCGCCGCGTCTCGGCGCCGACTGACCGTAACCACAGGGTCGTGCTCCACCAGCAGCAGCGTCTGCGGGCCCGTCCCGTCCACCACGCGCCCGTGCACCTCTCGCTGCAACGCCGCCGCATCCACATACGACATCCGCCCCACGTCCTCGACCACAAATTCTTCTGCACCCTGCAACGACATTACAACTCCCAACCCACGCACACGCACGCACGCACGCACCGTGGTGGTCACACCTAGATGTCCTATGATAGCCCCCGTCATCCTCCCGTTGACAGGAGCACACCCCTTGCCCCACGTCCACCCAACCGCCGCCGTCGACCCCCGCGCCGAATTAGCCCACGACGTCCGCGTCGGCCCAGGCTGCGTCATTGACGGGCCCGTCAAGATCGGTCCCGGCACCACACTCATAGGCCACGTCTACATCCAAGGCCGCGTCACCCTAGGCTCCCACAACAAAATCTACCCTTTCGTCTGCATCGGGTTCGAGCCTCAGCACCGCTGCTACGACGGCTCGCCCACCGCTGTCGTCATCGGCGACCATAACACACTTCGTGAGTCCGTCACCATCCACCGCGCTACCAAAACTGATCAGCCCACCACCCTAGGCCACGACAACTACCTCATGACAAACACACACGTCGGCCACGACGCCACGCTTGCAGACCACTGCACACTCGCGTCCGGTGCACTCGTAGGCGGACACACCCTCATCGAAGACCACGTCTTCCTAGGCGGCAACGCCGCAATCCATCAATTCTGCCAGGTCGGTCGCCAAAGCTTCGTCGGCGGACTCAGCGCCGTTACAAAAGACGTTCCGCCTTACGTCATCGTCCACGACGTCCAAGGCGTCATAGGCGTCATAGGCGTCAACCTCGTCGGCCTGCGACGCTCAAACACACCTCGCGCCGCGATCGACGCCCTCAAAACCGCTTTCAAAACGCTCTACCTCTCAGGCCACACAAACCCCGTCGCCGCCGACCTCATCGAGCAACAGATACCAAACGCGGGACCCGGCGCACCACTACTCACCGAAATGGTCCGTTTCATCCGCGCCAACACACGTGGACTCTGCGCACACGCCGTCAACAGAACCCGCTCCAAAACCAATCAATAGGTAACAACTGAAACTGCGTTTAAAACCACGCACCACCGCAACAAACCGCGCACTTCAACATCGTCATTTAGCCCCGCGTGACTCACGCGGGGGGGCAACTCATAGGCAGCGCGTAGGCCCGGCATCTTGCCGGGCACCGAGTACCACCGCTTGCTTGCAAGCCCTGATATAGCCGTTCCCTCACACCCGCACACCGGGCTCATACCCCAATCGATCCTTGTACCGCTCCCGGATCGGCTTCACCACCTGCTGCACAAACGCATCCACCTGCTGCGGCGCCCTGCCCACCAGCTTCGACCCGTCTAGCACACCCCGCAAATCAATACCCGCGAAAACATCCTCACCCGCCAACCGATCCAATAGATCGTTGTCCGCGCCCTCCAGCTTCACCCTCGCCGCCGCCGTCTGACTGTGACACCGAATCAACTCGTGCACCGCCTGACGATCCGCGCCACGCTCCACCGCTGCCATCATCAGGTTCTCCGTCGCCATGAACGGCAGCTCCGCATTGAGATGCGCCGCGATCACCTTTTCGTACACCACCAAGCCCCGCGACACGTTGATCACCAACTCCAGCACCCCATCAATCGCCAAAAACGGCTCCGGCAGCGTCAGCCGACGCGCGCTCGAGTCGTCGAGTGTCCGCTCAAACCACTGCTCACCAGCCGTCACAAAAGGCACCCCCGTCATCCCAATCACAAAACGTGACAACCCGCAAATACGCTCGCATCGCATCGGGTTACGCTTGTACGCCATCGCAGACGACCCCACCTGGTCATTCTCAAATGGCTCCTCCACTTCCTTACGATTCGCTAATAACCTCACGTCCGTCGCAAATTTCTGACATACACCCGCCACCGCAGCCAGCGACGACGTCACCAACCCGTCCACCACACGCGGATACGTCTGACCCGTCACCACAAAACGCTTATCCGGGTCCCAACCCATCTTCTGCGTCACCAACCGGTCGAGTTGTTCCACCTTCCCGTGATCACCGTCGAACAACGCCAAAAACGACGCCTGCGTACCCGTCGTGCCCTTCACGCCCCGGAACCGCAGCCTATCGATCCGGTGCTCCACCTCCTCCAAACCGATCGCCATATCGTGCGCCCACAGTGCCGCTCGCTTGCCCACCGTCGTAGGCTGAGCGGGTTGGTAATGCGTAAATGCCAGCGTCGGCACATCTCGGTACCGCACCGCAAACGCACCCAACGCGTCGATCGCGTTCGCCAGCTTCACCGCTACCAACCCCAGCGCGTCACGGATCTGCAGCAGCTCCGTATTGCAGTTCACATATTGGCTCGTCGCGCCCAGATGGATAATCGCCCCCGCCGCAGGCGCAGCCTCGCCAAACGTGTGCACGTGCGCCATCACATCGTGTCGAAGACGCTTCTCGTGCTCACCCGCCGCGTCCCAGTCGATATCGTCGAGGTGATTGCGCATCTGCGCGAGCTGCTCGTCCGTGATGCCCAGCCCAAGCTCTTTTTGCGCCTCCGCCAGCGCCAGCCACAGCCGTCGCCACGTCGAGAATTTACGCACAGGCGACCAGATCGCTTGCATCTGATCCGATGCATTTCGGCTAGCCAATGGAGAAACGTAGCGGTTCTGATCTTCTGTCATGTCTGGGCCGTGCCCTGGTTCAAAATCATACGTCACCGCGACGAGCCGCGATCCGTCAGCGGACAGGCCTTTTGTTGTATACCCCCTCTCCCTCCCAGGGAGAGGGCTGGGGTGAGGGTTGCGTCAACCCAACCAAAACCCCTCCGCAATGCGTGCCACCGGTGACTTGTCCGGTCAGTACGCCGGTGCAGTTGACCCGTCACGAATCGTCGACCATAGTAACAACCTAATCAGGATGCGGGCAACGCCCGGGAAAGCATATCGGGACGCAACCGCGATAAAAGCTTAGGCACCGCAAACCGCCCGATCACCATCGTGCAGCCGCGGGACCAGGTCGCTCTGCCCACGCGGACGCGCCCTCGCCTTTTGTAATTAGGTAACACGTCGCCACCAGCCAGACGACGGTGATCCGATAAGAGGGGCCATGACCAACCACGCCACAGACGATCAACTCACTGCACGAGCAAAACTCGGAGACCGCGCAGCTCTAGGCGACCTGCTGATCCGCAACCAGAAGCGGATATACAACATCGTCCTGCGCATGGTGGGACACCGCGACGACGCCGCCGAGGTCACCCAGGACGCACTGGCAAAGATCATCGAGCACATCGCCGATTTCAAGGGCCAATCCGCCATCTCCACCTGGATGATCCGCATCGCCATAAACCTCTCCTACTCACTGCTGCGTCGCCGACGCATCCGCCACACCGCCAGCCTCGACGCAGCCGCCCACGACGACCAGATAACACCGCTCAGAAACCAACTCGCCGATACCCGTGAACCTTCGCCCGACTCACGCGTCCAACAATCTGAAGCCGCTACGCACCTGCACACCGCCCTGCAGTCACTCCAGGACGATCTGCGGGCCGTGCTCGTGTTAAGGGACATCGACGCCATGGATTATCAGCAGATCGCACAGGTCCTCGACGTACCCGTGGGAACCGTCAAGAGCAGGCTCTTCCGCGCCCGCCTGGCACTGCGGCAAGAGCTCGCAACCCGCTACCCCGCCTATAATGATCCGAACCCCGCACCAACCCCGCCACGACCCACACCCCAGCCCCAACCCGCGACGCCTCCAAAACGAGCCCAATAATGGATACCCGATACGACGAACACATCTTCCTGAGCTACATCGAAGGCGACCTGTCGCCCGATGAAAAAGCTCAATTCGAGGACGTGCTCGACCAAGACCCCGATCTGCGCAAGCTCGTCGCACATATCCGCGCCGACCGCGCCCGCCTACGCGACCTCCCAGCCGAAGACCCACCGCACGAACTCGCCGAACGGATCAACCTCCAACTCGAACGCGATATGCTCCTGGACGCGCCGCCACCCGACCTGAACCCCGTCAGCCCCGCCGGTCGATTCCGCATCGGCAGAACCATCGCATACGCCAGCCTCGCTGCCATGATCCTCATGAGCACCGCGCTCGTCGTAAACACGCTCGTCGACCGCAAGCTCTACGACTACTTCACACCCACCTCGCAAAGCCCCTTCACCAATGCCTCGACCTCCCCCGACGACCGTTTCGCTCGACAGTCACAACCCCAGCCCAGCACACTCGCGCTTAGCACGGAATCACACGCCGCCGATCAACTACTACCCCAAGAGCCCGCCGACCAACCGCCCCTCACAGGCTTCGCGTCCGCGGAACAAAAATCCCCAGACCCTCAACTGCGTTCCGCAAATGCGCTCCGCGAAAACGACATTGACAACGACATCTTCCGCGCACTAGCAGGCCGAAAACGCTCCGCCGCAAAGCCACCGCCACCCCTCAAAGAGCGCTTCGAAGAATCAAAAAAATTAGCCAAAACAAATGCCCCCGCCATCGACACCTTCGCACGCCTCACACCAGCCGATACATCAGCCGACGTACCAGCAGAAGCGCTAGCCGAAGTGCCAGCCCCCACAAAATCCGTCGCCCCAGGCAAAGCCCAGGGACCACTCGCCCAGCGCGTACTCAGACGACTCCAAAACGCTAAAGACGCAGCCGCCCAACCCGCTGAACAGACACCCGCCCTCGCCCAAGCAGACCGTCGCGACACCGAAGCCGACACCAAATCCGACACGCAAGCCGCCGCCACACCCAGCACACCGACCAAGCTCGTCGTCCACGTCACCACACCCGACGCCGACGCCACCCAGCAGCAACTGCTCGCATGGGCGCTGGGCAACAGCGTCCACATCGCCTCGCTCACCACCCTCGAACGACGCCAAACACAAACCAAAGCCGAGACCAGCCAACACCCGACAACAAAAAAACAATTAACACCACCACCCGCCAAGCAGATCGCATTGACCGTCACAGGTCAGCAATTGTTTCAATTGCTAAGCCACCTTCGGCGGCAGCCCGACCATCACGCCGACATCGTCACCTCACACGCCCAATCAACCGGCAACTCGACCGCCACACCCGATAGCAACGCCAACACCCCAAGCCTCCTGGGCCAAACACGTCAACTCCCACAACCCCCACCAACCGTCCGATCGATCTCAGAGCTGGATTGGGACCACCTCCTGTCGCTCTACCTGCCCCTCCAACCCATCACACCGTTCTACGAGCCCGACGCCCAGATCGAACTCACCCTCCAGCTACTCGAAAAACACGACCAATAGTCGCCAGGTCGTGTAGGTCCGCCCCCCGCCCGGACAATTGATTCCCCCTCTCCCTCGCAGGGAGAGGGCTGGGGTGAGGGTCGAGTCAATTCCAACCAAACACACCACCCAACCCACTACCGCTTCGAATCCAAAAACGTCGTCCAACCCACACTTCCAGCCCGCCCGATCGTCACGCACACCATCCCCGCTTGCGCCGTCACCAGACGTGTCACACCTAAACCATCGAGCAAACCCGCCCACTTGTCGCGCATCAGCCGACCCCGCCCACTCGACTGTAAGACCACACCCGCACCCACCGCCTCCAGCCATCTGCCCGACGCCCCGACAACGCTCCCGTGATGAGGCAAGTCACTCACATCCGCACGCAGATCAACGCCCCCATCCAACATCGCCGTAATACTCGCCTGACCGATGTCCCCATTTAGCAGCACCCTTCGCCCCGCCGCTCGGATCGATAGGACCAGCGACGTATCGTTCACGCGTCGCGTCTTCAACCCCTCCGCAGGCCAGAGCACCTCTAGTTGCCCACCACCCCGCTCTTCTCGCCACCCCCGCCCGATCCCCTCGACCGACAAACCACGACCACGCAATTGTTCAACCAAAAACGCCGCCGCACCCGACGACCGCTCCCCCGCACCCGCCTCCAATAGCTGACTCGGCACCAGCACACGACCGATACCCACACGGTCCGCCACCGCCAAGCAACCATTAAAATGGTCCATATCCGCGTGCGAGATCATTAGCGTGTCGATCCAACCCACGCCCAACTGTTTCAACGCGGGCACGATCCGACGCCTACCCACCTCGCCGTCCGCCTGCGATCCGCAATCGAACATCAACACATACCCCCGCCCCTCACTCCCCTCGCCCCCCGTGCCGCCCGTGCCCCCCGTGCCGCCACTTAGCCTCACCAAATAACACGACCCGTCACCCACCGCGAACATATTCACACGTACCGCCGCGTCCTCCGACCCCACCCACCGCCGCACCGCTCGCACCATCTGCCCAGGCACGCACACCGTCACCACGCAAAGCCCCACCGCCACTGACAACGCCAACCTCCTACCCACAAACCAGCCCCCCATCCACGCCACCGCAACACCCGTCGCCGCGACGCACCACCCCGCCGTAGACTGCACCGACAACTCAAACCACGCACCAGGCCAAACCGCCGCAAATCCCACCATCCAAATCATCACGTCCGCAAACCAGCCCAGCACACCCGCCAATAACACGCCCACGCTTGGCAGCACCAGCCCCACCACGATCTTTAGATACCCCACACACAACAGCCCCGTCACCACAGGCAGCGCCGCCACCGACACCACACCAGCCCAAGGCGTCACCAGTCCAAAGTGGTAAGCCACCATTGGCATCGCAATCAGAAACGCCACCACGCTCACCGACACGTATTGACTCGCGCCCCGCGCCAACCACACACGCCACGACCTCGAATTCGATTCCGTAGACAACCCACCACTTAACCACTCGCTCATCGAGCCCGTAAACACCAATAGCCCCGCCACCACACCAAAGCTCAATCCAAACCCCGCGCTAAACAAATCGCCAGGCCGCCAGATCAGCACCACCACCACCGCCAGCGACATCGCGTCCAACGCACGCATCGGACGACCCGCCGCGTAGCACACGCCAAACAACCCCGCCATGATCGACGCCCTCACGATCGGCACCCGCGCTTCGGCCGCCATCAGATAAAACGCCAACACCACCAGCACAATCACCGCCGACCACCGTGGGTTGCCCACAAACAACCTGCTCCCGTACCACACCAACCCCAACAACACCCCCAGATGCGCACCGCTGATCGAAAGCAAGTGTGCCAGCCCCACCCGCCGAAACCCTTCCTCCAATTCATCAATCTTTCCCCCACGCCGACCCAGCAATATCCGATCGAGAAACGCCCCCCGCACCGCGTCACGACCCATCCCCACACGCAGCGACGCCACCGCAGCGTCAGCCGCCACCGCACGCCACCGACCGATCGACCCCAACCACCCCACCGACCCCCGCTCCATCAGCCACCAGTTCCCCCGCGCCGCAAGCGTCAGCCGACCCACCACGCCCCGATCACTCAAGTACCGCTTGTAGTCAAACTCACCCGGATTCGCAGGCCCATCAATTTTCGCCAGCCAGCCCCGCGCACCGATCTCGTCACCCACACGTAGCCGATGGTCCGTCTCGCGCACCCGAACCATCAGCCGACCACTCGCACGCACACGTTCGCCATCCACCACCACCGTCTCCACGCGCAGCCCGAACACAGTCCCAGGCGACAAATAACTAAACCGACCAAACTCACCCCGACGCGGGTCCGTCACATACGGTCGCCCATCGACCCTCCCCGTCACCTCGGCCAGCTGCGATTCGCCGCCCACATACCGCATCACACTGTCATTAGACACACGCTGCTCATGCACACCCGTCCATGCCCCCGCCACCACCACGACCCCCACCCACGCCCACCGTCTCGCCGCCACCACCACACGCCCCCGCCACGCACACACACCCATCACCACCACAACCACGCACGCTGCACCCAACCACATCACATAATCAATCCCCGTATACCCCAGCCACGTCCCCGCCATCCAGCACAACGCCAGTACGTTCAACCCACTCAGCCGCGCACTCACACCGCCGCCACTACAAGATGGTCCCGTCCCCGCCGTCTTTGTCGTGGTCTCGTCGCTGGTCACGCTAAGCGTCAATCATACCCACCCGCCGCAACAACCAAACACGCCTTTCTCGGGACAACTCGTTCTCTGAACACTGCCAAACGACCCACCCACTTATACCAATTCAAATTAATACTTGTGCGGTGTCTACGAACACGAAAACAGGGCAGACAATAACTTACATCACTTACGACGCGATAGAATTATACGCAATGCGTATTAGAAAATTTTAGGACCCACCCCAAAACCTCGATGAGAGTTAAATCGAGTGCCGCTGGCTGCTTGTCAGCCAGTGTAAACGACAAAGATTTAAACCGGTGAATCAGTTGTCGGTGGTCTATTGTTTGGGTTTTGGGATGGGTTCTAATAAAAATCTTTGCGCCACCCGTCATTGGCTGTACAATAAAATGCGTGGCCCCCCAGCGTGTCGACGCAAGCTAATTGCAATAGCCACCCGTGCCAGCCACCCGCAAAGGAGAAGAGCAAGCCCATGAAAACCTTATCACACCACGCAGCCCTCACGCTATTCACCCTCACACTGCTCACCATCGCCACCCAAGCCAACGCCGAAGTCAGGGTCGACATCCTCAGCACCATCGAGTTCCCTTTCCTCGATCAGACACTCATAAACCCCACCTTCGCCCAGCTAGGCCCGATCACCTCATCCTTTTCATCCGACACAGGACAGGTACACGCACAAGCCGCATTAAGCGCAGGCTCACTTCTAAAAACCCGAGCCTCCGCAATCATCAACGGCTCAAACGTGAACACCACCCTGGCCAACGCCTCTTGGCAAGACGTCCTGCTCGCGTCGGGGTCTACCCCGCCAAGCAGCGTCCGTTTCAACTTCACAATCCATGGCCAATTCACCATCACCCGCGTCACAGGAGGATCAATCAGCAGCCCAAAAGTCTCACGCGCCGTGGCAAACATCACCACACGCAACTTCCTCGGGTTCACGCCCTCCGGCATAAACTCTGGTACCAAAACCTCCCAAGTCTCCCCCGACAACCTGATGGTCCGCGTCGAATCCATCGACCAAGGATCGTTCGGCTCGTCGTTCGATGCGCAAGCTCTCGCCGGATCGTCTCAAGCCTGGCTAACTGAATCCCTCGTCGAAACCAGCCCCGGAATATTCGACTTCACAGGCTCATTCGCCATCACATCACCGTTCACCAGCGCAGCTGCAATAGGTTTTGGCGCCACAAGCGACGGCTACCCCCTCAGCCTCGGCATCACCACCCTCGCCGGCGGCAGAGACTCCATCAGCGCCACCGATTTTTTCAATACCATACAGCTATCCTCCATCACCCAAACAGACGGCTCACCACTACCATCGACCCTAAACCTCATCTTCGAATCCGGGCTAACCATCCCCGAGCCCACCACATTCACCCTGTTCGCTCTGGCATGCCCCCTGCTAATCCGACGCCGCCACCCGCGATAATCCCGCGCCCTTATTCAAAAACAACCCACGACCACTTAACTAGCACCCTTCCGCGCCGTGACGACCAACCCCTCTACAGGCTGGCCCGATTCCTTTCGCAATACATCAACCGTCACCGAAATCACCTCAAGACCCGCACCCATCAGCGTCCTTTCCACGTACCCCCTCGTGTGGCTATACCGACCGTGGTGGTTCAGCCGAAATCCTTCAACCGCCTCGCCCTCCCCCACCTGCTCCACCGTAAACACCAATAGTCCACCATCACGCAGCGCACCCGCGCCCCCAGCGAGCACCGTACGCAGATCACCGAAGTACACCAGCGTATCCGCCGACACGATCAGGTCGTATTCCCCCACCACTCCGCTCATAAACGCCGTCAGTTCCGCGACGATCAGATCGTCATAGACCCGTCGATTCTTCGCCATCTCAACCATCCTCGGCGAGAGGTCCACACCCACCAGCCGTGCCGCATAAGGCCCAAGCAAAGGCCCGCACAAACCCGTGCCACAACCCGCGTCCAACACACACATCCCCCGCACAGCCTCGCCCAACTGCGCAGCTATCGCACCACCAACAAGCTCGGGCGCCCGATACCCCAGCCGTTCGAGGTTCTGGTCAAACGAACCAGCAAACGCATCGAATAGCTTCTGCACAAACCCGTCCGAAGCACGCCCAGGCACCGACTCGCCTGTATTCGCCGCTAACATATGTCGAGCAGTCGGGTCGTCAGGACTCCGCTCCAGCCAATGACGATACACCTCCGCAGCCTCGTCACGCTTACCCAAACGATACAACTCAATGCCCAAGTTCTTGTGGCCCGCGATGTGATCGGGGTCCAGCTCGATCGCCCTGCGATATTCAACAATCGCATCCTCAAACTGATGCGCGTCTCGAAACGTATTGCCGAGATTATAATGCTGGTCCGCATCGTTGGGCTTCAACTCAATCGCCCTGCGATAAGCATCCGCAGACTCATCAAGCCTGTCCTGTGCACGCAACACCACACCCAGATTGTTGTACGCGTTCCCATACTCTGGGTTAATCGAGACTACCTCCCGATAGCAAGCCTCCGCCTGTTCGTACTCGCCCCCGTCACGCAACACGTTCCCCAGATTATTGTGAGCGTCGATGTAATCGGGGCTCGCTGTGATCGCCCTACGGATCAGATCGACCGCCGCGTCGCTCTCACCCTCCTGATGCTTCAGCACGCCCAGATAATGAAGCGCATCAGGCTGGCTCGGCTGGGCCCGTAGCACCCGCTTGTAAATCCGCTTCGCTTGGGTGGCGTCACCCTCCCGGTGTAGCCGGATCGCCATAGGCAACGCCCGATCAGGATTCAGCGCAACCCCGCTCTTCTTTTTCTTCTTTCGCTTCGCGCCCCTTGTGCGTCGGCTTCTACTCATACAATACCGCCATCACTCATACCCATCCCACTTGAAACTCGTGCGTGTTTACGAACGCGGGATGGTGACAAATAATTAACTCTCGACACCTCCGACGCGCTAAAAGCATACGCAACGCATATCAAATCTCACACAACAACCACACCCTACGCCATGATTATAGAACCGTACGTTACCACCACGAAAACCCCACCTACTTAGCCGCAGATGATCACACCCCTGACACCCGGTCCCTGTAGGCCCAAGCCCGCCCGGACAATCTTCTCCCTCTCCCTCACAGGAAGAGGGTTGGGGTGAGGGTCGAGTTTCCGACCACGTTCATTTTATGAAATACCGAACACGCATCCCAACGCATGGGACCACACCAACCGATCCATTTAGCCCCGCGTGAATACACGCGGGGCACCCCATCCATCGGGTGACACGGGTTGCTTGTCTGCCAGGGGCACCCCATCCGTCGGGTGACACGGGTTGCTTGCAACCCGTGTGCTTGTCTGCCAGGGGCACCCCATCCGTCGGGTGACACGGGTTGCTTGCAACCCGTGTGCTTGGGTGCCAGGGGCACCCCATCCGTCGGGTGACACGGGTTGCTTGCAACCCGTGTGCTTGTCTGCCAGGGGCACCCCATCCGTCGGGTGACACGGGTTGCTTGCAACCC
>JAJRXX010000002.1 GCA_024276075.1 Planctomycetota bacterium
CAGTTCTCCGCGACGAACCGCGACTGTGAAGCAGCGGGCCGCTCTTCCCCCTCTCCTCGCAGGGAGTGGGTTGGGGTAAGGGTCGCGTCAACGCCCAACCAATTACGTGTAATACGGATTCAGATTAATTCGTGCGTGATCGCAACGAGCCGCGACCGTCAGGGAGCGGGCCTTTTCTTGAATGGAAATACGTACAAATCAATCTGAATGCGTATAAGGTCCGCTGTGCGGACCTGAATGTCCACGATTCACCCCGTCCGAATGTAATCCGACAGCGCCGCTCTGACGGACGCAAACGCGAAGTCGCGAAGCTCGACCTCTGATTTTTTGATCCACTCGACACCCGCCACGTCGTCGCTGGGCGTGATCGTTGGCTGCTCGTCGAGCCGAACCGCAAAAACCAGGTCCAGCGTGTGGTATGTGACCGACTTGTAGGGGTAGACGTTCGGGTAGGTGCCGAAATAGACGGGGATAAATCCCTTTAGACCAAGCTCCTCGTCGAGTTCTCGTCGTAGCGCCTGCTCACCCGTTTCGCCGTGATCGACGAACCCGCCGGGCAGGTCGAGCATCCCCACGTCTGGGCTACCCGCTCGCACCGTGGCGAGCACACAACCCTCGCACTCGATGATCGCGCCCACCGCAGCGGCTGTGTTCATATACAACGTGAACCCGCACGCACCGCACTCAAATGACTTTTGCGAAGCTGTGGTTAGCTTTGGCTCGCCGCAGCGTGGACAGAACTTCATCATGTCACCACGTTACCACACCCGGACGCGATTAACCCACAATTCATACGCATTCAGATTAATCCCCGTGCTTTAATCGCAGCAAAGAAGCCGCTCCCTGACGGTCGCGGCTCGTGGCGTACGCACAAGGATTAATTGAACTGCGTATAAAGCTCTGTTGAAACCCTGCCCAAATAACAACCCCCGGCTCATCACCGGGGGCTGGTTATTAATAATCTGGTTGTTCACTTTTGTTTCGTTACGCTGCGATCCGCTTCCTGCGGATTTTCCCGACCACGCCCATGCCGCCCATGATCACCAAGCCCATCCACGCGGCACTAGGCAGGGGCACCATCGTCGTCGTTAGCACGGAACTAAGCAGCCGCTCTGATGTATTTCTGACATTATTCCCCGGCTCATACTTGCTCGAAAGGTCCAGCCGTATGTAAAGGGCATCGGCTCCGGTTGGCAACCCATTGATGACGGACGCCAACCCCGGGAACACGAGATGGATGCGGTTGCTGTCATTGGCATCCACCGTGATGGTGGCACCGGCATCAACGAGAGCAGCGGAGTCCCCGGAATCCAGGATCGTATTGGTTAGAGCCTGAACGCTCGTACCGTCAAAGTAGTGGACCTGAAGGTCCTCGAAGAATCCCGTGGGATCGTTATTCGGAGCTAAATCGAGATCGTCAAATCGGAAAGACAAGGTCGCCGTCGCCGCGGGTACACTCAGTTGGCTCAGGTCATACCGCAGATACATTTGCAGCGCGTCGTTGGTCGCATCGTTGTAGCCGTAGCCACTACCCGTATCTGAAAACGTACCGACAGGACCAGACGAGGTCGGCGTGACACCATACACCCCGCTATTGGCTTGGCTCAATGGGATAAAGTAGTCAATCACACCTTGAGCATCGGCGATGCCCACTTGAGTGCTGCTGCCCACATTGCCTACAGCCACCCCTGTAACCGAGCCGGCATAGGCCGGCGTCGCCACAACGGCCCCCGCCGTCAACATAGCCACCGAAGCAACAGTAAATAGACGTGATCTCATGTTAATCCCCTCATCCTGACTTGTGGTCCGATATCTCTACCTAGACATGCGACTCGGCTGCGATACCCATTCAAGCCAAAACTTACCCCCAATTAACGGATATCCAAATGTTTCTTATTCTTTTTTTGTTAGCCGCAAAGATATGAGCCGTTATGGCTTGCGCAGCCTATTTTACTTACCCAATTTAACATCGGTGCAAAGAAAACGAAGGTCCGTATAGGCCTTGTACCGGGCTTTTTTTGACGGAAACCCGATGACCTTGATTGGCCGTTTTTCTCGCTAAAGCAATTCCGCTTTTGATTGAGCGTCCTGGGACGAGCCACGACCATCCGAAAGCGGGCCTGTCTTCAACCGAAGCCCACGCATTGCAATACGCGGACTTCATTTAGCCACGGGTGAATACACCCGTGGCATCCGGCACCAATATCTCGAACGACAATGCCCGCCAAAATATTCAAACTGACCTACAACTCGTAGGCCCAGCGTCGGGTGGCATGGCTTGCTTGCAAGCCGTGAGACACAGTGACGTAGACCCGGGCCCGCCCAGACATCTTAATTGTCCCTCGCCAGACCTACTAGCCGGCCCGTTTCATGATGTGTCGCGACTTCGATCTCTGCCCTACGCCGGCTGGTCCAAACCGTACTGCTTGATCTTCTTGTACAGCGTCGTGCGGTTAATATCGAGTTGCTTGGCGGTGGCCTGACGGTTCCAGTCGTTAGCCGCAAGTGCAGCCACGAGTATCTGCTTCTCAGGCTCCTCCAGAGCGTGCGACAGAGGTGTGGGGGTCCAGCCGTCTTCGAGACACGGGACGATCAACCCCTGGCCGTTGCCGAACGACGACGCGTCGCCACGACTGGGTAAAGCCACACCCTTCTGGGCGTTTTGCACCGTTTCGGGCAGGTCGTCGACGCCGATCACCGGGTGTCGCGTGAGCACGACGGCCCGCTCAATGACATTCTCCAATTCGCGGACATTGCCTGGCCAACGGTATCGGCCAAGCGCCACCAGCGCGTCCTCGCTGATCGTACGGTCCTTGCCCGTCTCCTTGCCGTACTTGACTAGGAACCGTTCGACCAGAAGCGGGATATCCGCCAAACGATCACGCAGCGCCGGCAGCTTGATGTTGACAACGTTAATCCGATAGTACAGGTCCTCGCGGAACTTCCCCGCCTCGACCAGCCCCGCCAACGGCTCGTTGGTCGCCAACACAAACCGCACGTCCACGCTGATGGTGCTGTTCGACCCGACCGGCTCGAACTGTTTTTCTTGGAGCACACGCAACAGCTTGAGCTGCAGCATAGGCGTGGCACTATTAATCTCGTCGATAAACAAGGTACCCCCGTCGGCGGCGAGGCACTTGCCAGGCTTGTCTTGGTCGGCGCCGGTGAATGCGCCTTTGGCGTGGCCAAACAGCTCGCTCTCCAAAAGCGTCTCCGGGATCGCACCGCAGGAAAACGTAACAAACGGCCCGGTGTGACGCGGGCTGCGCGTGTGGATCGCGTGGGCCACCATCGACTTGCCCGTACCCGACTCGCCGTCGATCAGCACGGTAGTCTTGCTCTCAGCCACCGCTTCGATCAGCTCGTACATCTTCTGCATGCGGTAGTCAGCCCCGACGATGTTGCCCATGCCGAATCGCTCGATGAGCTGGTTGCGCAGGGACTGATTCTCCGCTAGCAGCGTGTGTTGCTGGATGGCCTTGCTCACCGCGATGCGCAACTCGTCGTCCACGACCGGCTTGGTCAGGTAATCGACCGCCCCGAGCTTGATCGCCTCGACAGCCGACTCGATCTTGCCAAACCCCGTTACCACGATCACCGCCACGGACGGGTGGTGCTTGCGCACCTCGCGGATCAGCTCCATACCGTCGCAGCGGGGCATGTTGATATCGGTCACGACCAGCGCGAAAGGCCCAGCGCCCTGCTTGCCGGTGGCGAGCTTGGCCTTGTCGAGCAGGTCCAGCGCTTCGCCACCGTCGCCTGCGGTAGCGACGTGGTACCCCTCGCGCCCGAGAAACTCAGCGAGGCTGTCGGCGACAATCGGGTCGTCGTCAACGATCAGGATGCGTGCTTTTTCAGCCATGCGTACTGGTCTCGGTATTCAATGTCAACGTCGATTAGAGCACCTTGCATAAATAATCGCCATGTCAGTTCTGGAGTAGGGCAGGTCATTGACCTGCCTTCTTCTTGGGGAGATGGAGAATAATTACGCAAGTTGCTCTAATCCACTACCCGACCCGCGTCGGTTTCACTCGGACCCACACTCGCCAACGGATAACGCACCACCAAAACGGCGCCGCTCGGCGAACGGTTACTCAACTGGATACTCCCGCCAAGCGCGTGAACGGTATCGAGGCAGTGCTGCAGACCGATGCCGTGACCGTAGGGCTTGGTCGTCTGGCCCACCCGTGGCCGACCGGCCCCGTCCACCAACTCAGGGTCAAGGCCCGGGCCCGTATCGCTCACTCGGATCTCGATCTGTGGGCCATGTGCGCGGATGCGCAGCTCAATCTGTCGGCTTACCCCTTCCCCTTCAGGCGTGTCTATGATCGCCTGGATGCTGTTGCGCAGCGCGTTGGCAATGATCGTATGCGCCGGGCCCGCGGGCAACCCCGCCAGAGCGTCCGATACGCTCACAAGGATGTCAATCCGCTCGGTCTGGGCCTGGGCAGCAAATAGCGCCGCCGCTTGGTGCACCGCCTCGCCCAGCGTCTGGTCGGTGCTATGAAGTGATGCATCGGGCTTCTGGTGAAACCACTGTTGGATAAGCGACGCCATCCGGCGCATCGACTGATCGGCGATCTGAAGGCGACGCACAGCATCCGACGGTTCATTTGTATCCGGTCCAATTGACGCCGCGTTCAATTCAGACAACGCCAGAGAAACGTTGCGCAGGCTGCCGTCGAGCAGGTTGGCCAATTCATGAAACACCCGCCGCGACGATTCGACCGCGTCGCCTTGGGGTTGGGGCAACGCGCCCGGACGCGGGGTTGCGGCACGAGCCGGTGTCTGACTGTTGTCCTGAAGCGACATCTCCGAATCATTATCGACACCAGGCATCGATCAATTGAGGCATATGTCGAGGAATGTCAACACGCCAACGGATCAGAAATGGTGCTCGTGAGCCACAAAGCCAGCCACCAAGATTGATCGCGGGTCCGGTAAACCGCTTCGCAGCATTAAAACAACTGGCGTCATTAATTTCCGTTAGCCGGGTGGCACGGCTTGCTTGAAAGCCGTGAGATACAAATGCATTTCACACCTACGATCCAACGGGATGGAGAATACTGATGCCAATTGTTCTAGAGCACCTTGCATAAATAATCGCCATGTCAGTTCTGGAGTAGGGCAGGTCATTGACCTGCCTTCTTCTTGGGGAGATGGAGAATAATTACGCAAGTTGCTCTAAAGCGTTTTCTGAATGAGTGTACGGTTGACAGGACTTCGCTACGAGCCGCAATCGTCAGGGAGCGGTCAATTTGTTGAAACCAAACGCTACGAATGCGTTGGGAATACTCTAGGCAGCGACGTCCTGCTGCGGCGTGACGGCCTCGTCGTCTGACGCTGCGGGGACTGGAGACACCTCATTGTCCGCTCCCGCAGCCACGGAAGTCTCATCACCTGACGCTGCGGCTGCTGGAGACGCCTCGCTATCCGCGGATGGGTCGTCCGAATCGGTCGTCAGCAAAGCCTCGTCAGGCATCGCGGGGATGGACACGTCCTCAAACTCGGGCTTTTGATCCACGTCATCGTCAACTGGGGTATCGGGCGCTCCGGCACCGTAGTATTGGGCAACCATTTGGTCCACGGCACCGGTAGATCGTACGGGCTGTTCATTATCGGCTTCGAAAAAATCGTTCCACTTAGCGGTTTCCCACAAGGGGTGTTCTTTGGTGTTGTGAGGCAAGTTGATGCGACACCTTGTAATGCCCCGCGCGTTGAGCTTGCGCGTGACCTTTTCGACCAGGGACCTGGTGATCCGGTCCTGCAATTCCTGATCGGATAGGTCCTTTTGATGGACGTAGCCGCACTTGCCCTCGAGGTCGCAGATGATGGCCGCGACGATTTCGTTTTCGTACCGAGCAACCAGACCCAACAGCGATGCACTGTTTAAAATAGATGTAGAGTTTGAGGTACCGTCCTGCGCAGCCTGACCGTCTCCGCCCGTTGGCTGCAATAGAGCCTCGACGTGTGGGTAATCGTCGGGTCGCATTTCGCTGACTTCCACCGACACGTGTGCCCCTCCCCCAAGTCCCAGACCAGCCAAAACGACCAACCCGTAGCGTGGAAAAAAGTAGACAGACCCTCTCTATTTAAGAATCGGCGAAAATCAGCTAACAGGTTGGGGCCACACCCCTGCCCGGACGCGGATACGTCCGTTTGTAACAGATGGGGGACCTAGAGCAACTTGCGTAATTATTCTCCATCTCCCCAAGAAGAAGGCAGGTCAATGACCTGCCCTACTCCAGAACTGACATGGCGATTACTTATGCAAGGTGCTCTAAGAGAGGTTTAGAGCGTTTTCTCAATGCGTATAAAGTATCGAAAGGACTTCGCCACGAGCCGCGACCGTAAGGGAGCGGGCCAATTGGAGCCAAAGACCCGCTTGCTAACGCGCGATGTTCGTCGAGAACCCCGTATGCGAAATCAGAAAACGCTCTAACGCTACGTAACACCCAAGACCTCAGCACATCGGCCACAGAGCATGCCCCCGTCGCTGCGCTGCTTGACGACGCCGTCCCGCTTCCAGCAGCGGTCGCAGCGGGGTTCACCGCTCAGATCGAGCACCTCAAACGCCATCGGCGACGAACCATCGCCCGGATCACTGGCCAGTTCAACCCGGCTAATCCCGCACAGGTCAGCCAGGTCAACGCGATCAAACCGGCTCAGGTACTGACCGCTCTTGTGGCTGTGCGTGATGCGCAGCCCGCAGTCCAGCGGGTTATCAATACCACCCGAAACGCGCGCGTCCTCGATAGCCTTCAACGCTCGGCCACGCAACAGCATGACGTTGTCCCAATCCGCATCGAGGGCAGGCCCCTGCACGCCAACGGATTGCGCCTGCGGCTCGGGGAATTGTGCCAGGTGCACCGAATCGGCATCGGGGCCATGTAGCGCCGACCAAACCTCATCAGCCGTGTGCGGGAGGATCGGTGCGATCAAGCGGGCCAGCACGTCAACGATCTGGTATATGACGGTCTGCGTCCGCCGCCGGCGCCCGCTATCGGGTGCGTCGCAGTACAGCCGGTCCTTGACAGCCGTGAGGTACTGGGCCGACATCGTCTCGTTGCAGAACCGGAACAACGCCAAATGCACCTGCCTGAAACTAAAGTCGTCGTAGTGATCCATGACACTCTGGGTCAACAGAAATAGTTGCCCCTTCGCCCATGCGTCGATGCTCGTCAAATCAGCGTCGGTGAACGAGTAGCTGTGCTGGGACGGGTCGAAGCCGTTGAGATTACTCAGCAAAAAGCGGACCGTGTTGCGTACCTTGCGATACTCCTCGCCAGCGACGCGGAAAAACGCGTTGTCCACCTTGATGTCGTTGTCCGTGTTGAGCGAGCTGACCCACCACCGGCAGACGTCCGCCCCGAAGTCCTTCAGCAGCGCATCGACCCCCAGGGCGTTGCCCCCGGACTTGGACATCTTCCGCCCATCCTT
This sequence comes from Planctomycetota bacterium, assembly GCA_024276075.1. Taxonomy (GTDB): domain Bacteria; phylum Planctomycetota; class Phycisphaerae; order Phycisphaerales; family Phycisphaeraceae; genus JAJRXX01. The sequence goes on from JAJRXX010000002.1 coordinate 7,441, forward strand.
GTCGACCATGAACCCGTGCGTGAGCACCGCCTTGAACGGCGCTTGCCCCGTCACGCCCAACGCCGGCAGCAGTGAAAGCTGGAACCACCCGCGGTGCTGGTCGGAACCCTCCAGATACAGGTCAGCGGGATACCCCATGCCGCGCTGCCGCAGCACCGCGTGCCACGACGAACCCGACTCGAACCACACGTCGAAGATGTCCGAAGACTTGCGCAGTGTTGAATAATCCGGCTCCAGCCCCTTCGTGTAGAACCACCTCGGCACGTCGCCGTCCGCACTGGGATCGTAGCCGTCGAGCAGTTGTTCGGGGGTGGCGCTGAACCAGTAGTCCGACCCGTGCTTGCGGATATTGCTCGATACCGCACGCACCGACGCGGCGGTGAGCAGCGACTCGCCCTCGACCCCTTCGGGGGGGTAAAACGCCGGGATCGGTAGCCCCCACGCCCGCTGACGGCTCACGCACCAGTCCGGACGCGACTCGAGCATCCCGCGCATCCGGTTGCGGCCCCATTCGGGGTAGAACTCAACATTGTTTTTGGTCACGCCCAAAGCACGCTTCCGTAATGTTTGAGCGTCCGGGTCGAGCGTATCCACCCCGACAAACCACTGCTCCGTAGCACGAAAAATCACCGGCGTCTTGGACCGCCAATCGTGCGGGTAGCTGTGCGTAATCGTCTCTTGGTGGAACAGGTAGCCGCTATCGTGCAAACGTTTGAGGACTAATTTGTTCGCGTCCCAGATATTGACGCCCTGCAACCAATCGGGAGTCGTATCATCAAACGTGCCGTCGGCAAGGACAGGGCAATAGACGTCAAGCCCTTCGCGCAAGCCGGTCTGATAGTCTTCGACGCCGTGACCGGGCGCGGTGTGCACCAAACCGGTGCCGTCTTCGAGTGTGACGTAGTCAGCCGTAACCACCCGACGCTTGCGCCCGTCGCTGACAAAGGGGTGACCATACGTTAATCCACCAAGCACCTTGCCGGGCTGGCGTGCGGCGCCGATCAATTCGAAGTCGTTGACACCCACCTTGTGGGCGACTTTTTCAACGAGATCGCTGGCAATCATCACAAGCTTTCGACCAATCTTGACCAGCGAATATTCATAACGCTCGTGCACCGCCACCGCCATGTTGGCCGGCAGCGTCCAGGGCGTCGTCGTCCAGATCATCAGGTACACCGGTGCGTCGTCGGGCACCTTGCCCTGTGCCTCGAACGCGGCCAGCAGATCATCCTTACTCTCCACCTCGAACAGCACGTACACGCTCGTGTCCTCGCGGTCCTCGTACTCCAACTCAGCATCGGCCAACGCTGTCTGGTTCGCGATCGACCAGTGCACCGGCTTGAGCGCGCGGTAGACCAACCCTTGACTGACCAGGTCGGCGAAGACCTCCAGCACCGCGGCCTCGTAGTTCGGGTCCATGGTGACATACGGGTTCTCGTAATCGGCCAGCGTTAAGAGCCGCTTCATCTGACCCGACTGGAGCTTGACGAATTTTTGGGCATAGGCCTTGCACTTCCTGCGGACCTTGTAAGGCTCCATCTCACGCGCCGCGTCGCCCAGGTCCTGCACCACCTTGTGCTCGATCGGCAACCCGTGGCAATCCCAGCCGGGGATGTACGGGCAGTCATATCCAGCCATCGTCTTGGACCGCACGACAATGTCCTTGAGCGCCTTATTGAGCAAGTGTCCCAAGTGGATCGAGCCGTTGGCGTAGGGCGGACCGTCGTGGAAAACATACGCGCCCTTCGGGTGAACCCGCCCCCGGATGCGGCTGTAGATACCCTGCCTCTCCCAGCGCTTGAGCGTCGCCGGCTCGGTCTGCACCAGGTTGGCCTTCATGGGAAAGACGGTCTTGGGCAGGTTCAGCGTGGGCTTGTAGGACTTGGCTTTTTCTTGTGAGGGCTGTGGCATCGCCGAGGATTTTAACGAAACCTGCGCCGCGGTGTTGCTGCCCCACCCCTAATATGCATTGCGTATGTTTTTAACGCGTCATATATCCATAAGTATTTGTGATACCTGATCCCGCGTACAAGGACAGTGGGGCAATTTAGAGCTCATCCCAAAAACCCCGATGGGGGGGTTAAATCGGGTGCCACTGGCTGCTTGTCAGCCAGTGTAAATGACGAAGGGTTACACCGGTGGATCGGTTGTCGATGGTCTATTTGTTTGGGTTTTAGGATGGGTTCTAGTGATTGGTATAACACCTACAGCAGCCACGCCAACGGGACAGCACCACGGTTAAACACCGCCGCGGGCACGCTCACCGTGCCCCAACTGGGGCTGCGCATCCGGATGTGTTGACGGTAGTCAGCCAGCTTGATCGCCATGACCGCGTACCACCGCCCAGCCCACTCGAATACATCGCGAAACAACGCATCGGGCGGGGGCTGCTGGCACCAATACAGAAAGGCGAACGCCGCCTCGAAGTCCTCCCCGAACACCCCCTCCCATCTATCCATCGCATCGACGTCAGCCCGCGTCACCCAGTTATCCAGTGACTTGTTAGACCGACCCGCGTGCTTACGCCCTTTGACGTCGACCAACAGATTGGGACCCGACTCGCTGTACACCACGAAGTCGAAACTCTTGAGAGCAACCGTATCGCCCGGCCCCGCGTCAACCCCGCAGCTATAATCGCCGTCCCGCTGCAGAGCACGCTTCGCCTCGTCCACCGCCACATACGGCACCGCACGCCGTCGCAGGTATTGCTCAAATGCTTGGTCGTAATGAAAACGCCGTTGGGCCATGACACCCTAATACTGCCAATCTTGAATCGGCAGCCAAGGGCGCCGGTCAGAGCAGTGCCAGGGTGCTGGCACTCCTCTCCCCTCCTTTCCCCTCCTTTCTCTCCTTATCCTCCCCTACCACCTTCAACCGGGTCCATTTTGATAGAGGTCTACGGCTCGCGATGCCCCAGGCGTGCGGCCAAATCGTCCATGTGTTCCTCTTTGACTGACACGTCAGACTGCTCACCTGTGGACAAATTCTTCAACCCAGCGACATCCTGCTCGATAATCCGCTCATCGACGATCAGCGCGTAGCGGGCACAGCAGGCTGCGGCTTCCTTGAGTTGCTTGCCAAGATTGCGTGTCGTCTTGTAGCTAAATCGCGCGTGCACACCCTGTTTGCGCAGCGACGATACGATCTTCAGCGATTTAGTGGTATACCCCGTTACCTCGATTACAAAAACATCAGGCCGTGGCGAAACCTTTTCGGAATCAGGCAGCAACCCCTTGTCAGCCAAGACGTTCATCAGCACGACGTCACCCATGCCGAACCCAACTGCGGGCGTCGCTGGCCCGCCAAACATCTTGATCAACCCGTCGTACCGCCCTCCCCCGGCCATGGCTCGCTCGGCCCCGCTGGCCTCGTGGATCTCAAACACCGTTCCCGTGTAGTACGCCAACCCCCGCACGATGCTCAGGTCGTACTCGCACCAATCGGCAATGCCGAATGTCTCTAATTCCGTACCAAGCGTCTCAAAATCGACCACGCTCGGATCGCCTCTGTCCAACACGAGCTTGCTCCTGATCGCGGCGATCACGCCGTCCTGATCGCAGGGGTATTTGTCTTTGCCGAATTCCTGAAACATGCGCACGGCTAACTCGTCCAAACCAATCCTCGACGCTTCGGTGAGCACCTCCTCACGCGGGAGCCGATCCATCCGGTCGAGCAGGTTAAAAGCCGCGGGCATGTCAGCGTCGGTCACGCCCAGCTTTGCGAGGATATTCCGCACCGTCTGCCGATGGCTGATCTTCACCCTCACATGCTTGGGCGTCAGACCAAGCTCGCTCATCAGGTCCACCGCTGTAAAGATGCACTCCGCGTCGGTTACGGAATCGTCGAGGCCCAGGATGTCCACGTTCCACTGCGAGAACTCGCGCAGCCGCCCGCGCTGGGGCCGCTCTGCCCGACACAGATTCGGCGTACTAAACCACTTGATCGGTTTGGGTAATGCATTCGCCTGTGCTGCGACCATGCGTGCCAGGGTCGGCGTAAACTCGGGCCGAAGGGCTAGCTCCCGACCGCCGCGATCCTCGAAGTGGAACAACTCACTGACGATACCGTCCCCGCTCTTGACCTTGTACAGGTCGAGCGACTCGAAGATCGGCCCGTCCACTTGTTCGAACCCGTTACGCTGAGAGACGCGGCGCCAAGCGTCGAGGATATAGCTTCGCCGAGCCATCTCAGCGGGGTAAAAGTCACGTGTGCCTTTGGGGGCCTGGAATTTCATATGAATTAACGACTCGCCGGCAGCCCTTGCGGCACGGCGGTGTATGTGACAACGACACGACGTGCTTACCTGCCCGACTCCCCTCCACCCGACTCCCCGACGGAGATCGTCACCAACGGACCGGGCTTCTTGCGCGTGTGGCGGTGCGGGGTCTTGCCGGGGTGCCCCTTGACGCGGGGCCGGGCACGCGACGCCAAGACGTGCTTGCCGGTGGGCTTGTCGGGGTGGTCCTTGGGGGTGCCGGTATTCCGCAGCCGCTGACGCACCGCATACCGCTTGTAGCTGTCACCCATAACAGCCTGAGCGTAGGCTTCGAGCTGTTCGGGCTTGGTGAAATACTGGTCGAAGTCGTACGCACCGGTGTAGTAGTCGCAGTTATCGGTGGTGTACTGGCGGCAGATTTTTGGCCGATCTTCGTAGATGCCGCACTTGTTGTCGTCCTGGAGGTACTGGCAGCGGGTCTGGACCGACAGGTACCAGTCGTCGTCCTCAATGAAGACATGGACGTTCTCGTGGGCAAGGTACCAGCGAATATCGTCGTACTCCTCAGGCGTATCGGGTTCATCGATCGCCAGGGCGAAATACCGGCAACACAAAGCGGTGCACCGGTCACATAAGCATTCCTCAGCCATGGGGGGCTCCAGTTAGGCTATACGCATTTGCGTATATTTTGACCGCGTCTTACATCCGTAAGTATTTGCGACATTTGATTCCGCGTACAAGGACTGTCGGGCAATACTTAAGGTAATGGGTATAGAATCATCAACCGTAAATTGTAACAGCGCGATTGTAAGAGCCCCCGTAACTTGATTCAATTAAACCCATGCGCGTAATAGCCGGAACACACCGCCGAAGGACACTGCTGCCCCCGCAGGGCAACGACGTGACGCGACCCATCCCCGACCGCGTCAAGCAGAGCCTGTACGACCGGCTCTGGTCGATGGGCTCACTGGAAACGGGTACAGCCCTGGACATTTTTTCCGGCACGGGCAGCTTGGGCATCGAGGCCTTATCACGCGGCGTGACACGCTGCACGTTTGTCGAGCGAGACCGATCCGCACGGCAACGCTTGGAGCAAAACCTCGCCACACTGGGCCTGACCGACCGGGCGACGATATTGGGCGTCGACGCCTTGGCTGCGGGTTGGGCTGGGTTGCTTGGCCGCACCGCGTTGGGCTTGATCTTCTGCGACCCCCCCTACGCCCTGACCACCGACGCCGCTTCGATGACGCGCATCGCGGGCCTGATCGAATCGCTGCACGACGTGGCCGCACCGGATGCTGTGCTCACGCTGCGCACCGACAGCCACACGCAAGCACCCGTTGTCCCCAGCTGGGCGGGACCCGCGTCGCACCCCTACGGGTCGACCTGCGTGCACCTCTACGAACTGCCAGACCCGCAAGCCCCTCCACAACCATGACGATTGGCCCGTCATTTGGTTAATTGCGATCGATAATTCAAGCCCGTAGGATTGGCCCCTTAACTTCTCTAAGCCCCACTGTATTATTGACTGCATAACGGCAACATTATTGACTGCGTAACGACACCACCATGTTTGGCTCACTAACCGACAAATTCTCCAACGCTTTCCGCAACCTCTCGGGCCGCGGCAAGATATCCGAGTCCAACGTCCGCGAGGCTATGGACGAGGTACGCACCGCGCTGCTCGAAGCCGACGTGAACCTCACCGTCGTCGAAGCGTTCACCAAGCGTGTACTCGACAAAGCCCTGGGCAGCGAGGTGCTCGCGAGCCTCAAACCCAGCCAGCAGATGGTCAAGATCGTCCACGACGAATTAATCGACCTGATGGGCCCAATCGACTCGCACCTGATGTACGTTCAGCCGGGCCCGACCGTCGTGATGATGTGTGGCCTACAAGGCTCGGGCAAGACCACCACCTGCGGCAAGCTCGCTGCTTACCTCAAAAAACAGGGTAAAAGCGTCACCCTCGCCGCCGTCGACCTCCAGCGACCCGCAGCCGTCACCCAGCTACAGGTACTCTCGCAACAGGTCCAAGACGACATGCCCGGCAGCGGCATCGTCCGCTTCCACGGCGAACCCGACAAGGTCGCCGAATACGGCAAGGCTGTGGGAGCCGCTGTCACCGTCTCGAAAAACGCCCTCAAAAAAGCCCGTGCCGACGGCAGCGACGTGCTCATCCTCGACACCGCGGGACGCTTGCACATCAACGATCAGCTCATGGACGAGCTGCGCAAGGTTAATCAAGCTGTCACCCCGCACCAGATATATCTTGTGGTCGACGCGATGACCGGGCAGGACGCGGTCAACTCAGCCAAAGCGTTCAACGAACAGCTCGAGCTCGATGGCGTGATCCTCACCAAGTTCGACTCCGACACGCGTGGCGGTGCTGCGCTATCCGTCAAGCACGTTACGGGCAAGCCCATCAAGTTCATCGGCACCGGCGAAAAGCTCGACGCGCTCGAGGAGTTCCACCCGGACCGCATCGCATCACGAATACTGGGTATGGGCGACATCGTTAGCCTCGTCGAAAAGGCACAGGAACACGTCTCCGAGGAAGAAGCCCTGGCCATGCAGGAAAAGATGGCTAAGGGCAAGATGACCATGGACGACTTCCTTGGCCAACTCAAGAGCATCCGCAAGATGGGCTCGATTAAATCGCTCATGGGCATGCTCCCGGGCGTGGGCAGCCAATTAAAGGACCTCGACCTCGACGAGAAACAACTGGGCCGCACCGAGGCGATCATCCAGTCCATGACCGCCCAAGAGCGTCGCAACGCCGACCTGCTCGACAACTCACGACGACGACGCATCGCTCGCGGCTCGGGCACCTCGTCACAGGACGTAAGCCAATTAATTAAAAGCTTTGGCATGGTCTCGCAGATGAGCAAGCAGATGGCGGGCATGGGCATGATGGGTAAGCTCAAAGCGATGAGCGGCCTGGGTCAGATGGACCTGGCGGCGATGGCGGGCGGGCAAGGCATGCCACAGCTACCGGGCATGGGCACGGGCTCAACCAAAAAACAGCCCCGCTTCAAGCAACGCAAGCGAAAGAGCAGATAGCCCAACCGACCATGGAACTCGCCACACGATACAACCCCTCTGAAGTCGAGCCGCAGGTCGCACAGGCCTGGGCCGATGCCGGCGCATTCCACGCTCAACCAAATAACCCCAGCCCGCCCTATTGCATCGTCATACCCCCGCCGAACGTCACCGCCGCCCTGCACCTGGGCCACGCGCTCAACAACACACTCCAGGACATCCTCATCCGCTGGCGACGCATGGCAGGCGACAACGCCGTCTGGATACCCGGCACCGACCACGCGGGCATCGCCACCCAAACAGTCGTCGAGAAACGCGTGCTCGCCGACGAGGGCAAAAAACGCACCGACTTCCAGCGTGACGAATTCGTCGCCAAAATCCAAGCCTGGAAAGACGAATACGAAAAACGCATCACCGAGCAACTCCGGCTCATGGGCTGCTCGTGCGACTGGGACCGCCAGCGGTTCACCATGGACGACATGTGCGCATGCGCCGTGCGCGAGGCGTTCTTCAAGCTATTCAAAGACGGTCTGATCTACCGCGGCAAACGCCTGGTCAACTGGGACCCCGCCACCCAAACCGCGCTCGCTGACGACGAGGTCGAGATGCGCGACGTCGACGGCCACTTCTGGTACCTCAAATACCCGCTCGCACCCGGCAGCGACTCCGTCACCATCGACGGCCAAAAAATAACACACGTCACCGTCGCCACCACCCGGCCCGAGACCATGCTCGGCGACACAGCAGTAGCCATTAATCCCAAAGATCACCGCGCCGCCGCACTCGTCGGCAAACATGTCTTGCTACCCATCGTCAACCGCACGATCCCGATCATCGCCGACGACTACGTCGTCCTACCCGACCCCGACAGCGACGACGCCAAAGCCCGGTTCGCCACCGGGTTCCTCAAGGTCACGCCCGCCCACGACCAAAACGACTATGAGATTGGCCTGCGACACGACCTGGAAATCATCAACATCATGGCTCCCGACGGCTCGATCAGCGATCAACACGGTTGGCCCGACGACGGCATCACCAACGCCGACACGGACGCGGTGCCCTTGGGCTTGGACCGCGACAAAGCCCGCAAAGCCATCGTCGATTGGTTCCGCAAAAACAACCTGCTCGAAGAGGTGCGCCCCTACCGCCACGCCGTCGGACACAGCTACCGAAGCCACGTGCCCATCGAGCCGTATTACACAGACCAGTGGTACGTGAAGGTCACCGACGACCGTTTAGCCAACGCCGCCCTACGCGCCTTGGCCAGAGACCAATCCGAAACGAGCTCCGACACGAGCCGCGACCGTAAGGGAACGGTCCCCCCCGCCACGAACTTCGAAACGAACCGCGACCGTAAGGGAGCGGTCCCTCCCGTCATGCCCCCCCCCGCCAACCATTACCTCATCACCTTCACCACCTACGGCTCCTGGCTCCACGGCGACGCCAAAGGGTCCGTCGACAAACAGCACAACACCCCCGGCTCGCCATTCGTCCCAGAGAACAAAAAACGAGAACACTTCGAGCAAGACGAACTCAAACACGACCCGGTAACACTCGACACAAACCAGCGTCGTTGTGTGCGCGACACCATCCAGGAAGTCTGCCGCCACCGCGGTTGGCAACTCCACGCGTGCAACATACGCACCAATCACGCCCACATCGTTGTCGGGACCGACGACACACCCGAAAAGGCCATGAACGACTTTAAAGCCTACGCCACCCGCCGCCTCAATGAGCGGGGATGGATCGAAAAAGACCTGCCAATTTGGACACGCCACGGCAGCACGCGACACCTCGACGATGAGCCCTCTGTCGAAGCCGCGTGCCGTTACGTGCTCGATGAGCAGGGCGACGACCAGGACGCGATAGCGACGGATAACGGGCAAGACGAGAAGAAACCGCTCCCTCACGGTCGCGGCTCGCCAGAGAAACCCTGGCACGGCAAGCTCCGATTCACGCCCGACCGCTACGCCAAGACGTTCCAGACTTGGCACGAAAACATCCGCGACTGGTGCATCTCACGACAACTCTGGTGGGGACACCGAATACCGGTGTGGTTTTTCTTACTAAAAGATGACCCTGGTGGCGATACAACCCAGTTTCGAAAAGAAACACTTGATTGGTTCAATCAATATGCCCGCGAACTTCAAGTCCACGGTGATATTGAAATTCGCCAGAACACCGAGGGTATCTTGAGGCAACTATGTAGCCGAACGAAAAAAGCGGATGAGGCAATAAATTATTTAATTAGATACACCTCCGGTCTCACCACCGATCATCAGAGCAATGCTCTGCAAAAATCACAAGAACTAGTAAAAGATTCCGATCTTGATTTCTCACGTGTCGATCAACTGGCTCGCCGCGTGGGAGAGCGTTTTATCACTCTTGAACAAGACCCCGACGTCCTCGACACCTGGTTCTCGTCCGCCCTGTGGCCGTTCAGCACACTCGGTTGGCCCGACGACACACCCGAGCTAAATACCTGGAACCCCGGGGCTGTGCTGTGCACCGCGCGCGAGATCATCACCCTGTGGGTCTCACGCATGGTCATGCTCAACCTCTACCTGCTCGATCGGCTGCCATTCAACGACGTCTTTATCCACGCCATGATCCAGGACGGCGACGGGCGCAAGATGAGCAAGTCACTGGGCAACGGCGTCGATCCCTTGGACATCATCGCCAGCCACGGGTCCGATGCCATGCGCTTCACACTCGCGGCCATGACCACCCAGACCCAGGACGTCCGCTTGCCCGTGGTCAAGGACCCCAAAACCGGACGCAACACCAGCGACAAGTTCGACACCGGTCGCAACTTCGCCAATAAGGTCTGGAACGCCACCCGCTTTGCGCTGACCAAGCTCGCCGAAGCGAAACAGGCCACGGGCCAAAGCCCTGCCGCCACCGACGACGCCGAACTGCAGCTCGTCGACAAGTGGATCCTGTCGCGTCTGGCCGTCACCGTGCGCGACGCCACCACAGCCCTGGACCGCTACGACTTCCACAGCTACGCCCAGGGTCTGTACGACTTCTTCTGGCGTGACCTGTGCGACCGGTACATCGAAGCTGTCAAGCCCACCGTCACCCAAAATCCCGCTCAGCAGCGCATGCTCGCACTGTGCATCGACGCGAGCCTACGCTTGCTGCACCCCGTCATGCCGTTTGTGACCGAAAAACTCTGGGAGAAGTTAAACGACGTCGCACCCGTGCGCGAGGTCAGCGGCGTGCAACTGCACCCAAGCGCCCTGCTCGTACACGCCACCTGGCCACAGGTCGCACCGGAACTCATCGACGAGCAAGCCGAAGCAGCGTTCGCACTGGTCACGCAGATCGTCACCGCGCTACGCCAGGTGCGCACCACGCACAAGGTCGCTCCCCGCCAGACCGTTACCTTCTCCGCACAAGCACCGCCCGACACGGCTCAGGAGATCCTCGAGCAGCGGCAGCTCATCGAGACCCTCGCAAACGTCGTCGCCGCCGAGGTTGGCCCACGCGTTGAAAAGCCCAACGACGCAGCCGAGACCCTCGTCGGCAGTGATATCCGCCTCTACCTGCACAGCCTGATCGACGCCGACGCCGAGCGCACGCGCCTGACCAAACAACTCGACGAGGCCAAAAAGAACATTGCCGCCCTTAATGGCCGTCTGGCTAACAAGTCCTACATCGACAAAGCACCGCCGCACCTCGTCGCACAGACCCGCGACCAACTCGCCACCGCTGTGAAGGAAGCCGACACGCTCGGGGAGCAACTCGCCGCGTTGGGCTAGACGGTTGTCGCAACTCCCCTCCCTTTTAGGGAGGGGCTGGGGGAGGGTCGAGCGTCCGTGATTAACGAAGGCCACCCCTCACCCAACCTCTCCCCTGGAGGGGAGAGGGGTTTAAAACAGCTTGTAGCCGGTTGTCGCACCGCCCACGACAACCTACGCTCACGCCATGCCCCGCTTCAAGGACCAAGCCATCTGCATACGCCACATCGACTGGTCCGAGACCAGCCAGATCGTCGCGCTGCTCACACAAAACCACGGCAAGCTCCCCGGACTGGCCAAAGGGTCCAAACGCACCAGCCCCAGCTCCGTCGCACGCTACTCCGGAGGCATCGAGCTGCTCACAGCGGGCCAAATCGTCGGCCTGACCAAACCCACCGCCGAGCTGGCCACGCTCACCGAGTGGGACCTCCAACACCCCTACTGGCACCTGCGCCACCACTTGGGCGCCCAGCAACTAGCCCTGTACGGCGTCGACCTGGCCAACGCGCTGCTCGCCGACCACGACCCGCACCCCAACGCGTTCCATGCCCTGGCACAGTTTCTCGATCAACTCGCCGATCCCGACCAGCACGCCCGGGCCCTGCTGGATTACCAATGGCAACTGCTCGAGGACACCGGCTACCGCCCGCAACTCGACCGAGACGTGCGCACTGGCACGCTGATCAGCCCCGACCCTTCGCCCAATGGCCACGACACAACACACACCGACACCACCCAGCGTAAGTGGTACACCTTCGACCCCCACGCCGGCGGCCTGACGACCCAGGCCAGCGACCTTGAAAACGGTACTTGGCGAGTCCGCGTCGAAACCGTACACCTGTTGCGAAGCCTGACCGGGAGACACGACGCCCCCCCCACACCCGCTACTGAGCTAGCTACCATCGACAGAGCCAATCGGCTGCTGTGCTCTTACGCCAGGGCTGTACTCGATCGCCAGCTACCTACCATGCGGTTCGTGCTCGATCCCGAGTCGTCAGCCAAACACAGCAACAATTAATTTGATAATTAATTCGATACCCCCCGCATCGCCCGTGCGGCCTCGCCCAACGCCTGGTGAATGATCTCGTGATCGGGTACCGCTTCCAAGCAGCGTTCCAACTGCTCGATGCGCTCCCTCTCGCCCAACGGTGCTTTGACCGTCGCCAACGCCACCTCGCCCAAAGCCTCGCACGCATCGAGGAACCAGTCCACAGGCGTCTCGCTGCCCAGTTCGATCGCGTCACTACTGTCGCTCTGGGCTGGCAAGCGAACCGGGACAGCGTCCGTCGGAGCCAGCCATTGATCGATCCACGCTGACTGTGGCGCCGCCACAGTTAGTTTGATTGACTGTTCACCCGCCGACGCCAGCAGTGTCCACCGCGAAGCCGTCGCGGGGTTATCCGCAAACAGCACCTCGATACACTGCCCCCGCTTGCGTGCCGCGCGGTGCAACGCTATCGCCTCCTGAGTCTCATGCGGCCCCGTCACCACGATGCACCCCGCCCCCATGCGTCCCAGCCACGATTCGAGTGGCCCCTGCAGTCCTGCAGTCCCCAGCCGGGTCACGCCCTCCGCCGCGATCATACGCCGCTGGCGACGCGTTTCTTGGAGAGGCAACAGGATACGGGCGTAATACGCCCAGTCGCCGTGGTGCCGCGCCAGCGCCAATGCACGCAAGCAGTGCTCCTCGCAAGCCAGGTATTGCATCCCAGCCAACGCCTCGCTGGCACGCTCCATAATCGAATCAAGCTCGGTAGCGGTTGAAGTCATGACATTCACCACAGCCAAATCCGCGATCACCGGTCAGACGATTCTAGCCCGGCATGAGGCTCGACGCCTTGAACCGAAGCGAGAATCTACTATAACATGCTCTAGGTAACGATCTGTACAATGGCGTGGGCGTCTAACCCACTGCGGTTTCAAAGATTACTTAGATCAAACAAAAGAGGCGTTCCCATGCTCCCCTGTCAACGAAAAACACGGACGCAAACCCGAACGGGCCGGGCACACCAAGCGCTCAAAGCACCCCATGGCGTACAATGCCCCAACTGCGGCAGCGTCAAGTTCCCCCACGCGGCTTGCAGAGAGTGCGGATACGTGCGCCCCGGCCTGAAGCTGGCTGTAGCCAAGGAAGACTAGTGCGAATCGCCATTGACGTCATGGGCGGCGACCATGCCCCGGACGCGATCCTCGCGGGCAGCTTGGCAGCAGTAGACCTGCTGGCGCCACAGGACCGCCTAGTCCTCGTAGGTGACGCCCAGGCGATCCGCGACGCCATGACCGAACGTGGACTCACCGACGAGCCCCGCATCGAGGTTGAACCCACCACCCAAATAATCGAGATGGACGAGGTGCCCACCGCTGCGGTGCGCAAAAAGCCCGACAGCTCGATCGTGCGCATGGCCGAGTTGGGCAAAGCTCGTGCGGGCGACAGGCGCTGCGACATCATCCTCAGCGCAGGCAACACGGGCGCGTGCGTCGCAGCAGCGCAGATGTCGATGCGTCGGCTCCCGGGTGTACACCGCCCGGGAATCGCGGTGACCTTCCCCAGCTTTGCAGGGCCGCTGGTCATCTGCGACATCGGTGCCAACCCCGACCCAAAGCCGCACCACCTCCACCAATACGCAGTAATGGCCAGCGTCTATGCTCGCAGCACGGTCAACAAAGACAATCCCCGCGTCGCGCTGCTCTCCATCGGAGGCGAGGAGGGCAAGGGTAATTCGCTAGTCAAAGAAGCCGCCAAGCTTATCCGTGCCGATAAGTCAATCAACTATGTCGGTTTCGCCGAGGGGCGTGACCTCTTCGCCGACCGTGCCGACGTGATCATCACCGAGGGGTTTACGGGTAACGTCGTGATCAAGCTCGCCGAGGGGCTCTCCTCGGGGCTGTTCCAGATGATCGCCAGCGAAATATTTGAGGTAAACCCCGAGTTGGCCATGCAGCTCGAGCCGATTGTGAAGGGCATCTACAAGAAACACGATTACCATGAATTCGGCGGCGCGCCGCTGCTGGGCGCCAACGGCATCTGCTTCATCTGCCACGGGTCTAGCATAGCCAAGACCATCACCTCCGCGATCAAGAGCGCGATCTCATACGCCAAGCTAGACGTGAATAAAGGCATCGTCGAAGCGCTGGGGCAGCTAGAGCCCGTCCAAGAGGGAGTTGTATGACAACCCCATCAGCCGCCGGCCGTCGGGTGGTTGGCGTTCGCCTGGCCGGCACAGGCATGGCCGTGCCGCCTCGCGTCGTTACCAACGAAGAACTAGCGAAAACGGTCGACACCAATAACCAATGGATCGTCCAGCGCACCGGTATCAAGCAGCGCCGCGTGCTTGATGCACCCGCCACCGAGTTGGACCTAGCCAAGCAAGCATTAACCGACGCCCTGCGAAGCGCCCAGATGCAGCCGGGCGAACTTGACATGGTCATCTGCGCCACCATGACGCCGGGCATGAGCTGCCCATCGACCGCGGTACGGCTCACAGCCGAGGTCGGCGCACAGCCCTCTGGAGCCATGGACATCAGCGCCGCGTGCAGCGGCTTTGTATACGCAATTAACCTCGCCGCCACCCTGATCGAGTCGGGCCGATACCGCAACGTCGCTGTCGTCGGCGCCGAGGCCATGAGCCGTATCACCGACTGGGACGACCGCCGCACGTGTGTGCTGTTCGGCGACGGCGCGGGTGCCGCGGTCTTCACCGCATGTGACGACCCAAACCGCGGCTGCCTACACCAGTCAATGGCCAGCGACGGCAGCCAGTGGCGACACCTGTTCGTCCCCCGCACCGACGACGACCTGCCTCAAAACGGTGAATTCAACGGCAAGCTCAACACCCTACAAATGAACGGCCGCGAGGTGTATAAGTTTGCGGTGGGCACCCTGCAACGGATGATCGACAAATCGCTGGCCGACTGCGGGCTCAAACCCGCTGACCTGGCCATGATCATCCCTCATCAGTCGAACCAGCGCATACTCGAATCGGCACGCGAGAAGCTGGGCCTACCCGAAGACAAGCTGTACATTAACATCGACCGATTCGGCAACACCTCCGCAGCCAGCGTACCCATCTGCCTCCACGAACTGTGCGAAGCAAAACGGCTCAAGACGGGCGACTTGGTCCTGTTCGTCGCTCTGGGTGGCGGCTTGACATGGGCGTCGAGCCTGTGGAGGCTCTAGAACGTTTTCTCAATGCATATAAAATATCGAAAGGACTCCGAAACGAGCCGCGACCGCCACAAAACGGGGCTCCCCGCCTTGACGAGCCCCGACCGCCACGAAGCGGGGCTCCCCGCCTTGACGAGCCGCGACCGCCACGAAACGGGGCTCCCCGCCTTGACGAGCCGCGACCGTGAGGGAGCGGTCCTCTTCGTTCTTTAGAAACAGCTCTCCGCATCCATTTTGTTAGACACTCTAAATCACACACTCCAGATAAAGGAACCAGCCCCGTGGCTGAAAACGAAAAAAACATCGTCCTGTGCCCCGGTCAGGGCGCTCAACACGTCGGCATGGGCAAAGCATGGTTCGATCACAGCGACGCGGCACGCAAAACGTTCCAAGACGCCGACAAAATTCTGGGATTCGAACTGTCCCGGCTCTGCTTCGAGGGACCCGAGGACGAACTCAACCGCACGGATAACGCGCAAGCCGCCATCTACGTCACGTCCGTCGCCTGCCACCGAGCGCTGACGCAGCAAGGCTCAGCCAGCCAGATCGCCGCGACCGCGGGCCTGAGCCTGGGTGAGTTCACTGCCCTGCATCTAGCCGGTGCGTTCGATTTCGCCGCGGGCCTGAAATTAGTCCGTCTGCGTGGCCAAGCCATGCAGGACGCCGCCGACGCCGCACCCAGCGGCATGGTCGCGCTGATCGGTGCCCAGGAACAGCAGGCACAACAACTTTGCGCCCTCGTGCTCAAGGCCATGCCCGACGAGGTACTGGTAATAGCTAATTTGAATTGCCCCGGCCAAGTCGTCATCAGCGGTAGCCAAACCGCCTGCGACCGCGCCGTCGAAGACGCTCAAGCCGTGGATGTATCCGCCAAACCGCTAAAGGTCGCCGGTGCGTTTCACTCGCCTCTGATGGGGCCCGCTGCCGAGCGACTCGCCCAAGCGCTCGAACAGGTCGACTGGAGCACCCCAGTGATTCCCGTCGTGTCGAACGTCACCGCCCTGCCCCACGACGCAAGCGACATGGCTTCGATCAAGCGCCGTCTCGTCGAGCAGGTGACCAGCCCTGTACGCTGGACGCAGTCGATGCAGTGGATGGCAAAAAACGTCCCGGGCCGCTATGTTGAACTGGCACCGGGCAAGGTACTCTCGGGCCTGATGCGGCGCATCGATCGGAGCATCAAAGTCGTCAACTGTGCACAACCATCGTGATCGAGCCGACGCGGCGACGAACCCGACCCTCACAGACATTGCACATGGGATTTCAGATATGACCGCATCGAATGAACAAAGGATCGCCCTGGTCACCGGCGCCTCACGCGGCATCGGCGCCGAAATCGCCAAAGCACTGGCACGACAGGGCAGGCACGTCATCCTCTCCGCTCGCAACGAAGAAAAACTCCAGGAAGTGCACTCGCAGATCACCTCAGCTGGCGGAACCGCCTCGGTCGTTGTCTGCGACGTCACGGACCACACCGCACTGGCCAAAACCATCGAGGACATCGCCGGTCAACACAAACGGTTCGACATCCTCGTGAACAACGCCGGCATCACCCGCGACAACCTGATCCTCCGCATGACCGACGAAGAGTTTGACCAGGTGATCCACACCAACCTCCGCAGCGTGTTCGTCGCCTGCCGAGCAGCGCTACGGCCAATGATGCGCGGCAAGTGGGGTCGGGTCATCAACATCGCCTCCGTCGCGGGCATCGTGGGCAACCCCGGCCAAGCCAACTACGCCGCCTCCAAAGCGGGCCTGATCGGGCTGACCAAGACCATCGCCAAGGAACTCGCAGCCAAGAACATCACCGCAAACGTCGTCGCACCGGGCTTCACGCAGACCGATATGACCGACATTCTGCCCCAGCAGGTCAAGGACTTTGTACTTACAGCGACCCCGTTGCGTCGGTACGGGCAGCCCGAGGAGATCGCCGCCGCCGTCGCGTACCTCGCCTCGGAAGACGCCGGCTTCACCACCGGACAGGTCCTGACCGTCGACGGCGGGATGACCATGTGTTGACCATTGCCTTGGGTTTAGATAAACCTACTTGGCAGGCTAGGCTAAGGAAGATATAGTCCCGGCAGATTGTGGCCGGTAGCCGACCGCAGCAGATTCTATAACGTATTGAGCAGTACTCAGATAAGGAGTGATCCGGATGGACGCCAACGAGATCGAAGAAAAAGTTGTCTCGATCGTAGCCGAGCAGATGGGCGTCGATAAAGGTGAGATTAGTCGTGAGACTAATTTCGTCAACGACCTGAACGCCGACAGCCTCGACACCGTTGAACTGGTCATGGAGTTTGAAGACGAATTCGAGACGTCGATCCCCGACGAGCAGGCGGAAAAAATACAATCCGTCGGGCAGGCGATCGACTTCATCTCAGAGCAGGTCTCCAAAACCAGTGCATAACACGCACCCGGCGTAACGGGTCTCGCAGCGGCACCGGACGGACCTTCCCATTTTCTTAGAATCGGGCTTTGGACGTTCCTGGGACACCGGGACGTCGGGGCTGTAAGATTATCACCATGGACCAACGCCGAGTTGTCATCACGGGGATGGGATGCGTCACCAGCCTGGGCTCGTCAATCGACGCCTTCTGGGACGACCTCGTCGCCGGGCGAAGCGGCATCAGGCCTATCGAAGGCTTTGATACCACCGATTTCAAGACCAAATTCGCTGGCGAGATCGTCGGCTGGGACGGCGGGCCACACCTTGAGAAACAGGTCGCCAAGCGCATGGACCGCTTTGCGCAATATGCAGTCAACGCCGCCATCGACGCCGTGGCTGATTCGGGCCTGAACTTTGAAAACGAAGATACCTGGCGCTGCGGAGCCATCATCGGCACCGGCATCGGGGGCATCGAAACCATCGCAGCCGGGGCACTGAGACTCGCCGACAAGGGCCCAGACCGCGTCAGCCCGTTTGTCATTCCCAAGACCATGGGCAACGCCGGCTCAGGGAACGTCTCGATCCGCTTCGGTCTCAAAGGCCCCAATTACGCCATCGCCACCGCATGCGCCAGTGCCGGACACGCGATCGGAGAAGCGTTCAACTCCATCCGTCTAAACCACGCCGACGTCATCGTCACAGGCGGGTCCGAAGCGGCTCTCACACCCCTGGGACTGTCCTCATTTATTGCGCTAAAAGCACTATCAAAACGCAACGACGACCCCGCCGCAGCTTCGCGACCGTTCGATCAGGGCCGAGATGGTTTTGTCCTCGCAGAGGGGGCCGGCATCATCATCGTCGAGGAACTCGAACACGCCAAAGCACGCGGCGCCAACGTCTACGCCGAGGTGCTTGGCTACGGTCAATCCGCCGACGGCTCGCACATCACCGCACCCGACGAGCAGGGTCGCGGTGCAGCCTACGCCATGGGGGCCGCACTCAAAGACGCCAAACGCAACACCACCGACATCGACTACATCAACGCCCACGGCACCAGCACGCCCCTGGGTGACGTCGCTGAGATACGCGCCGTCAAGCGCCTCTTCGGCGCCGATGCCTCGAAGGTAGCCATCAGTTCGACCAAGAGCATGACCGGCCACCTCCTGGGCGCTTCGGGAGGCGTCGAAGCCATCGCCTGCGCCAAGGCCATACAGACCAGCACCATGCCACCCACGATCAACCTCGACCACCCCGACGAGCAATGCGACCTGGACCTGATCCCAAACACCGCCAGGCAAGCAGACGTCCGGGTGACGATGAGCAACTCCTTCGGCTTCGGTGGTCACAACGTCAGCCTCGTCCTGGGCAAAGCCTGATACCGTCAATCACTACGCCCTACCCGCGCCCCACCATTTGACTTGGCCAGCGGTTGAACGTTGAATAACATTGAGTCGAATAAACTTTGTGCTGTGACACACCCGCGACGCACGATTCTTGAGCGACCTCATGCAAATCAACCAGACGTTAGGATTTATCTTCGGAACACCCGGCATAGGAGAACTGCTGCTGCTAGCGGCGGTAGGCCTATTGATCTTCGGCAAACGACTGCCCGAAGTCGGACGGAGCATGGGCAAGGGCATCGTCGAGTTTAAGAAGGGCCTATCGGGTATCGAAAACGACATCAATAACCCCGCTGCCGCCAAAACGAATCCTCAACCACAAGACCCCAAACAAACCGACCCCGCCCCTTCGGTCGATATCACTACGCCCCCCCAACCACCACCATCAACGATGACAAGCTCCAACGAGCCGCGACCGTAAGGACATTATGCACATATCACACGGGAATAGTTCTCAAGGAACGTGGGTGGCACTGGTTGCTTGCAACCAGTGAGTCACGATTGGCCAAACCACGCTTGCAAGCAAACCTTGATTGACGCAAGGGGTTACAAAATTTTGTGCATAATGTCCGTCAGCAAGCGGGTTCTTCCCGTTCCATCACAACCGCCTCGTCCGTGCTACGCCTGATGTGGCACCCGCGGTCTGGAGTTGACCAAGGCTTTATACGCATTGCGTATAATTCTAGCGCGTTGTAAAGGATGTAAGTTATTGTCTGCCCTGTTTTCGCGTTCGTAGACACCGCGCAAATATTAATTTGAATTGGTATTATACCCCTGCTATCGTGCCCGTCGTACTAGCAACGGTTTGCTCGGGCGATTAGCTCAGTTGGCTAGAGCGCACGGATCACACCCGTGAGGTCACAGGTTCGAGCCCTGTATCGCCCATTCGACACAAATTAAGATTAATACTTGCGCGGCATCTGCGAACGCGAAGGTAAAACAGACAATCGAAAACGCAGCCTAATGTGGCCTAACTGTCAGATTAAATAGTGGCTACTACATATTAACGCAGGGTTGTAACCAAATATGAAAATGCTCTAATCTCCATTGGTCGGGTGGCACGGCTTGCTTGCAAGCCGTGAAATACAGATATGTTACACCTGCGATCCAATCCAGATGGAGAATATTCACGCCAGTTGCTCTAACGTAGCACGAAGGCGCTTACCCCGCTACGCTATTCGATTCGCAATTATCATGCCCAACCGCGTCTACTTGACGCTTAATCATCTTGATCAACTGGTCCTTGTTGATCGGCTTGGTCGCGTAGTCGTCACACCCAGCAGCCAGACATTTATCCCGATCCGATGACATAGCGTGCGCGGTCAACGCGACGATATGCCCACGATATCCTTCCTGGCGCAGATTCCGGGTCGCTTCGTACCCGTCCATCTCGGGCATCTGCATATCCATTAAGACGATGTCAAAAGGCGTACCGTTGCGCCACGCCTCCAAGGCCTTCTCGTAGGCAACCAACCCATTATCCGCGACATCCACGGACATGCCTGCTTTACGCAGCACAAAACGAATGAGCCTCTGATTATCCGGGCTGTCCTCAGCTAAAAGCACATTCGCGCTAACCGAAGTAGCCGCGGAGGACCCCGGTACAGAAGGTTTATCCATAGTCGCATCGACACCTATGGAATCGAGACTGTCGATCATCTCAACGCCCGCCAACGGCCCCGCCGCCACCGTGGCGGTAAAACTACAGCCACGACCACTTTCGCAAGACGCACTGAGGTCGCCGCCGAGCATGTTGGCGAAACGCTTCGAGATCATCAGCCCTAGGCCCGTCCCGCCGTATTTGCGCGTCGTCGTCGTATCAGCCTGTAGAAATGCCTCGAACATGGTCGCCACTTGATCTTCGGTCATGCCGATACCCGTGTCGATCACGTCGAAAGACAAGCTCGAATCAGGCCCGTCAGGGCTATCGATCAGACGAACGACCACACGGATGCAGCCCTGGTCGGTAAATTTTATCGCATTGCCCACAAGGTTAATCAAAATCTGCCGCAACCGAGTCGGGTCCGTCTCGATGACCTTCGGGATAGGCCCGTCTAGTTCAGCCTTGAGCGCCAACCCCTTGCTCTTGGCACGCTCCATCAGCAGTGACAACACATCCGACAAAATCTGTCCCGGTGAACACTCAATTTTTTCGATCGTCATCTTCCCCGATTCGATCTTCGACATGTCGAGGATGTCATTGATAATCGTCAGAAGATGCTCGCCGTTGCGACGGATCGTAGCAACGTAATTCTTGAGATCACCCGCCGAGATACCGGGTTCGGTAAGCAGGTCTGTGTACCCCAGGATCGCTGTCATCGGCGTGCGAATCTCGTGGCTCATGTTCGCCAAAAATTCGCTCTTGCTGTGTACCGCGGCCTCGGCTTTGGCGTGAGCCTTTTCGAGTTCCTCTGACCTCAATATCAGCACGCCCGCCTGATCCTCCAACTCGTCTTTGACAAAAGCCAAATCCTCCCCCTGTTTAAGAATCATTTCTTCAGCGAGTCTTCGTTCTGTGATATTCCGGATCAGCGCCACCACTTGGTCTCGGCTACAATTCGCGACACGCACTTCAAAATACCGCTGATCGCGACCATCCAGAAGCCGATACTCAAAAGACCGCGCCTGCCCCGAGGTCATCACTTGATCAACGTGTTGCATCGTCAAATCCGCAAATGCTTCGGGCAATACATCACGCACATGCCGACCCAAACACTGCTCCGGCACCAGCGTCAGCCCCACATCGTCTCCAGGCCTGGCATCGAGCAGCACACCATCCCGGCGAATCCGCAACATCAGATCGGGAATCGCTTTGAGCAAGGCATCGTTTGTCGCCTCCGTTTGCCGGTGAAAATACTGTGCCTGAGCGTGCTTGATCACGCGGGATACCGCTTCGGGGGTCAGCAATCCCTTGAGCAGATAATCGTCCGCGCCCGCACGCATCACCTCTAGCGCAATCGATTCGCTGCCCTGTCCGGTCAGGACAATCACCGGTTTTATAAAATTCAATGCACGGATCGACTTTAGCACCGACAGCCCATCCACATTGCCTATGTGGTAGTCGAGAAAGATGGCATCGATGTCGAGTCCAGGCAACGCTTCAAGAGCGGCTTGCGGGTCCTCGTAATGGACCACCTGTGCCTGCCAGTCCGGCACGCGAACCAATATCCGCTCAAGCAACTCGGCATCGAATTGCTCGTCGTCGATCATCAAAACCGTTGGCTTTTGATCTCCCACAACCCGCCCCCCTAAGACGATTACCGACCCCATCACGGCCCGGTAAACCTCCACCGCTGTTTTACGCCGCCGCCTTAACCCGCCATACGACGCCCACCCTGCGCAAACTCGATTTCTACCAGATCAAACAGTGCCTGGGCTTCAAAAGGCTTCTTGAGCAACGTCACCCGCGAGTATCTGCGTATCTTGCCCCGGTACTGATCGGCAAAACCGGTTACCGCGATGATCGGCACCTCGCTATGAAGACGGATACGCTCGATCATGCCGATCCCGTCCAATGAAGGCATGTTAATGTCGGTAATGATCAGGTCGTACGCGCCCAACGAATACGCTTCAAGTCCTTCTTCCCCGCCTCTAGCGGACACGCATCCGTACCCGTGGTTTTCTAACCGCGTGGTGATCGCGCGTGCCAGCACCTCGTCGTTATCGATAATCAAGATTTGGGCAATCGGCTTTGAACTCATCGGACACCTCAAGAGACAAACGACCAAACACCGCGCGGGTAGACAACAGTCGCCGAATCGCAATTACCCCATAACTCTATCCAGCCATCCGCGACGCAGTCGCAGCGATGAGCACCGCTCCGATCGTGCACCGACGCCTGACGCAGCTAGCCCCCTTGAATTACGACCGATTCGATCGCATCCAAAATGTTTTTCGGCTCGTACAGCCTAGAGATAAATACAGCCCCACCCACCTCGTACGCTTTCTGGTGGGTTGGTTCGATCGCATTGGCAAAAACGAAAATGATGGGGACTGCAGCCAACTCGGGGTTCGCCTTGAGCCGATAGCAACCCTCATAACCATCCATGCCAGTATCCGAATATCCAGCAGGACAGCATCCGGACGGTGGTTATCGGCCTCAAACAATCCGCTACGACCATCCCAAGCCACGATCACTTCGTAACCCGCCTCAGCACGCATTCACGATTCCGCTCGGCCCCCTTTTATACCAATTCAAATTAATACTTGCGCGGTGTCTATGAACGCGGGAATAAGGTAGGCAATAACTTACATCGCTTACGACGCGCTAGAACTATACGCAATGCGTATAACCCTGCCCTGCGCTTTATTCCGCCAGCGGAAGGTCCATCACGACGTGATGTGTCGCAGCCTCCGAAGACGAGCCTACTGACAACTGGTTTAACATCGCCTGGCTCTTGACGCCTCGACTGCGGCACCGCCAACTCAGCCACATCCACACCGGTAGAATCAATGCCAATACCACACCTAACGAGCCGCCGAAGATCATCCCGATCAACTCGATTCGATCTTTGCTAAACATATTTCCGGGGGCCGCGGGCATAAAGCGCTCCGTAGCGTGATAGCTGAACAGCGCCAGGATCACCAGCGTCAGCGACCATCGAATCGCTAGCTCCGAAGCGCGGCTGCGTGCCCAACGGCGATTGATCTGTTGCTCCGTCGCCTTAAATGACTCGCCTACGTCCGTCAGGAGCTGACGGTCCTCGATCTGTTGAGCAACCCGCTGCTCTAGCTCTTCTCGCTGACGCGCCAGGTCACGACGCTGCCCCGCCACCTCGTCCATCTTCACCGATAGCTCGTGCTGCTTCTGTTCGTACTCTTCATATCGGCTCGCCGCGCCGCGCGTCTTCGTCTCCAGGTCCGCGTGCCTGGCCTCCATCTCGGTGCATAGCTTCTTGAGGTGCTCGGTGCGTTGTTCCAGGTTTTTCTGCTGATTAGCAGCCAATTCGACGAGGCTGCGCTGCTGGGCCAACTCGTCACGCTGCGCTTGCAAACCCTCTTCCTGATCCGCGATCCGCAGCCTCGCCGCGTCAAGTTCCTCGCGTTTCTCGTCCAATTCAGCCTTGAATTGTTCCGCACGCGCCGCCACCTGCTCGTCGGTCGCCGTAGCCACATCGCTCTGCTGATTATCCACCCACGCCTGGCGTTCCGATTCGAACCGCTGTTGATCCTCTACCAAACGCGCGTGCACTTCTTCGATTTCTGATCGCTTCGCGTCCAATTCGCCAGCCAGCGCTTTGAACTGTGACACGCGCGCATTAAATTCATCCTGCTGTTGAGCCAACTCGCCACGCTGCTGCGCTACTTCTTCTTGCTGACCAACCAGCTCCTGCCTAGCCTGTTCGAGTATCGCGTGCTTAGACTCCATCTGAGCCTTTACCTGCTCAAGCTGATCCTCGCTCACCACCCCCTCCAACTGCGATGCCTGTAGAGCCATCTGCTCTACCTCGGCCCGCTCACGCATCAACTCGTTACGATCTTGATCCAACTGATGCCGTTCTTCGAGCATGCGCTGCTGCGTCGCGTCGAGTTCGGTCTGCTGAACGTCAAGCTGAGCATGCTGATGCTCGAGCCTGCTACGCAATGCACCTAATTCTTGCGCATCTGCGTCAAACGCCTCACGCTCACGGGTCAATTCCGCCCGCTCATCTTCGAGCTGACCACGAGCCTCGACCACGCCGTCGTAAGCCGTGTCGAGTTCCGTTTGACGCGCGCCGAATTGTTCACGCAGGTCGTCTATCTCTTGCTTACCAGCGTCAAATTCCTCACGCTCACGGGTCAGCTCAGCCCGCTCAGCCTCAAGCTGACCACGAGCCTCGACCACGCCGGAGGAG
>JAJRXX010000010.1 GCA_024276075.1 Planctomycetota bacterium
CAAATGGGGTCGATACTCGCGTGTTCCACCCCGGCGATCGGGTCACAACCCGTCACAAATTGGGCTTGCCGATTGACTCTCAAGTTTTGCTTTTCGTTGGTCATGAGGCACACGTCAACCCGTGGAAGGACCTGCCAACCATCCTCGCCGCAATGGCAGTCCTGTGCGCACGACGCGACACGATGGGTCCGCCGATGATCTTGGTCGTTCTGGGTGACAACAAACCGGCCAAACCGGTACCCGGCATGCAAACGCGTAGTGTGCCCCAAACCGACGATGCCAAACGAGTCGCGGAATACTACCGAGCGGCTGACGTCTATGTACACGCTGCCCGGGCGGACACGTCTCCGTTATCCGTGCTGGAAGCGATGGCCTGCGGAACACCCGTGGTGGCGACGTCGGTCGGTGGTATCCCGGAACAGATAAACGATCGAAAAACGGGTTTACTGGTTCCGATGGGCGATAGCCGGGGACTGGCTGAGGCTGTCGAACGGCTGCTGGATGACCCGTCGATGCGTGATCGGCTAGGCAAGGCCGGTGCTGAACATGCCCGGAAACACCACGACCTGAGCGGTGTGATCGACAGTTATTTTGACTGGTACGAGACGCTGTTGGGTCGTGCTTGAGGCGAATGCCACGGGTGTGATTACCTGTGGCTAAGTAGGGCGGTCGTACCCACGCCCAAGTACACGACTTTTGGTTGCAGTTGACTCAACCCTCACCCCGGCCCTTTCCCTGAAAGGGAGAGGAGGAGAGAGTCGCACTGGCGGACAAGCCGTCCGTGGCTAAGTGGGGGCCGAGCGGACTGTTGATTTCAAACTAGGACACGACCCACTGTTGGCCAATAAGCGTCAGTAGCGTAGCAAGCCTGACCGGTATCCCCAGTAGTAGCCGATCGAACGGGCCAGGTGCGTGTAATTTTGTAGCCGATAGCCTAGACGCCGTAACCCACGGCCCGCGTATTGACTGCGTATCTGCTCAAATTCGTGGCGGCCAATACTCTCTTTGGTCGCGATGCTCTTCTGCGACGGGTGGGTTGTGAAGACGCCTATGAACCGTGGAATCCTGTAAAACCGCGCACCCGCTTGCTCGAACCGTGCTACCAAGTCCCAATCCATCGAGAATTGCAGCTTGTCGTTCACGCGCCCACCCACCCGGTCCCAGAGACTTCGTCGCCAAAACATGGTCTCCTGCGGGACGTAGTCGGCCCAGATCATCGCACCCCTACGGTGCTGAGGCGTGACCCATCGGCCAACCTCGTAGCCCTGCGCGTCTACGATGACCCGGTGCCCGTAAACCACGTCGATCTCGGATCGCTTTTCAAAGCACCGCGCCACGGCTTCGAGGGACCCGGGCAGCAATCGGTCGTCGGAATTTAACCATGCCATGACCTGACCCGATGTCTTGGCGAACCCACGGTTAATCGCGTCGGCCTGGCCATTGTCGGGCTCGCTAACCCATCCGGTAAGTCGATCTTCGTATTTTCGCAGGACGTCCAGTGAGGTATCGGTAGAGCAGGCGTCCTGGATGTAATACTGCAGTTTCGGGTAGTGCTGATCGAGCACACTGCGGATGGTCTGGCCCAGGAAGTAGCCTTGATTAAATGACGGTGTCACGATCGAAATGGTCGGGCCGTCATGCGAGGGGCTGGTGGTGGGCGGTGCTTGATCGCACCGCAACGGTCGTGGCGCGTGCTGTGTGAAGGTTCCTAGTCTCAAACCCAACGGCAAACCCACGCGCTTGATCCACCGCACATACGCTGGTGGCGTTGATCGGTGTGGTGCAGCGGTGTTCACAATTCTGCACCTTGTGACGGTGCGACGCTCACCCCTTCATGCTCTAAGGGCGCACCATGAATTGAACCCGATGCTGCGTCGTGCAGCGGTGCCAATAGCAGGTCGGGCAACCCCGTCGGATCGATCGGTATCGCCTGCTCGTGCTCGACCCGCCACCCGTGCTGATCGAGCAAGCTCTGTCCTTCGCTACCCAGAGGCAAGACGACGAAAACAGGACGCTCCCCGCCCACAAACGCGGGGGCAGCTTTACCAACGACCAACCGATCTGACAGGTACATCAGGGGTGATATCCATTTTCTCCGAGCGAGGATCACGCTATCGGCGGGTGTGTGCGTACGCACCGCGTCACGGGTCTGCTCCAAGCCCAGGTATCGCTGATGACGGTAATGGGTCAGAAACGGACGGGACTGCTGCTCCAACAAGTAGTCGAGGCTCTTAGCTGAGTTCGCCGCTACCCAAATCCAAAACAAACCTCCCACCAATCGACCGGCCCATCGGCGCGGCGCGGCGCCCTGAACAGCACGGCGGTCGATCTCACATAGCAGACCCCACCACGCATACACCAATAACGGCAACGCGGGCAACAGGTGCCGTGTGCTGCTAAATAACACCACCACCTGCGCCACAAACCCCAAGATTACCAGGGACCAAATCACGTTAACACGAGCAAGGTTGACCACCGCACCCAGCAGCAACGCCGATAAAATGAGGTTTGGCCAAGGCCCCAAATCCGCACCAAAAAACGCTCTGGGTAATACGTAGCTCAAACACTCCCACCACCCGTCCACGGCTACATGGCGCAGCGTCTGCGGTAATTGACTGGTCAGGGACTGGATCAACATCAGCGTATCTCCACGCATCCATCCCAAGCTCAACCAGGACATGAGCAAGACAACACCGATACCCGCTATCATCGCGGTCGATGCCCAGGCCCGTTGCGGAAACGGCCGCCGTGCCCAATGGATGGGCAAACCGATTATCGTCCCCAACAGGAAAACAAAGAATACCGTTCGCAAGCAAGCCGACATTGCCAACCCCAACAGCGTAAGCGGCCCCCATACCCGCCAGCGACCTGGATACTTATCCAGATACCCCACCCCCACGAGATATAGGAACCCCCCCGTGACAAATGGCCAATCGGCAAGCATTGTAAATACCGAGCTGAAAAAGCCATGCGTCACCGCGGTGAGAAACGTCACCGTCACGGCGGTGTCCGCATCCGCATACAGCCTCACCAACCAGTAGACCAGCGCCAAATTAATCGGCACCAACGCCAACATAGCCAAGTCAAACGCCCAGAACCCTTCGGGGCCAACGAATCGGATCAGGTATCCCATCAGAACAGGGAAACCTGGCGCCACGTGATCCGCTGCATCAAAGGGGTGCGCCAACTGCCCGGTCTGAGCAAAACTCTTGGCGATAATCAAGTAGTCCGCGCCGTCGGGTGTGATCCGCCACCGGCCGTTATAGGACAATAAATAGAATACGCACAGCCCCAGCCACAACCAGCGCCGATGACGGCCCAGGGCTTGGGCAATCCGCCTTGTGCGTAGCGACGGCGTTTGTCCCTCGTCATATGCATCGACAGATGATGACATCGTGACTTTCACTTCAAGGCTAACTGATCTGTATCCCGATCGACGGGCATATCATATGACACAGGCTGTTATCACTCGACACACGCACCGCGCTAATACGGATCGCAAAAGCTTTTGGCCTATTCTCGTTTTTGAACTGTTTTCCAGTAAATCACAACGCCCCATGATGTAGGTCAAATCTTTTTGCGATCCGTATAAGGCAATTTAAAAAAAACGTTCGCCAACCGGAACGGTCCGCACAGCGAACCCTACAAGCGGTGATGCCGATAGCAAGATGCCACGGGTGTAATCACCCGTGGCTAAGTGGCGGGGTGGCCCCTCGCATTGCAGTACGTGGGCTTCGGTTGATGATAGTGCTGCTCACCACCCAACCCACGCGGCGGGGTTAAGCTTTTCATCGACTAAGCCGGCTTGCCCCAGTGCGACTAAGCCGGCCAGCAGAACGACGAGAATCACCGCAAAGGCAAGCGCCGCTCGTAACCCGGCTGATTTGGCTGTGCCAGTGACGGGGTTTTGTGCCGCGGGGCCACCATTCACCGGGTTGGCATGATTCGGTGTCGGCTGCCCCGGTGACGACTGGCCCCGGCGTGACGCGTCGATCCGCTGTCTGACCTTCTCAACGAATGGTTCGTCGAGGTTGTAGGGTATCTCACTGGTCAAAGGTGTCTTGCTGGGCAAAATCCGTATGCAAGAAACCTGTGACCCAACCTGTTTACCAAGGATCAGGTCAACCCAGGATTCACCCAGGGGGAAAAAGGCCAACATAGGGACCGGCACCGGGCCAAACTGGTCGATCAATAGTTGGGTCCATTGCAGCAATGCCTGATGCGGCGAATCAGTACAAGCCGGTACTCGGATGTGCTTGGCACGGCTGGTCGTGCCCGCCTGCGACCCACGATGACCAACCACCTCGCGATCGATCTGATAAAGGATGCGCATGAGCCCCCGTGCATTCTCCCCCATCTCGGGGTGCTCCGCCAGACGTGCTAACAGGTTCGGCGGACAGGGTGGATCGGCTGCCATCGAGTCGACTTTTTCCGCAAGAGCCTGAACCTCCCGCTGAGCTTGCTCAACGGTAGACACGACTGTCTGGGCAGACTCGGATGCGGCACAGGTCTTTTCGATGTGCTCAAAACGAGGCAGGAACTCACTGAGGCACCACGCCAAGGGTAGGTTACGACAGTGTGCACACACGACCATCGGGTAGCGTGTACGGCCCTTGCCGTCTCTCGACGACCAGACCCTGCCCAGAACCAAACCGTCTGTGGTGCGCCAGAGAAACAGGTGCCTGAAGCCGTCCAAGAGTTGGTCGGGCTCGAGCCGATCCCAAGCGCCCGAATCGATGCTGCCACCGATCCCTTCGACGTAAAGGACCCGCTTGACCTCAATGAGGCGCTCGGTCATCTGGCCGATGTCGGGGATATGGTCGTCCCACCCGGGGTGCTTGCCAAACGCAACGAGGGACACCTCCGGCTGACTGGCTTTGCGGGCTGTACCGGAGCGATTGAAGATGTTTAGCATCAGCGTAATGAGAAAATCTCTTTAAAAAGAACCCAATTCGACCCGGTGCTATTGCTTTACCTGGGGCCAATCGCTCTCGGTAGGCCAGGCGTCAAGTTTCGGGACTGGACGGCTGAATTTCAACCCGATCCAGTAGTAATACCGAACACCGGCCATGTCCTTGAGGATCAGACACACCTTCCAAATCTGCTTGTCCTTGTCATCGGAGACGGCGTCGAAAGCGTGCAGTGCTTTGATCAAGGTCCACGGTGCATCAGCCTCGGCGATGGCGTCGGCGTGCTTTGACTGCTCGTGATGGAAAAATTGTATCGACACGTTTTTTCCGGGTATCGTCACCTTGGGCAGATCGCCGCTGGGCGGGTTGTCGGTCTGCATGCGCCCACCGACTCGGCGGTCTCCGGCGTGCACCTCGAAATAGCGGTGCGGCGTGAGCGGCGCATCACGCAGATCGACGCCGGGGATGTTGGGTCTGTTTTTCTGTTCTGTAAAGGGTAGTACAAAAACCTCACAGGTCAGCGGCGGAGAATTGGCCAGCGCGTCGCCGACCGCGGCGATACGCTTGTACCATGCCCCGTGCCCACCCACCGCCAACGTCCTACCGGTTGATAGTAATCTGAGCATCTGGTCCCGGACCTCTTTGTAGAACCCACCTCCGACGCCCTGCTTAATCAGTGCACCCAAACCCAGGGCCACTTCGTCGTCGGAGCCTTTGAGTTGGCCCAGTAGTTCTAGCGCACGCTGCGCCTTGTCGGCGGCTAATTCCTGACGCAGGTCTTTGGTTCGACAGAACGGAAACGCTTTATACGCTTCGGCAAGCTCCCCAACAGCATCGACGCCCCCCCGATAGACCTCGTCGGCACGCCGGTGCATGTCGAAGTAAATCTCGTATAGCATCGCGTCACCCCGAGGCGCTTTGGCCATCAACAGCCGGGCGAGCTTGGGCAACTCGTCCTCGAGCCCAGTGATTAACTTCTGCGTGTTTCTCTTGAGCGTTTCTCGGCCGCCTGCGAGCTTGCTGCGTATCTTGCCTATGCGTGTCCGAACGTTATCGTCAAGGTCTTTTCGCCCCTCGTCAGAGAGCACCTCGAGCAAACGATCGTAAGCAGGCAGCGCGCCATCGATGAGCACCTGATTGCGTGCCTGCTCGCAAAGTTTGTCGATCTGCTGTTTTTCGACCGCTTGTTCGATCTGATCACCGAGCGCGAGCCTCGCGGCGTCCACCTGCTTTTTGGCTGTGAAGATCGTATCGATCCATCGGCGCCAATCATCGGCGAAAACAGACACCCCCAGTGGATTTACACCGGCCTGAAGATCATCGCCGAGCCGACTAATCTGAGTCTGGCCTTTGTGGAACGAATCGAGCCCCGTCTGTAAAAGGACGAGCTGGGACAACAGATTGTCCGCACCCGATTCAACCTCATTACCCCATTGTCCTACAAACGCATCGACGCCGTTCTCAATGGCATTCAAAACTTTTTCGGGGTTAACCGCCAGCATCTGCGGCGGCCAGGCCTGACGCCCACCTTTGCTCGAATAAAGCCACCGGAGCGTGGTTTGCAGCGATTCGCTGTCGGCTTTGTAGCTGTTGTACTGGTCTTCGTCATTGTCTCTGACCAATGCGTAACGAAAAAGTTTATCGAGACTCGTATTGTCGGGGTGATCCTCCGCACCGACACCCGAGGGCTCACTGGCGGAAATAACTTGCAGGTAAGCCATTTCCGTTAATGCGTCGGTCGCGGCGGGCGACCACTGGTCGCCGGTCGCGGCTGAGAGCTTTGCCGTCACGGCGTCGAACAACGGCTCTAGAAAACTGCTTTCAAAAAGCACCCGCATGGCTCGGCGGCGGCTGTCGTCAAAGCCCACCGTCGTGATGCTCCTGAACAGCTTTAACGGCTGAAAAATCAGGGGCGTTGAGATTTTTTTCTCCGCCACGACCTGCAAGAAAAACGGCATCTGGCCGAACGTCGTCGTGTCATCGCCCAGCGTTAATTTGATGTTGCCGTTGTACTCGTAGGGGCTACCCGGGAACGCCTGATCCACCACGCGCATCGGGTTTCCCGCGGGTGTAACGAACCGCTTGCTCAGGTCGTTCCATATCGCCTGCTGATCGCCGATGCTCCGCTTGAACGAGCTGGCACCGTAAACGGTCAGCAGCAAGAGCAGCACGAGGCTGCCGAGCCCGCCGCCCAGGATCACCCCTTTGCGCTGGCGTTGGAGTTGTCTCGTGTTCGAGGCACGGGTGACCAGTCCTTTTTCAACGAAGACCTTTTTTAAGAACAGCTCGCGCAGAAAATAGGCGCGGTCCTTTTCCCAGACACGCCCCTCGGGCAATGAATCAACTTCCACGCCCAGAACGTTAGCCAAATCGGCATCGAGTGCTGATCCCTCGCGCATCGCGGAGGTGAAGTAGATGCCCCGCAAAAACAGCGGCTTGGCAGACCACTCACCGGCGACAAAAATCATCTCGAGGTAGCGACGCAGCCGGGGCGCCAGGCTCAACAAAGCATCGGGGAACGCAAACAGCGCGTCGATCTGATCGGTACGGCGAGCGTTGGAATCTTCGGAGTGAACCGGATCGAGTAGCAGCCGCATACGCCGGCGGACCAGGCGCTGCCCGACTTCTTCGAGGTGCTGATCGACCTCGGAGGGGTCAAAAGTTTCGTCAAGAGAATTGGGATTTGACCATCCAAGGACTTGGCCTTGAAGGGCGGGGTCGGTCAGGTCCTCGAAAAACTCACGGAACCCATTGATCAGATCGCATTTCGTGATCATGATAAAGACGGGAAACCGAACGCCCAAGGCTCGCTGAATGTTGTCGAGTTGCTGCGCGATCTTGCCGCCCTTGCGCTCCAGATCGTCTGCGGTGTCCTTGATCAGGCTCTCGGCGGATATGGTTAGAAGCATGCCGTTGATCGGGCAGTTTGGCCTGCTGCTACGCAGCAATTTAAGGAACGCTTCCCACTCGCTGGTGCCGCCCGGGGGGACTTCCTCGAACATCAGCCTGCCTGCGGTGTCGATGATCACGCCGTGGTTGGTGAACCACCAATTCATGTTCATCGTGCCGCCGGTGCCTTGGAGTTGGTCTTGTAGACCAGGCGGAAAGCCCACGCTGCTGTGGCGAATGGCTTCGGTCTTACCGGAGCCGGGCTCGCCGACCAATGCGTACCACGGCAGGCTGTAAAGGTTTTTCCCCGCGGCACGGAATTTTTCAATTCCCTCTTCAAACTTTCTACTCAAATCGTCGAGGCGGGCGACGCTGGCGGGCTCGCTGATGCCCTGAGGGGTGGCTGTGGCGTTGCTCTTGAGTCCTTGCTCCATGGGCGCGGCTTTGCGCTTGCGTTGCCACTGGAGGAAGTAGCCGTACGCCACCAATGCCATCGCCACGATTACCAACCCGATCATGATGACCCAGAAATGTGCGGGGAAGATCAGGTAGATCACCCCCAGCAACGAACCGCCCCCTAATACCCCCGAGGCAATCTTCAGGGGCATGGGCAGATGGGCAAACGAGGACAGTGAGAAATTCATGTGTCAGAATCCTGGTTTGCGGTGTGTCTCGATCCGGTGGTCTGGCCGGGGACAGGAGCGGGTTGTGTTTCAAGGCTCGAAATATTGTCGAGCGCGCCGGTCAACTCCGCGGTGCCACGGTGGTAGAGGTATATGTTGCCCACCATCAATACCACGATCAAAACCAGCGACGCGATCCCAATGGCTACCAGGCTCTTGCCGGGCGGCTCGATCAGGTCGTCGGTGTTAATACAAAGCTCCGCTTCGCTGATGATCGGGGTTTTTTCGTCCGCGTCGATCATGTTACGCAGGCGGGCTGAGCACTCCATCATTTTCTTGCGCAGGTATTCGGGTTGCCCGGCGTACCAGCCCGTAAAACCCATCCCGATAAACGTGTAGTACAAGGCGATGCGCTCATCCGCCGCTTCGCCCCGCTCGGCTAACGTCTCGTCGAGCAGGTCCCAGAACTTTTCGTCGCCGGCGAGTTCGTTGTATTTGTCTGCGGCGATCTCGTTCCACTCGGCTGCGAAGGGCAGCTTGCTCTCCTTAATCATAAAATCGACGAAGAACGCCAGGATCAGCTCCATCTTCCCCTTGTCTTTGTCCATCTGGCCGACCAGCGTCGGGTCTGCTGCCGCCTTTGATAGGGCCTCGGCAAACATGCCTTCGATATCGGCGCGGACACGGACGTGCTCGATGGTGGCACCCTTGCGGGCGGATCGATTCAACCGGCACACATACTGACACAGCGGTTCGCACAGTTCTAACAGCGTCATTCTTGAGCGTCTCCACTAGGCACTGTCATAAACAATTTAACTTCATAATCTGCTTCCTCGTCGCCTTGCCAACGGATCGCCAATTCCTTTTCATGCGTGATTTTATCCCACATCCGCTTGCTGTCGGCGCGCATCAATCGGAAGTAGTGCAGCCCGACGGATGAAGGCAGCTCCAACGGCGGGTGGCGCTCCTCGACGAGCTTTACGCCGAAGATGCGTTGGTTGACCATTGTCTTAGCCATGAGCTTGAACCTGTCGCCGTCCTCGACGAGTTTGGCTAATTCGCGAGGGTCCTGCTTGGTGGTCACGCCCAGGAAGTACTCGTTGGGCTTGGTCAACTGCTCCTCGGACAACGCAGTGACCAGGATATCACCTTCCTTGGCAAACTCGGCTTTCATAAAGCTGGGCGCCACGGCACCACGCAGCAGCGAGCGAATCTTGGAAGATAGTTCGTTGAAAACAATCGCGGGGTTGTCGTGGTCATAAGGGCCAATCTCAAACTGATCACGGTCCGGGTGCAGCGCAGCTAACTCTCCCAGGAGCTCACGCAGCTCCAGGTATATGGTAAACGGCGACGTGCCCGCTGCCCTAATCAGAGACGGTAGGCGTGCGCTAAAACGGTTGAGCGTGCGTAGCCTCAGTATCTGCTCGACCTGCCGACCACGGATGGTGTCGATACTAAAGCCACCCCGGGTCAACTGCACGACCAACTCTTTGCGGCTGGCTTCGACCTGAAACGCCAAATCGCGAGCCATGTCACGGAGCGTGGGCGACCCGCCCAGGACCAGACAAGGCGGGACGAAGGCAGGGTCCTGCTTGGGCATGCCCACGTCTTCACCTGTGGCGTGCATGATGCGCAGGAGCGGTATGACTTCGATATCGCCAAGGTCGTCGTCATCGAACAGCAACCTAGCGTTGATCCGACGGACCTGGATTGGGCGGAGGTTTTCGCCGGTGTTCTCATCGGGCCTTTCGATCTCGGATACCCGGTATATCTGTTTGACCTGCCAATCGTCTTCACCAGAGTGCTCGATGGTGTTACCCCGTGTGGCGTACCATAAGGGCACCGCTAGACACACGGTAAACGGCTGACTGCTGGCGGCGAACCGACGCTTGATGTCGAGTGCGGGCAGGTCGGCATTATCAGGGAATGACACGTCGACCCCGCTGGGCATGATCACCCGCAAACGGTCGAACCGCACGAGCATGTTTTCCAAGGCGTCGGGCGACAGGCTCGCCTCAACCACGCCATAGGGGTAGGGCCATCCCAGGTGACGCTCGGAAGCACCCTGCGTGTTGATCTGGCGCTGGAGGTGTTGAAAATGGTGTGGCTGAAGGAACAGCCCCTCGTGCCAATGAATCTGCACCGACGGAGCAGCTGAGGTTCTCGTCGACTCCGAAGAACTGTCTTTGTCTGTCTGATCTGTCTTATCAGGCACCGAAACGCTCCCTAGTCAAAACCAACATTTTATCAGGCTTTGCTAGCCGATTCGATTCATTGAAGAGCAGCGCGGACCTTTCTCGCCTCTCGCCGGGACCGCTTCGTGCTCATACGCCCACGTATTTGGAGAAAGCCATCTATTTCTAACGACACAATCGGTCTGCCCCCAAACTCTTTCATTTATCCGCTATCACTGTCGATCCAGTCCCCGCATCGAACCTACAAAGTTCGCAATGATCTTCTTAATCTCCTGGTCAACCAGTGCTGCGTCGTCGAAGGTCTTTGCGAGTTCGGTGTACTTACGCCAACACTTGATCTCCTTAGCAACCAAAAACCCTCCCGGCTCCAACGCCGCGGCGGCTTCGATCTCATTGGGTGCGAATCGAGAGAGGTACTGCTGCCCAAACTGCGAACCAATCCCGCTGATCGCCGAGAGCAGCCCGGCTACCAAGTATCGCATCTGTTCCAAGTCACGGGTCAGCGGCGCGTCCGAATCACCCCGTACAAAGCTCAGGAGTGTATCCTGCAAACTCGCGGCGCTGCGTACCGCGGATTTGGGTGATATTTCTTTCCAGATTTGCCAAGACAGCTTATCGAGGCTGCTGACAAATCCGACCAAGTGTGCTGCCATCTCGACCACCCGCTCAGCGTTGATCGTGTCACCTGAATCCAACTTCAGCTTAGCTCTAAGTTCATCCGTGGTTTTTTGAGAAGCACCCAAGTCGCCCGACGCGGATAGCCCCGCTTTGGAGAGACGCGAGATCATCCCCTGCTTCTGATCGGCGGGCATGTCCTTTGCCAATTCGACCAATCGTTCAAGGACAAACGTCGGGTCGCTCCATTCCTGTTCGTCAGCGGGCGAAGGGGATGCGTGACCGTCATTACCCGATTGACCGATTGCTGCCATATTGGCGTCCCACGAAGGGAAGTTCTCTCCCAACGCTTCGAGGAAGGCGCTACGCTGGTCGGGCATGAGTGTGGATAAGGCACGCTGCACTTCGTCGGAGAGGTACTCCTGCCGCGTCTGGTCGTCTTGGTCTGCAAAATCAGCCTGTATCTGGCGTAGCCGATTGGCCGTAGCGGCGACCCGTTGAGCCAAATCTGTATGCGCTTCAGGCATGCCCACCTATATCCCTAACTAATGAATGACCCTCTACTCTTAGTCTTGGAATTATAGGCATATATCATTACGTCCGCAATCATCAGGCGAGATTTCTTCCGGGCTGCGGCACCCTTCTCCCGGCTGCGTAGAGCATTGATAATCCACCAATGCCCCGGCACCGCTGCTGCTTATGGGTTGTGCTGATTGTGAGGGGTGTAATGCACCCTTTTAGACAATTCCCTGCCCAATCGGACTTCATACGCCCGATGCCCCTGCTGCATTTTCGATAGCTATAGATAGCGGTTTCCGTCATATTTTTGGGTACCGAGCGGCCCTGTGCGCTCAGGGGAGAACCTAGCATGTCACGAATTAATCTGAACAAGTGTTTGGTGATGCCCCTGGTCGGCGTGGGGCTGTTGGCGGTGTTTTCGTTCGGCTGTTCTACCACCGGTCAGAAGCAGGCTGCTTGGTCCACGGCGTCAGAGAGGTCGGCATTGGCTGATGTTAGTTGGTCTCTTGCTGCTGCGGACGGACTGGGACGGGTCGTGTTCGGTGGTACAACTGTCGCCGATCCGAAACTACCTGCGAACTGGATGCTCGCCGAAGCCACGCAGAAGCACTAAAAGCGCCGAAGACCAAAGCTATTGACTGCTCGAATTCGACGTGGCGAGGTACCCATGCGCATCGAGCAGACGCCTGACCTGTCCTACAAGAGACTGACGGGGTGCGGAGAACACCAGCCGCATCCCCACATCGGCGTAGGCTTTGATATCGGATTCGATCGACACGGCTGCAGGTTTCTCTAAATCTGATAGCACCCCGGGTGGTGACTGTGCTGAACCGCCGATCACGCCCATATCGTTTGGCTGTATCACCGCGCGTATCTGGGCCAACACGTCACCCCCACCAAGCGCGGAAATGTCCAAGGCTTCAAGGGCATCGGTGCGCTCGAAGACGTATTCTGCGACGTTTCCGATCATGTGATGAAATACATTGCCCGGGGCGACCTTTTCCGGGGTGATCTGGTCGAACCACAAGACGCCGTCGTCGTAAGGGTACACTTCATCGTGCGTATCCGATTCCCAGAAGCCACCCGAGTTTGGCAGTTCGATGCGCACGCCTTGAGATTGAAGGTCCTGGACGTGCTTGTTCTGTTGGAGCCACGTGCTATCGCGCAGATTGGGATGCTGCTGATCGACGTACTGTTTCAGGGGTGAGCCGTTGGTTTCGACCGCCAGCGCCGCACGCCACTCCGCAGACGAAGGCAGCCGACACCCCATCGTCCTAGCGAAATAGATCGCTCCCTCGGGCGAAATAAACTGCATCGGGAACGGTTCGTCGGGGCCCGCAGGCGTGTAGGGCTGACCATCGTCTTGGGAAAAGTAGTCTTCGATCTGCCCGCCGCCTGACTTGAGGCGAGTATCGGCAGGCATCCAGATCGGTTTCTTGCGGTAGTCATTGGTCCGCAGACGGCCTTTGCGCCACTTCCACACCTTCGGACCATGCCAACTCGGATCGCCCACGACAGACTTAAGCTCGTCCCATTTACCCACGAACGAGATCGCGTCCTTGATCAGCCCCAGTGAGGTCTCGGTCGTGCTGATGTAAAACGATTTGGATACTTCATAGTTTGCCTCCACGCGGACAAACTGAAGCTCGTGGCGATCACCGCTGCGGGTCGTCCAGGCGTAGGTAATGCGAGAGCGGTCTTCGGATACCTCCTTCTTCCAAGACGGCTCGTCCCAAACCGGTGATGCTTCGGGCCCCGTCTTCGACAGGTCGACGTCGGTGTCTTGATCGCTTTGTTCTTTGTTAAGCACTTGCGTGATCTGGCCGAGCAGGTCGGTCACATCCTGTTGGCTGGCCATGTCGCTGGGTAGGTTGCGCTGGAACTGATCGACGGCTGACCGGACTTGGTCTTTCGTGGTGTTGTGAGGCAGGCCCGCGAGGCGCTGCTTGAATTTTGCCAAGTCGATATTAAACCGGGCCCACGTGGGTAGCCTGGACGCATCGACGTCGAACTGCGCCGACAGACGAACAGCCCGCTCAATGTTTTCGGGTTCACGCAGCCCCGCGAAGCAGCGTGCCCACCGCTGGTGGCCCTCGGCACGCAGCCGATCGGTGAGGATCTGTTTCTGTGCGGGGTCCTCGATGCTGTCGCGGATCATGGCACCGAGCCATTGGCGCAATTCGTTTTCCTTCTGAAGCTGCTCGATGCCACTGGGCCAGTTCGACCCGGGCACTTTGTCGAGCTTACGCCAGGCGGCAAACGTAATCGCCGGCTCGAGATTGGCTTTGCTTTCCTCGACCCATCGCCGCAACGCAGCCGGGTCGTCCGATCGCTTAATCGCCGCCATCGTCTCGATCATACGGACGACGGGGCCCAATGATTCGCTGAATTGAACAAACAGTTTCCGTCCCCGCCATTGCTCGTGCAGGCGTCCCAACGACTCTTTGTACCCTTGGGGGACATAGGCGAGGTCATAAGCGTTATCCAACGCCTGCTCGATCACCCTGAAATCGTCCATGATGGCTGCGACTTGATCGCGCCATGCCTGGTAATCCTGTTGCAGGTTTTTCCATCTGGACGCATCCGATGCCACGGACCAGTTTATTTGTCCGCGTAACCAAGGGCCAAACGCATCGAGCAGCGTCTGCTCTCGCTTGGCGGCCACGGCTTTCACCGCCAGGTCCATACTCCAACCACGAGGGTGCGACCGGCCCGGCACCGTGCCCGAAAGTGAGTCGGTCTGACGACGCAGCTCGGTGCGCAACGCGCTGACAGCATCTTGTAGCTCAATCAGCGCCAATGGGCTTGCGATCAATTCCTGACGCCGTTTGCGCCAAACTTCGTTAACCACCGGCGACGAGACCCCCTCGACCCGTGGCGGTGACGAGACGGCTGTAGCGTAGATCGTGCGCAAAGACGATTGGAGTTGAGCCACCTGCTGCTCGATCCCGCTCTTGCTCTGCTGGTCCCAGGGCTGACGCAAAAGGTCGGCGACTTCCGCTTTGGCGGATTCCACCTGAGGTGCCAAGGCACGCGCAGTGGTTTTGTCGTTGCCCTCGAGCCACCGTATCTCACTGTCGATCTCACCTAGCGCCCAATCCCAACGGACCTGTAGCCGAGGGTCGAGCTTGGAGTAAACGGATTGATAGAGCAACTCGATGGATTGTCGTTTGGCGCGGATTTCGTTGAGTATCCGCTGATGGTTTTGCGGGTTCCAGGTCGGCTGTAAGCTGGCAGTCAATCCGGTTGCCAACGCTTGGATTTGTTGCCTAAAGCTGCCGACCTGCGTATCCCCACGAGCTTGCAATTCCGTGATCCCTGTCCGGATATCCGCGACTCGGCTTTGGGCAATCGGCTTCCAAACCGCGCGCGGGTCTAGCTGACTGTAAAATTGATCGAGCTTCTGGTCTAGATCACGCACAGACGCTCTGATGGTTGACCGCTCTTGCGGGTCATCAGGCCAGGGCTGGGCGAATAGTTGCTGCTTCTGTGCCTTGATCTGCTGGTATTGATTTTCAAACTTAGAGGCGCTCGCATCAGCCAATTCCCCTCGGAAAGCGAGAACCGCGTCGATCTGCCCAGCTAACCGAATCCATTTTTTCTCGAACAGATTACGCTGGTCACTGATCACCCGCCCAGCAATCTCGTCGAGTTGATCCTGTAGCGTGCGCTGCCGCTGCTCGATGTCTTCACGGGTGTCGGGCGACCAAACGAGTTGGGCATCGGTCAATTTATTTATTTCGTTACGCAGCGAGGCGAATCGGCTCTGCAACTTCCGCGCGTCGCTGGGGTCCATGGCCCCGTTTGAAGGCTGCGACAACTCTTGTTCAATCATGCCCGTGAGCGACTGCCATTGCCAATACAGCCGGGGGTCTAGCCGCTCAAAAACGCGCTGTTCAAGCTCGTCGAGTTGCCCCGCCACGGTGCTCGCCACACGCTGGGCTTGGTCGCTGTAAGCAGCAATCCAGGGATGGCGGCGGAAGCTTTCGGTGAGCGTATTGTTAACCGCGTCGAACTCACTCTTGTGCGCACTCGCAAGCGCCTCATCAAACCGCGATAGCTGATCGATCTGACTCATTAAGTCCCGCGCCCGGTCAGCGGATGCCTGCCTCGGGTCGGTCCCCGGCTGCGGACGTGTCAACTCACCGATGCGTTGATCGATCTGCTGGTTGGTCTGGTCAAGTGCCAGGCTCAGATCGGAGACGTTACTTTCGATTTTTCTCTGGTTTAGCCTAACCCAATCAAGCTTGAGCAATTCGCCTATCTGCTTTGTGTAGGTGCGCAGGCTGTCCTCAATGGTGCTGGCTGTGTGATCGTCGTTATAGGTTCGTAATTCATTAACCTTGTCCCGTATGCGGCTGATCTGAGGTATGGCGTCGATGCGGCTGGACGAGTTCCAGGCCAATCTTGGATCGGACACCGTCGGCGGGGTCAACAAAAAGTCCTTGACCTGGGTCATCAAGCCCGACAGTCTTTTTTGGACCGCCACAACACCACGTGTGACCTGTTCGATTTGGACACCCTCGCCGGTGAGGCTCAAGGGCGTCCGCAGGCTGCTTCGTGATCGGCTCAATTGCTGGGCAAAGACCTCGACGGCCTCGTCACTGCCGAACTGCTCGTGTATCTGATCCAATTCGTTCTGAATCGAAACGATCACGCCGCTACATTGACTGACGTATTGCTCAAGGTCAAGCAGTTCCCGGATCCTGCCTCGGAGACTGACAAAGTCATCGCCTTCATCAAGGTCGGCTCTGTTGCCAAGGTAACCAGCCACAAAACCTAGGAACTGACCACGGAACTCGTCGTCCTGTCGGGGCTCGGGCTCGTCTAGACGAAACAAGCTCGATAGCTCCGCATAGCTGTGAAGAATTCTGTCAAACCCGGTGACGAAGTCTTTTTTTTGACCGCTGCCTAGCCAGCCTAGTTTTGTCTGCTCCACCAGCCCCGTGAGGTACTGCGAGGGGCCGTCCCAACCCAGGTCGTCGTATTGTTCGATTCGTTGCTTAATGGCGACCAGCGCGGGCCAACCCGTCAGTGCCCCCTCGACCGCGTCGACGATCTGGTACGCAGCGGCGGTCTTGCGGATGATATCGGGCGAACTCGCTTCCTCGGGAACCGGGTCTATCAGTGTCTTGCGTGCACCACCGCGTCCCACCATTTTTCCGGGATCAATTAATCCCGGCTCGGTCACTTTTTTCAGGTACTCCAGAACTATCTCTAAACCGCTGCCCTTCTCGCCCCATGCGTCGAGCCGACCCTCCAGGTACGCCAAGTAGTACAGCCGCCCCATCCACTGGTCGAAAGCTTCGCATATTTTCGCCCACTTCTGCTGTTAGAAGACCAACACCTCACCGCCCTGGTCCGTCACGCCACTGCGCCACGGATACAGAATGCGCGATATTGCAGCCCCCTGCGGCAATGCGATTGCCCCTAGGCCATAGGCTGCGATGATCACTCCCGCCGCAACCGCGGCTGTGGGTAACGCCCGGCGAGGCGGAGCCACAAGACGGGGCAATTCCTCTTGCGCCAATTGCTGCAGTGTCGGGCATTGCTCGGCCAAATCCGGATCAAGCAGGCGGTTGCACAGGTCGCGCCACGCGTCTGCTTTTCGTCCTAAAAACGACCATCGCGGCGAGTCGGGCACCGGCCAGCCACCCATCACCTGAACCGGCTTGAGCAAGACCAAGTGATGGATCAACTCCCCCACCAGTTTTTGATCGATGTAGTCAACGGACTCGGCGTCGATCCGGGTCTCGGGCAGCGGGTCGCTCAACACCACCTTTGTCAGGACGCCGGGCTGAGGTTCGACTAATAGGACGTTGCCGACTTTGAGGTTTGCGTGAGGGCGGTCGCAGACACCGCGCATCTCGATCAGCGCGTTGACCACGCTGGTGATGATCGTGTGTAGCCTGTGTCCATCGAGCTTGACCTCGCTGAATATCAGTCGCTGCGCGGACCGGGGATAGAGGTCCGTGACGTAGTACGCCCCGCCATCAATGGGTTTGAATTCGTGTATCGGTGCCCAGTGTTCGGCACCACTTTCCGCGACGACCTGCTGGGCGCGTGCCGCGTCGAGGAAACACATCACCCCCTGGCGGCGTGCTTTTGGGCTTAGATTTTCGGGCGGGGGCTCAAAGGACTTGACGACATACTTCAACTCCGCATCGCCGTCGATGCGTCGAGCGACGGATACCGTGACAAAACCTCCCCGGTACAGTTCGCGTACGGCCTCGTAGCTACCGTAGGTCGCCATCGCGTCGGTCCGAGGGGAGTGGGTTCACCGGTGTGTGTGTCCGCTGCTACTTTTGCGACTTGAGGGGTGTGGTGCAGATCGCCATGCTGCTCTTGATGACGATCTCGATCCCACCGGTCCCCATAGGCCACGCTGAGCCTTTTAGAGGCAGTATCACGCGTCTGGGGTCTTGTGCGCTGGCCATGGCTGAGCCGCCGACGCCGGGGATATTTGCAATCACAAATAGCCATTTAGCGCCTTTGCCCGGTTCGCTGCTGCCAAATTTTTTGCCCACCCATTTACCCCAGACAGGGTTGTTGCTCTTGACGATCTTGTCCCTGCGATCGTTATTGGTAAACGTGACCGTGGTGCGGTCGGCGTCGCGTCGCAGCGGATCGTTTGGGCTGAAGTATTTGCTTACGGGATAGTTTTCCCACGTAGGTCTCTCGCTCTCGTTGATGCCGACCAGGTCTACTTCCAGCGAAGGCAACACGTCGCCGTACGCCTGACGCCAACTGACGTGATCGAGTACGACTTTGACCTGATAGGCTTTTGGGGACCCGGGCAGGAGCCCGCCGTATGGTGTACCAGAACAGCCGGTCACGCCCATTAACAAAGCAGCCACAATGACCCAAACGGGCATGCACATTTTTCGCGACATCAGACACTCCTTTTCACATTGACACACGACACGGGCGGATCGACGCTGCGCTACATCTCGCCGAGTTGCCGTTCAACTTATTTCCTGCCCGACCATGTGCCTCCGCAAGACCGCGTGGACCTCACGGTTGAACTTCCAGTCTATAACAATCAGACTCCTCGTGCGCAACAATAACGACTCCAGGTCGCCGATCATCGGCTCAAACACCTGATGCAGCCCACCCTGACCCGCGTCGCTGAAGTCCCGACACGGGCACCGGGGCACCACCCCGGGAAACGCACGCACGATCATCGCCAACACGCCCCACCACAACTGGGGGGGCACCACGTCAAAGGCCTCGCCCGGTTCGATCGAATCAAAACCCAAACGATGAGGGCCAAGCGATCCGATCCAGCGGTCGTCCTGGGCAAACGCAGTACTGATCTGCGCCGTCAGGTCTCCCTCACCCCCGCAGCGCTGCCCCAGGCTCAAGACTTCGTCCAACGCCACGGAAAGCTTCGTATCGTCATCGACCAGCAGCGTGCGCACAGCGGTTACCCCTAACGCATACAGGTCGCAAGGCGAGCTGAGCATCGGCACCGTCTCGAACGGCACGTCTGCCATCAACACACCCTCCGCAGATGTTAATGCTTGGCGTGCCTGTTCGGGCAGGCTCTGCCCCACGGTGTGCAGTCGCCATTCCCCCGCCGCCATCGCCGACTCTCGGTCCAGGTGCGCGTACAGGTTTACCCTGCCATCCGCCAGATTCAGCCGCAGCCAAATGAGGTCGCTCCGGGCTGGCTCGAGCTGGTCCTGTGTGGTCAGTGTGCCCTCGAGTTTAAAAAGCCCTCCCTGCGTTTCGATGATCTTCCTGATACGAACCGACCCCTTGCCCTGTACACGCCTACTAGCGGAGTTCGGGTGATAGACCGATGTGGCTTGGTCGGCGGGTAGGTGGTACTGATATTCGCTGGTTTGGATCGGCAAAGTGATGGCAGAACCGGGCTCGACCAGAGACGCCTTGGCGGTCCATAAAAAGGGCAGCGCACAGCCGGGGTCCTGGCCAAGACCTACGCCAAAGCTATCGGGTGTCAGGCTGAAAAACGGACGCTGGGTCTGTTGGGCGAAATCCCTCACAGCGCTGATGGCATCGGCGAGCAAACGCAGCTTCAGGTGCAGCGTCTCG
Organism: Planctomycetota bacterium; assembly: GCA_024276075.1. GTDB lineage: Bacteria > Planctomycetota > Phycisphaerae > Phycisphaerales > Phycisphaeraceae > JAJRXX01. The sequence goes on from JAJRXX010000010.1 coordinate 19,810, forward strand.
ATCAGGCGTCCCCGGCGCCCCATTCCGCCCAAGAATAGCCACCCGTCGGTGATACGGTGCTCGCCATCGTCACGCGATGCGTTTGAAGCCAAGCCGTCGATGCCGACCTCGAGTGTCGTGCGCCCGTGCTGCACGCCCTGCCACTGCCGCCCGCCCAGCAAATCCGCAAATGCCTCGAAGCCAATCGGAGAAAACGACCGGACCATCATCAATCCCCCCGCCCGGTTCAACGCGATCACCTTGGCATCGGCTGTGTCCGTGATGTCCGCCATCGGCTTGCATGCTTCGCTGGTGGGCGCCTCGGCGGTGACGGGTATAAACGGCGATGCCTCTCCCAATGCTGCGAGGTACAAATACCGGTGCAGCGAGGTGCTGTAGCGAGGCAGTTGCTTGGATTCCAATAATGCTTCGTCCGTACACAGTTCCCACGGGTGGTCCGACTGGGCGTCGTGCGGATGGATCGGCTGCATCGCGTCAAGGTCGATCAGCGTCGGCTTGGGGTGGCTGGTCTCCCACCCCGTGACGATCACGGAGCTGGGGTCCAACTGCTGGAATGATTCGAATTGTTCACGCCACCGCCGATCGAGCAGATCATTGGTCAACGGCTGTGTAAACGCGGGAATGGCCAGGGGCAGCCCATCAAGGCACTGTATCCATATCTCCACCCACCGGTGCACGCGGCCTGAGATGTCTGTGACCGCGCCGAGCAACGCCTGAGCGTCTATCGTGTCGCGCAGCACGACCAGGTGCCCCGCGACGGCGTCGGGTTCGCGGCGTACCAGCACGCCGATGCGCAAAGACGATGCCGCCTGGTCGCCGCTGATGGGTACCACGGAATAACCCTGCGGGACCTGCGGTCCTGCGTCGTGTTTGGCCCGCAATGTCATGAACCTACTCTCATACGCATTCTGATTAATTCCCGTGCTTCAATCACAGTAAAGAAGCCCGCTGCCTTACAGTCGCGGCTCGTTGCGTACGCACAAGGATTAATTTGAATGCGTATCAAACCACCACAACTCTTAAAATACGCCCCCTCCACGCCGACACTCAACACCGCAATCGACGTATCGTGCTACCGGCCACGTGTGCGGCTACCCGCCGATCATGACCGTTGGTAAACCGAGGACAATACTCCCCCCGTGAGCGGTGGTGTCGCCCATCCGAGCGGCGGGCTTTTTGCCGATCATAACCGTCGCTGAGCCCTTGACGATCGAATCCGGGGGGCCCACACACGTACACATGCTGCCCATTGCTGCCGCGGGTAATTTCCCGATCAGCACGGTCGGAGCGCCGGGCGGGAGAATGGGACCACCCACGTGCGGGACGACACCTGTGACCATCGGGCAAACATGCATATCGGTTATACGTGAGGCTGGTGGCATCGACTGAATCCTTGTTTGGTCGCCTGTAAATTATAGCGTGCTAAACAGGCTTGCTATGTCCGCTGGCCAACTCGATCCCGATTTTGAGAAATTGACAATACACCTGATCCGCTTGCTGGGACTGGCCGGCGGCGATGGCGATTGCTCCGGCTGCCCCTCGCGCGGCAAGCTGCGGATTCACGTCTGGGGCGGGTATGTCGGGTGCGTCCTCAGATGCCTGCCCCCATCCCGCGGCGGCGGCGGCCCAGGCGGCGGGGGTGTCAAACGCGGTCTTCTTGGCGGCGGCGGCGGCGGCTAACCGGTTTTCATCGGTCGGTTGGCGCACCCACTGCTGAGCTAAACCCACCAGCGAGGTGACAGACGGATCATCAGAGGTTTGCTGCATCGTTTGCAGGCAAATACAGGTCCAGCGTAGCGCTTCGCGGTTCGGCAGGCCGTATGCCAAGAACTGCACTGCGGGGAGCCAGTGCTCGTGCTCGATCAATAGTTTGAGAAATTCAACAGGGGTAAGCAGCGGGCTGAGCAGCGCAGCGGCTTCGTCGGTCAGGTCCATGTGCTGACATATCTCCTGCGCTGTGTGTGCAGGGATCAGTGCCAACGTGTCGGCGACGAGTTTGCTCGACAGTTCGGCGCTGGGTTTAGCAGCCCCAAAAGGCCATATTGCCATCACGAGAAATTCCCAACTTCCTCTGGCATCGGTATCACGTCTCTTGCGATCATCACGTGGTGAGTCGATCAGGCCATTTGTCTTCGCCGTTGGCGATTTTTAGGCCTAGATCGATTAACGCACTACGTTTTTCTTCTATCTGTTGCATGGTCTGGCCCTGTACTGAAAACAGGATAGCGGCTGTAGCTGCCAGAGCAGTGAGGTGCTCACCGGGCGGGACCGGTGGCACGTCGGGCGGTGCCAGGCTCCCCCCACTCCAACCGGCGGCAGCGGCGGACCATGCGGCGGGTGTTTCGTAGCCTGCTTTTTCGGCGGCTTCCATGGCGGCGCGGCGGTGCTGCTCGTTGGTGCGCATCACCCAACGCTGGGCAGTATCGACCAATTGCTTCAGGGCGGGGTCCGAGTCCGTTGCGTCGACGCTGCGGGCACACTTGCAGGCCCACCAGACGACCTCACGCTTGGGCATCCCGTGCGCGAGAAGCTTAACGGCATCTGTGTAGAGCTTGGTTTCAATCAGGAGGCTAAAAAACTCGTCGGGGCGGTGTTCGTCTTGAAGAAGGGGCTTAGCCTCGTCGGAGAGGTCGAAGTGCAGCGTGATCTGGGCTGCTTTGCGTGCTGCGAAAATACGTTGGGCCACTTCGGCCATGGTTCACCTCTCTGCTTGCCTCACCTCGTTCGTTATTACCTCGTCGGGTTTGATCGCCCCGGTTTAGTTAATCATCACGATCCCGCCCTTGACAGTCGTCATCCCACTGCCTTCGACGGTAGACATCGCCCCCTTCAGATCAGCTGCGATGCCACCCTGGGCTTTGAAGTTCATGCCGGCTTTGATCTCGGCATTCATTTTACCCTCAGCTTTGAGGTTCATGCCGGCCTTGATCTCGGTGTCCATCTTGCTCTTCACGATGATTTTCGAAGCCTTAATCGTGATGTCCTGCGGGGTCATGACGATCTCGCTGGAGCCCACCTTGAGCGTGAGCTTCTTAGCGGCTTCGATCGTGCTCTCTCCCGCGTCGACCTTTAGCGTGTGGTTGCCTTTGGCGATGGTAATGTCCTGATTACCTTTTTCGATCTTGACGGTCTCGTTGCCCTCCTTGACGGTCAGGTTCCGGTCCTTCCAAACCTCGATCGTCTGGCTGCCATCGGCGGCGTCACTACAACCAACTTTGAGTATCTGGTTATTTAATATCTCGATCGTCTGGTCGCCCTCGTTCTTTTTATCGAAGCCAACCTTGAGCGTGTCGTTGTTCTCCACGACACGGTTGAAGTTGTTCTCGGCGTGGAAGTAGACTTCCTCCTCGCCTTTTTTCTCCTCGAAACGCAGTTCGTTAAAGGTCTCGGAGTCACCCTTTTTGGTGCTTTGGGACTTGAAGCCCCATTTAGTCATATTGTCCGGGAGCTTGTAGGGAGGCTTCTGCTCGTCGTTGTAGACGCTGCCGGTGATCAGCGGTCTGTCGGGATCGCCTTCGAGGAAGTCGACGACGACCTCTTGACAGATGCGGGGCAGGCAGATGGCGCCCCAAGTCTTCCCGGCCCACATCTGCGCGACACGGATGAAGCAGGAACTCTTTTCGTCTTTCTTGCCTTGCCGATCCCAGTGAAACTGGACCTTTACCCGGCCGTACTTGTCGGTGTGGATCTCTTCGCCACTGGGCCCTGTAACGATCGCGGTCTGGGGACCCTGCACGACTGGTTTCGGAGTGACACGGGGTGGGCGGAACTGCTGTCTGGCTTCAATCGCGGTGAAACTAATTGAAAATTCACTCTCCTGGTTGTCGGATGGGTCGATCGAACCGTTTGAGATATGGTACTGGGCGGCGGTGACGAGATATTTCTTGTTCTGGTCTTTTCTGGGGTGATCGGAGAGGGTAAATGTTTCGCCACACGTCATCGCCAGCGCGTCGGATGTGCCGGCAGCGACGTGTACCTGCGCGTCGAGTTCGGCCATCCTGGCTTTGACGTAGTTTTCACCGTCACCGCTTACTATATATTCGCCGGGGTAATCGTAGACCTCGTAATCGGCTGCGTTTTTAAGCTTGGATTTTAGCGTTGAAGCCGCTTTGTTCTCAAGCTGTGTGGCGGGCTTCTGGAAATCGAAATCCCGCAGCTCGCACTTGCCGGGTTGGTAACGGCTTTCAACTTCCCAACGACTGACGTGCTCGAAGTCGACCGCCTCTGCCTGTCCGGGCGGGCGGAACGGTATTTTTTGATTGCCGAAGTGGGAACTGGGGTTGTCACAGAGGACCAGGTCGTGCTTGGAATCACTGTGCTCGAAATAGTAATAGATCCCCTCCTGCTCCATCAGGCGGCTGACAAAATTAAACGCGGTCTCACGGTATTGGACACAGTATTCCCAGTTGGGATACGTGCCGTTAAGCTCCATTTTATAATCGCTAAAACCGAAAGTATTTTTAAAGACATTCTCAAGGATGTCGGGGACCTTCTTCTCCTGAAAGATCCTGCAGTCTGTGCTTCTGGTTAGTAACCAGAGCCAAGGGACCACGGTGGCTTGGTACTTTCCAAGTCCGGTCCAGACAAACCGGCTCACATAGCCATTGAAATACCGTGTCTTGCTCCTGCCCAGATCAATCGTCACGGTCAGCGGGGTGCCCAATATTTTCGTCGCATCGAGCTCATCATCTTCGCTCAATAGCTCCAATTCATAGCGGAACGGGCCGCTGAGCTGTTCCGAACCGGTCATGCTCTGGAGGATGAGCTTGTCTTTCCCCAGTACCGTCTTGAGCGTAAACGATAGATTCTCTTGAGTTAACTCCGGCATAGCGGGCAGCTCCTCTCAACCAATCTTTTGAGACCTCTGAAAACTCTTGGTTTGCGTAGAACAACCGCGTTTTCGATAGCGCCAAGGCCGATTTTTCTGAGCGATCCGAGGTTTTTCAGAAGTCTCTTTTTATTATACCACACCGCGTTAGAACCTACTGTTTAAAACGCATAAGAAAAGTCGCCGTCGGATACGGTTACGTGCACACGCTCGACGGGGTTACCCTCCATCATCCGAGTGAGCATCTCCCGGCTGATCGACGGGAGCACCGTGTTTGTCAGGATCGCGTCGATCATGCGCCCGCCGCTCTCGAGCTCGGTGCAACGCTCCGAAATGAGCTCCAACACGCTCTGGTCGTAGCTGAACGGTATCTTGTGGTTCTGGAGGATGCGTTTCTCGATCCGTCCGAGCTGGAGCTTGGCGATCGCGGCGATCATCTCGTCGGTCAACGGGTAATACGGGATCACGACCAATCGTCCCAGCAGCGCTGCGGGGAAAACTTTCAGCAATGGCTCACGAAGCGATTTGGCGATCCCTTCGGGGTCGGGCATCAGCTCAGGGTCTTTGCACAGGTTCATGATCAGGTCGGTGCCCGCGTTTGTCGTGAGCAGGATAAGCGTATTTTTGAAGTCGATCAGCCGTCCCTCGCCGTCCTCCATGACGCCCTTGTCGAAGACCTGGAAAAAGATTTCGTGGACGTCGGGGTGCGCTTTTTCCACCTCGTCGAGCAGCACGACGCTGTAGGGCTTACGGCGGACAGCCTCGGTGAGGATGCCGCCCTCGCCGTAACCAACGTAGCCTGGAGGGGCCCCCTTGAGCGTGGAGACGGTGTGAGCCTCCTGAAATTCACTCATGTTGATCGTGATGATGTTCTGCTCACCGCCGTAGAGCGCTTCGGCCAGCGCCAGCGCGGTTTCGGTCTTGCCAACACCCGAAGTCCCGGCGAGCATGAACACGCCGATGGGCTTGTTGGGATTATCGAGGCTGGCTCGCGAGGTCTGGATACGCTTGGCGATCATATCCAGCGCGTGACGCTGCCCGATGATGCGTTTTTCGAGATTATCTGCTAGGTGTAAGACGGTGCCGATCTCGTCCTTGACCATTCGGCCCACGGGGATACCGGTCCAATCCGCGACGACGGACGCCACCGCCTGCCCATCCACACTCGGCAGGATTAACGGGGTTTCGCCCTGGAGTTCAGTGAGCTTGGCCTGCAGGCCCTTGAGCTCGGTTAATAATTCTTCTCGCTGCTGGGGCGTCAGGTCTTCGGAGGCCTCGGCTTCACCCCCATCGACACTGGCCACTTGGGCGGCTTCGTCGGCGGCTTGCTCGAGCTTGCTGTCCGTGCCTTCGACTTTGCCGGTGCTGCCACGGAGCTTTTCACGGATTTCGAGGACCTTGTCGACCAGTTCCTTCTCCGATTGCCATCGGGCTTCGAGCTGCTCGCGGCGAGCCTGCTGCTCTTTGAGCTTTTCACTGGCTTGAGTCTCGCGATCGGCGACCTCAATACCCACGGATTTTTCACGATCAATAATCTCTAATTCCGTCTCCAATGCCTCGATGCTACGACGGCAGTCGTCGAGCTCGGCGGGGACCGCGTGCTGGCTAATCGCTACACGGGCGCAGGTCGTGTCGAGCAGACTCACCGATTTATCGGGTAGCTGACGGGCGGGGATGTAACGGTGCGAGAGCTTCACCGCTGCTTCTAGTGACTCGTCGAGTACCTGGACGCGGTGGTGTTTTTCCATCGTGGACGCAACGCCACGCATCATGAGAATCGCCTTATCCTCGGTGGGTTCGAGTACCTGGACGACCTGGAAGCGTCGGGTCAGTGCGGGGTCTTTTTCGATGTGCTTTTTATATTCAGCCCATGTTGTGGCGGCGATGGTGCGCAGCGTCCCGCGTGCCAGCGCAGGCTTGAGCAGGTTGGCGGCGTCTCCCGTTCCCGCTGCCCCGCCCGCGCCGACGAGCGTGTGCGCCTCGTCGATAAACAAGATGATCGGCTTGGGCGAGGACTGTACCTCTTCGATCACCTGCTTCAGGCGGTTCTCGAATTCACCCTTCATGCTCGCCCCGGCTTGCAGCAGGCCCACGTCAAGGGTGCGCAGTGAAACGTCTTTGAGCGAAGGGGGAACGTCACCAGCAGCGAGCCGAGCGGCGAAGCCCTCCACCACGGCGGTCTTGCCCACACCCGCTTCACCGGTGAGAATCGGGTTGTTTTGCCGGCGGCGCATGAGGATATCGACGATCTGCCTGATCTCCTCGTCGCGTCCGACAATGGGGTCGATCTCGCCATTGCGTGCGCGCTCGGTGAGGTCAACGGAGTATTGTGCCAGTGCTTCTTGCTTGCCCATCTGAGCGGGCCCCATAGCCCCGCTCGCCTCTCCGGGGGCAGCACCACCCCCGACCGCCGATCCGTCCGACGCGGCTAGCGACTCTTCAGACGATCCGCTTACGATGCTGACGAATTCGTCGCTGAGTGCCTCGGCTTTGACTTTTCCGAACTCATCGGAAATCCCCAGCAGTTGGCTTCGCAATGATTTTGTCTTCGTGATCCCGACCATGACGTGACCGGTGCGCACACTCGATTGGTTGTACATCAGGGTGCCGAACAGCCAACCCTCTTTGACCGCTTCTTCGAGGTGCGGTGAAAAATCGGAGATCGACGTAGCACCACGAGGCAGCTTGTCCAATGCCGCGGTTAGGTCGGCGACCAGGCGGGCGGGGTTGATCTCGAAATGCTCAATGATTTTGTGCAGGTCTGAATCCTGTAGCTGAAGCACCTGATGGAGCCAGTGGAGCAGTTCCACATATGGGTTGCCACGCATCTTGCAGAAGACGGTGGCACTTTCCATAGACTTGTACCCAACGCTATTGAGCTTCCCAAAAAGAGCGGCACGGTTTATTTCTGCCATTTCATACTCCGCGGGCTGGATGTGCCCATGTTTATAAAGATGCTAATGGTCTCGATACGATACTCACAACGTCATGATCAAACGATTGGCTACTGATCCAGGTCGACCACCCCAGCCTGCCGAATTGGCCTAGCTGAGTCCGCGGGACCTCCTCTGCTTTGAGCGTCAGGTGCAAGTCCCATGACAATTCGTCGCCCACGTAGTTGCGTACCCACGCCACCAGACGCCTAAAGCTATCGGTACCGGGCAACAACCGCTCGTAGTCAACGTATTTTAACGGCCCCAATCGGACCCTGAATTTCTGCTGACAATCCCAGATACGTGAGCCAAGCACTGCGGTAGTTCCAAGCGATCCGCTTAGCGGCGACTGGCCCAATCGCCACTTACAGTCGTCGGGCAGGTTTAGCCAGTGACCGACAAACTCATCCACCTCGGCGTCCACTTCAAAGTACTGGCTAATAATCGCGCGTAGGCCTTCGGCGTTGCGCGTCGGGCACGCCAACCGACCCGCAAAGTGCAGCTTGGCCATATCCGGCACGGCGTCGCGATCACGGAATGATTCCATGCCCATGCCAAACATGCTGCCCACGTAAACCGAGAAACGGTCGTCGTCGGGTCGATCGAGGCTTACCGTCGGCTTACCGGCTGCCCACGCTCGATACAGCAGGCTGATCATCCGATGGTGGAAGATGTCGAGGAACTGTTCGAGCGTCTCGTCGTCGTGGTTGCGGGTACGGTCGCGCACGTACTCCGTAATGTGCAGCGGCATAGGCCCATGGGGGCCCAGCAGACCGAAAAAATTAACCCTCAGCTTCGGGGCGTGACCGTCTGTCCCCCGCTTGAATCCCGCCAACGACGAAGGCGAGAACGCCAACGACGGCTCCTGCCCAAAGCGCACGGGGTCTTCTGCCGCGCGTTGCGAGCAGCCGATACGCGGCTTGTCACGGTGGCTGCATTCGAGCCGCCGCGCCGCTTGGTAGAACCCGTATTTGTATGGCGCCGCTTCTAGCCCATCGGCTAGAGCAGCCGCCTCGTTCCGATCCTCGCTGGCCATCGCATGATCTCGCCACGATCGACTGTCTTGATGACAGTCTCGGTAAATGAATTCATTGACACGTATTTCGCAGTAAATTGTTCGAGCACCGCTCCCAAAAGGAATACCCCCGTCCCCTCGAATGCGGCTTCGTCAAAAGTCAGCGCAATTTCCAGCCCGCGGGCAAATGTAATCGGCCCCGAGGTGGCTACCCGACGCATCAGAGATTTGCTCGAGACCGATTTCACCCCTTCGATTTGCTTTGCAATATGAGCCTCGGACGTATCGCCGTACAGTTTCAGCAGGTCGCGCAGTGACGTGGGTCCATGCACCGGGTCGTTGTCGACCAGAGACATGTAATTGAGGGATAGATGGCTGATCAGCCGCCACGCCACCTCTCCCTCCACAAATGACGGCCGGGGTGCCGTCGGGCCGCTGACACAACGCACGCTCTTAATTGGCCCGCCCGCCTCGTTATTAAAGTCAGTATTCCCCTGGCCAACGGGCATACTCAGAGGCAAATCACGGTTGGTACACATCGTCTCAATAGCCAACTGACGCAAGTCGCTGTGATACGGCGCCGACCTCGAATCGACTAGCGATATATAAACTTCGCTGCCTATGTAGCTCGACCGCCGACCCGACCGCCGCTCTCGATCTGACTTCATCCGAGGCGTACGCGACACCGAATAGTAGGCACCGCCCTGCTCGTCCGCTATGGCGTCGGTCGAACTATAAAATGAATTAAACGGCTGCTCGTCCTCCGTACCCGAGCCGAACCCCGTGACGCTTTTGACGCTGTAAACCTCAAGGTCCAACGGGCGCGTCCGATCGGGCACCACGTGAAACTCCCAAGAACGATCCGAGATGTGGATGCGATCGGCCCGCTTCGGGAATAGATTTATCGCGGGCGTGCAATGCAACGCAAAGTTCGCCGGCTCCATCGCCGACTCGAGATACAGGTCCGCCCGGTCGAGCAAAACAATGATGTCCAGTTCGTTTCCCTCGCACCGACGAAATGCTTTTCCCAAACCCTCTAACTCGACAAACATAAATCGCTGCGGGAATGTGAAGTATTCCTGCAATATCCGGTAACCCTGAAACGAAGCCGGGCCATACGGCAGCAGTGCCTGGTTCTGATCGAAGCCGACACGCCTGATATTCGTCTTTGGGATGACCTCGTGCCAGGGCACGGGTTTTTCAGTGGGCCGAACCACGACCGACAAGGCGTTCGCAAAAAGCTGCTCGTAAATGTGCATGGGCGTTTCATCCGCGCCACGCAGGTAGAGCAGCAACTCATTCATTTTGGTTTTGTTAAACGTCAAACCAGGCGCGGTGCGTAGCCTAAGGCGCAATGCGGCCTTGGCACCTTGAGGATTCGGCACGCCCAGCGAGCCCATCTCCCGCGTGTAGTACTTCGCCTCGACGATCTCCACGGGCCACAGCGTCAGATCGTGGGCGGTGCGGTACTCACAGGATGTCAAGTCGTCTTTACCCAAAACGCTGCGCAAGACGGTGTCTCGAGACAGGCGGTACCCATCGGCCAACGAACTCTCCGCCAAATCGGGCTGAAATTGGACCACCGTCATGGACGGGATCGGAGCCAAGTAATGCGGAAAAAGTGTCTCAAATAGGTGCTGTGTGAATTGCGGGAACTCCGCGGCGATTTTTAGCTGCACGCGTGCAGCCATGAACGCGAACCCCTCAAGGAGCCGTTCCACGTACGGGTCAGCACACTCAAAGCTATCAAGCCCCAGTCGCCCGGCGATCTTAGGAAATTGTGCTGCAAACTCACCGCCCACCTCGCGGATGTGCTGAAGCTCACGGTTATAAAATCGCAACAGCCGAGGGTCCATGGTCTATCCCTGTCCGGTGAAATCCTCAATCGTAAAGCTGCCAGTCTCCAGATCAACCTCTGTCTTCATAAACATACGCAGAGGGATCGGCTGCGCCCACAGGTCTCCTTCGATCTCGAAGACAAAGGCGTTCCGGCTCATCTCGTCCTTGGTAACCACCGCGTTAACTTTGAGTGTATTGGCGATGATACGGGGTTCAAAATCCAGGATGGCCTGCCGAACGGCAAGCTCGATCTCCGTTACATTCGCATTCGAGAGCGTGTAGCCGGTCAGCTCCGGCACGCCGTAATTCAAGACAGAGCTTGTAACGCCTGGGTAGTCCTCCAGGTCTTCAACCGATTCCAGATTGCCAGAGTTCAGCAACCATGCTAAGTCTCGCAATACGCTTTCACGGATCTGCTGTATACCCAACACACGCTGGCTGCGCGACTCCTTCCGCGACCGCGGATCATCATCGGTGAGTCGATCTAAAAGCGAGGGCTGGAGCCGTTCTTTCTGTGTCAGCTCAGCCATCAGGCTGTCCCGTCGCCTGGGACTCCAGCGTCCGCTGAGTCTTCCGCCTGCGGGCCTAGACAGATTTTCCGGCTATCCATAAGTGAAAATTCGCCGGCGTCGGTGGCCAACATCCGCTGTCCCTCTCCGACGCACAAGCCATCCGGTCGCTCGTGCCACACTGTCTTACGGGCCATCTTGATCTGGGGGTCTTCGCTGGTCTCTGAGCCGGGATAGCGCGTTGGAATCATTCCTACAATCTGCCCTCCGTTGGTCCACTCAAAATGGACCGGCGTCCATACCACGTCCCGCAGATCGACCGGTTCCTCAAGGTGTATCCGTCGGATCCGATGAAATGGGACCCAATAATACTTACCGTTAACCAGTGCCTCCAGGACCGGCCCCAGACGTGGGTCGGCATCGGCGATCCATTCAAATGGTTGGCCGTCGATCGATCCATCAGTAGCCGGCGCCGCATCAAATGCCTGATCGCGCAACTGCTGAGCTTGTTCAAATTGCCCATCCGCGTCAAGCCGAAGCGCCTCGATCAATAACGCCACCCATTGCTCGGGCTCGCCAAAGACCAGCGGCGACTTTTTACCTGCGAAAATATCCCTGCGCAACGCTTCGCAACACAACGCTTCTCGGTACGCCTGTACCATCGCCAAATTGTTTGCATCGAGCTCGCCGGCGACGTTTAACTGCGTCAGGGCACGATCCCATTGCCCCACCACCATCAAAAGCTGGAAAAGAAAAACCCGGGACTTCGCATCCGAAGGGTCGCTGCGCACCTGCTGCTGGAGCTGCTCTAAAGCCTGCTCCAGATGACCCTCCCGCAAGCTATCCTGAGCAGCAATCATCATTTACCCCTTATACCCATCAAGATTAATACTTGCGCGGCATCTGCGAACGCGAAAGCAAAACAGACAATAACCTACATCCTTTACAACGCGCTAAAACTATACGCAATGCGTATTACACGCATCCGCGCATGTTTTGACCGCGTCGTGCATACATACGTATTTGTAATATCTAATCCCGCATACAAGGACCGTCGGACAATACTTATGATTGGTACTACGCTCGATGCAATACATTCAAAAACGACAACCCGACCGCGACTAATCCATGCCGAGCCCGGCCGTATTTCATGTAAATAAAATCAGCTAGACCGCTGTGCCTCGCCAGCCAAACGTCTCCTCCCACTCCTCACCCCACCGCGTACAATCCAATCATCTTCGCCGACCCCGCCGGCGAAATGTAAACAAAAAAAGATTGGAGGGGCAGGCATGCCCCCCCAACCGTGTTTGGTCAGGCCTTCTTGTTCTTGGGGATATCCCAGCCGAAGTTAATCTTACCGCCCTGAGCAGCGCCCTTGTCATCCTGCTCCTGATAATCGATGCTGATTTTGGCAAAATTCAGTGTCACGTTCTCCGTAAGTTTTTCTTCACCGCCACTGCCGCCAGCCGAAACACTGGTAACTATTAACGTGGTCAGTTTATAGGTGAGGTATTCAATGGGTTTTTTTCCTCCGGCCTTGCGTACAAAAAGCGTCGCATCTTTTATATGCTCACCGCTAGCACACTTAAGCATCAACTCCGGCGATGCCTTGTCGCACCACTTGGTGAAAGACAAATCCTGAAAATTAGCCTTGCCGCCGCCGCCGCCGCCACCCATGTGCAACGTGCCGCTCTGGGACATGCCCCAACTCCACGCCAAGACGTCGATTTCACCTTTGTGCTTGTCGTCCTGCGCCTCACCTTTGATGCCATCAATCTTGATGTACATGTCAACTGCCATCGTACACACCCTTTCTAAGTAATCGGTTTCGACTCCTTATTAGGCACAGCCATACTGTGCCCACCTTCCTCACTGTAATGATAACGCCATTACATTAATTCTCCCGTTAAATCTACCCACAAGGGTGGGTCAACCCCCACCTTTGCCCGACGGCAGCTTCGACACGAGCCGCAGCGAAACCGTCAAGCCTTCGAGCTGATAATGTGGTCGCAGATAAAACTTTGAGGTGTAGTAGCCAGGGTTGCCCTCAACTTCTTCGACCACAACCTCTGCAGCCGCCAACGGCTTACGGGCCTTCGTCTCTTCGCTGGAACTCTCCGGGTTTCCGTCTACGTATTGCAGGATCCATTCCTGGAGCCACTGCTGCATGTCCGCCCGTTCCTTAAAAGAACCGACCTTGTCACGGACGATGCACTTGAGGTAATGCGCAAACCGACAACTGGCGAACAAATACGGCAACCGAGCGGCGAGGTTCGCGTTCGCCGTGGCATCTGGGTCATCGTATTCAGCCGGATTTTGCAGCGATTGAGCACCAATAAACGCAGCGAAATCTGAGTTTTTCTTGTGGACCAAGGGCATAAACCCATTCGCGGCCAACTCGGCCTCGCGGCGGTCGCTGATCGCGATCTCTGTGGGACATTTCATATCCACACCGCCGTCATCGGTCGGGAATGTATGACACGGCAGCGACTCCACCGCACCACCCGACTCCACACCCCGGATGCGAGAGCACCACCCGAACGTCTTGAACGAGCGAGTGATGTTCGTCGCCATGGCGTACGCCGAATTGGCCCAGCAGTACTTGCTGTGATCCGCGTCCCCCGTTTCCTCTTCAAAATCAAATTCCTCGACGGGCTGGGTCTTCGAGCCGTATGGCAACCTCGCCAGGAACCGCGGCATCGCCAAACCGATGTAACGCGAATCTTCTGATTCACGCAGAGACCGCCACGGCGCGTACTCGGCCGTCTGGAATATCTTCGTCAGATCGCGCGGGTTGCTCAGTTCCTGCCACGATTCCATTTGCATCAAAGAGGGTGAGCCACCCGCGATGAATGGCGCGTGAGCGGCCGCAGCCACTTGGCCAAGTTCCGAGAGCATCTCCACGTCCGGCGGGCTGTGATCGAAATGGTAGTCGCCCACCAAGCAGCCATACGGCTCACCGCCGAATTGGCCGTATTCTTCTTCATAGACCCGCTTGAACAACGGGCTCTGATCCCACGCGGTGCCCTTGAATTTTTTGAGCGTCTTGCCGAGCTCTTTCTTCGAGATGTTGAAAACCTTGATCTTCAGGTTCTCGTCGGTCTCGGTATTATTGACCATGTAGTGGAGTCCACGCCACGCACCTTCGAGCTTCTGGAAGTCCTCGTTGTGCAGAATCTTGTTTAACTGCTCCGTCAGCTTTGAGTCAATCTCCGCGACCATCGCCTCAATCGTCTTGATGGCATCGTCGGAAACCAAGTTAGTAGAAGACAACGCCTGTTCGGCCAGCGTCTGGACCGCAGCCGCAACTGCCTCCTTGGCCTTGCTGGATTTGGGCTTGAATTCCTTCTTGAGTAGCGATTCAAACTCTGATGCCTCCATCGTTGTGGAAGCTGCTTGTTCTTGTGCTTCTTGATTAGCTTCAGCCATTGTTGTCACCCTCGCTCTCAGATGTGTCATCGGGATTCGGTGCGGATGCCAGGGATTGAAGAAGTGCCGGATCGTTTAAAGCCTTGGCGATCAGGTCCTCCGCGCCGGTCTTGCCATCCATGTATGTTAATAGATTCGAAAGCTCGGTCCGTGCGGTCAGCAGCTTGTTGAGAGCGTCGACCTTTCGTGCCACAGCGGCAGGTGAGAAATCGTCCATGCTCTCAAACGTGAGATCGACGCTCAGATTCCCCTCACCTGTAAGGGTGTTGGGCACCTGGAACGCGGCTCGTGGCTTCATCGATTTGAGCCGGTCGTCGAAGTTATCAACGTCTACCTCGAGAAATTTGCGGTCCGCCACGGGCGCCAACGGTTCGCTGGGCTTACCAGACAAGTCCGCCATGACCCCCATTATAAAGGGCAACTGGACTTTCTTTTCCGCGCCATAGACTTCTACGTCGTACTCGATCTGTACACGCGGGGCGCGGTTTCGCGCAATAAATTTTTGACTACTTTTTTTTGCCATGGGATGAAACCCCTTTCTCTTTTTTTACAATACTATAACCGCCGTCTAGACAAAGACGGACGCCACCTGCTCAGCTCACTTATTACATCAATTAAAAGCACCCTTTAAATTACTCCTCTTCGTCCTGATTGTCAATACCACTGATGAGCTCAATCTGGGCCATCGCTTCGGGCGAAAGGTCTCGGATAATGTCTAAAAAGTTTTTCGCCGCCAACCGTTTCGCACGTGTTAGCAACAAGGGGATTGGACTCGATGGCTCGTTACGCTGGTAGTAATCACAGGCTTTATCGAGAACTCTAATCACATCTTCCCGTGAACGGATTTCCCCTGATATCCCCTGCACCGCGGCCTGCGCCCCCCCCTCACCGACAGCTTCCAGCCCCCCTTCGGTATCCGTAGGCTCGCCCACCCCGCGCCGAGCGAGGTACTCCGTCAAAACCGTGTCCGCCTCCTGGAGAACCACTACAAAGCTGCTGAGGTTCGGCGCATTGCCCGCACCGACACGCTCGGTGATCCCATCTTCGATTGACTTGACTAAGTCAATCGCTTCAGAGACCGCTTGGGCATTGGCTTGCAGTTCTTCGATGTCGGTATCCATAAACGCCGCATCAATAGACGCCCGGTCGGTGGCCGTCTCATCACCCGTAGGCGCTATATCACCATTTGCCACAGCGATATCACGCAGGCTAAACCGGCCGACCTGTTTCGAATTGCACAATTCACATTCGTGCAACCGCTGCTGAAACTTCATCGGGTCGCCGTCGGTCCGGGGCGGCTTCGACAGCGAATCGATAATATTAACACGCTCGGTAGGGTCGTTGTCGTCCTCCGGGTCTAGCTGCGGGTATACCCCCTCCCAATAACGGTCAAGAACGCCTCCCAATACCGCAAACGCATCACGCATACCCGTGAGGCCTTCCATTTTGAGCATCGCCACCGATAAGTACATCACGACACGCAAGTCCTTGGTGCGATCAAGTAACTCCAGACACCGGTCACGGACGTCTCGCCAATTCGGTTCTTCGCCGGGGATCACCTCATCGCCCATCACCCGCTCGGGCGTGCCCTGAGCCATCGTCCCCAACTCGATATATGCCGGGTCATACTCTAGGTTTTCACCACACGGAGACTCTTCCGAGACCTCGGCAAGTAATTTTTCAACGTCGATAGTACTCATATTTTTCGTTCACCATCGCATTGTCCAATGCGTCGTGTCTTAATCCATTTCAATAATCGAGATTCATTCCAATCAGGCTCGAGAGTGTTTTACCCGCTTCTTCAGGCTCAACATCCTGCTCCAAACGGATCGGGACAACAGCCTCCGCGCGTTGTGGGCTTTCCAGGAAGAGGTCCTCAAACTCGCCGCGGGTCATACCCCTGGGGATGATGCCTTCTCGTTCCAAGAGTACAAACTTCGTATAGGACAGCTCCCGCTGGGTAAGCCCCATGGTCTCAAGCTGAGTAAACAACCGCCGCAACATTGTTACGTACAGGCGTGCCTCGTCAAGGCCCGGGGACGATACCAAGAACTGCTCAAGCGTCATCGGCCCCAGCTCATCACCTACCGTGCGGTAATCGATCCATGCCTGAGTCAATACCTCACGGATCTGCGCCGATCGGCTGGTCGTGACGGTCCCGCCTTCTTCGTTAATCTGCGTCACCGTGTAGAGCGTCCGGTACGTATTGAGAGCCGCAGGCACGACCCGCCGCAGCATCCGCAGCACCGTCACCTCGTGTTCGCCCAGTTCCGTATCCGGGCCCAGGACGTCGTTGATCATCCACGTCCCACCAATTGCATAGGCCAGCAGTTCCTCTTTCGTCGGGTCCACAGCCGGCACGCCAATAATCCGCAAGAGGTCCTTGTCGCTCTGCTCGAGATCGGCATCACTCGAAACATTTAGCAGATCGGATTCAAACGCGGCAAAAGTAAACTGGATGTCCGTTCCAATATCCGTCAGCGCACCGACCGCGTTAAAATCAAGCACCGTCGCACCGCTGAATAGCGTCGTGAATGCCTGCTCGCTCTCAGAAAAACTCCCCCCCCAGAGAGCTGTATTGATATTAGGAATCGTAACGTTGGTGGTCCCAATCTTCGACGCCAACACGGGCCTGTCCCCGCTTGCCCCAAACCCCACAGTCGGCCCAGCGGTATTCGCAACCAGTGTGAGTGCGCCGCCCGCAACCAAATCGACACCGATATCGTCGATCAATCCACCAAGACTCGGCGCAAACACTCGCGAGCCCGGCCGTACGTTAAAGAAAATCGTCCCCGCACCAGCGTTGATGGTCAGATCGTCGACTGCACCCAGATCACTCACCGTGGCGTTGCCGTTGCTGGTTGTAATCGTGAGCCCACCGTTCACAGTAAACTTTTCATTCACGCCCATGGCGAAATTGCCGCCGCCGGTGTTGATCGTCACGTCGCCATTTCCAATAATACTCGCCACGGACGGAATGGCGGTGCTCCCGGCTGTACGGCCGTTGCTAGTCCCAAGATTGATGTTGCCACGGTTGGTACTGAGCGTGCTGTTAATAAATATCTGCCCTAGAGGCTCTGACCCTTGTGGAGTACTCACCAGCGATGAATTGGCCTGAAGATCAATCGAATTAGAATTGACCAACGGATCGCCCAGCGCGGTGATTGTGATGTCATTGACCGTAACATCGCCACTGTTTGCCGTGGCAGTCACAGACCCGCCAGAAACAACCGCGCCGTTTATTGCGACGGAAGCCCCCGCCGTGGCGGCAAGACCGCCGCTACCCGCCGTCACACCCCGAAGCGAAACGCTGCCGTTGGTTGATTGAACCGTGGCTGTGCCGGCGGTCAACGTGCCGCTTAGAGATAGCGAACTGCCGCTGGTAGCGTTGAACAGCCCCGCTGCTGTAACCGCACCCATGGTCGTAGAACCGCTCACGCCCGAGGTGATATCACCGGTGGTCGAAGAAAGGCCCTGCAACGCGATCCGGCTGCTTGTGGTTGTTTTGAGCGAGTCGACATCAATCACCACCGAAGCGGCAGCGATGCTCTTCGTCGATGTGAATTCAGCGAAATCAGTTACCGTAACGGTTCTGATTACAGGGAAGGGGAACGTAAATGTGTTACCGAAAAACGAAATTGTTCTCAACTCTGTGATCGTAACGGTCGTAGTGGGCAAGAGCCCGCTGGACGTCGCCGTCACAGCTAATGCGCCACCGATATTAACTGACCCGCCGCCAGTGAAGCTCACCCCTACAGCCCTGTTGGTAAACGATGAAGGAACAGATCTACTCGAAGTGGGAACCGGCGGAGCAAATAGGTTCAAAGGATTGGTCGAACTCACAGCGATCGTGAGATCATTGCTACCGCTATCGGTAATCGAACCTGAAAATACGGCTGACCCATCGGTCGTTGTCACCGTCGTGTTGCCTGACAAATTGATGTCGGTTAAGAAGTCAATCCCTCCCACACTCGTGTAGTTGCCACTGACATCGGTTGTGCCACCGGCTGTATACGACTGCCTGCCGGTCGTGACAGCGCCAATGAGCGTGGTGTTATTGCCCGCGTTAACGGAAAGGCTACCAACCGGGCTGCCTGTGGTGCCAACGACTTGATTCAGGATCGCGTTATTACCGGCTGTGATTGTAACGGAGCCCGGTGTGACGAGTGCCTGCAGGCCGATATCGTTCCCGGCCGAATATGACTGAGTACCCGTCGTGGTCACATCCATGAATGTCGCGTTGTTACCCGCACTGGCTGTGACCGACCCGGCATTGATCGCGCCGTTTATGGTGACGTCATTACTCGTGTTGTACGTCTGCGTACCGGTCGTGGTCACGTTTGTGGCGACGATGTCCCCACCACCCGTAACGGTCAATGATGCTAGCGGAGCCGCCAAGCCGACATCGTCTTGGAGATCGACGTTGCTGGTGACGCCGTTCCCGGCGTTGATTGTTAGTGCACCGGTAACACCGCTACCGGTCCCGTCGTCGTCGATCGAGCCGGTTATCGTAACCGCAGCCCCTGCCGGAGTTGCGCCGCCGTTCGTCGTGTCGAGCGTTATCGATGCACCCGACTCGATCAGCACATGGTCACGGACCTCAATGCTCTGCCCATCTGTGACGATCCCGGAGCCGCTGCGGAACGTCGTGGTACACACAGGCAGCGCCAAGAGCCCCGGCCCGATCAGCGTCACCGACGCGTTACCCGTTCCGGTAATCTGTGCCAAAACGTCGATCGTCCCGCCCATGGGTGTCTGGATCGTCACCGGATCGGCAAACGTGACGGCCTGAATATTGATCGCGTGCTGCCCATCAGAACGCCCGATGGTGATGGAATTAAACCCGTCAACGATATTAGCCAACTCGGCGGCATCAAGATTGAACGTGCCACCAGCACCGCCCAAACCGATGTTGGACGTCGGGTCGAGCGGCTGGAATGTCAGATCCCCGGCGCCGGCCAGCAGGCCATTGAGTATGACACTACCAGCGGTTATCGAAACATCGCCAGCTCGGCTGTCAACGGTATTGCCTCTTACTAATGTAAATCCAACGCCGGGAACAAAAGCAAAAACCATTGTGTCACGAATATCAACATTATTCGGCCCGGCATCGATAACCACCCCGTCGGCACTCACCGGCGATTCGATAATCACGTCACCAGTACCGATGGCACCGGCTGTTTCCAGAGTAAGCGCCCCGGAAATGTTTAAACCCGTTAATGCATTAACCGATATCGACCCGCCTGTAGTCACTGTAAAATCGCTAGAGGTGTTGTTGGTAATCGATGCCGTAACAGTTACGTCACCTGCGCTCGTGCTGCCGACCGTCAGGCCGCCGCCTGCGGTGATGCCGCTCAACTCCGCATTGGTCAGCCCCAGCGAGCCAGCGCTGTTCGTGCCCAAGTCGATCGTCCTTCCGCCTGTGCTGGGCGCAAGGGTCACAGCACCCGTTGTTGTGATCGCACCCCCGATTGCCATATCGTCGGCCGTCACCATCATGCTCTGGAGCGGTGTAGTCGAACCGACAGCCCCAGCCAGCGTGGTCGTCGATGTGCCTGAATCAACTGTAAATGCCACAGCCCCGTCAATCATGCTATTAACGGTGATCGGAGCGCCCCCCGAGTCGATCGTCACCGGACCGCTCGAAAGCGTCATCGTATTCGTTGCGCTGCTGCCAAAGGTAAGGCCCGCAGTGGAACTAAACGTTAATCCGTCAAATACCACGTTGCCCAGCAGCGAAACCGGTATCACACTGCCCGCAAGCGTCACATTCTCCCGGAAGGTCACTGTACCAGCGACCGCCACCTGCCCAATCGACATCGCCGATACCGTATCCTGGAACTCGACCGTTGTGGGCGTACCAGCCGTCTCATTGATCTGGATACCCCCAATAGCGACCACCGGATTCGCAAACGTCACCGTGCCGTCCGTATCGAGTGTCAGATTACCGATAGCGCTGGTGGCACCGACGTCCCCGGAAAACATCACATCGCCGCCCATATTGACTATTAGGCCACCCGGCCCATCTACCGTGTTATTAAATGTCAAACCGGTGGTGCTTGAATCGGTCAGAGTCGTAATACCACTGCCCAACACGATCGCCCCGCTGTAGGTTTGACCGGCTGAGGTGGTAACCGACGTACCGTTGAAGGTCGTCGTAAGCGCGGTTACGTCCAGAGAATTGAGTGTCAATGTCCCGGCTGACAAGGTAGCAGTCGTAGCGGCGTTCACAGTCAGGTCAAAGCCGTTGACCTTGGCGGCGTCATCAACCGCGACCGATCCGCCGGTCGAAATCAGTGTAAATGCTACACCCGTCGCCGCCCCGAGACCGAACTGTGTTGCATTCGGGACATCCGTGCCAGCCAGGTTCGCGTCCTGTTGAATGGTAAATGAACCGGGGTTGCCCGTGCCCGCCGCATCGGCAAACGTGGGGCTGTTGTTCAGCGCGTTCACCGAGGCGCTCGTCCCCACACCGCTACCCGCTCGCAGGCTGATCGAAGGCGAATTAATCGCGACGCCTAGCGACGAAAAGCTCAGCGCACCCGTGCCGTCCATACCCGCGTGCAAATCCACCGAGGTTGTCGCGGTGATGTCGTTGTTGACGTTAATGAAATCGTTAGATGTAACCGCAACGGTCGTCGGGTCAATCGCGGCATTGATGTTGATATCCCCCGCACCCGAGGTCGTATCTAAAACGATCGCGCCGGTCGCGGTGAGCTTGCCGTTGACATCGATACCCAGAGCGGTCGCCGTGAAGCCGCCACCGATGTCAGACGCGGCAAGCGATAATGCAGCGTTATTAACAATCGACGCGTTGCCGGCAGAGCCTACCGTGTTCAGAGAAACCGCGCCGCTGATGCTATTGGCAGGATTGTCTAATGTAATGCTGGCGTTCGCGGTCAGCGCCGTGATCGTCACCAAACCGCTAGCGTTCACCGCGTTGGCCGCGATGATGTCGCCGCCTGTACCCGTGAAGGTAAAGGCGTGATCTAGCGTGAGACTGGTAATCGCGAGATCGTTACCGATAGCCACAACGTCAACACCGACGTAATCAATATCGATCGTCCCGAAACCAAGGCCATCCACATTGATTGTTGTATTGACAAGATCACTCACTCCGCCGAATTCATTCACGCGGATACGACCCGTACCTGTCCCCGCTGTGTCACCCGTATCGGTGATGGTCAATGACGTCGCGCCGTCAATATCTAACGGCTGGACGTCGCCAATCTCGTTGGCACTTAACGTCACCGCTCCGGTGGCAACGATCTCCGTACCCGCCGCGTTCGGCGCCGCGATGGTTGCGGCCGATAGGTCCACCGTGCCCGCCGTCACCGTGCCGCTGACCGTCATACCCGTGGTCGCTGTGGCGTCGAGCGTGCCGCCGACGTTGGAGGTACCCAGGTCCAGTGCGCCGGCGCTCGTTAGCGTGGCGTTGCCCGTCGTGCCAGTGGTGTTCGCAGAGACCGCTCCGGTCACCGCTAGCTGATCGAGCGTGATGTCCGCGTCGGCTGCGGCGGTCGTGAACGTGGCTGTGCCACCCACCGTTACCGTGCCGGCGTCGGTGATGTCGCCCGTGGTCGCTGTGGCGTCGAGCGTGCCGCCGACATTTGAGGCACCCAGGTCCAGTGCGCCGGCACTCGTTAGCGTGGCGTTGCCCGTCGTGCCAGTGGTGTTCGCAGAGACCGCTCCGGTCACCGCTAGCTGATCGAGCGTGATGTCCGCGTCGGCTGCGGCGGTCGTGAACGTGGCTGTGCCACCCACCGTTACCGTG
>JAJRXX010000075.1 GCA_024276075.1 Planctomycetota bacterium
GGCGAACAGACCGGCGACCTCGACAAGATGCTGTTGAAGATCGCTGATAACTACGACGACCAAGTCGACACCGCCGTCGCGGGGCTCGTGTCGCTGCTCGAACCGATCATGGTGGTGCTGCTGGGCGGCATCGTCGGGTTCATCGTCATTGCGCTGTTTCTGCCGCTGGTCAAGCTGATCCAATCCGTCGCCTGACCGCCGGTGTTTGTAATACCCCGAGGGGGTCGTTTATGACCGTTCGCATTGAAAACCATCTGCCGCCTGCCGCGTTGATCACGCCGGTGGTTGCCATGCGCCGCACGCGGACCGGGATGAGCTTGACCGAACTGCTGCTGAGCCTTGCGCTGGTCTATCTGGGGCTGGGCGGCGTGGCACTGGTCAGCGAATCGCTGCGCACCAGCACAGCCGATCGGCAGACCCGCGACACGCTGCGCACCCTCCAAGCATGTTTAAGCTCCTACCACGATCGGCACGGCTCGTGGCCACCGGGGCCCACCGCATCCGACGCGATCAAGGCCATGCTCGACGATCCCGTCACCGCGCCGCTGATCAAGCCACTGCGCCTCAGCGCCGACGCGGACGGCTCCCTGCAAGCCCACGACGGCTACGGCTGCCCGATCAGGTACCTGCTACGGCCACACGGATCGGCGATCCACGCGCAATTCGTTTCCGCTGGCCCCGACGGCCAATTCGGCGACCTGACCTCCGAACACCAAGAGCTCCGCAGCCACGCCATGGACAACGTATACAGTTCAGACCTGGAGACCCCCACACCATGACACACTCACACACACATCTCGTCAAAACTTGGTCGAAACCGACACACACCCAATCCGACACGGCACAGCCACAGTCCCGCCGTTGCCGACGACGCGCATGCTCAGCATTTTCGCTGGTCGAGATCATGGCTATCACCGTGATCATCGTCGTGATCATGTCAGCCGCGGCGGCGGTGAGCTTTAAGATGTTCGACACCGCAGCGGAAAAACACACGCGCATCACACTAGCTGTGCTCAAGGGCATCGCCGACGAATACGAGGCACAGACCGGCACGGTAATAGACCACACCGCAGCCCCATCTACGACCATGGAGTGGTTCGTCCAAAACGCTCAGCAGTTGCCGCTGACCGAGAAAATGCTCGCCTCGATCGGACAAAACATGCTGGAAGATATCGATAACGATGGCGATGTTGACACCGTCCTCGACGGCTGGGGCACGCCCATCCGGTATATGTCGTCCACGGTTGGGATGGCGGCATACGTCGACTATCAGTACCCCGTGTTCGTCTCCGCCGGTGAAGATCGCCTGTTTGGAAGCGTCGATCCGGCAGCTACCGCACAAGACAAAGCCGACAGCGAAGACAACCTCTACAGCTTCGACCCGGAACGGTTTAGCCGTGACCTGGACTGATACCATGCGCCGTTTTTTGAAAAACACATGCGGTGACATCGGCGCCCCCTCTCCCTGGCAGGGAGAGGGCTGGGGTGAGGGTCGGCATCTCTTTCCTCGATGGTTTCACCCCTCACCTAACCTCTCCCCTCAAGGGGAGAGGAGCTTTGAAAGCGCGTCCCGTGTACCCGCTCGCCGGGGGCCGCGGTCACACCGACACGGCTTCACACTGCTGGAACTGCTGGTGGTGATCACCGTGATCGGGGTATTGCTTGGCACGCTGGCCGCGGGCACGACGATGATGATCCGTTCAAACCAAACGGCCATGGCGATGAACACGATCGCCGCCGCTGTCACCGCATCACGCGCCTACGCCACCGCGGACAAGATGGACCTGGAAGACCTCGGCGACCCGCAATACGCAGGCGTCACGTTCAGCGGCGCGGCTGTCCTGTTCACTCCCGCTGGCGAGTTGAGGCTTGTGGAAAATGATCAATACGCTATGGACGGCAGCTCTCCTCAAAAATTACTGGAACCCAAGAACCAAAATGGCTACGCTGATGTCTCCGGCCGCGAATACCTCAAGCTGCCGGGCGACGCGGGTGTAGTAGGTATTGCGCGAGGAACGTTGGGCCTATATTTATACACACCACCCTTCGCTATTCGATTTGACGAACACGGCAACCTCATTTCTGGCCAAAATCTCGGCGTCAACTTTGACCGGCTTGTGTACTACGACGGCAATATCTACAACAACAAATATACATCTAGCACCCGTCCTAACAATTACAATCCCGATCTCTGGGACCCCAATAGCCCCGGCTACATAAATCGCTGGGACACTACCGAATTAAAGTACAAGCTCCCCTTTGAGAAAATCGAAACCGTTGTCGGCGTCGTGGTTTACTCCAAGCGTGCGCTGCGTGATGCTGGCCTAAACCACGACGGCACCGGCGGCACCGACTCGCTCAACGCCGCCGCCACTACTTGGCTGCTCGATCCCAACGCCAAGAACGGTCGGATTATGTTCTTCAGCAGGCACAGCGGGACGAAGATCACGAGATGAGTACGACTATGACCACGATGATCAAAGTCCGTTTTATGACTCCCCTGTCTTTCAGGGAGGTGGCAGGGGGAACCGAAACCCTTTGCCAACGGACGTGTGGAATAGGCCTTCAAAGCCCCTCTCCTCTTGAGGGGAGAGGTTGGGCCAAGGGTGAGACCTCCGGACCACGATACGCTGACCCTCACCCCAGCCCTCTCCCTGGCAGGGAGAGGGGGATTGAGAAAGCGTCCAGCCCCATGAGTACGATCCATTCACATCCACGCGCTCGACGACGGGCTGTGCGGAAAAACGGGTCATCGGGCTTTTCGATGCTCGAGTTGACCACCGCCATGGGTCTGTTCGCCATCGGCCTGGTCGCTGTGGCGTCGATCTTCCCCGTCGCCACGCTCCTACAAAAACAAGCCACCAACGACACCATGAGCGATCAGGTAGCGAGCAACGTCCGGGCACTGATGCAGGCACGCCCCTACCCACACACCGTCCTTCACAACAACATGCCGGGCGACGTAACTACCAATCTATTCGTCAATGCACCCATGGTCGGCAAGCTGACGACGACGGTGGACCCCACCGGCAGCCCCGCCACCTACCCCCTCTGGCATTTCTGGATGCTGGTCGATCGTAGTTTTCCATCATCTATTACTACCCCGAATGACAGACAATACTTCTGGGTACCATTAGCACGCCGACTCACATCTCCAGCCACCACAAAAGACGATTGGCAGGTATTCGCCTTCATCCTCAAGAAGGAACAAGACACCTACGGCCCTAAGGGCGGCTCGCTGGATTGGGGTAATTATTATGGCCCCCCCGCCGTGCCCGGCGTGTTCAGAGTCAACGTGACAATCGGAAGCAGTTCGCAGAGCAGCTCGCGGTTCGATTTTACCACAACCGGCTACAACGCCGACTCGGACGGCGACGGCCGACAGGATGAGATCGATACAGGCGACCAAATCCTGGATAACAACGGCATCATTCACAACGTCTTAGACGCCACAGCTAATTCCGTTACCGTCTTAGGCCAAATATCACAGTTCCCCGTCACTCCCACCGCTCTTTGGTACGGGAAACCCGCGGCTGCGGGTGACCCCAGCCCCACAGCGCAGATCATCATCGTCCCCGATGCTGTGGAGTAAGCACTGATGACACTTCAAGCACAACCAAACCATCGTGGATTTACGATCATCGAGCTGCTGGTGGCGACGTCGATTACGCTGCTGTTGCTGTCCATGATCAACCGTCTATTCTTTGACACGGTCAACGCGGTAAGCCAGGGCGCCGCCCTGAGCCAGACCACCGCCGGCAGCCGAACCGTCAGCGATCAACTCCACCGTGACGTGCGGAACATGATCGGCCCCAGCGAGGGTGGGTTCCTGTTTATCGTCAACAATCGCATCCCCAACGTCACTGTAAAGACCCCGGGGGGTACGACCACGCGCGACGTGCGTGCCGATCAGCTTATATTTATTCGCGACGCCGAGGGGCTCGAACCGCTGGCACCGGGACAACAGAACTCTTTCAACAACGGCGCTAAGGGCAACTATGCGCGTGTCTTTTACGGCCACTGCTTGCGTACCGATCCGGACGGCAGCGGGCCCGCAGCAGGTAACCAACTAGGTATAGCAGGGCCCAACAACATCGCGACCGATTGGATCCTTGGCCGGCAGGCACTGGTGCTAGCTAACGGCGCAAACGGTTCTAACATCTATGTCGCCGGCGTACGATACGACGCTCCTGTCGTCCATCCCTCCGGTAGCGGCGCGCCACCAGCCGGTTTGCTTGTCCAGTACATGGGGCTGAGTGACGTAAGTAATAAGACGTTAGCCGACTTGACCGGGCCGTTAGGATTACTAGATGCCAGCCTAAGTTATGACGGCTACATAAGCAATGCACGCCTGGTTACATTCACGGAAGAGCGACTGCGTGTGAACCCGCAACCGGCAGGTACGACATTTGAAAGCTGGCGCATCGGTCAGATGCACGCTCTGCTTAAAGAACATGTCAGCGACTTCATCGTCGAGTTTGCCGCGGATGTACAAAACGACGCCGGTATCGCTGGATTCCCTGATGGTGAGCTCGACATCAACACCGGCACGAACAACATCATCTGGTACGGCTTGGGCAATGAACCCCCGTTGATTAATGGTTGGGATGATAATGATCTTACTGATCCATCACCTCGAAAAGTGATAACCCCCGACGAAACATATTGGGTCTTTCGTCAAGACTACAAAAGCAAATGGCCATACCTGATCCGCGTGCGGTACCGTCTGCACGACGCGAACGGCCGACACGATCAATGGTTTGAGCAGATCATCGCGGTAAACCGCGACTAGCCGAGCCGGGACACACACCCGGGCTTGGGGATGAAAGGAACGACCGCTATGAGACAGACACAACAGCATCCTAAAGCTGGTTTCGCAACACCCTCTCTCTGTCAGGGAGAGGGTTGGGGTGAGGGTCGGACCTTCGGCAACTGGAACTCTCACCCCTCACCTAACCTCTCCCCTCAAGGGGAGAGGAATTGGGAAATGGACCACACGCGGATCGGCCCCGTGTGCAAAGGCGTAATGCACACCCGCCACGCGCGTGGGTCGGCGATCATCCTCGTGGCGGTGACGCTGGCACTGATGGCGATGCTCGGAGCAGCGTATATCCAGCTCGCTCGTGTTGACCGCATTACCAGCCGTCAGGCCAGACGGACCGGCCAGATCGACGCTGTCGTCCAGGGCGCTATCTCGCAGATACAGTCTGTGCTGCGCAACGATCTGCTCGACGACAACGGGAATTTCTTTAACCCCAGCAACCCCACCACCGGCGGCGCCGACGAGCCGTACGACTACCCACAGACAAATAACCTTGCTACCTTTTCCCCTGTTCCCAAGAAGATCGATGGCAGCATTTTCACTATACCACCGGTAGGTGGCCAACTCGACGATACCTGGCTGGCGTCCACCACGCCTGACTTCTCTACGCCCGCCACACCCCTGTGGCCACACATTACAAACCTCAATGGTGTGTTCCTACACAACGGAACCGACAAAGACCTGACGACCGTTGCGTTTCCCGTTGAAGAGGCGGTGACGAATACGGTCGCTACACCCCAAACATGGGATACGGGCTTGGATGTAACTTCCGGTTTTCTGGTCGACGCCGACGGCGACGGCGTTCCGGACAGCCGATGGACCTGGGCGCCGATTCCCAAGGCTGGCAACGTCATGTACGTCATGGCGGTGCGCATCATCGATAACAGCTCGCTGATCAACGCGAACGTCGCTTTGAGCCAGGTCGATAGCACCGGGGCGTACGACAACACCAGCGTGTTGGTAAACGGCGGCGGCGCGCCTAGATGGTCGTCGCCGTCGGAACTGGACCTGGGCGCGTTCATCTGGAGCTTCCCACAGACCAACCGGATGACCGAATTAGAAGAGTTGCTCAGCCACCGCCTATACAGTTCATTGTCAACCCCACCAAGTAACTCGTCAGCCCCTCGTATCCCATGGGGATCAAGCCTCGGTGAGCGACGCGATTTCTGGCTCAAAGGGCCACGATTGTATGGCAAATTTGACAGTGTATACCAGGCTCTTACCACTCAAGACGAATTGGAACTGCGTTACCGCAACGGCTTAAATAATGCCAACCGCAAACTGGCGATTGAGACTGATGTAGACCTCGACTCTAATACCGCCGGAAACCAGAGCGGCCTCTACACCGTGCTGCGGCAAGGCGGAGATTCGCCTGTTAAGGATGTCCCGATCTCAGAATTGCACTACCGTCACTTTACGGACGGCTATGATTGGCCGTCACACCCGACCCAAAAACAGTTTATTGCGACATCAGCCGTCCTAGCTGCTGCCCACGACACGACCAAGATCAAGCAGTTTTTCGAGCAGGAGCCGCGTCACCAGATCACCACACGCAGCGGGGCAGCGGTTTATGCGTCGCCGCTGCCGGGTGAAACCGGCCGGCAGTTAAAGACCGATCTGAATATCGCCTCCGCCGCGACACTGTCGGCTGATATAAAACTGGTCCTCGACAGCGGCGGCACGTATACGCATCCGTTGGGATGGACCACACAACAGACTGCCAACCAGTTCGCCGCCTGCATCAAAGACTACGCTGATAGCGACAATCGATTGACCGCGGTTGGCCCTGTCGGAAGCGAACGCTACGGTCTGGAAGCCCTGCCGTTCGTGACCGAGGTTTACGTACAGGGGCTATATGAAGTGACAACGGCCACAGAAAATCCCCCGGCCAGCGGCACGTGGGACTTGACCTGGGGACGTCAGGGAGTGACCGGTTATGCAATCGAAATCCGAAACCCTTTCCGAAAACCCATCCTGCTAACTGAGGTAAGTCTGTGGGTCAACGGGTCTAACTGGGGAACACTGGACAGTTTGGCGGGAAAGACCGCACTCGGCGTCGACGAAGTGCTAATCCTCTACCGACATTCGAACAACAATATCACCAGCGACGACACCGTTACATCTCTGTGGAATACCAGTGATCCATTCATTACCACCGTTGCTCTCACCAACAATTGGCCTAGCACTTCCAGCGATATAAACGTTGAGCTGCGCGCGACGGATAGCCCGGGTAATCCTATAGCCTGGGCTTATGCCGTTGCCCTATCCAAGGGGATGCCCTCGACAGTCAACGACACTGGAGTAGCTTGCGCAAGCAATCCACTGAATCTGACCGACTATCTGCAACGGATATCTCTCGGGAACGGCAATGGGATCAATATGCTGGCCATTACATCTTCAGAATTTATTCCCAACGACAAAACTTTGGCAACACCACCGCCTTCGCCACAGAGAGAACCCACGCGTGACTCACTCGGTACGGCAGACAAAATAGCGACCGGCGGCCCCGGCAACAAGGTCAACCCGACCACCAACCAAGTCCTGATCGCCGACTACGCGGACGGCAAGATCGTTCAGGTCGGTGAATTAGCACACATCGCCGCCATCGGGCCCGACGCAACGAATACCGTCGCGGACGTGTGGGGTAGCGCAACAAACACCGCGGACTTCATGCTCGACTTTGCATCCACTCAACTCGTAAGCACAACCGTAGACAGCATGGCCTTGCCACACGCAGTGGTCATGCTTGATCGGTTTACCACGCTCAGTCCCGCTGGTGACGGTGTGGACAACGACCCCGACACAGCCGATGCCGACGAGCAATTAGTCCCCGGTACGATCAACCTTAACACCGTCGTCGGCCTGTATAACGGGACCACGATCCCACCGGATCACCTGCTGCGATACGTATTGCCGATACCGGACCCCGCAACAAGAGACACTGTGATCCGATCAATCCTCGAATACCGTGACAAACTCGCGTCATTCTCCGGGACAAACCGGGGCCTCGGAGCTAATTACCGCGACAGGCTAGGCATTTCCAACATCGGCGAGCTGATGAAGTGTCTCGATACCGTCCTCAGTAACGATACGGTCGACAACTTCGCACTCACTGGGACCGTCATCGATTTCAACTCCGTCAACGACAACGGCACGCTGGGCAACCTTACCGACGATTTTGTTGTAGCCGATGGCATTGTCGATGACCGCGAGGAAGAGGCGATGGTCGCTAGTTGGCTGGCGCAAGTCTGCTCCACCCGAAGCGACATCTTCACCGCGTATGTGCTGATCCAGGGCTACCCGGCTGACGACTTCACGCAGGGACCGGTCGAGTCGATCCGATTCTTCGCGGTGCTCGACCGCTCGGGCGTCGTCGGCCAAAACAGCCCGGTGCGCGTCTTGGGTGTGTACAGGATGGACTGACCATCTAGAGCAACTGGCGTCAATATTCTCCATCTTGATTGGATCGCAGGTGTAACAGACATCTGTATTTCACGGCTTGCAAGCAAGCCGTGCCACCCGGTCAATGAAGATTAATGACGCCAAGTGCTCTAGCGAACCCATTAACGTACTGACCCAAGCGCCACGGTACATTCCGTGCTTGGGTCATGGTTGTCACAGCCCACAGAGCTTTTTATGATCCGGTCGTATCGTCCCCCTACACCCGGAGGCTGTATCGACGATGAC
>JAJRXX010000076.1 GCA_024276075.1 Planctomycetota bacterium
AAGGCCAATAATACGCTCACTCGCAGCAGTAATCCTTTTTTCATCTAATACACTGCTTTTAGAGGATTAATAGAAGGATCAGAGTGAAACACAGAATTGGCTTTTCTGATTAATGCTGCCAGAGGATAGATTTATTGTATTTTTTTAATTGCAGGTATTGACAAACAACAATTCCTTGTTAAGCTAGAGTCTCAAATGGTGGTAGGTGGGGCACGTTCCAGGAAGCTGGAGAAGAGTAGTTAAAAGTAGCCATATCGGTTTTATTCATATTTTAGGAGACGTATCTTTATGAAAACATTAACTTTAAAATCAGGGCTCTGTTTAGCCGCGGCAGCAATGTTCGCCATTGGCTCAACCGCTAAAGCGGGGCAAGTTGATGTCCTGTTACTGGACATCAACACATTGGATGTCGCGACCAGCACCACGCCGTTCGGCTTGGGATACACGGGTGACGTCACCCTGTCGCTCGGAAGTGCGACGACCCTTCCTGCTTTGTCAACTTTTAATAATGGTATCGCAACAACTCACACCATTGCTGGGTCACTACAGGATGTAGTGGCGAAAGTCAGTTTTACTAGTGGTTTGGTCACTGGCGGTGCATTAAAAGTCATCTACGACAATGGCGACGCGACCACCACGACTTTTACCGCTGACCTAATCCCACATGCCGCATCAGGCATCGGATCAATCGCCAGCCAATCGTCAGCGCTTGGCACATTTACTTTCAGCGCCGACATCAACAACGGACAATTCGATAACGCTACATTCGGTGGCTACGATCTCAGCCCATGGATTGCCAACCAAGGTGCTGCCCAAGGCTTGTTTGGTAACGTTATCACCTTTGCAATCAACACCAGGTCTGGGTCCGCAGACGTGGACATTGCCGTCCTGGTCCCGATGCCTTCATCGGCACTCATGGGTGCTGCCGCTCTGGCAGGTCTCGGACTGGTTCGCACCATCCGCCGTCGGCGTCAGGTGGCCTGAATCAATTAGTTAATCTGCTTTTAAAAAAACCCTCCGTATAGGAGGGTTTTTTTATGCTCTTATTCTTCTACCTCCTAGTACTCCATCTCATCTATATTGCCGGATAAAGTTTTTTGAGTTTGATTCGAGCGTCTGCAGTGGTGAATTGCCAATCGATGCCCGCCTTGCTTTCGTTCCTCGAATATTCCCAGGCCGCGATTGTCTGAGCCAAGTGCTCAATCGTGTCAAAATAATCGTTGATGCACTGGCGGCCTAATACGCATTCACCTTAATAACAGCGCTTGACCCATTGTGTGTTGCAAATGGTGTTGAGTCGTTCGGGTTCGCTCTGGTTCCATACGTGTCGGCAAGCCGTTCCAGAGGTTGTCCTCGTCTTCAAAGACGCGGTTGCTCAGGTAATGGTTGCGTAGATAAAGCCACAGCCGTTCGATCGGATTGAGTTCGGGGCTGTACGGCGGCAGATGCAGCAGTGTGATGTTGTCGGGGACGTTCAATGCCTTGGTGACATGCCAACCGGCTTGATTCATGACGATCACGACGTGTCGTCCACCGCCTGTACGCTGCACCTGTTTGCTAATCATTTCCAAATGAGCATTCATCAAGTCCGTATTAGAGCAACTTGCGTAATTATTCTCCATCTCCCCAAGAAGAAGGCAGGTCAATGACCTGCCCTACTCCAGAACTGACATGGCGATTATTTATGCAAGGTGCTCTAACCGTCGGGCCTAGCAATGCCGAGGATTCGCCGGCCACGGGGTTCACTAAGGTGAACAGATACACCCATTCGTATTCCGTTTGTTTGACCGCTGTAGGACGCGAACCTTGAGCAGCCCATACTTTTGTCAGCGTGCCCTGTTGGCCGAAGCGTGCTTCATCCTGAAACCACACCTCGACCGTGCGGTCGGGGTGCTGGTCCCTTACATCTTGGACAAAAGGGGGGCGTCCTGAACCCACTGTCGCATCGCTTCGGGATCGTTCTTGCGATGGCGTAGACGAGGTTTAAGACACGACAGCCCTAGGCCGATGGCGTCGCCTAGCGAGTAGTTGACGCCAAACTCGTCGGCGAGGATGCGTTGGGCATCTTTGCCACGTAATGTGCACAAGCCCGCATCGGCTCCTTGCATTCCGCAGGCGTTGCTTGAACGCTTGTTACTTCTGGCGGGGCAGCTTGGTCGGTTGGCCCGAACGGGGCCGATCCCAAAGCCCATCGACGCCTTTGGCGTTATAGCGTCTGACCCATTCCTGCACCGGCCGACGGCTCATCCCGGTCGCGGTGGCGATTTGGAGTGCGGTTTTACCTTGCCACGCCAGGACCACGATACGCAGCCGCATCGCCATGGACCGATGTGACTTGAGACGCCCCAAGCGTTGAAGATGTTTGATCGGGTCGTGGGAGTGAACATGCATGATGAAGGCCTCCTTGCCAAGTGCCAACATCATCGCAGAGAAGCTTGAAAAGCGCAATGCCTAACATACGCCGTGCAACGCGCTGGAACTAAGATGAATGCGTATAATACGGATCACAAAAGCTTTTGGCCTATTCTTGTTTTTGAACTGTTTTCCAGTAAATCACAACGCCCCGTGATGTAGGTCAAATCTTTTTGCGATCCGTATAAGTTATTGTTTGTTTTGCCTTCGCGTTCGCAGATGCCGCGCAAGTATTAATCTTAATGGGTACAAGAGACCGCTTCCTGACGGACGCGGCTCGTTGTGGGAACCTGTTACGATCAAAAGCAAAAATGCTCTAAGAACATTTTTCACCTTTAATTCTGCCATAGGCCATTAACGTGAACTACTGTGATATTCACCTACCCCACGCCTCTACAGTTTGCACCAGAAGCCGCACGCCGAACCCGGTTGGCCCCTTAGCGTACAACGACTTATCACCGCCCTTCGTATCGCTGACGCCTGCGATGTCCACGTGTGCCCAGGGCGTCTTGGGTAGTTCGGTCTGATCTGTAGAATCGACAAAATGACTCAGAAACGCTGCGCCCTGGATCGGCTGCGCTTCGCGTCCTGCTGAGTTTACGATATCGCTGTGGGTGCCCTTGAGCTGTCGCTTGTGCTCAGGCCACAACGGCAATTGCCACAGCCGCTCGCCTGTATCCTCCGCAGCGCCCATCAAGCGATTTTTTAACTTTTGATCGTTGCAGAATACCCCCGCACAGTACGATCCCAGCGCGACGACCACGCCGCCGGTTAGGGTCGCCAAATCAATCACCGCACGTGGCTTATACCGCTCACACCCGTATGCTATGGCGTCCCCCAACACCAAGCGTCCCTCCGCGTCCGTGCTGATCACTTCCACGGTCACGCCGTTGTACATGGTGATTATGTCACTGGGGCGATAGGCCTTGTCGCTAACCATATTCTCAGCGGCTGCCACCAAACCCACGACAGGCACAGGCAGCTTCAATCGAGCGATTGCGTGCATTGCCCCGATGACTGCCATTCCCCCGCACTTGTCATATTTCATTGACTCCATGCCGACACTCGACTTGATCGAGTATCCGCCTGTGTCGAATGTAACCGCCTTGCCCACGAGCAAAATAGGTTTACCTTTAGCCCCTTTAGGCCGATGCTCCAACGCGATCAGTGCCGGGGGCGTCGAGCCTGCGCGTCCAACTGCCAGCAACCCGTTCATACCCAGCCGACCCGCACGCTGTGCATCCACCACCGAGCACTTTAAGCCCACCTGCCGCGACATTTTTCGGCAATAAGCCACCAAATAAGCCGGATTTGCCACGTTCGGAGGTGTCGCGGCTAGGCTCCGTGCCACGGCGACCGAGTCACCGACTCGAAGCCCGTGATCCAGTCCTAACCGGATCGCCGCTTCTGATTCGACCGTTAGTGAGGGTCGCTTTGCACTGCCCTGACGGTCGCTGGCGGTGGCTGTGCCTTTGTACGTATTGAATTCAAAGTTACCGATCGTCATCCCGTCCGACACCGCACGACCGACCGCTTTGGCGCTGATCGTATTGCCGATACCCGCAATCAATCGCAGGCTCAGTCGGCTCACTTTTGTCGTATATGCCTTGCGTACCAGCCCTGCTGCCGCTGCCCGTAGCGTGTTACTTGAGAACCGCTCACGTTTTCCCAGCCCCAGGACGAAGACTCGCTGCGGCTGCTTCTGTTTGCCCTGCGGGGATGAATACAAAACCGTTACATCCCCTGGGCCCAACGAAACTTCTGGACGACCTATGCCCGCAGACAAAACCCCGCCGACAGCTTTATCGAGCCGACGATATTCCATAGGCAGTTGCTGTGTATTCTCGAATAGCGCTACCGCCACAGCCTCAGGTGTGCTGCGGCTTTTTGTATCTGTAAGGCGAATCTGCTTGTACACCGAATCAACCTCCCACGTTTATGGTCCCGCCTCACATAAGTGTAATGGTTCGAACCGGTTGAAACGAAACCCGGAACCGACAATGACGTTATACTACCCCTTGGCATCGATTACCATTGACATGCCGCCCAGCGACCTATAGGGTTCCATGGGCGCTGTTAAACATGTCAAAGCGTTATTTTTTCTAATAACCCGTTGAAGCGATCTTAGGAGACTGCTCATGACACCATCTCGCTACCTGCGGCTCACCGCCACGGTGTTATGCCTGGCTATCCCCCAACTGTGCTTGGCCCAGAACAAGATTCCCTACGACGTGGTGACCGCCACGACCGTTCTGTCAAACGTGCAGCGCCAACACATCGATCGCTACCTCAACGAACGAGTAGCCAACCTACTCGACGGCACGCTTAATGAGATTGTGCAAGCCCGTAAGGACCTGATCGAGCCGCTGACTTGGGCTGGCAGCACGGAGATTTTTCACCTGGCCTATTCATCGGCGGCCAGCAACCGCTTGGCGCCAGCGGTCAACTCGGATCAACCCGAGGTTCGGCTCAATGCGATGATCGTGGTCAATTCACTAAACGACCCGGGAACGGTCTTTCTGATTCAAAAAGGACTGACCGATCCAAACCCCGCAGTAAGATATTGGGCTGGCAAAGCGGTCAACCAGATCACCACGCGCAGCGAACTATCCGAGCAAGAGCAGCGCACGCTGCTTGAATCGTTGGCGTCGGCGATGTCGAAGGAAACCTCCGAACGCGTGTTGCAGAGACTGCTCGTCGGGCTGGTGGGACTCAACATCCCCGAAGCCGCCACCGAGCTACTCGACGGCCTAAACAGCCGCATTGACCTTCACGCTGTGAACCCCAGCATGCCCCTGCAGGCTGAAATTGACGGCCTACGCACGTTATTTGTGAAAACCGTCCAGGCGAACTCCAACGGCCAAAACATCCCTGTTCCGACAGTCAGGCAGATGGCCCTCGTTGCCTACCGCTACCTCACCCTGTCATCGGCGCTACTGGATATGGACCGTCCAAGTCAGGAAGCCCATCTCCATCACCAAAATATGATCAAACTCACCGACGCGATACTCCGGTGGACCGCTCAACAAATGCCGCCGCAAGTCCCTCAGCCCGTTACGGTCAAGAACGAACTGGCATCCCAAAATTGGCAATTGATTCGGCTTCGTGCCGAAGAGTGGCGGCGTGTTCTTTCACTGGCGCCCTTTAACTTCGGACCGATCGACCTGATCGTAACGATTCCCGATCACTCCTGATCCGCATTCCAATTCATTTTCGTGCTTCAGTTGCGAAGATTAGAGCAACTTGCGTAATTATTCTCCATCTCCCCAAGAAGAAGGCAGGTCAATGACCTGCCCTACTCCAGAACTGACATGGCGATTATTTATGCAAGGTGCTCTAGCCCGCTTCTTGACGGTCACGGCTCGTCACGACGGCCCGTGGGAATGCCCCGGTTAGCTGTGCGGATACGGCTTGCTCGATACCACCTGACTAATCCAGTCCACCGCCCGCGAGGTCATCTGATAATTCGGTATTCATCGCAGCACCCACACCGCCAGGCGAGGACTCGCCCGCAATTGCTTCGTCCACGCGCCGCATCAAGTCGAGGTAGTCCATCTGCGTGATCTGAAGCTCCCGGAGCTTTTCATGACGCATCACCTGGCCCTGGAGGCTCTCTAGCCGATGCTTGTCCTCGACCTCGATCGGTTGCTGATGTGCCTCTTTTTCACCGATTTTCGCCATCTGCCGTTGGTAGTCGTTAAGCAATCGTTGGGCGTCGATATCTTCCTTAAACCCATCAATCACCGACTGCATTTTGACGGCTGATTCGTGCCCAGCGATCAGGCGTCCCAGTTCACCGGCGGCTTTGAGGATTTCCTGGGTTGTTCCCATAGAACACATGGTACCAAAAAATAATGGCCCATCTCCACCCCAACTGCTCTGGGCCTGTAGAATCTCCTGCGATAGATCGTCGTCGTCACCTTTTACCGATCCGCCCAACCGCGCGGCCGTTTTCCTTCAATACATCGCAGTCCGCAAAAGCATCCTATGAAACACCGTTCCTCGAAAAGTAACCCCCGCCGAACCTCGAAGAAAACGTCGGAGCCCGACTCGGCCGACCAATTGGCAAAAGACCTGGGCGTCCGTCGCGAAGACACCGATCAATTCAACCGTTCCGTCAATGACCAACTCAGCGACGATCAAGTTGTCCTGAGCAAACCACAAGCCACTGTCCTGCCACCCCCCGGGCGAGAGATGGTGGGGTCGTTCCAGCTCAACCAACGCGGATTCGGCTTTATCATTCCCGACACCCCCATTGAACACGGCGACCTGTTTGTGCCTGCGGGTAACACCGGCGGCGCCCTGACCGGTGATCACGTGCGGGCGCGCGTGATCCACCAAAAATCCCGCGGCGGAGGCTCCAAATCCGGGCGATCGCCCTACATCGGCGAAGTGATCGAGGTCATCCAGCGGGGCAATCAGTGTTTCACCGGCAACCTCAAAAAACGCGGACAGGTCTGGGTCGTCCAGGTAGACGGAAAAATTCTGCACGACCCCATCATCATCCGCGACCCGCACGCCAAAGACGCCAAGGAAGGCGATAAGGTCGTCATCGAGATCAGCGACTACCCCACCGACGACGAACCCGGTGAAGGGGTCATCATCGAGGTCTTGGGCGAATCGGGCCAGCCACACACCGAGACGCTCGCTGTCATCCGCGCATTTGGGCTGCCCGGCCAGTTTCCGCCGGAGGTCATCGCCCAAGCCCGCGCCGCCGCTGCCTCGTTTGACGAAACGACGCCCCGCTCCAACCGCGAAGACCTTACCAAGCAGTTAATCTGCACGATCGACCCGCCCGACGCTAAGGACTTCGACGACGCGATCAGCATCGACCGCTTCGATCCGCACGACCAAGACGACGGAGCTGCGTACGAGCTGGGCATACACATCGCTGACGTATCGTATTTCGTGACCCAAGACAGCGAACTCGACAAGGAAGCGTACACTCGGGGCAACAGCGCTTATCTGCCCAAAAAAGTCGTGCCCATGCTCCCCGAGCTTCTGAGCAACGGCGTCTGCTCACTCCAAGAGGGCGTCGACCGCTTCTGCAAGTCGGCCTTCGTCCGCTACGACGAGCGGGGACACGTCATCTCCGAGCGACTTGCCAATACGGTGATCCATTCCGCGAAGCGTCTGACGTACATCGAGGCTCAAGCGCTGATCGAGGACGACCTGCGCCTGGCACGCAAGCACACCCGCAGCACACCCAAGTATTCCCGAGCCCTGATCGACAAGCTCAAGCTCATGGACGAGTTGGCACGCCTGCTGCGGCAGCGGCGGATCAAGGACGGCATGATCACCTTGGCACTGCCCGATGTGGAATTGGTATTCGACGAGCACGGGTTCGTGGTCGACGCCACGCCGGAGGATAACGCCTTCACCCACACGATCATCGAGATGTTCATGGTCGAAGCCAACGAAGCCATCGCCCGCTTTTTCGATCGATTACAGGTCCCGTGCATCCGCCGTATTCACCCCGACCCCGATGTCTCCGACCTGAGCGATCTGCGGCGATACGTCCGCGTCGCGGGGTACAACGTCCCCGATAACCCCACCCGCATCGAGCTACAACAGTTACTCAATTCCGCGCGTGGCAAGCCAGCGGAATACGCTGTGAATATCGCTGTACTCAAAACACTCAGTAAAGCTGAATACTCACCGCAACCCATCGGCCACTTCGCGCTGGCCAGCAAGCAATACGTGCACTTCACCAGCCCGATACGACGGTACCCCGACCTGACCGCACACCGTTCGCTCGACGCCTGTCTGGAGCACGCTGGCAATGATCCCAAAGGCGGTCGCAAGAAAAAGATCAACCTGCAACGGCTGCTCGACGACCCCCGCTGCCCCGACGAACAATCGCTGACCGAAACCGGGCGCCACTGCTCCTCCACGGAGCGCAACGCCGAGTCGGCAGAGCGTAACCTGCGTACATTTTTTGTGCTTGAGCTGCTAAGCCACAAGCTCGGCGAGGACTTTGAGGGTACTGTCACCGGGGTCACCAATTCCGGCGTCTACGTCCAAATTAACCGCTACCTTGTCGATGGGTTCATCCCCGTCAACGACCTGCCTAGCCACGGCTCGGGTACAGACCGTTGGCGGCTCAACCGCGCGACCGGCGCACTGGTCGCTCAGCGATCGGGCAAGACCATCACGATCGGGGATCAATTCGTCG
This sequence comes from Planctomycetota bacterium, assembly GCA_024276075.1. Taxonomy (GTDB): domain Bacteria; phylum Planctomycetota; class Phycisphaerae; order Phycisphaerales; family Phycisphaeraceae; genus JAJRXX01. Next base: position 8,588 of record JAJRXX010000076.1, read on the forward strand.
TGCGCATCGCCACCGTCAAACCCGCCGGCCGAGTGCTCGAACTGGCCATCGTCGATGGGCGCCCATCCAAATCCCAAAAGCGGTCGCAGCCCAGAGGCGCGAGAAAAGCCTTCCAAGAGACCCTGGAACTCAAGCGAGCCAAAAATAAAGCCAAAAGTACACACAAAAACAACGACATCAATAAAAGCAAGAGTAAGGCCAAGAGTAAAAAGAAAGACCGCCGCAAACGAAAGCGATAGCAACGGCCTGCTCAGAACTGGTATCTTCACCCCATCATGCACACGGCCCTCGCAGCATACCTGCACACGATCGACCCGTATGCCCTGAAGCTCTGGGATGGCGGGCCGATCCGATGGTACGGACTCTCGTATCTCTTTGGTTTTCTGCTGGCGTACCTGCTAGTCCGCCGCGTCGCGAGAGCCGGCAGGTCCACGCTCGAGCCCGATCACGCTGGTGATTTCATCTTGTCCGTATCGGTGGGCATCATCCTCGGGGGACGCCTGGGCTACGTGGTTTTTTATCAGCCTCAGATGCTGTGGACCTTTACCAGCAATCCACCCTTCTGGGACATGCTGGCGATTAACAAAGGCGGCATGGCGAGCCACGGCGGGATGATCGGAGCGCTGCTGGCTGGGCTCTACTATGCTCGCCGCGGAGAACACCGCCCCACGCACCTGTTCGATCTGGTCGCTTTCGCGGCGCCCCCAGGCCTGTTGCTGGGCCGGCTTGCTAATTTTGTCAACGGCGAATTAATCGGTCGACCCTGCTCGCCGGACCTGCCCTGGGCGGTCAAATTCCCTCAGGAAATGTTTACCTGGGGTCACCGACATCTTGCCAAGCTCGACCAAGCAGTCGGGCACTTGCTGCCGCGTGACTACCCCATCGGGTATTACATTCCGGACATCGTCACCCAGATCCAACTGGGCAATCAACAATTTATCGACGCTGTGGGGCCCCTGCTCACACCCCGACACCCATCGCAGATCTACCAGGGCCTGCTCGAAGGGGTGGTCCTGTTTGCCATCCTCGCCTTCGTTTGGCGTAAGCCTCGCAAGCCGGGCGTCGTCGGCGCGTTGTTCTGCATCGCCTACGCTGTGCTGCGTATCGTCAGTGAGTATTTCCGCGAGCCCGACGCTCACCTAGGCCTGCGGTGGCTCGACCTGACACGCGGGCAGTGGTTGAGCGTCGCACTGCTGGCCGTGGGAGCGTTGCTCTTATTTGTATTCTCACAGCGTGACACACAGCCGATGGGCGGCTGGCGGTTCGCTACCGATCAGGCAAGCGATAGTTGAAAAACCAAACACCGCCTCTCGGCTTCAGAAATTGCGTCTTCCGCCACGCCCTGTCTTGGTGATCCGCTGCTACCTCGCAAGCTGTTGGTGAATCATCGCACTCATCGTTCTTACGTGGCTTACCTCACCGGCGTCGAACACCTCTTCCCGGCCGCTCACTTCCAGCCGCAGACGACCGGCCCCATCGAGCCCCACACACAGCCCCGTCACAACGCGATCACCCACGTGCAGCGACACGGCATGCCCCACCCACGCCAAATTTGTTTCGAGGCGTGCAAAAAACGCGGACCCCATTTCGCTACGCTCCAACTCCAGCCGCGTGATCAACCGCTCGATCCGAGCCGCACACCCTCGGATTAGATCGGTCACGTCCACGCACCCGCCTGTGAATTCTGAGAGCGTTCCTGCTGACCGCCGCAGGTCGTCTCCTAGCCGATCGCTATTGAAATTCGTGTTGATCCCCACACCGACGACCAGCGTAGCAGGCAGCCCCCGCGCCCCGGCCCGCCCTCCCAGGACACGCTCGCACAAGACGCCCGCTACTTTTTTGTCTTCCACCAACACGTCATTGGGCCACTTGATCTGTACCCGCGCCGCCGGCCCTAGAATAGCCTTGACCGAATCGAGCACCGCTTTCCCAGCCAGCAGTGGCACCGAGTTGTATCTTTGAGGTTCGACGCGCATCGGCCACGCCATGCTGAACCACGCACCACCCGCCGGCGACCGCCACACTCTGCCGCTGCGCCCGCGACCCGCTGTCTGGCGGTCCGACGTAACGAGAATGATTTGGCCAGGGTTTTCCGCGACCAGCTGCTTGGCCTGATCGCTGGTCGAGTCGATTGTATCGTAAGAAAAAGTAAGCATGATCCGTAGCCATCTTCTTAATACGCATTGCGTATGTTTATAGCGCGTCGGAGATTCTGTAAGTTATTGCCTGTCATGCTCCGCGTTCATAAACACACACCAATTTCAAGTGGAATGGTATTACGGAAACCGCACATGCGTTGATCTAAGATCGTTAAGACACCGTCGCTAATTTGCTGAGCAACACACCCGCCGCCACCGCCGATCCGATCACACCCGCCACATTCGGCCCCATCGCGTGTTCGAGCAGATGGTTGTGTGGGTCTTCCTTGGTCGCCACCACCTGCACCACCCTAGCCGCCATCGGTACCGCGGACACACCCGCCGCCCCGATTAATGGGTTCAACGGCTCCTTTGTGAATCGGCTCATCACCTTGGCAAACAGCACGCCGCCTGTCGTAGCCACCGCGAACGCGATCGCACCCAGTACAAACACACCCACGGTCTGCCAGGTCAGGAAATTACTTGCCGTCGTCGTCGCGCCGACCGTTAGCCCCAATAGGATCGTGACGATGTCGATCATCGCGGTGCGAGCGGTCTTTGCCAGACGCTCGGTCACCAGCGACTCCTTGAGCAGGTTCCCGAAAAACAGCATCGCCAACAGCGCCAACCCACCGGGCGCGATAAAGGACGTCAACAAAAACCCGATCAACGGGAACATGATCTTGATGTTTTTGTTGACTGGTTTGGGCCGGTTCATGCGGATCTTCCGCTCCTCGGGGGTGGTGAGGAATTTCATGATCGGCGGCTGAATCACGGGGACCAGCGCCATGTATGAATACGCCGCCAAAGCGATGGTCCCGAGCATGTCCGGCGCCAGCCTCGCGGTGACGAAGATCGCCGTCGGGCCGTCAGCGCCCCCGATGATCCCGATGCTCGCCGCCTCATTTAGATCAAACCCAAGCAGGGTCGCCATCAGCAGCGCGCCGAAAATGCCCACCTGTGCTGCGGCGCCCAACAGAAACAGCTTCGGGTTCGCAAGCAACGCTGAGAAATCGGTCATCGCCCCGATCCCCAGGAAGATCAGTGCCGGATAAATGCCCCATTTCACGCCGCGATACAGAAACCATAAAACACTGGCATTCCACGGGTTCATCTGAGCGGGCGGGATCACCCCGGGCCAATCCGCCGGCGCGGGGCCTGCATCAGACTCTCGACGATCAACCAAAACCATACGCCCCTGCGCCAATTCTCCCACCACCACCTCGCCGATCTGTACGCTGTCCACACGACGGCCAACCTCTACAAAATCACAGTAAGCACGCGGGTTGTTTTGGTAATCTTTAATATCCTTCGGCTCATAGACGGGTACGTCCATCGCGCCCGTTCCCGGGAAAGGGTGCCTGTGGCTGACATCCAACAACGCCGACGGCGGCGGAAACCCACCGTCGGGCAAGCGATCGAGTTTGTTTTTGTCAGGCGGGAATAGTGACGAAGCGGGCAGGCGGACGTACCGCCCCTGCGTATCGCGCAGAAGCACCGTCGGCGGCAAATACACTTTGTCCACATACGCTGGGTCAACCGGTCCGTCGTACACACCCAACGGTAATTGGCTAACGGAATAAGGGATATTCCCGACGATCATGCCGAACCCGATCGGCACCAGGAGCAACGGCTCAAAACCCTTCTGCACCGCCAGGAAAATGAACAGCAAGCCGACCGCGATCATGGTCAGGTTGCCAATCGTGGCCTGGCCAAAACCCGAGGTTTGGTAATAGTTAATCAGGACGTCGATCATAAAAGCAGTGGCTTTCTGAGAGGTTTACCCGCGGCGAGGGTTGCCGAGACGGTAGGCGCGCTAGGCGAAACGAACCAGTACCTGGCCGTGCGTCACACTGTCACCGATTTTTACGCACACCTCACGCACCGTGCCCGATTGGGTCGAGGCGATGTTAGACTCCATCTTCATCGCTTCGAGTACCAGCAACGTATCGTTTTCATTGACCTGATCCCCAGGCTTTACGCGGATATCAAAGACCGTCCCCGCGATCGGGCTGCTCACCTCGCCGCCTGAAGCCGCAGCGATCACACCGCCGCCGCCAGCCTGAGACGGTGTGCCAGTACCTTCATCTAGCACTTCGACATCTACATCATATTGAACACCCTGGACTGTGATCCGAAGCTTCATGTTTTGCCCTTCTGTTGACCTCTACGCTTTAACCAAACCCGATGCCTTCGTCGCGTGGTGTCTATGTTGATTTTGACGAATTGATCCGAACAATGCGCACACGGCGTGAAGCAACCACGCTGGCCGCAGCAGCCAAAACCACCCGCAGGTGAGCGTCCCGGTCCAATGCTCCGCTGGCGCCATGCTTACCCGATTCGACACCGGCTGTTGTATCGTCTGACGCAAAAATCCGGTTCAGACAAACAATCACGGTAGCCGTCAGGCACAGCGCCACAAAGACGACCAGCATCCCCACAACCATCAGCGATAGGCCCTCGCCTAGCCGTTGCCACATTCCGCCACCGTCTTGAGCCATCGCCAGCCACACTGTCATCGCAGCGTCTCCATTCATAGCCCCAAAGCATAGCGTTTTTTCGTTCTCCGGGAGAGAGCCCACCTCGGTCTAGGCGATCTCGATGCGCGGATCGACCCACGCATACGCCAGGTCAACGAGCAGATTAAAAACAACCAGAATCGCCGCGTAGACCAGCACAACGCCTAGTATCAGAAACTGGTCCTTGTTCAACACAGCGTTGACAAAATGCCCGCCCAACCCCGGCACGGCAAAGACCTTTTCAACCACAAACGAACCGGTCATCACTGCGGCACCTGCTGGACCTAGAAAACTAAGCACTGGCAGAAACGCGACCTTCAGCCCGTGGTGGATCACCACCCGATGCGCCGGAAGCCCTTTTGCCCGCGCGGTGCGGATAAAATCACTGGTCATCACCTCGGCTAGCCCCATCCGGATCAGCCTGGCGATATACGCCGCCGGCGCCGCACTCAAGGTAATCGCCGGCAACACCACGTGCGCCGGCCCACCCCAACCGCCTGCGGGCGCCCAATCCAGCACGCCACAAAATAAAACCAGCAGCACCGATCCCGTCACGAATATAGGCAAGCTGATGCCCCCCAACGCGATCGCAAGCCCCGCCCAATCCGCCACCGACCCCGGCCGCAGCGCACCGACCACCCCCGCACTGATGCCTATGACCAACGCGATCACCAAGGCTGCTGCGCCCAGCAGCGCGCTGACGGGTAGCCCTTCAGCGATCAGATCGTTCACACGCTGATCACGGTACTGCAGGCTCGGACCGAAATCGCCGTGCAGCAAGACGCCCTTGAGGTACGCCCCCGCAAACGCCCACGGGCTGTGCAGATTGTATTGGCGGAGCATGGCCTGCTGGACCTCCACAGGGGGACGCTGCCCCTCGGGGCGTTCGAGCGGGTTCCCGGGGACGAGCCAGACCAATGCAAAAGTCACCACAAAGATGACACCCAGAATCGCCGGGAGCTGTACCAATCGCGTGATGATCAACCGCAGCATGGTGCCATTTTGAGGCCCAACCCGGCATATGTCGATCCCAGGGGGTGTCGGCGGGCCTACAGAATCGCCTCTGAGAGCTTTTCGCCAAGAAAAATCCCGGCCCGTGTTGATCGGAGCCTAGATATGATGATATTATTTAATAGGCATACAGCTATGCGAGCAGCCGGGGAACGGCCGCGACCGGATCGGGCTGATGCTGACAAACTCGTTTTTCGCACCTATCGGGGTTATCGCATGAACACAGTCAATGACCTGCTGGCAACCAAGGGATCAGAAGAGGTCTTCTCGGTCAGTGGAGACACCAGCGTGCTCGAAGCCGCCAGGAAGATGAACCAGCACAAAATCGGGGCGCTGGTCATTATCCACAACGGGCGCGTCAAAGGCATCTTCACCGAGCGTGACGTCCTGCGACGGGTGGTCGCCGAGCAGCTCGACCCCGGCGCCACGAAGGTCGATCAGGTCATGACCACCGAGATCGCCTGCTGCCGCACGGACACCCCCATCGAAGAGGCCAAGTCCGTGATGAAGTCGAAACGGATCCGTCACCTGCCCGTCGTGGGCGACGATATGCAACTGCACGGCATGATCTCGATCGGCGACCTGAACGCGCACCAAGTGAACAACCAGGAAATTGCCATCCACTACCTCAACGAATACCTCTACGGCCGCACGTGAAGCACGCCTGGAAGCGTACCGAGGTATTCGGCTGATTACTCAACGTCTACACGCTGTTTCAAAACCCCTCTCCCCTTGAGGGGAGAGGTTGGGTGAGGGGTGAAAGCCTCGTAAATCATGAACGCACGCCCCTCCCCCTACCCTGACAGGGAGGGGAGCAGGTAGGCCCGGCATCGTGCCGGGCAGGTTTAGTGTCGTGGATGACCTACGCCCGGCATGAGTGCCGGGCCTACTAACTGCATGTCCAGGTCCGTAATCAACTGAGCGCAGATCGGGGAGGGGTAAGGGGGCCGAAGGATAAGGGGAAGGATAAGGGGGTCGGAAGTTCGATTTGGCGAAGCGAAAGATAAAGACACGACTCGATCAAGCAAACGCTAATTGCCCTTTGCCCGATCGTTTCGCTACGTAGAGATTATCGTCAGCGGCTTTGAGCAGTTGGGCCCCGCTGGTGATGCCGCTTTTCAATTCCGAGATGCCCATCGATAGACCCGTACGAACTTCACTGGGCATCGCTGTGCGCACGTGCTGACGAAACAGTGCAACGAGCTGCTGGGCAAATTCCTTGGCACGGTCCATCCCGCAGCCGGGTAGCAAAACGACAAACTCATCGCCCCCCAGCCGCACGCCGCAATCTTCGCTGCGCGTGCTGGCCCGGATCAGCGAGCCGAGCGTCCGCAACAGGTCGTCGCCCACGTCGTGCCCCAGCGTGTCGTTTACGGTTTTAAAGTTATCCATATCAATCGCCACGCAGGTCAATTCGGTACCCGACACCCACGCTGACTGAAACAACTGCTCAAGGTTTTCATCTAGGAACCGGCGATTACCCAATCTCGTGAGCGTGTCCTGCATGGCCATCTGCCGCAGTTGCACCGTCGCCCGCCGCGTCGCCTGCTCGACGCCGTGATCGAGGTTACGCCGCAGGCGCTTGGCTTCGTGGTAGTCCTGCACACGCTGCACGGAGAGTCGGCTAACCACCCGTGCGATCCGACCCACCTCGTCAGTTCTGTCCACCGGGAGGGCTTTGAACGACGCCGGCCGGTCCTCTCGCTCCAACCGATCCAGCAATTTCAACAACCGATCAACCGGCCCGCATATCCAGTGTTTACTTAGCCGCAGCAAGACCGTCACGAGAGCCGCCAGCCCCACGAGCATCGGCCAAGCCATGTACCCAAGTCCCCCTTCGACCACACCGATCAGGTTGCCCAACACCGCAGCTAGGGCGATCAATAAGCCTACCTTGGTATGCAAATTGGCATCTTTGCGGACGGGAGGTGTCGCTGTGTCGGGCGACGGGATCTGCTCACTGGGCGAGGATGCTTTGGGGTCAACAGATACGGTGGATGCCTCTCTCATCAAGACTTTTATCGGGAACAATTGCTGACGAATTTGCTCCCGATGCCACCGCGGCCAAGATAGTCAGCCGAGCGTGCGGCCTAGGCAAAGTTGAGAGTTTCCAGAACGATCGTCGCGGTTATATATCAGCCACGAGACGGCCCCCACCGTCATGGAGACGAGTCTCTTTTGGACCATCCAATACCCTCCAAATTACCCAAGCTGTACAATCCAACCCCAGTCACACTTCCTGGTATTGACATCCACAACCCCCTATCCATAAATGAATGCTAGGATTCTGTAGCCCGTCAAACCTCTAGGCCTGGAAGCCATGTCATGCGTTGCCCGTACTGCCGAGAAAATCACGACAAAGTCATCGACTCCAGGGGTGCTGACGACGGTCGGGTCATCCGCAGGCGAAGGCACTGCCAGGCGTGCGGCAAAAGGTTTACCACCTACGAACACGTCGAAGAAAACAATCGGCTGTGGGTGATTAAAAAGGACGGCACCCGCGTGCCCTACGATCGGCAGAAACTGCTCGGAGGACTACAGAAAGCCTGCTACAAACGCCCGGTCAGCGCAAAGGCTGTCTTGGCGATCGTCGAGGAAGTCGAAGACGACATCTTCCGCCGACACGAGCGTGAGGTCGAAGCGGTGGAGATCGGCAGGGAAACCGCGGATCGACTCAAACAACTCGATCAGGTGGCGTACGTGCGATTCGCAAGTGTGTACAAACAGTTCCGCGATCTAGACGACCTGCTCGACGAGGTGCGTGACGTGCTGGGATCGAGTCAGCCCGACGCGCCCGATCAAGGCAAACTGTTTTGATATGCGCCGATGCCGTACGCTAGAGTATTCTCAACGCATCTGTAGCATTTTGGTTACAACAAATTGCCCGCTCCCTGACGGTCGCGGCTCGTTGTGCACGCCACAGGTCAATTGAGAATGCTCTGATCGAATTTACGGCAGTTCGGTGACACCCATCAGATATCGGTCACACTCACGTGCCGCGGCTCGGCCCTCGTTGATCGCCCAAACGACCAGCGACTGGCCACGGCGACAGTCGCCCGCAGCAAAGACGCCATCGACGGACGTCGCAAAACGCCCGTACTCAGCTTTGAAGTTCGACCGCGGATCGGTCTCCAGTCCCAGCGCCTTGGTGAGTGTGTCCTCGGGTCCCAAAAATCCCATGGCCAGCATGACCAACTGGGCGGGGTACACCTTTTCGGTGCCCGGAACGTCCTTTGGCGCAAATCGACCGTTCTCGTCCTTCACCCATTCAACCAAGACGGTGTGCAGTGCCTTGACGTGGCCGTCCTGATCACCCTCAAATTTCTTGGTCATGATGCAATACTGACGCGGGTCGTCGCCGAAAGCATCGGCGGCTTCCGCCTGACCGTAGTCGAGCAAATACCGCTTGGGCCACTGCGGCCAAGGATTGTTCGGGGCTCGCTCGTTGGGCGGCTTTGGCATGATCTCGAACTGCACCAAACTCTTGCACCCGTGGCGCATCGACGTGCCCACACAGTCGGTGCCGGTGTCACCGCCGCCGATCACGATCACGTCCTTGCCTTTAGCGTCGATGTAACCGCCGTCTGCATGCTGCGAGTCCAACAGGCTCTTGGTATTGGCGTGCAAGAATTCCATTGCGAAATGGATGCCCTTGAGCTCTCGGCCGGGGATCGGCAGGTCACGCGGGTTTGTGGCGCCGCAGCAAAGGGCTACCGCATCAAAGTCTCGCATCAGTTTGCCCGTTGGGTAGTCCTTGCCCACCTCGGTCTGCGTCACAAAGCGAACACCCTCCTGGTCCATCAGATCGACACGGCGCTGCACCACCGCTTTATCGAGCTTCATGTTGGGGATGCCGTACATCAGCAGCCCACCGACGCGATCGGATCGCTCGAAAACGGTAACGTGATGCCCCACCTGATTGAGCTGTGCCGCACAGGCCAGTCCCGCCGGACCCGAGCCGACCACCGCGACTTTTTTGCCCGTACGCTGACGCGGCGACCTGGGCGTGACCCAACCTTCCTCGAAGCCGTGGTCAATGATCGAGCACTCGATATTCTTGATCGTCACCGGCGGCTCGTTGATCCCCAGCACGCACGACCCCTCACAAGGCGCCGGGCAGACCCGGCCCGTGAACTCGGGGAAATTATTGGTCTTGTGCAAACGGTCCAGCGCCTCGCGCCAGTGGCCGTGATAGACCAAGTCGTTCCACTCAGGAATCAAATTGTGAACAGGGCATCCCGCAGCCATACCAGCGAGCAACTCACCCGTGTGGCAAAACGGCACGCCGCAGTCCATACAACGCGCCCCCTGCTGGCGGAGGTCCTCCTCGGGCATGTGCTCGTGGAATTCGTTCCAGTCCTTGACCCGCTCGCTGGGCGCACGGTCCGCGGGTAACTGACGTGTGAACTCCATAAATCCAGTCGGCTTGCCCATTACTTACACCTTCACGCACGTATGACCTATGACCCGTCGATTCGCTAAGGGGCGAACCGGAGTCTCATTTTTACCTTTACACCTATCCATGAGCGGCAGGCTCTTCGGGGACGACCACACCGCCGGGCAAATCAACCACATCGCCATCGGTAGAGGCTGATGCCATATGTTTTTCTTCTTCGATCTCCGCCAACACACGTTTGTATTCGCTGGGTATCACCTTGTGGAAGTTCGCCACAGCGTTATCCCAATCCGCCAACAACGCTTCGGCAACGGGTGAGCCCGTGTGCTGTTGGTGCTGCTGTACGACACCGCGGAGCCAGTCGCGCTCTGTCGCGTCGTCAAGCTTTTCGAGTTCGACCATGCCCAGGTTGCACATCGGCAAGAACTCGTCGGCTGGGTCGTAGACATATGCGAACCCACCTGACATCCCCGCAGCGAAATTGCGCCCCGTGGGTCCCAGAATCACCACTCGGCCGTTGGTCATGTACTCGCAAGCATGATCGCCCACGCCCTCGACCACCGCTGTAGCGCCGGAGTTGCGAACACAGAACCGCTCGCCTGCCACGCCCCGGAAAAACGCCTGGCCGTTGGTCGCACCGTACAGCGCGACGTTGCCGATGATGATGTTATTTTCCGCAACGAAGCCCGCTGCCAACGATTCGCCCGGCGGGTACACAATCAGTCTGCCGCCAGACAGCCCCTTGCCGACGTAGTCGTTGGCGTCGCCCTCTAGTTCAAGCGTGATCCCCTTGGCCAACCAAGCGCCCAGGCTCTGACCCGCAGAGCCGATGAGCTTAATATGGATACAACCGTCGGGCAGACCCTCGCCGCCATACCGCTTGGATACCGCGTGGCTGAGCATCGTCCCCACGGTGCGGTTCACGTTTTTAATCGGCGTATCGATCCTGACCTGCTGACGGTTTTCGAGCGCGGGCTGTGCCTGCCGAATCAATTCGTTGTCGAGTGCCTTATCCAAGCCGTGATCCTGCTTCATCGTGCAGACGACCTCGACGCCAGGGTGGGGCTTCTTGGCGGGTGTCAAAATCGGGCTCAGGTCCAGGCCCTGTGCCTTCCAATGGTTGATCGCGTCGCCGACTTCGAGCATGTCGGCCCGGCCAACCATCTCGTTAAACGTCTTGAACCCCAACTGGGCCATGTACTCGCGTACCTGTTCGGCCAACAGGAAGAAGAAATTGATCACGTGCTCGGGCTTACCGGCAAATTTTTTGCGAAGTGTAGGGTCTTGCGTAGCGATACCCACGGGGCATGTATTGAGGTGGCAAGCGCGCATCATGATGCACCCGAGCGAAATCAGCGGCGCGGTTGAGAAGCCGAACTCCTCGGCACCCAGCAGCGCTCCGATCACAACGTCACGCCCGGTCTTAAGCTGCCCGTCGACCTGAACCACCACGCGCGATCGCAGGTCGTTTAGCACAAGCGTCTGATGCGTCTCAGCCAAGCCTAATTCCCACGGTGCACCGGCGTGCTTGACACTCGTGAGCGGCGACGCGCCCGTGCCGCCGTCGTGGCCGGCGATCAATATGTGGTCGGAGTGCGCCTTCGCCACACCGGCGGCGACCGTGCCGACGCCCGTCTCGGACACGAGCTTCACGCTCACGCGGGCTGCGGGGTTGGCGTTTTTCAGATCATGGATGAGCTGAGCCAAGTCCTCGATCGAATAGATATCGTGGTGCGGCGGCGGGCTGATCAGTGTAACCCCGGGCGTCGAGTTCCGCAGCCTGGCGATGTACTTGTCGACCTTGTGCCCCGGTAGCTGGCCGCCCTCGCCGGGCTTGGCGCCTTGGGCCATCTTGATCTGCAACTCGTCGGCGTTGGCCAAGTAATGGCTGGTCACGCCGAACCGTGCGGACGCGATCTGCTTGATCGCCGACCGGCGCAGCGTGCCGTCGGGATCGGGTTTAAATCGTCGCGGGTCTTCGCCGCCCTCGCCCGTGTTGCTCTTGCCGCCTAGCTTGTTCATGGCGATTGCCAGCGTCTCGTGCGCCTCGGTGGAGATCGATCCCAGGCTCATCGCGCCGGTGCAGAACCGCTTAACGATCTCCTTGACCGGCTCGACCTCGTCGATCGGAACGGGCTGCGCCGATTGCTTGACCCGAAACAACCCCCGCAGCGTGCAGCGCTGCTGCGCATGGTCGTTGATCATCTCGGTGAACCGCACGAAAGCCTCGCGGCTATTGCCCTGGGTTGCCTCTTGGAGGTGAGCGATCGTCTGCGGGTTATACATGTGCCGTTCGCCGTCATGGCGCCACTGGTACTGGCCGCCGCTGGGCAACATGGGCAGGCGCACCATTTCCTTGCGGATCGGGAACCCGATCTCGTGTCGCCTGACAGCCTCGCTGGCTAAAGCGTCAAAACCCACGCCCTCAACGCGGCCAAACGTCGACGCGAAGCAATGGTCGACGACCTCGCAATTGAGCCCGACGGCTTCAAATATCTGAGCGCCTTTGTAGCTCTGGATCGTCGAGATACCCATCTTACTCATGACCTTGAGGATGCCCTTACCCGCCGCTCTGATGTAGCCCTTGACCAGCTTTTCGTCGCTGAACTTCTCGGGGTTGAGCGTACCGTCGCGTGTTAGTCCCCACAGCGCCTCAAAGGCGAGGTACGGGTTAACCGCATCGGCGCCGTAGCCGATCAGCACACAATGGTGGTGGACCTCTCTCGCTTCACCCGACTCGAGCACGATCCCGATCTGTGTGCGTGTGCCGTCCCGGACCAGGTGGTGGTGCACCGCTCCGCACGCCAGCAGCGATGGGATCGCCATGCGGTCTGCATTGACACCGCGGTCGGACAAGACGACGAGGCTATACCCCTGATCGATCGCGGTCGACGTTTCCCTGGATATGCGCTCCAACGCATTGGTCAACGCCGACGTCGGCCCGCCTTCGGCGTGACGCTTAAACGTGATGTCGATGGTCTTGCTGCGCCAGCCGCGTTGGTCCATGTACTTGAGCTTGGCCAATTCCTCGTTGGTCAGGATCGGGTGGAGCAACCGCAGCCGATGGCAGTGCTCCGGCGTCGCTTCGAGGAGATTAAACTCAGGCCCGATGCAGCACTCAAGCGTCATGACCAGTTCCTCGCGGATCGGATCGATAGGCGGATTGGTCACCTGCGCGAACATCTGCTTGAAGTAGTCATAGAGCATGCGAGGCTGATCGCTCAGGCACGCCAGTGCCGCGTCGTTACCCATCGACCCCGTCGCCTCGTAGCCGTCCGTGCCCATGGGGATCAGCAACTTGTGGATCTCTTCGTGTGTGTATCCCAGGCACTGCATCCGCACCAGCCGCGTATCCAGGTCCAGACCCGACACACTGCCCGGACCCGGCGTGGGGATATCCTCGAGATTAATCATCTGTTCACGCAGCCACTGACCGTACGGGTGCTGACGCGCCAGGTCTGACTTGAGTTCGTTGTCGTCGATGATTCGACCCTGCTCGAAGTCGACCAGGAACATCCTGCCCGGCTGTAGCCTGCCCTTAATCGTCACGTCCGCCGGGTCGATCGGCAAAACGCCGACCTCGCTAGCCATGATCACCAGATCGTCTTTGGTCACGTAATACCGGCTGGGACGCAACCCGTTACGGTCGAGTACCGCGCCGATGTAATGGCCGTCCGTAAACGCCACCGACGCCGGGCCGTCCCAAGGCTCCATCATGCACGAGTGGTACTCATAAAACGCACGCTGTTGCGGGTCCATCGATTCGTGGTTCTGCCACGCCTCGGGGATCATCATCATCACCGCGTGTGGCAGGCTCCGGCCCGTGTGCAGCAGCATCTCCAGGCAATTATCAAACGTGCCCGAGTCGGACGTGTCCGGCTCGCAAACGGGGAATATCTTGTGAATGTCCTGCCCAAACAGCGCGCTCTCAAACATCGACTCACGCGCATGCATCCAGTTGATGTTGCCACGCAGCGTATTGATCTCGCCGTTGTGGCTCATAAACCGCATCGGCTGGGCGCGGTCCCACGACGGGAATGTATTTGTACTAAACCGTGAATGGACCATCGCCAAATGGCTGGTGTATCGCTGGTCACGCAGGTCGGCAAAGTACTGGTTCAACTGGTGCGGGGTGAGCTGACCCTTATAGATCATCACCTTGGTCGATAGGCTACACACATAAAAGTAACCCGCCTGATCCAATGCACTGTTGCGTAGCTCAAAGCTCGCGAGCTTGCGGATAATGTACAATTGCCGCTCAAGCGCCTCGACGTCTTCGTCGGGCTGGGCACCCACAAACAACATGCGCATCCTCGGTTCGGTGGCCTTGGCCGTCTGGCCGATCATCGAGTTGTCTTGAGGCACGTCACGCCAACCCAGGAATACCTGACCCTGCTTCTTGATGATCCGCTCAACCGTCTTTTCACAGTAGTCACGCTGGGCGTCGTCAGAGGGCAGGAAAACGATGCCAGCCCCGTAGTGACCCCGCTCGGGCAGATCGATCCCGGCGTCGGACTTCGCTACCGTCGCCAAAAACGTGTGAGACAACGTCGTGAGAATGCCCGCCCCGTCACCTGTATTCGCCTCGCAACCACAAGCACCGCGGTGGTCCATGTGCTCGAGCATCGTCAGGGCGTTTTGGACGATCTCGTGGTTAGCGTGGCCCTTGATGTGTGCCACAAACCCCACGCCACACGAGTCCTTCTCGTGCTGGGGGTCGTACAGCCCCTGCTTGGTGGGTCGACCGTGTTTCAGTGTCGCCAAGTCGTGTATCGGATCGCTCATTGTTCGTTTGCTCATATAACGCTACTTACTAACTCATGCTCAACCGTCTCGGCGCGGGTGCTGTCATCCGCGTCGGGCCCGGCGTGCTCGAACAGATAGTCGATAAACGCCTGTACAGCAGGGCGAAACCCTTGACCACTTGGGCGACGGTAGATGATGCCCATTGGCCGAACAAGCTCCGGCTCCAGGCCGACCACCGCCAGCGTCCCGGCAGTCACGTCACGCATAACCGTTCGCTTAGGCAGGATAGCCACATGATCTGTCACGACCACCGCATTTTTGATCGTGTCAATGTTATCAAAAACACTTGCTTCGGATGGGTTGGCCCCGTGCTCCCTGAGATATCGCCTGATTCGGCGTCCCACAGGCAGGCTCTGCTCAAACATAACCATTGGCCAGTGCCCTAATTGCGAGGCATGTATCTTCTGTGTACCCGCCAAGGCGTGTTTAGGCGAGCAGACGACCGCCATCGGCTCGTCCCGCAGTCCGATCGCCTGCACCTGATGCCATCGCTGGGGATAGGACAATATCCCTAAGTCGCACCGGTGGTCGTGGACCCCCTGATACACCTCGTCGGGCTGTTTGTATTGAATCGTCACCCTCACAGCCGGGTGCAGTGCTTCAAACGACTCCTTGACATGGTTGAGCAGGTCGATCCCCGCTGAGTAGATCGCATCGACCCGGATACTTCCCTCCGCAAGCGGCTTGAAGTGAGACACCTGCTGCTCAAGCTGATCGTAATGCTCGAGCAACTCCTCACACCCACGTAGATACACCTCTCCTGCGGGTGTCAACGCCAACGGCCTGACCGAACGGTCGATCAGCTTTACACCCAACCTTTTTTCGAGTTGCCGAATACGCTGGCTAGCAGCCGATTGGGTAATACCGTGATCCGCCGCAGCCCGGCTAAAGCTACGACGCCTGGCAACGTCACAAAATATTCTTAAGCTTTGCATGATAAGAGATTCTAACATTAATCCAATTTATGTCAATTGTCGCTAATATTGCAATCCCTAATGCTATATTGATCACGTAATCCAGCACCAAACGTCGATTTTGTAGGGTATTGGCCTTAGCCATCTCCTTCTATATTTTTGTATATTGATTTGTAACAATGTGTTGCGAAATGACCAATCTAAAACAATCACACCCCGTCGATGACACACCCGACAAGCCGGTCATCGCTCACGTGCTGCACCAATTGTCGTTCGCCGGTGCGGAAGTGCTGGCAGCGGGCTTGTCACGAAGCCTGGGCGACCGTTTTCGGTTTGTCTTTCTGTGCCTGGATCGGGTCGGTCCGCTGGGCGAAGAATTGACGCAAGAAGGCTTTGAAGTAATCAACCTCCAACGACAACCAGGGATCGACTGGTCGGTGTCGCGGCGTCTAGGCCAAGCGGTGCGCGACCACCACATCGCTTTGCTACACGCCCATCAGTACACGCCGTTCTTTTACGCCGCCTTGTCTCGCCGATTTAGCAGTACCCCCCCTATTTTGTTCACCGAGCACGGGCGACACTACCCCGATTTCCGCCGACTCAAGCGGGTGATCGCCAACCGATTTCTGCTGCGCCGCAGCGACCGCGTCACCGCAGTGGGCCAATTCGTCAAGCAGATGCTCGTCGATCACGAGGGCCTCGCACCGGGCTGTATCCAGGTCATCCACAACGGCATCGAGCCTCAGCAATTCTCGATTAAACCTCCCGACGAACAGCGTGCTCGAATCCGAGCCGAGTTGGGTTTGGGCGACGATCAGCCGGTCATCCTCCAGGTCGCACGGTTCCACCCGGTCAAGGACCACGCTTGTGGCGTCCGCGCGATGGCCCATGTGCTCGGGGCGGTACCCAAAGCTCAATTGATACTCGTCGGCGACGGGCCGGAGCGTGATGCCATCGAAACACTGGCCAATGAGTTGGGTGTGAGCCGAAGCGTGCGGTTCCTGGGTGTACGGACCGATATCCCAGACCTCATGGCTGCGGCGGACGTCTTCATGCTCAGCAGCCTCAGCGAGGGGATTTCCGTCACACTGCTCGAAGCGATGGCTGCAGCACGACCCATCGCAGCCACGGACGTGGGCGGCAACGGCGAGGTGGTCCTGCACGACCAGACTGGGTTGCTATCACCGCGGGGCGACGCCGAAGCGCTAGCCCGGAATCTGACGACCCTGCTGCGTGACCCCGATCTCCGCAGGCGCATGGGCCTGGCCGGCCGCGATAGGTTGCTTAAGCAATTTACGCAGCAGCAAATGCACGATGCCTTTGCCGGGCTCTACGAAGAAATGACCGCACACCGCTAGCCGGATGCCACGGGTGTCATCACCCGTGGCTAAATAGGGTCCGGGAGGAGTCATACTGGGGTCGGGTACGATAACCGTTGCTTATCTCACCGATAAGCCCAGGACGATCTGTACAGTGGACCCTTACATACTCACTGGTTGCAAGCAACCAGTGCCACCCAGCCATTGCTTATCTCACCGGTGAGAAATACCCTTACCTTATAGGACACTGTCAAACGAGGCGGTTGACCACCATTACCCCAAAGCATCTGGTTGTGATGAGTCACACTACGCAATCGAGAGCCTTGACGACCGCCATCCACGTTGTCGTGATGGCCAAGCCCGCAGTGCCCGGCCGAGTCAAGACCCGTCTTGCACGCAAGGTGGGGCCTGATAAGGCAGCTGCGATACACGCGGCCATGCTCGATTGCATACTCCAACGAGCCGGTTGCCATATCACCCGTGACGAAGCACCGATAAGCTATATCCTGGCCCTTGATGAGACGCTCGTTGAGCCGGGCCAGGACCTTGGCGATTTGGATGTAGACCTCCCCGTCGGTTGGCGGGTAATCCCTCAAGGCACCGGTGATCTGGGGGACCGACTGGGTCGGGTCTGGCAGCAGCTAGGCAATGGGCCCATCGTGTTTCTCGGAGCTGACACCCCGGACGTGCCGAGCGAAACACTCGACAAGGTCCTGCCCACACTCGAATCAGCGGACGTAGCGATCGGCCCCGTCGCGGACGGCGGATATTGGACCTTGGCTGCCCATGGCTTCGAACCGAGCCTGCTAACGAGTATCGACTGGGGAACATCAACCGTGTATCATCAGACCGTGACCGCAGCGTCTCAAGCTGGCCTGTCGGTAGCGACGCTGCCGCTCTGGCACGACGTCGACCAGCCAGCAGATCTGACTCGTTTGCACGACCGTTTACACGACGCCACGGAGGCAGCCTTTGTCCGATTACGGTCAAGGCTATCCAAGGTATTAAACGCTAAGGGATAAGTTCAGCCATGATGCCGCTTGATCATCAGACCCCAACGAGCAGCCAACCGTCAGCAGGCGCCGATAACGCGGTCGCCGGTGAGGAAGAGACCCTCGATACCAGCGAATCCACGATCCTGATCGTGGATGATAACGCCCAAAACGTCGAGCTATTGCAGGCGTATCTGGAGGTTCTGCCCTGTCAAACGGTCACCGCATCCGACGGGCTTGAGGCGATGAAGTACTTTGAAGACCCCACGAGCACCATCCCCGACCTGATCTTGCTCGACGTTATGATGCCCCGCATGAGCGGCTTCGAGGTCTGTCGGAAGCTCAAGGAGGACCCAGCGACCCGGTCGATCCCCATTATGATGGTGACTGCCCTGAACGAGTTGGGTGATATCGAGCGAGGGATCGATTCGGGCATCGATGATTTCTTGACCAAACCCGTTAATAAACTTGAGCTAATCACGCGCGTCAAGTCGCTTCTTCGTATCCGCCACCTCAAACGAGAGCTTGATCGCACCATGGCTTACATTCAGGATATCGAGACGGACAACCCCTCGTCTAACGCCATGTAATGCTCTTTTTTTTCGTACCTGCATTGTGAATCATGGCTTATCGGCCATCCCCGTTTGATTGACGCGCCTGTTGCTGTCGGTCCGCTAAATCCGCCGGAATGCGGACATATCTAATCCTGTGCGCTAATCCATCAAGGACAATCCCTTAAGCCGATCGTCACCATTCGTAGATCGGTCCTTCTGTAATACCTGCACTGCTTAGGGCTGTGATAACGGCTCGCACTGCTGTCACTATCGCAATTTCTGCACCTTTTGTGACCGTCAAAATCGGTTGACATATCTGGCAGATTTATAACGCTCATGTCGACTGTAACATCATATTTAGATTGATTTTACCGTCTGACTTAACTGTCCGGTCATCCCGCAAAACCTCCCATCCGATTCCCCTGGAGTCAGCGTCAAAGACCGCAAGGTCCCAGACCCAGAGTCGAACGTCCAGGGAGCAGATTTCGGAGGCATCGTTTTTCAAATTTAGACCCGCCATCGCCTATGCCCCTATTGGGCTGCGATGGCATGACCAAACGTGAAAGGGGAACTCCCCACCGGCCCAATGTTGTGGCCCCAAATGCTCAAACAGCTTAACCGCTGAAAACATAAATAACTTTGTTCATGGAATTTAGGGCATATCCGGAGGCATCACCGGCTGTCCAGGAGGAGGAGAAATTCTCAAATGAGTCGAATCAATTCAAACATCTCGTCATTGGTTGCACGACGGGTTCTTGATCAAAACAACAAGGACCTGTCCAAGTCTCTTGAACGTCTAGCTACCGGCGTCAGGATCAATCGGGGCGGCGACGACCCCGCGGGTCTGATCGTCGGCGAACGGCTGCAAACCGAACAGTCACGGCTAGAGGCGGCGATCGGCAACGCTCAGCGAGCCGACCAAGTCGTCAACATCGCGGAAGGCGGACTGCAGGAGATCAGCTCGTTGCTACTCGAAGCACAAAGCCTCGTAAGTCAGAACGGTAACGACGCCGGCCTGAGCACGGACGAAAAAGAAGCCAACCAGCAGCAGGTCGATCAGATCATCTCGACGATTGATCGGATCGCATCCGTTACAACGTTCAACGGCTCGAAGCTGCTCAACGGCCGATTCGACTTCGTGGTCAGCGGCTTGAGCTCGAGCGTGACGGACTTCGAGATCAACGCTGCCAAGATCCAAGACGGCACGAACGTTGACGTCAACGTGATCGTCACGCAGTCGGCTCAGCACGCGGGTTTGTTCCTGTCGGCGGGTAGCACGTCAATCAACCTGTCCGCTGCGGGTAACTCGTTCTCTTTTGAACTCGCAGGCTCTGATGGCACTCGCCAATTCACCTTCGGGTCAGGCACCACACTGACCGACGCCGCTGCTTCGATTAATACCTTCAAGACCGTAACCGGCGTATCCGCCCGGGCCAGCGGCAACGGCATCGTTCTCAAAAGCACCGATTTTGGCAGCGCTGAATTCGTATCGGTAAAGGTCCTCACCGACGGCGGGATCAATGACGCCAGTTCTGGTGCAGGTACCACAGCGGGTATCTACTCGCTCTCGTCTCTAAACGAGAACGGTGTGGTGAGCACAGGCTCGACCGCGTTTGTCAGCGCGACCAACGCGATCCGCGATGAAGGCCAGGATGTCGGAGCTTCCATCAACGGCATCAACGCTCGCGGCAACGGTCTGGTCGTAAGTATTGCTAACGACGCGCTGGACCTGAACCTAACCGTGAACAGCACCGTAGGAACCTCACCGGGGAGCCTCAGCGCATTGACCCTCACCGGTGGCGGCGCCAAGTTTAACCTCGGCACCGAAGTCAACCTGGCTAACCAAGTACGCCTTGGGCTTCCCAATGTGGCGGCCCGAAATCTCGGGTCAAACGCGTTGGGTTTCTTAAACGACATCGGCTCGGGCGGGAGTTTGACGATCGTCAACTCGTCCAACGTCGACGGCGCTCAAAAAGTCGTCAACAAGGCGATCGATCAGGTTGCGAAGCTCAGAGGTCGACTGGGTGCTTTCCAAGGCAATACCGTGCAGTCGACCATCAGGTCGCTGGGCGTATCCCTGGAAAATACCACCGCTGCGGTGAGCCTGATCCGCGATACTGACTTTGCGGCAGAGACCTCAAATCTGACGCGATCACAGATCCTCGTCCAGGCATCAACCAATGCATTGGCACTGTCGAACGTGTCGCAGCAAAATGTCCTGGCACTGCTTGGATAAAAGAAGACAGCACGCTCGGGTTTTTCTTGACAAAAACCCGGTGATCTGAAAATCTCATTTGAGCACTCAAAGGCGGCCATCACGGCCGCCTTTTTTTTATTGGCCCCGCCAAGCCCCTCCCCATCAATCACCCGCCACGACAACCCTCTCAATACCCCTTCGTTAACACCTAGCCATCCGTCCAGATCACGGGATTTGTTATAGGCCTTTCGAATTTGGACGCCTGTCTCTGAGACATACGTACCGTGTATAAGTCCTATATCACGCATTACCGTTTATTCAATTCATGCCGAAGATGACGGCTGAAGTGATCTTCACGTCTTTTCTGACTGTTCTGTTTGTGACGCGCTTAAGGGGTGGTCAGTTTGTGTCGATGGTTCCGATCAGACGGGCAAAGAGCGCCCGGGAGATCGAAATGTCACAAGCGTTTAAAAAGAGAGACACGAATGCGACTCGGCGAGCAAGAGGCTGCGCCACCGCGTTTGGCCCAGCGACCCACAGGTCCTCAAGCTCGCGGCTCGAGGTGCACAGTTGGGAATCGCAAGCCGTCAGCCGGGACCCGCCAACCACCGGCTCAGAGGCACCGCGTTTCCCGAAATCAGCCGCCTCTCGAGAAAAAAGCTTGTTTAGATATGCATCGGGATTGGAGAAGCAACCAGAGGCAGGATGCCCTAACAGAATTCAGAACAAAAAGTGAACCCACAAAAGAGTTCGCGGAGGATCTAATACCATGAGTCGCATTAATACAAACGTATCATCGCTTCTGGCGCAGCGAATCCTGGGCCAGAACAACAAGAACTTGACACAGTCACTAGAACGGCTGAGCACCGGCTTGGCCATCAACCGCGGTGGGGACAACCCAGCCGGTCTGATCGCTAGTGAGAACCTACGATCCGAGCTGGCCTCGATCGACGCTGCCATCGGTAACGCCGAACGTGCCGACCAGGTCGTCAACATCGCTGAAGGCGGGCTGCAGGAAATCAACACCCTGCTGCTAGAGGTGCAGAGCCTAGTCACCGAGACCGCCAACAACGCCGGTTTGAGCAAGGAAGAAAAAGACGCCAATCAGCTACAGGTCGATTCGATCATTCAAACGATCGATCGTATCGCCAACGTGACCAACTTCCAGGGCACAAAGCTGCTCAACGGCTCTTTTGACTTCAATATCACCAGCCAGAACACTGCTGTGTCGGACTTTGAAATCAACGCCGCCAAGCTTGAGTTTGGCGATACCCGAACGGTCCAAGTCCTGGTGACCGGATCGGCACAGCACGCGGGCCTGTATCTCTCTGCCGGTAGCACATCGATCAACCTATCGGCTGGTTCCAACCGGCTGACACTCGAGATTGCCGGCGTCGACGGCTCACGTGAGTTCAGTTTTGCCTCGGGCACCACGCTCGCGGACGCCGCCACCCAACTTAATACCTTTAAGTCGGTTACAGGTGTATCCGCCCGTGCCAGCGGCAACGGAATCATTCTCAAGAGCACCGACTTTGGTTCCAGCCAATTCGTGTCGGTGAAGGTCACCAGCGACGGCGGTATCAACGACGCCAGTTCAGGTGCTGGTTCGACTGCGGGCATCTACACGCTCTCGTCTGTCAACGAGAACGCCATCGTGAGTTCAGGCTCAACCGCGTTCGTCAGTGCGACCAACGCGATTCGCGACACCGGCCAAGACGTCTCGGCGATTATCAACGCCGTCGACGCCACATCCAACGGTACGACCGCCAGGATCAACACCGAATTCCTGGACCTGAGCATCGACCTGACCACAACCGGTGCCCAGACGCTCAGTAGCTTTAATGCCTTCACCATCACCGGCGGCGGAGCCAAGTTTATCCTCGGCCCCGACGTCGATATCTCCAATCAGGTGAGTATCGGCATAGGCAACGTCGCGTCCCGGAATCTGGGCAGCAAGTCCGCTGGTTTCCTTGACGACCTGGCGTCCGGTGCATCGAATAACCTGGTTAACGGGAACCTCGAGACAGGCCAAAAGATCATCGACACAGCGATCAACCAGGTATCGAGCCTGCGAGGTCGACTCGGTGCGTTCCAGAAGAACATCGTGGGTGCCACGATCCGAGCGTTGGGTGTAGCCTTTGAGAACACCAGCGCAGCGGAGAGTTCCATCCGTGATACCGACTTCGCGTCGGAGACAGCAAAGTTGACCCGATCTCAGATCCTGGTCAACGCCGCGAGTAACACTTTGGCTATCGCAAACGCGCAGCCACAGAGTGTACTAAGCCTGCTCGGATAAAGAGCTAGCCAACCCAGAGAACTTTCGCTTCCTGGCGAGCGTCCGATCACTGATGCGGAAGCGGCGGCTTAACAGCCGCCGCTTCTTTTTTAGCCCCCCAACGCAACGCAAATCCAACCACTTCTTGGCTAATCCTGAGCCATCGATTGCCGCCAGGCATCGGTATGTATCACAAATAGCTTTAAACAAATTGCTTATAGAGGCTTCGGGGGCAGGCCGCGTCATCCCTGGACCACCTATCCCGCGTCAAACTATATAGAGAGGCTACGAAGAATTTGACGATTGATACAACACAAGCCGATCATCATGTAGAGTCAGATACCATTGACTGCGGATCTCCTCGCTATAGATATACGCTCCCTATACTCATCTCAATGATTGCCAAGCCGAGCAAGGTAGTATGAAAGAGATATCACGTCGACAGTTTGCTATTGCCAGCATCGGCTTGGTCGCTGTAGGTTGTACAGAGTCCCGCCGGATTGTACACAGGCGTCTACCCCCGCCGATTGATCCGCCTACGCGGCTACGTAGCTATGATCCACCATCGACTTTGCCGCCTCGATCCCAACCGCAGGTTCAAGTGCCCACGGCAACCCAGCCGCTCAAGGCCATCGCTCGATCACAATGGACTACCGCTAAACCAATCAAGGCTCGGCTGCGCCCGCTGCAATCAGTTAAACGTATCACCGTTCACCACGAGGGTTGGAAACCGGTTTGGTTTGACGATGTCCGGACTACCGCTGCCCGCTTGGAAAGGATCCGCAAGTCACACCTCGAACGGCTACACGCGGGTGATATCGGATATCACCTAATCATCGACAGAGCGGGGCGTGTCTGGCAAGGCAGAGACCTGCGGTACCAGGGTGCGCATGTCCGTAACCACAACGTAAACAATCTGGGCATTATGGTACTGGGTAATTTTGAGTTGCAGCGTCCCACCGAGGTTCAGCAAAATGCCCTCCGCCATGCTCTGTTGATCCTGATGCGGCACAATCGTGTCCCAACAAATCAAGTCTTTACTCACCAGGAGCTAAACGTCACCTCCTGTCCAGGCAAGGCGTTACAGGCTCATATGGTCTCGCTGCGACGCAACGGACGTCTAGCGTAAACACCGCACTTAAACCTATACCTCTCTGGAGCGTGATACCCTTATGCTCGGGGCCACGTTGCCTTAGTCCATCAATTGCCTCTAAAATCTATTCATGAGTGAGTCTGTACAAGAACGGCAAAACGACACGCAGCAACTCGAAGCCGAAACCACTGATGCCACGCCCGAGACGGACGAGACCGATATGCTCCTAAAGGTCGAAGCGGTCTTGATGACGACAGACCGCCCCCAGTCGTCGTCACGGCTGGCGGATGTCTTGGGAGAAGGGCTTGGAACCAAACTGATTCATCAGGCCATCGAACAGCTAAATCGGGGTTACGCAGAATCGGGCCGCAGCTTCCGCATCGAGCGCGTCGCTGGCGGCTGGCAGATCCGCACGCTACCCGCGTTCGCCACGCTATTGTCGGCGTTTCACCGGGATAAGGCAGCGACACGGTTGAGCCCTGCTGCTATGGAAACCCTGGCGCTGATTGCTTACAAGCAACCAACCCTGCGTGCCGAGATCGAAGCGATCCGCGGCGTGGCCAGCGGGGAAGTCATCCGGAGCCTCATGGAGCGGCGCCTGGTCAAGATCGTAGGCCGGGCTGAGGAACTGGGTCGCCCTATGCTCTACGGCACAACCAAAGCATTCCTGGAGGTCTTTGGATTAGCTAACCTCAAAGACCTGCCCAAAGTCGAAGAGTTCTCTTCCTCAGCTTGACCGTCAGCAAGCCCCATGCACCTACCCGCAATGTGGCTTAGTCGTCGGTTCATTCGTGATACACACTCGCCAAGTTCCTTTCGGATATGCAGGACGTATCAAGACCTACCCCCAACCCGCGTAGCACCAAACCACAGTGGCGACTGTGTGTGCTGATCAGCGAAGCGCTGTGCCCTGCCGGGGATTGGCTAGCCGTGGCCGAGGCGATCACCAGCGCCAAGGCGAGACACCGTAAAGCCGACTGTATTCAGCTACGTGAAAAAACGACCGATGACCACGAGTTGCTTCGGAGGGCGCAGCAACTCGTATCGCTGTGTCGGCCCCGCGGCGTGGCGATCGTGATTAATGATCGGCCCGATATCGCGCTGCTGGCGCGTGCCGATGGCGTGCACCTGGGGCAAGACGACCTACCTTGCGCCCGTGTCCGCGAGTTGGTGAGCGACAAGCTGTTGATCGGCGTGAGCACCGCCAACCTGGACCAGGCCCAGCGGGCATTGAAAGACGATGCGGACTACTGCGGGGTCGGACCTATGTTCCCCACAACGACCAAGGACAAACCCACAATTGCAGGCGTCGACTACTTGCAACAATATCTGGCTTGGGGAAAGCTCCCGCACCTGGCAATCGGTGGGATCACACCTGCGAACACTACCCAACTCGTTGACGCCGGCGCGCGGGGCGTCGCTGTAAGCAGCGCGGTTTGCTCGGCGTCTGATCCTCAAGCGGCAGTAGATGAATTGTTGGGGACGCTGTCGGGGTAGGGGCGTACAATACAACTTCGTCGTTGACTGAATTTTTACCCTGGAAACGAATTCCGCTATCTCCTATGAGCGTTTCTTTATCACCACGTAAGCCATTGGATGTTGGTCATTTTGGGATCAATTCCGAACAGCTTCCCCCGATCGATGCGGGTGCTGTCGATATGAGGAATTGGTTTTCTGATACAAGCTGTGCCAACCCGCTTGAGCTGGAGATCGGGTCGGGCAAAGGTACTTTTCTGTGCCAGCAAGCATCTCTGACGCCGAACGTGAACTACATCGGCGTCGAGTACGCTAAGGCATTCTGGCGACACGCTGCGGATCGCTGCCGGCGACGGGGCTTGGAAAACATACGCATCGTGCACGGCGAGGCGGGGTCATTTGTGCGGTACCGCGTTGCGGATGCGAGCCTGCGTTGTGTGCATATCTATTTCCCCGACCCTTGGCCAAAGAAGCGCCACCACAAACGGAGGCTCGTGCAGGCACCGTTTCTGACGCTGCTACACCAAAAACTCGAAACGGATGGACGGATACGGATCGTCACCGACCACGCCCAGTATTACGAGTGGATGACCCAGCATATCCAACAAGTAGAATCAAAATTTGAACAGTTGCCGTTCCACCCTGCGGACGGTGCCAACGACGGCGAATTGACCGGCACGAATTTTGAGCGGAAGTACCGCTGTGAAGGACGCCCGTTCTACTCAACGATCCTGTGTAAGCGTTCCCACGACCATGCCGGGCCGATCCACCACACAACGGGTAGCCTTGCGGTTTAGATTAGGTATAGTGCAATCTGATGGATGCTCGCGGGGTGTGGGCATCGTCTCCCCAACCGATGAATCGCCAACCTACACCAGCAGGATCAGGAATCATGTACCGACGAAATATTGCGTTGTGCCTGATGTGCCTAACAGCGGCGGCCATACTCGGCTGCCAACCCACCTTGGTTATCCCCATCACGAAGTCACGCCCGCAACCGATCGCTGTCCTGCGCCACTACAACGGCAGCGACCCAGGATTCCAAGAGCCGATGATACTGCTGATCAACAAAGCTGAGGACCTGAATAGGTTGGGCAGCTACGACTTGGTTAACAGCAAGATCAACTTTGCTAAGGAATCGCTTTTGCTGCTGACCTTGGGTGAGCAGCCAACGAGCGGGTACTGGGCGAGGATCACGGGTATCCAGCGAAAAGGCGGTCTGATCTATGTACAAGGCATGGCGAACCGGCCGGGTGAAAACGAAACGGTGACCCAGGCGCTGACATATCCCTACGACGCAGCGGTGATCAAAAAAATCTATTCAGGTGAACTGCGTAGCGAAATCGAATCGGTCTCAGGCCGACCAGCGCCATCGCAATGGGTGCCGTGATCCCGTCGCGCCTCACCACAATGTACCGATCAATTTCACAGGCTTAAATGATCAAGCCCCTTCGCCGCTAAACCAACACGCCACACGGTGATCCGCGTTGTCCTGCACCGGGTCAAGCGCTGGCACCTGATCAACACATCGCTGCATCACGCGCACCGGCTCGCCATCGACCGATACACGAACCGTCTCAGTAGATTGGTTCACTTCCGCTAAAGCGGTCTGGCGCGACAGCCAACAGCGGGGGTGAAACGCGCACCCTGGCGGTGGATTGACCGGCGAAGGCACCTCGCCCGGCAAGACAATCCGTGTGCTGGCTCTGGCTGGGTCGGGCTGCGGCGCGGCACTGAGCAATGCCTTGGTATACGGATGCTGCGGCGACCGGTACAGGGTATCTCGGTCGGCTACCTCCACGATGCGACCAAGATACATTACCGCCACGCGATCACAAAAATGCTCGATCACGCTCAGATTGTGGGCAATGAACAGATACGACAGGCCCAGTTCTTGTTTCAAGTCGGACAGCAAGTTGAGAATCTGTGATTGAATCGACACGTCCAGAGCGCTGACCGGCTCGTCACAGACAATAAAGCTCGGCTCCAATGCCAGGGCCCGAGCAATCCCAACACGCTGACGCTGACCACCGGAAAATTCGTGAGGATACCGTCTCGCATAATCCGCGCTGAGCCCGACGCGCTTGAGCAACTCCGCGACGCGGTCTTCTAATTCGCTGCCCCTGGCGATGCGGTGCACAAGGATCGGCTCACCGATGATCCTGCCCACTGTCATACGAGGGTTGAGCGAGCCGACGGGGTCCTGAAAGATGATCTGCATCCGCCGCCGCAGACGATGCAGCTCGGTACGCCCAGCAGCGAAGACGTCCGTACCGTCATAGATCACCCGCCCGGAAGTGGCTGGGATAAGTCGCAAGATCGTCCGCGCCACCGTGGACTTGCCACAGCCCGACTCACCCACGAGCCCAAGTGTTTGGCCACGACCCACGCTAAACGACACCCCGTCGACCGCGCGGAGTTGGGCTACGGTGCGCCGCATAAAACCACGCTTCACGGGAAAGTGCGTGCACAGGTCCTCGACCTGAAGCAACGGTTGAGACGATTGATCTTGAGGGATCGCTATCACGCGATCAGTATAACGCCGGGCGTATCGCTGAGTCTGATACCTATCAACCGTGCACGACAAACAAAACATTAAATAATCATCGACTCCCCGCCCACCGGTGCCTATCATCAATTAGAGCAGGTGGCAAAAACAATCGCCATCCCGGTGGGTCGCTGGTGCGCCACGTCTCTGTATCTCACGGCTTGCAAGCAAGCCGTGCCACCCGACTAACGGAGATTAATTACGCTATCTGCTCTAACATATATGTAGAGCGGTTACCTGATGATACAACCATACCCCCGAAGCTAGCTCCGGGGGCATGATGGTGGTGGAGAAAGAGAATGCTCTCGCGTTCTGGGGAATATGTGAACAACCGCAACGAGCCACGCCAAATACCGACAGACGTGTATACTCGACACAGGAGATTCAGCGAAGGCACCGTCCAGACATCTGACTTTCACCAATGGCGGACTTCCGATCACTGATGCCTAATGGTTGCCGATTTTGACTTTGTTCTTCCGTGAACACCACCAAGACCGGGACTAGGTCACGAGCAGGACGGCGAGAATCCGTTCGTCCTTCGCTGAATTTTTTAGCTATCCAAGGAGGCGATATCTCCGATTACATTGTTTGCTCTCATACCAACGGGCTGCTGTCAACTGCTATTTCGGTGCTCGTGGAGGCGTCGGACGCCCCATGGCACGACGCGGGTTCATTAATATCTGCGGCTGAAGGTCGAGCATCTGCTTCACGTGAGCCTGCCAACTTTCACGGTCGCGTATTTCCATGTGGTCCTTTACACCGATCAACACGACCTCAGGCTCTAGCTTCGCCATTTTGAGCAAATTATCCGGCAGCCGAATCCGACCCTGCTTATCCACTTCGACGCGCCGGGCCAAGCTGAACATCAAACGCTCGTAACTGAGCAACTGATCCGGGTCGAGTTCGCTGTGATCGAGTTCGTCAGCCCGCTGCTCAAACCGCCGCTGGGTGTACAGGCACATCGCCTGACCCTCTCCGAGCGTTACATACAAAAAAACATTCGAGCCGTCTGATTCTTCTTTGAGCTGAGCACGCAATTCCGCTGGGATCGCCAAACGGTTTTTCCCGTCGATCGTGTGCTCGTAGGTACCGGTAAAAACCAACGCATTAGGCTTCCTAGTTGTGTCTACAAGTGGGATATTAACCCACTTCACCCCACTATTCAACACTCTGCTACATGATGTGGAAAATATGTCGGGATAACCACCGTCACCTACACTTAGAGCATTTTCTGAATGAGTGTACGGTTGACAGGACTTCGCTACGAGCCGCGATCGTCAGGGAGCGGACCCTTTATACGCATTGCGTATAGTTCTAGCGCGTCGTAAGCGATGTAAGTTATTGCCTATCTTATCCCCGCGTTCATAGACACCGCGCAAGTATTAATTTGAATTGGTATTAGAGCCAAAAAACCGCTTGCTGACGCGCGCGACTCGCTAAGAATCCCCCATGCGAAATCAGAAAATGCTCTAGCCTGGGTAATCACACCCGGGGCATGCACGGGTACGAACGGGACGCCACGGGTGTATTCACCCGTGGCTAAATGGGTATGGATTCAGCGGGCAATGAATCACCAGCATACACCAAACCACCCGGCGTGGCATGAACATGCGCTAAAATATCACGCTGGCAGTGACAACTCGACCCCCAATCCCTTATCTTTACCTGACCTTTTATTCTTAACAATCCGTTATAATGTGACCTGTCATGCCATCGTCAGCCGCTCTCCGTTGAAGGTGGCACGAACAGGTTCATCAATAAAATGTCCGTAACCACGATGTATTAAATCCGAAACATGGAAGGAACCAACAGATGAATAAAGTGATCAACGTACTTGTGATGATGGCAATTACCTCCGCCCTTTCGCTTGCTACGATGGGTTGCCAGAGCCAGGACGAACACCCCTCGTCAGACCACGCCACATCGGATCACCCCTCGTCGGAGCACCCGACGTCAGAGCACCCGGAATAATCGTCCTTTTCTAAAAAGTTAGAATTGTCGGCTGGTAATTATCCATATACCGATTTCGGTCGCTCACTTGGCGACACGAATCAGGTGTGATGTGCCATGGTGTTTTGTGGCAGCATAGATACGGTGGCTAAGAGGGACGAATTAGCTGCGGGCAGTCATTTTGAGATGAAAGGGATGCTGTGAATTGGCGAACTCTAATACCGGTTATGGCAATAGTTTGCGGCGCGATTGCGGGTTGTCACACGACGCGGGATAGCAGCCAAGCCACCGTCGAATCCGTGCCTCATGTGGTTACAGCAGACATACAGGCCGGCATCGAAAAACACATCGAAGAGCAGTCCCGGTTAGGCGGAGGCTATTTCAAACTCCCGTTTAAGGACCGTGAACTTCGTCTTAAGCTCGTCCGCGTCCACACCGAATACCTGTCAAACCTGGGCCCTCGCCGCCACTTCGCCTGCGTGGATATGGCGAGTACCGAAGGCGAAGTCTACGACGTCGATTTTTTCCTTGCGGGTGATCCCGGCGCGATGACCGTCACAGAAACCACCGTCCACAAGATCAACGGCCAACCCTTTTATGTATGGAAGCAAAAGTTTGATAAATCGTGGCGACGCGTCCCGGTAAAAAACGCATCGCAACAACTGCTGGGCGTCATCACCGGCCGTGACGAGTTCGAGTTCTTATATCAAGCCACGCTGCCGGAAATGACCCATGCAGCTCGCATGTGGATGCCCATGCCCGCCACCGATTCGTTTCAGACCGTCGCCGTAAAATCCATCACCGCCCCCGGCCAACGGAAATTTCTGAAGGATCAAGAATTCGGGAATAAGGTCCTTTTCCTGACACTTGGCCCGGAAGATAGCGGGAAAACGATCGCAATCCGCTTTCAGGTACAACGCATTGAGAAGACCGTCTATCCAGCAAATACGCTGACGCCTCAGGACTATCTCAAGCCCGAACGGCTTGTGCCGACCGATGAGGAGATACGCGACATCGCCGCCGAGGTCGTAAAGAACAAGAAGAGTGATCTGGTTCGCGCAAGGGCCCTCTACGGCCATGTCATCGACCGCATGCGCTACATGAAATTTGGCTCGGGCTGGGGCAATGGCGATGCGGTTTATGCCTGTGATTCACGCACGGGCAACTGTACTGATTTTCACTCGTACTTTATCGCCTTGGCCAGGGCTGCCGACATCCCCGCTCGCTTCGCCATCGGCGCAGCCATCCCGTCGGAGAGGAATGACGGCGGAATCGACGGCTACCACTGCTGGGCAGAATTCTACGCTGACGGTAATTGGTGGCCCGTTGACATCAGTGAGGGCGACAAGTGCTCTAGCCTGATGACCTATTACTTCGGGCACCACCCAGCGAACCGTATCGAATTCAGCCGCGGCCGCGACTTGGTGGTCGAGCCGGGCCCGGTGTCAGGCCCGATCAATTTCCTTGCCTACCCTGTGCTAGAGGTCGGCGGCAAACCGACCCGCGTGAAGGTTAACTTTTCATTTAAACGAGGTGCGTGACAGGGGAAGATAAAGAAGATAAGGTTCCTGGAGAAGATAAGGCGACACCTTTCCCATCCACTTTTTTCTCTCAAATCATGAGGCCGCAAAATGAAAGTCTGCCCAATATGCTGGGACCTATATGACGATCGGACACATGATTCATGTCCGAACAGGAAGTGCGGAAAGGGAGCTACAGAGAAGGCAAGAGCCGTGCCCTCGCCAATAACTAGTCCTGTCCTGCTACGTCGAATGCCCTTGAAACAGAATCAGAAGATAAGGCCACCCGCCCCCATCCGTCAGAAAAAGGGGCCTATCCTGCCCGAGAGGCGGCCATCCTCCTCAACGCTTTCCAAGCCTAAAGTTACACCACTGACGGAAAAGACAACTACGACAATAACTACGCACTCTGTCGAGTACCCTGAATGCTCCATTTGCCTCGAAAATGACGAGCCGATCTTCGACTACCCCTGCTGCAAATACTCCGCGTGCAAAGGCTGCGTTAGCGAATATCCCTGGAACCCCGGCGCACCGGGACAGATATTTTGCCCGGGATGTAAAAAAGAACTTCAGCCCGAGCTTTTCGAAGGTTATGTGTCAGATCAGAAAATCAAAGATGTTCTAAAAATACGGGAGATAGCGAGGGCGAACTTCAAACTAGTTAAGAAGTCAGACCCCAAGAGTCTGGCTTGGGGTGGGATGCGGCAGTGCACCAATCTGGAATGTGATTTTTTTATACTGCTCGAAGGCGGCTGCAACACGATTACTTGCCAGTGCCGCCGGTTATTTTGCGTAATCCGAGGCAAAGAAGATAACAAGGGCGACCATACCTTTTCGCTGTCCAGTTTCATGGCTAAAGTGAAGAAAACCCACAAAAGAACTGCGCTTAAAACCTTACTTATGGACAGAGAATTATGTTCTGCGGAGTGGCATAGTCTGTACCTCGATGAGCTATTTCTGGAACTCGCCGCAGCCGAGTGCGACGAAATAGCGGTAGACAAAGTGCTAGAGGGATATTTTGGGGATTGGCCAGGTTTCAAGGCATGTGTGCGTCACATTGCGCTGACCGAGAAAGACCTGGCACGGTATTTTAAGTAACCTGCCAGAGAGGGAGGATCAGGGGGCGGGTGTCGTCGTTTATGTTTTCTCGGACATCTTTTGGGCCGTCCGCGTTGCGTCCAAGTCCGGACTGTTGATAATACGACAGCAACGATCACTTGGTGAGCCAGACAACCATGAAAATTGCTATCGCCGCGGACCATGGCGGATTTCCCATCAAGGACGAGCTGACGCAGTTGCTGCGCTCAATGGGACACGACGTCCAAGACCTGGGTGCCCATCAACTCGAACCCACCGATGACTACCCCGATTATGCGCGGTACATAGGCCAGGCCATCCAGAACGAACACGCCGACCGGGGCATCCTGCTGTGCGGCAGCGGTGTCGGTGCAAGCGTGGCTGCGAACAAGATGAAAGGCGTCAGGGCCGGGCTGTGCCACGACGGGTACAGCGCCCATCAGGGTGTCGAGCACGACGACATCAACGTCTTGTGCCTGGGCGCCCGCATCATCGGTACTGCGCTGGCGACGGAGTTGGTTAAGGCGTTTGTAACCGCCAAGTTTACTGGCGAGAAACGCCACGCCCGCCGACTCGAAAAAGTCCAAGCCATCGAAGCGGCGTCCTAAATAATACCTCTGATCCTCACCGGATCGCGCCGGCTTGTGCCATTTCCGATGCGGCTTCCTGCAACTCTGTCACGGCTAACAGCGTCATGGCAGCGGGGCCGATGCTTAATCGGTTGTCCCACAGCGATGCTCGCACGCCACCTAATGCGTCGTTTGGGCTACGCACATAAAAGCAACCCGGCTCGTCGAACATCAGCTGCGCCAGGAACCGGCACGCCAGCCCGCCGTCGAGCAGCCAATCCACCACATCGCGGCCAAAGGCGAGGTCTCGCTGCCTCAGCGCCGCTGCGAGGAACATCAGCACGTGAGCGGAATGCCACTCAGGTTCGGGTACACCTGAAGCCGGCCCCGGCTTGAGGTCAAAGCCGCCCACCACGTCGGCTGGGCCAACCGTCGGCGCTGACGTAATCTGCCGACGACGGAGCGTATCGGCCAACTCGCCCAGTTGGCGCCCCGTAACCCGCCAACGATCCTGATCCGCGTCCACGTCCAAAGCGCCCAGTCTGAGCATGCGGAACTCGGTCATCGCCAACCACGGCAGGCCGCTCAGGACCACGTTTGTGTCGGCCCCCTGCCACAACCGCTGCTGCGACTGCGCTACGACCTTTTTAAGCTCGCCGTCTCGCGTCTGCTCGTACAGACTAGACAACGCCAAGACGACCAGCGCCTGCGTAGGCCTATTAAACAGCTTCCCGGTCGACGACGACCGGAACAAGCCCTCGTTATTCCGCAGCGCCAGCAGACGATCGGCCAGTTCATCCCGCTGCGTTTTGTGATGGGTTATATCCGGAGACTCCACCATCGCCATGAGCGTCAGCGCCGACGCCACAGCTTCGTCTTCCTGCTGCTGCGATCCCAACAACTGTTCCAACAATGTTTCGAGCCCAATTCTTACCGTGTCTCGGATGACAGATTCTTGCGCGTGCCCGGGGTCGGTGCGTGCGAGAAATTCCGCTCGTTTGCCTAGCGCGTAGGTCGCCAGCGCCAGGTCCCGCGCGGGCGCCGTCGCCGGCTCGTACCGATCGGTGCTGGGGTGATAGGTACCAGCCATCTGCCCGTCGGAACGACGGCGGCGCAGGTGAAACTCCGTAAGCCGATGTGCCATCCCCTCAAGTGATCGGCTAGACAAACTCGATAAGGGCAATACATCATTACCACGCACCAACCGCATCGCTGGCATGTCACGAGACGGGCGGACGACATGGATCACCTCAAACCGTTCGAGCCGAGGCCCCGCTTTCCTGGCGACGATCTGCATGGCCTTGAGGTCGTAACCCAGGTCCGTTAGCAACCTCCTGAGTTGGCCACGCGGCGATATGTTGGCCGTTAATGCCGTCACCGGCCATATCCACGCCACCTGGGTTTGTCGCACACCACTGTGCCTGGTCATGCGCAGGCCGTGGTACCCGGGGGCAAACAGCCGATACAGAACACGGTAATCGGTCTCTCGTTGGATAAATAGGGGCTGCGGGCTGTGCGCCACCTGGAGATCGACCTGCATACGAGCGCCAGCCTCGGCGATCGTCGTTCGAACGCTGCCGTCGGGCCCCAATGATTTACGGTAAAGATCGTTTAGCTTTTCTTCCGCGGCGAGTAATGCCCTGGCTGTGGCTGTGCGAGATAGCGCAGCGAGGTCGGCCACACGCTTGGGCTGTGCCTCAACCGGTATTGCATCGCCCACGCCCAGGATCAGCCCCGACCACCTTAGCGTCACCCGCACGCCCAACGCATCGGTCACGTGGATCGGCTGCGCTTGTCCGCGCTGATTGACCGCACCCGCCGCGACCCAACTCTCGATCTGGCGGTGAGCGCGCTCCGCGTGCGACCAGTCCACCCGTGGCGCTTCGGCAGGCGTTTGGCCCGACGCTTCATCGATTTGTTGCGCTACGCCTACCCGCACCGGACCCAACAGACAGGCTGCGATCAAGGCCAGGCATGTAGCACAGCTTTGAAATGTCCGCCCAAATAGCAAAAGGTGAAATCGACGCGGCATAGGTTGTCTGATCAGTAAACACTACAGGATCACGACGCTTTGAGGCACTGAAATATACCTTCCATCACTCGTTTAAACACAAGCTGTTTCGCCTGCCCCTCTCCCCTCATAAGAGGTGTGGGTGACGTTCAAAAGCCCCGCCCACATCACGGCGATCAATCCGCTTCCCACGCAACCCCCGCCGACCAAATCCCGTGGCGCACCGTATCCAGTCTCACGCCAAGCTCGAGTCCATCTGGCACACAACTTCTACCAATTCCTTGACGTGGCTCACCGACCGGTCCATCAGCTCTTTTTCCTGGGTATCGAGGTCGATCTGGATCACCCGCTCGACACCCTTCGCTCCCAATACACACGGGACACCCACAAAATAGCCCCCGATGCCGAACTCACTCTCGCAATACGCGGCACACGGCAGGATTCGCTTCTTGTCTTTAACAATCGCTTCGACCATCTGCACCACGCCGCTAGCCGGAGCGTAGTAGGCACTGGTCCCCATGAGCTTGACGATCTCGCCGCCACCCACCTTGGCACGCTCGACACAAGCGGTAAGCTTTTCTTGGCTCATCAACTGCGACACGGGAATGCCGTGCACCGACGTGTATCGTGGCAGCGGAACCATGTCGTCGCCGTGACCACCCAGCAGCAACGCGCTGATGTCCTCAACCGAAACGCCTAGCTCCATCGCAATAAACGTGCGGTACCGGGCGACGTCCAGGCAGCCGGCCTGACCGACAATCCGGTGCGTCGGGAACCCCGTCGCTTTCCAGGCTGTATAGACCATCGCGTCGAGCGGGTTGCTCACAACGATCACCACGGCTTCGGGAGCGTGCTGGGCGATCTTCTCGCTGACCGATTTCACGATCTTGACGTTCGTCGCGATCAGGTCGTCGCGGCTCATCCCCGGCTTGCGCGGCACACCCGCAGTGATCACCACCACGTCGGAACCAGCGACCTGGGCGTAATCGGATGTACCGATAATCTGCGCGTCGAACCGCTCAATCGGACCGCACTGAGCTAGGTCGAGCATCTTCCCCTTGACCCGGTCTTCCAGCTCAGGGATATCCACCACAACGATGTCGCCCAGCTCCTTGCTGGCTGCCCACACCGCACAGCTCGCACCCACGTTGCCCCCTCCGACAATCGTAATCTTCGCACGCTTTACCATTTATTTGAATCCTCAGCCTCTTCGGCTCAAAAACCATTGATTTTTCGCATGATAGACAACGAACAAATATACTCAAGTAGGCGTCGTCCAAGCCGATAATAAATATAGAGTCTGCTGTTCTTGAATTAGATTTGAGGTCTTGTGACCTGGGCTTGTAATTTCAGGGGTCCTCACGATGGTCGAAGCCTGCGTTTCTGCCACAAAACAACACAAACCAGCACCACATCGTCGTCACACTTCGCGGCGGCGGTTCACTTGGTTTAGGCGAAAGCCTCGCCAACATGTCTACGACCCGACAGCCGGAGGATTCAGGAGCCTTATCCTCGGGCTCCTGATTGGCTTCGTGGGGGCGTTGCTGGTATCAGTCCTATCCGTTGACACTTATCCCTGATACTCAAGGACAAAATATGGTTACGCGCCACGAAGGCGACTTACTAG
The DNA here is from genome assembly GCA_024276075.1 of Planctomycetota bacterium. Classification (GTDB taxonomy): domain Bacteria; phylum Planctomycetota; class Phycisphaerae; order Phycisphaerales; family Phycisphaeraceae; genus JAJRXX01. Next base: position 45,580 of record JAJRXX010000076.1, read on the forward strand.
CACACGACGCGAAGATCGCGCTGGTCGTGAGCCGGTTCAACGATTTCATTACCCGTCACCTGCTCGACGCAGCGGTAGACACGCATGCCCGCCACGGAGGGAGCGACGAGCACCTGACCATCGTCCACGTGCCGGGGAGCTTTGAGCTACCCGTCACTGCGCTGAGGCTGGCTCAGACTAAGAAATTCGACGCGATCGTCTGCCTGGGCTGCGTTATCCGTGGTGCCACGCAGCACTATGATCTCGTGGTCGACGCCGCTGCAAAGGGGGTCGCGCAGGTCGGGCTCCAAACCGGCGTGCCGACGATCTTCGGCGTGATTACCGCTGACACCCTGGAACAGGCGATCGAACGGGCCGGCTCCAAGCAAGGCAATCAAGGCGCCAAAGCGATGCTGGGGGCGATGGAGATGGCCAACCTGTTTAAACGTTTCTGATCTATACGCATCCACATATGTTTCGACCGCGTCGAGTATGCATAAGTGTTGCGACGTCTATTTCCACATACACGGACACTGTGACAATACCCCTGGAGATTGGTATATACTGCGTGTGATCTACTGTCCGATCAACGACCCTTATCAGCCTCCTATCCGTTGGCTATTAAACGACTGCCTCCGATGCCCACCCGCCGTGACACCCGCCGCCTAGCCATGCAGGTGCTCTATCAGATCGACGTGCGTAGCCAGGACGACCTAGACGCAATCCGCGCTGGCCTTGAAATATCGAGCGACGCTCCCGCAGAATGTGAACTGGCGTTTGAACTCGCATACGGAGCGTGGGAGCAACGCGCCGATTGTGACGCACTGGTTACAGAACTGGCACCTGATTGGCCAACGCACCGCCAACCCCCTATTGATCGAGCTATCCTACGCTTGGCGTACCACGAGATCGTCTCAGGTCACGCTCCGGGCGGGGTCGCCATCAACGAAGCGGTCGTCCTGGCGAAGCAATTCTGCTCGGAGCAATCGCCTGGATTCATCAATGGCGTTCTCGATAAGATGGCCAGAAAGATCGCACGCAGCTCGATCGAAACAGCCGTCAACCAAGCCACGGATACAGCCGATGACACGCAACCCGCTGATCCCCCGCCAACCGATTTGCGTTAAGTATTGCATGTGCCGTGCAACGGATTCGACCACCCACAGCCGCGTATGAAGCTATTCAAATCCACTATCGCTAAGCTTAAACAAGGCTTGTCCAGAACCCGCGGCGGGCTGATCTCCAGCCTGCGCGCCGCGCTGACCGGCAAGACCCTTAGCCCTGAACTACTGCGCGATATCGAGGCCAAGATGCTCCAGGCCGACATCGGCGTCGTCACCAGCACCAAGCTGATTAACGAACTGCGCGAAGCCTGGAAAAAGGGTGATATCAAAGCTGGCGATCAGGCGCTTGCATTCCTCAAGGACCGGCTCATCGCGGGCTGGCCCCAGGCGGATCGGCAGCTAAATCTCGCCACGCCAGCAGGGTCAGGCCCATCCGTCTTGTTCGTCGCTGGGGTCAACGGCGCGGGCAAAACGACCTCCATCGCCAAGCTCGCCAAAACCCTGCGCGATGACGGTCAATCCGTCATGCTCGCCGCCTGCGATACCTTCCGCGCCGCGGCTGTTGAGCAACTCGAAACCTGGTCCAATCGCCTGGGGGTGAACGTGGTGAAAGGCAAGCAGGGTGGCGACCCCGCCGCCGTCGCTTTTGACGCCTGTGACGCCGCCCTGACGCGCCACGCCGACGTGCTGATCGTCGACACCGCCGGCCGGCTGCACACCCAAGACCCGCTGATGCGGCAGTTGACCAAAATCCGTAGCGTGTGTGCCAAAAAAATACCGGGTGCTCCGCATGAAGTTATCCTGGTGCTCGACGCGACCACGGGGCAAAACGCGATCAACCAAGCCAAGATATTCATCGAGGCTGTCGATGTGACGGGAATTTTCCTAGCCAAGCTCGACGGCACCGCCAAGGGAGGGATCGTCGTAGCGATACGCGATCAACTGGGTATCCCGGTCAAGTTCGTCGGGATCGGAGAAACCCCCGACGACGTTCAGCCGTTCGACCCGGTCGAGTTCGTCGAGGCACTTTTTGCCGACTAGAGCAACTTGCGTAATTATTCTCCATCTCCCCAAGAAGAAGGCAGGTCAATGACCTGCCCTACTCCAGAACTGACATGGCGATTATTTATGCAAGGTGCTCTAGAGCGTTCTCAACGCATCTGTAGCGTTTGGTTACAACAAATTGCCCGCTCCCTGACGAACATTATGCACGTATCGCACGGGAATAGCTGTCACGAAATGAGGGTGGCACAGCAGGTCAGGGTAAACACGTGTCGAGCAAACCACGTTTGACGCAAGGGGTTGCAAAAAACTGTGCATCATGTCTTCACGGTCGCGACTCGTTCCCGACGCACGGGCCTCAAATGGAAAACGAGAACCTTAGGATATAAAAGATAATCACGGTCAGTATTGCCCCAGCGGGAATGGTGATAATCCATGAAGCGATAATGTCGCGGACCGTATTGAGGTTCAAAGCGCCGATCCCCCGAGCCAGCCCCACCCCCAGCACCGCCCCAACGAGCGTATGGGTTGTGGAGATCGGCAGGCCAAGCTTCGAAGCGAGGACAATCGTCGTGGCAGCGCCGATCTCGGCGCAAAAACCACGTGTCGGAGTCAGTTCGGTAATCCGCTTCCCAATCGTCTCGATCACACGCCACCCCCACGTCGCCAGACCGATGACGATGCCTACACCGCCCAATCCTAAAGCCCAGACAGGGACCGCTGACTTGACCGCAACCAAGCCCTGATCGAGCGTAGAGACCACCGCTGACAGCGGGCCGATCGCGTTGGCCACGTCGTTGGCGCCGTGGGCGAATGCCACAAAACAGGCACTCAATATCTGCAGGAAGCTAAATATCCGTTCGACTCCCTGGTAGGCATTGGCGCCGCCCTGGACTTGCTCTTTGCGGGCGGTATCGGCCAACAGTTCGGCTTCTTTGAGCAACTCAGACGTCTTGCTGTGTAGGTCGCCCGTTGCGGTGGTCTTCACGCGTTGGAGATTTTTAACCGCTTTTTCTAAACCGGTCAGTAGATAGGCTTCACGGGCGGGATTGTTCTGGGGGGGCGTAACATCAACATTCATCCGATTCACCAACAGTTTGCTGATAAACGCCGCGATCAAGCCGACCAAGACCGCAACGCCGAAGGCAGCAGGCAAGGTCAAATCGAGCTTCAAGTTCTTCAGGCCCTTAAAGACCGTGACCAACGTCAAAATGATGAAAACAAAAAAGACAATATACGGCGTGAGTCTTTTGGCGGCCTGAACCGGGTGGTGTGAAAAGAATATCTTCCGACGTATTAACTGGAAGATCATGTAGGAGATTGCTCCGCTCAGCAGCGGTGAAACCACCCAGCTCGATACGATACTGCCGACTTTACTCCAATACACCGCTTCGACGCCGGCGTAGGCAAGAGCGAATCCCAAGATCGCCCCGACAATGGAGTGCGTCGTGGAGACCGGCCAGCCGAAATAGGACGCAAATTGCAGCCACAGACCTGCCGCCAACAGTGAGGCGAGCATGCCCAGCGCAAACACCATGGGTTCGCTGGCGAAGATTTCCGGGTTAATAATCCCTTTGCGGACGGTCTGCGAAACGCTTGTGCCAACCAGGAAGGCTCCCGCAAATTCGAATATGGCCGCGGCAATGACCGCGTTTCGAAGTGTCAGCGCGCCGGACCCGACGGATGTGCCCATGGCGTTGGCCACATCGTTGGCACCGATGCTCCAGGCCATGTAAAAGCCGAATATCAGAGCCAGTCCAAGCAGGATGGTTCCCGTATCCATAGGTAATGGGCTCCCCGATCGAATTGTTTATAAGAAGTGAAGCCTTGAAAATCGTTATTTGAATTCCAACGTCATCCGGACACGATTGGCCAGCTTTTCGGATAGATTCGATAACGCGGCAACTTCCCGAAAAACCCGTAACCATAAGTGGAAGCTGCCGTGAGTTAGTTCCTCTTCATGCGCAAAAAGGTCTTTGAGTAAAGCACGCTGAATCAAATCGGCTTCGTGCTCTTTCAGGGCCACGTCATCGACCAAGTCTCTTACTTTCTGGGCCTCCACACCTCCAAACCCTGTTTCGATCAACTCGTCAAGCTGCTGGATCACAAGGTGCACCGCGTAGAAAGACTCAAGATTCTTATTCAGGAAGGCTTTGAAGTTTTCTTTGAACGCCTCGACCATCACAAGTGGTTTGAGCGTTAACAGGACGCCGATGTTCTCTGCCTTGTCGGCGATATCGTCCTGGATCGACAGGATTTCAAGCAGGTGGCTCCGGTCAATGGGCAAGAACAGACCCTTGGGCAGGTGATTGCGGATATCGTTCTTGACCAGGTCAGCGTTGTGCTCAAGTTTGGAGATTTTTGCCGACAGCTGCTCGACGGCTTTGCGATCACCGGCTTTGGAAGCGTCGAACGCTTTGGGTAGTTCTTCAATACACGCAGCGACTTTGGCCATATGCGTTTGCAACGGCACAAAAGGTGAACGCCCAAATAATTTTGCGATACTACGCATAGATATATCTCACAAACACAAAGGTCAAAAGTCATTTGGCGCGAGAGTAATACCAAAGCGCCTATTACATTGCAAATCAGATTTTGGGTCTGTTGCCAATGGGTCGTGGATCGGTTTGAATCTGAGACGAATTCCCGATCATATACCGAAAAAAATCAAAGCAAATTAAACAAGGCAGATGCCCGCCACTTCGCAATCGCGACTCGTGGCGATGACGCACAGGTCTATTGCGAATGCTCTAAACCAATGACCGGGTGGGAACCGAACACCCATCGAAATCCCCCGAAAAAACAACCAAATCAAGGCGGCGCAGAATCCGGCGCGCCGCGTGCGCAAACCAGCCCCGCTGACCCCGATCTAGTCTCTTTGATCGACGCTTGGCGGACGCTGCCCGAAGCGGTCAAGGCGGGTATCGTGGCGATGGTGGGTGCGACTAGGGGATGAGCGTGATATTCCATGCAATCGTGCCGCGTGTGTCGCAAGGGGGGGGGGTAGGCCCCCAAAACGCATTGCGGCGGTGGTGACAAAGTGCTCCGTTCATGTTCCGGCAGGGTTCTGACTCAAAATAACCCTCCATAACCACAGGGCCTGAGGTTGCGCGGATCAAAATCCGCAATTCCGGCATTAAGCTGGGTGAGTTCAAGCAGATTGGATGCTATTAGAGGACCAGATTTGAGAGGAATACGTCGAAAAACAATGAAATAACCCTAGGCGCCGTCTTGGGTTGCTGGTAGCATAACAGGTCATCAATCCATGCCACTTTTGGCGCAGGAGGAGATGGAACATATCGGTTAGAACATCGCAAGGTGCATTTTGCCAGGCTCGCCCAGGAGGTATTGATTGGGGTGGATCGGGCGTCCACGGGTGCATGTAGGCACCGTCATTCGGGTTGTTCTTGCCCGGGTGTGTTTAAGCGTACCGTTTGGTTTGTTGTTAGTGGAGGCCCCCCCCGTTATGCAAAGATTTATGTCATTACGTCGTGTGAGTACAACCGCAGTTTGTCTTGTGCTTGTGGCTAGCTTCACCGTTCCCGTCCACGCGGCGAACCGCTTCTGGGACGGCACCGGCGGCAACGATCTGTGGAACAACTCAGCTAACTGGTCCGGTGGCAACCCTCCCGGGTTTGGGGTTGGCGATGACGTGTTCTTTGATGATAACGTTGCAGGCGTGGGACAGACCGAGGTCAATGTCAATGTGAACCAAGCGGTCGACTCGATCACGATTAGAAGCGATATCAACTACCTCCTGTTCGGGGGCAGCTTCCTGACGCTGCAGGGGGCGGGCAACGTCGTCCAGTCCTTTACAGACGGGGCCGGGCCCGCTATCCACACCATCAACAATAAGATCAATATACAGTCCAACGGTACCTGGGTGATCCAGACGGGGGCCGACCTTGTTGTGAATGGGGTCATCTCCAATATGGCCGGGCCCGGGCAGGTCTTTTCTGTGACGAAGACCGGTGCCGGCAAGCTCACGCTCACTGGAAACAACACCTATGGTGGCGGGACGGTGGTTTCCGGGGGCAGGCTCGTGGTCAATACCGGTTCGTTGCCCACCGCTAACGGTGTTACGGTTAATAATGCGTTCCTCGAGTTTAATCAGAGCGCCAACGGGACGTACTCCGGTGTGATCTCCGGGAACGCTAGCGGGCGGGTGGACAAGACGGGTAACGGCAAACTCACGCTCACAGCCAACAACAGCGGCTTCACCGGTGGGGTGAACGTCAATGGCGGGACACTGGAGATCGGCGGCTCAACAGAAACCCTCAACAACAACTCGGCGGTGACGGTCGCCGGCGGGGCCACCCTGCGGATCGCCGGAGATGGCGAGGGGTTCGGCAGCCTCGCCGGGGCCGGCAACGCTGTCCTTGCAAGCCCCATGATTGTCGGGATCAACAACGCCAGCACGACCTTCTCCGGGTCGCTGTCCGGCGGCGCCACCTTCGCCAAGAGAGGCACGGGCACCATGAAACTCACCGGGAACAACAGCGGGTTTACCGGACTCGTTGAGGTCAAACAAGGGACGCTGGAAGTCGGTGTCAACGATTCCTTGGGCAGCGTGACCCCGGTCACGGTCGCCAACGGGGCCACCCTGCGCATCGCGGGTAACGGGGAGTTATTCGGGAGCGTCGCCGGGACCGGCAACGTCGTGATGACCCAGCCCATGAGTGTCGGGGTTAATAATCAGTCCACCACCTTATCCGGGGTGTTATCCGGGTCTGGACTCTTCACCAAGGCCGGAACCGGCACCATGACGCTCTCGGGGGCCAACACCCACACCGGGGGCACGCAGATCCTTGCCGGGACGCTGGCGATCGCCGGGGGCAGCACACCGTCTTCATTGACTGAGATTTTGTCGAACGGGACGCTCCTGGTCAACGGTGGCACGTTCAACGCCAACGGTGACGTGAACGTCAACGGCGGCTCGCTTACCCGTGCCTCAGGCAGCTTCAACCTCGCGGCGGGCAAGACCCTCACCGCCTCCAACAACGCGCAGGTTAGCTTCACCGGGCTTTACAACATCGCAAACGGCACCACGTTCAACTTTAACTCCGGCGCTGACTTGATGCTCGACGTCTTCCTACAGGTCGCGATCGGGAACAACGCAGTCGGGACGCTCAATGTGTCCGGTGGATCCACCGTCACCAGCACCGGGGGCGACGTAGCGGGGTCCGCAGGTTCCAATGGGATCGTCACCATCACGGGTGAGAACTCTATCTGGCAGACGACCAGCACCCTGTTTCTCGCAACCGATACAAACACCGTTGGCACGATCGATATCGAAAATAAGGGCCATATGACAAATGGGGCGGCTCTTATAGGCTCCGGGACAACGGCTATGGCCAGGGTGACGGTGACGGGCGATCAGTCAAACTGGATGAGCCAAGGGAATATCAATTTAGGGCCATCGGGCTCCGACGGTCAGATCATTGTTAAGGATCTCGCCGTCGCTGAGACCTCCGGCACCCTGACGGTCTTCCCCACCGGCAAACTTACCGTCGACACTGGCGGCACGTTCAACGCCAACGGAGGGATCAATAACAGCGGGGTCGTGCAGCTGCTGGGCAGCCAGATCAACACGTCAAACTTCGTTAACACCGGGACGTTTACCCACCAGGACGGGACGCTTACTGTCAACGGAGGCACGTTCGACCCGGGAACCGCGAGCCATATCATCGACGGGGCTGATACGGCTGATCTGCCGGTCGTGAAGCTCATCAACGGGGCGTCGGCAACCCTCAGCGGGCAACTGCGCGTGGGGTCCAATTTCAACGGGGAGTTGCGCCTCGAGAACGGATCGATCATGGACGTGGGGTCCGCGGCGGTGTTCGGAGACTTTGCGGGCAGCCACGGGACGGTGGTCATCGACGGATCGACCCTAAACATCACCGGTCTTCTGGTTACCGGACAGCGTACGGATTCCAAAGGCGGCGATATCACGATCCGCAACGGCGGGGCCCTGACAGCCGGCGGCGTTCAGTTCGCCAGCGGGAACGGGACCAATATTCCCATTACTCGGCTCACCGTCGACGGGGCAACGTCTTCGGTGACTAGCACCGTTAACCTGGACATCGGCGGCGGCGGGCTGGGGGACCTGTTCCTCAAAAACGGGGGTGTCGCGAACGCGACCAATACGCTGCACATCTTCCCCAACGGGCGGCTGATCGGCAATGGGCAGGTCAACGCCAACCTCGTGCGTGTCTTCGCCTCCACTACTGCGCAAGGTATGGTCAACCCCGGCCAGACCGGGCAAACCGGCCGACTAGCCATTAACGGGAATTACCTCCAAGAATCTGACGCCGTCCTGCAACTCGACATCGCAGGTACTAGCGGCTCCGGCATCCCCAACGGGAATGACCTCCTCACAATCACTGCAAACGCCGCGCTTAACGGCACACTCGACGTCCAGGTTGACCCCGGTTTCACCCCCGCCTACGGCAACACGTTTGAGATCCTCACCTACGGCTCACGCACGGGTGCGTTCGACCAAGCCACCGTCAATGGCTCCATACTCGCACTACAGACCGATCTGGCCCTTGCACCCGTCTATGATTTCCCCGGATCAACCGATCCTCTGTTCGCTGCTACACCGTTTGCCGCTGCGCCCGATAGCCTGATGCTCTTTACCACGCTTCCCGGCGACGCCAACCTCGACCTCCAAGTCGAAGACGCCGACCTGAGCTTGCTGTTGACCAATTTCGGCAACACGGACGCACCCTGGACCGCCGGCGACTTCACCGGCGACGGAATTGTTGATGATGCGGACCTGAGCCTGCTGCTGACAAACTTCGGGGGGGATGTACGAAGCCCATTCAGCAGCACTGGTCTCTCAATAAACGTTGTCACCATCCCCGAGCCCGCCACGCTCACCCTGTTCTCGCTGGGTTGCCTGCTGCTGGCACGGCGTCGGGCTGCAAATGGCGATTAGCCCTGCGTAAATCAGTTTGCATACCACTGCCGTCGCCAAAACCCCCTCTGGCAAAAGCGTAAAAGTGACCGGGGTGGGACTCGAACCCACGACCAGCGGCTTAAAAGGCCGATGCTCTACCAACTGAGCTACCCGGTCGGCTGGCGTATTGTAGCGATCCGATGAAAACCATCACGCCGCACCACCTACGACACAAACGCCATAGCTAACTTTGTTTTATTAACGCCTAATCATCAGAAGCAATACCCGCTACTGCTCGACCCCCAGGTCCGTCTTCGTGAACAAGCTCTCAAAACCATAACCCGCTGCTTCGATGTTCTCACGTCCGCCTTCTTCGCGGTCCACCACCGCCACGATCGCGGCTACCGTCGCACCAGACGCTTCGATCACCTTCGCCGCTTCGATCACCTGGCCACCCGTGGTCACCACGTCCTCCACGACCAACACGCGATCACCCTTATCGAGCTTTCCCTCGAACGGCTTGCTTGTCCCGTACGCCTTCTTCTCGTTTCGAATTAGCACCGTGGGCTTGCCACCGGCGAGCGACGCAGCACATGCCAGCGGCACGGCACCCAGTTCAGCTCCCGCAACGCGATCGACCCCTTCACCTGCTCGCTGTGCTAAACGCTCACCCAATGCCGACAAAATGTCCGGCTGCGTCTCGAACAGGTATTTATCTAAGTAATAGCTGCTTTTGCGGCCACTGCGCAGCGTGAATTCGCCACGCAGCAGCGCCGATTCACAAATCCGCTTGACCAGTTGCTCGTCCGTCATGGCGGCAAGTATAAACGATTCGCCCGACCCCACGGGGCCACGTGACGCCCCAACCCCAGCCAGGTACACTCGCCCCTAACCGTGGCACGCGATCTAAGAGATAAAGTCATTCTCATCGCCGGCGCTAGCTCCGGTATCGGCGCCGCCACCGCGATTGCCTGCGCACAAGCGGGCATGCACACCGTTCTGGCTGCGCGACGGCAAGACCGACTAGACCAAGTCGCCGACCAGGTCCGACAGCTAGGCCGACGCGCCTTGACCGTCGCTTGTAACGTCGACAGCGACCAAGACGTCACCCGGCTATGTGACCTCGCCATCTCTGAGTTTGGCCACCTCGACGCTGTATTCGCCAATGCTGGGTACGGGCTCATGGTCCCCGTAGCGGATACCTCCGATCGAATGATGCGTGATATTTTCGAGACCAACTTCTTTGGCACGATGCGCTGCATACATGCGGCGCTGCCTCTGCTGCGTAAAAACACAAACCCCACCGACAAAGGCCACATCATCATCAACTCCAGTTGTCTCAGCGAGATATCCCCACCGCTGCACGGCGCCTACAGCGCCACGAAAGCCGCTCAGGACGCCATCGCACAGTCGCTACGCGCCGAACTGACAGACGAAGGCATCTACGTCAGCTCCGTGCACCCGATCACGACCCGCAGCGAGTTCTTAGACCGCGTCGCGGAGCACTCACCCCCCGAGCACGCTGACCCATTCTCAAAGCACATGGTTGTCCAGACCACCCAGTACGTGGCAAAGACCATTGTGCGCTGCTTACGCAAGCCCCGCCCCGAGGTCTGGCCGTATGTACCCACACGCATCGGCATGGCGATCTGCACCGCCATACCCAGCGTCACCGCTTACGCCATGCGCAAAATGATGCGCTCTTATCAGCGACAGCAATCGCGCCAGCCCACTGCTCAAGCCTAGAGCATTCCCAACGCATTTCTAGCGTTTGGTTACAACAAATTGCCCGCTCCCTGACGGACATGATGCACAAAGTTTTGTAACCCCTTGCGTCAATCATGGTTTGCTTGCAAGTGTGGTTTGGCCAGTCGTGACTCACTGGTTGCAAGCAACCAGTGCCACCCCCATCGTAGGATAAGCGACTGGAGCGGTCCGCACAGCGGACCCTACTTCTTCTGTTCGTGCATGGTCGCGGCTCGTAGTAGACGCTACACATGGATTGAGAACGCTCTAAATCAATCGCCACCCCGCCCGCGGAGCACCCATCCCCCCACTAGCACTACCGCTACCAATAGCCCTACGAACACCAACGGCACCGCACCCACACCCCCCGGACGCGACACCAACAGCGCCACCCACACGCCCGCCAGCGCAAACCGACCCCTCACAAGTCGAGCGAGCACGTTTGAGTTTTTGACGAACAACTCAATCACCATCACCACCACCACTGCCATCGCCAACCCCGCCGACCGCCCACCCCACTGCAACTGTCGCGCCTGCCTCGCCAACGCTACTTCTGTTTGCAGCAGGCGTCGCTGCGGCTCGTTTCGCGCTTCCACTTCAGCCACCGCAGCAGCCGTCACACCCGTCGCCTCCAGGCGCTGTACCTCTTGATCTACCTTTCGCTCAAATACCTCGAGCACCTCCACCGCCTCGATGCCGCCATAGAAGCACCACTCGTACACACCCGGTGCCACCCATCCCAGCACGCTCGGCCCCAGAAACACGCCCACCACAGCACCCACGGCCACCATCCACACGCTCGAACGATTCGGGCTGTTCATCTTCACGATCCTTGTGGTTCGACGTTATACCAATCAAGATTAACACTTGCGCGGTATCTGCGAACGCGGGAACAGAATAGGCAATAGCTTACGTTACTTGCGACGCGCTAGAAATATACGCAATACGTATTATTCAACTTGCCACCGCCCTTCGAACCATATCAAATCCAGCAATCACCCGACACCATTGGCCCACTGCCCACACTCAAAACAAATAAGCCGCAACCATCAAGGCCTCGGCTCGACAAAACCACAAAACTCGCAAAACCCCTCGCCTCACTTCATCCACCACCGAGTCCCCACACTCATCAATGGATTCTCGCCGGTTTATCGAGATGGGCTGCTTACGGGACCAGAAATGAATCGTCCGCGTCCGCCGGTGCTTCGGTCCCCCTGTATTCACGCACGCCACGGATCAGCCAAATGTTGTCTCCGTTGGGCCCGGTGGGCTGCTCGCTCCACACCACACTACCCGCCGACGTCAAGATGTTCTGTCCCCGACCCCCGTGCATGGCGCTTGGGGTTTGGGGGTCCATATCCGACCGATACCTCAGACCCGCTCGGCCATCCGACCGATCCACAAACATAGGGTTTTTGTCTGCGAGGATCGCCATCTTCGGGAGCATATCCAGACGCAGCGGTTTGGTTGTGTATTGGTTCTGGTAGCTGTACGACACTGCTTTGGCATGGGGCCAATCCTGTAGCGACGCGTCCAGGCCTCGCACCGACGATGCGTTGTCCGGGCAACGAAGCGTATCGGCACTTACATATCCCATGCGCACCAGCAGATACAGATGAGCGGAGTTCGACTGCATCGCCCCCGATTCATGCTTACGGTGATGCTGCCCGACGTTCCACCACACAGACCCGGGCGTCACCTGGCCCCGCGGCAACTGGTTACCAAACCCAGCGGCGTACCGGCCTATCGCGGCACCCGCAGCCCCGAGATTACCCGCACACGCTGCCCGTCTCGCGTCCCCACGCACCCGGTTGAGCGCAGGCAACAATAGGGAAACACCCACCAACACGACCGCTGCCATCGCGGCTAATTCGCCCCACCACAACCCCCCTCCGATTCCACCGCCACTAAGCTGCTCAATTTGTCTATCAAAACGATCTTGCTGTTTTATTTGCCTCACACGCACGAGGGTGCGCGACACCAGGTCATCGGGGAGTTGCTCCACTCCGCAGTGATCGAGCAACTCCACCACCGAAGCCACACGGTCTGATCGCTCGTCGCCTCCGCCCGCTGCCAGACGCAAAGTACCTTGTTCTGTATCAGTTGCATTGAGCCACCCCATCGCGGTCTCCAATGCCCGAGCGTCAGTCTCACTAAGCCGACACAGCCGGCCCATGGCGTCACCCGCATCGTGTGTTTCCGGTCCATTCATTGGCATCAACCTAGTCTCCCGACTCTATCTGGCCATCAAAGCGTTGCTTCCAGCGATCCGCGAATGTCCCCACAGCCGTGTGCAGCCGGCTCTTGACCGTACCAATTGGCACGCCAAGCATTTGGGCGATCTGCTTGTAGCTAAACCGGTGAAAGTAAGCCAACAAAAGCACCTCACGCAGGTTTGTCGGCAGCTTTTCTACCACTTCCCGGACAAACTGCCGCGTTTCCTCTTGCTCGACCCGCTCACCGGGTTGTACGACTTCTACTTCCATCAAGTCGATATACGAACGCTCACGATTATCATCCCCCCCCACCGCCTGCGACAGCGACATTGCGGCCCGCTTTGTACTTCTACGTAACTGATCCCTGGCTTTGTTCGTAGCAATCGTAAAAAGCCAAGGCCTAAATCGACGTGAAGTGTCGAATGTAGAAGCAGATACATGCACTTGTAAAAATGTTTCTTGAAATATGTCCTCTGCCGCCGCTTGATTATGCACCAGCCGGGCCAAGTAGTGATACAACTCCCTGTGGTACCTCTCCACCAACTGGGCAAACGCTTGCTCATCGCCTGCCTGGTGGAGCTTCATCAGATGCTCATCAGGCAAGTCACCCATCACTTCTTTGTCGCTTAAAGCCATAAAAACAAGTATCTTAAAGTACTTTTCTTCCCACCTGCCTCACGTGTCCACAATATTTATCCTGCACCCAAACGCTCGGCAACTACGCAATTATACGCATTGCGTATATTTCTAGCGCGTCGTAAGTAACGTAAGTTATTGTCTGTTCTGTCCCCGCGTTCGCCGATACCTCGCAAGTATTAATCTTGATTGGTATTACATCGCCCCAGACGTGCCCAAACCTACACGCACCTCACCCCAACGGGTGGATCGCCAACCCCGTCGCCACCTTCGGATAGAAAAACGTGCTCTTCTGAGGCATCAGCTCACCAGCCTCACTCACCAACCTCACCGCGTCCAGCGGCGTCGCCTGCATCACCACGCCCAGTTGATGGCCTTCGCTCTGGGCCTCCGTCTCCAGTTCCGCCAGCGTATGTGGGAACTTCCATTTAACTTTTTCTCCTGTCTCGCAGAAATGCTGCTCAAGCAAGCCGCCCACCACCACATGCTGAAGCACCGCCACGTCCAACTCCCGCCACGCCGCTGACCGGTCCGGATGGCTAGCCGCCAAGGGGTCCGGGTCTGTTGTTGTCATGACCGCCAGTTCCGCAGCACCCGCCTGGCCCGGCACGTACAGCCCCATCGCGTGCGGTCCCGCTTTGGGTAACACCGCTTCCAACACCGACAGGTCTCCGCCTTCAATCCGCTCGATCTTCACCTTACCGGCGCCCACTTGGGCTAACCGATCCAGTGAAAAACCTTGCATCGCGCCAAACACCCGGTGCGTCGGCAGCACGATCATCCCAGGGTCTTGCATCGCCACGAGCACAAACATGCAGTAGTCCGCCGGCCGATCACCCGCCCCCCCATCACCCAACCGCTGCTGGTAGTTCAATGCCGTCGTGTACCGGTGGTGCCCATCCGCGATGAACACGTCCAAACCCGCCATCGCCCCAACAAACTGATCGATCCGGCTCGCGTCTTCCACAGCCCACACCTCGTGCCGAACACCGTCGTGAGCTGTCACCCCAAAAAAGCTCGGATCACCGCTCTGCGTCACATCACCGAGCATCGCGCCGATGCGTGACTGCGGGTCTGAGTACAACCCGAAAATCGGCGAAAGCTGCGCCTGTGTCGCGCACATGAGTTTCATCCGGTCCTCCTTCGGACCGCTGAACGTCTCCTCGTGCGGGTAGATCGCTCCATGCCCCGCTACTTTTTCCCCAAACGGCTGGAGCTTCACGCCCGCAATCAGGCCGCGACGCTTAAATTCTTGCTCAACACCACCCACGCACGCGCTGTATACCTGCTGGTACACAAACAACGCCGGCTGATCGCGACGCTCAAGCACCCTCTGTGCCAGCCATCGCTCATACATCTGGGCCGCACCCTCATACACCGCGTCAGGGCCTACCGTCTTTGCGGGCACCTGCGGCAGGTCAATCGCCACGACGTTGTGCGACTCCTCGCGTAGCAGAGCGTCCTTGCCCGCCGCGTCGAGCACGTCGTAAGGCGGCGCAATGTACCGCGACACGTCCGAACCCTGCCTCGTCGAGTAGCACACCGCGTCAATCGCTCGGATCACTGGCATATCTCATCCCTTGTAATAACATTACACTACGCAACACCCCTACAGCCTACCGCCCCACGCCCACCCCAGCCACCCGCGACACACACGATAGGCAAGCCACCACCCGTCCAGTAACCTACTCAAATCAGATGACCAAAATCGCCGCATCCATCATGGTCCACGCACCCGACCAAGCGTTGGACGACACCACACGCGCCGCACAACACGGCGCCGATCTGGTCGAGCTGCGCGTAGATGGTTTTACCCACGACCACAACGCGCTGGCTCGGGTGGTTGAAGAATCTGACTTGCCCTGCATCGTCACCTGCCGACCTGATTGGGAAGGCGGCCAATACCAAGGCGACGAGCACGCGCGCATCAGCTTGTTCGAGCACCTCGCACAGTGCGCCAGGCCACCCGCGTACATCGACATTGAACTAGCTGCGTACCAACGCTCCAGCGATACCCGCCGCCGCATCGATCGGCTCGTCGATCACCCCGGCCAAGTCAAACCCACCTCCACCGGCTTGATACTCTCTTCGCATGATTTTAAATCTAGACCCATCGACCTCTATCAGCGTGTCGAAGCCATGGCCGCGGCGCCCGCCTGCCGTATCATGAAGCTCGCCTGGTACGCCAAGTCACTGCGTGACAACCTCGAAGCCTTCGAATTGCTCGCCAGCCACCACAAGCCCACCATCGCCCTGTGCATGGGGCCGTTTGGCCTGCCCAGCCGAGTGCTGGCGAAAAAATTCGGCGCGCTACTCACCTTCGCGTCGATCGAACCATCTGCCGCCACCGCTGAAGGTCAACCCACCATCGACCAGCTAAAGAATCTCTACCGCTGGGACACCATCACCCCCACCACCCGCGTCTTCGGCGTGATCGGCTACCCCGTCGCGCACTCTGCAAGCCCCGCCATCCACAACGCAGCGTTTGATGCTGTCCATCACGACGCTGTTTACTTGCCTCTGTCGATTCCACCCGAATACGAGCATTTCGCCGCGACCGTCGGCGCCTGGCTCGACGCGACCGACCTGCACTTTCGCGGCGCGTCCGTCACCATCCCCCACAAAGAAAATCTCCTGCGGTTTGCACACGAACGGCACGCCAACATCGAACCACTCGCCGAGCATATCGGTGCTGCCAATACTCTGGTGCGCCATGATAACGGATCGCTGCACACTACTAATACCGACTGCAGTGCCGCCATCGATTCCGTCTGCCACGCGCTGGGCATCCTACACGCTGACCTCGCGGCGCAGCGTGTCGCTGTCATCGGCGCAGGCGGTGTCGCACGCGCCGTCGTGGCGGGATTTGCACAGCACGGCGCCACGGTCGTCGTCTACAACCGCACACTTGAAAAGGCACAGGCCCTAGCCGATCGTTTCAATGGCCACACCGGCAAGGTCGTCGCCACACCGCTCGACAAGCTCTGCGACTCGTGGGGCCAAATCTATATCAATTGCACCCCCCTGGGCATGCACCCGCACACCGACGCCACACCCGTGCCCGATCCCCAAAAAACCTGGGGCCCCGGCACCGTCGTTTTCGACACCATCTACAACCCCACCCACACGCGTTTGCTTCGCGATGCACGGGCTGCGGGATGCCTGACCATCTCAGGCCTGGACATGTTCATCCGCCAAGCTGCCTTGCAATTCAAGCTATGGACCAACCAAGACGTGCCGTTGGACGTCTTCCGACGGATACTCACCGATCGCCTAACCAATTCGGGTACTTAGAGCGTTTTCTGACAAGTTTTAATGGGATTGGTCAATGCGCCTGCCGCCGATCACACGTGCGATTCGAACGCACCGACGTGATGCCGCACGATCGGCTCCACGCCACACCTGCCCGCTGGAAGGTCCACTCCCATCACATCGAACCGGATGGGCCTGTGCGTCAGGCCGTACCGCCTAACCAAAACCACCGCTAGGCTCACCAGCCGGCGGCGCTTCCTCGCTCCCACGCGTACCTCGGGCACCAACGCCGACTCGACGCCTGTACCCCGACGCTTTGAAACCTCGCGGCTCTTGACCTCGACCACCACCACGGTACGCCCATCGGGCGCCTGGGCGAGGATATCCACCTCACCGATTCGGGTGCGGAGATTACAACCCAACACCCGGTACCCCTGCTTGCGAAGGTAGCGTGCCGCTACACGTTCGCCGCGATCGCCCTGCTCACGCCATCTCGACGCTATACCGCCAGCACCGTTACGCAACCGCGCAAGCCAAGCCTTTACCCGTATCACTGGATTTGATGTGCCCGTACCCACCAAGCCTTACTCCAACCCCGCGAACCGGTTCACCGCTATCGCCAGCAGAGCCTCACCCATCTGATCAATCGAGTTATAGCTGCCCGTTTCGAATAGCTCTCGCCGGTACTGCTGCGTCAACTGCTGAAACCGCTGACGCTGTAACAACGATTCGACCTCTAGCTGCACCTCACTGAGGCTACGTCCCTTGGGTTGATCGATCGACTCCACCCGCACCCACCAGTACCGCCCTCCCGCCTGCACACGCCCGCTGAACTCACCGGCACGCAATGTCAACATCGCCTCATTGAGCACCGCGTGGCCAAACACCTCGTCACCAACCGCCTTCTCCGCCATCAACCCACCCTCTTCATGCCGATATTGGTTCAGGTCTTGCTTCGCCACCTCTTCGAAAGCGACCCCTTCATCGAGCATCCGGCCCACCGTATCGGCGGACTCTTTGGTTTCGACGTAGATCAACCTCAGCCCACGGTTCGCGGGCGGGTTGAAATCGCTGAAGTGTTCTTGGTAATACCGCTCGACATCCTTGCGCGACACACTGATCTTCGACCACAACCGCTCGCGCAGGTAACGCTGGACCAGCATGCGCTCACGCGTCTCGTTGAGCGTCTGATCGAGGGTCCTGCTCGTCTGACGAACCAGGTTCTCCTGCGCAACCGCCACCGACCCGATACCCCAAAACCGGATCAATTCTTCTCGTTGGAGCTTCAAGAACTGTAGCAACCCCGCGTGCTCCTGAACCGTCAGATCGCGTTCCGCCTCACCCAGGATTAGCGCATCGGTCACGATCTGTCCCAGGCGACCCTCGATTAACTGTCTCGCACGCCCCACAAATTCTTTGCGAGGCAGGCTCTTGCCCAATACCGACAACTGCTCTTCGATCGGCTCGAGCACCTCCGCTGCGTAGATCGGCTTACCATTCACCTGACCGACCATCGCGTCCACGGTGTACGATCGGCCTATCCCCCTGGGCGTTGATGTGCCCGCCGTGACGCTCACACCGCCCGATTCCTCTGTTACTTTTTCAACTACGCCCGCTGCGGCTGCATCGCTGGGTACGACGGCATCTACATCATTGCTCTGTTGGTCATCCTCCCGCGGCGCTTGCTTCGCTTTGGATTCCGATGCTCGCCCAGATGCCCGGTCTTTCTGCGTCACATCCTCTGCCGCAAAATCCGCAGGCTCAAGCCGACGCACCACCTCCTGCCCTTGCGGCTGCGACGCGCACCCCCACACAGCAAGAGCCACGCACGCCGACCACGATATTCGTCTCCATTGCGACACATTCATCCCACCAGTCTAGCCCTCACGCCTCATACCCCGCAATCCGCTGCCACACCCCGCCCACCGCCGACCGTCACTTCCTTGGCCATGACCGCCAAACGCCAACCCTGGCCCATAACGGTTTCACGGGCAAATACCTCATTTTCACCAACCCTCTCCATCGGCGCAACCCGCACGCTCAGACCTCGTGGCTGGAAAATCTCAACCTATTGCCCCCAATTCACTGGCCAACACACAGCCCAGGGGTACTTTCTCTCTAGCACATCTCGCTGCCGCGGGACCTTAGCAGATCCCACACGCAGCACGATGGGTGGTGGAAAGAAACTCGGGTATATCACAGAAAAGGGAGGGTGGAATGTTTCACTATATCTTCAGCAAATCCAACCGCTGGGCCGTCGCACTGACCATCGCGTCTGCGTTTACCGCCGCGGCAACCGTCGCGCAAGCGGGCACCGTCGACGTCAAATACCTTGGATACAAAGGCGGCACGATCTATACCAACCTAGGCAACGGCGGTGCCGGTGCATTCCAGTGGGAAAAGGTGTCCGGCTCCGGGCTGCCTTTCCCCGATGGCAATCAATTCATCTCTTTCTGCATCGACATCTTCGAGCATATCAAAACAACCGGCGTCACGTCCTACAATGTCGTCGACCCCGCTGCAGCGCCGAACAACTACGCGATGGTCGCTGACAAAGCGGGTCTCCTATCACACTGGTTCGGGAAATACTATCAAGGCAATACCTTGGATCAGTGGACCAAAAACGAAGCTCGTGCCTTCCAGATGGGCGTTTGGGAAATCGTGTTCGACGACCTAAACCTCATCGGCGACGTCTTCGCCGGCAGCTTCTTCGTCAACGGACCTAACACCGCACGCGCCCTCGCCCAGAATTGGTTCGATGACCTCACCTGGAAAACAGGCAAGACACTCGACCTCGTCGCTATGAGCACACCTTCGGGGCCTGCCGTCGGTCGGTACCAGGACCAGATCGTCGTCGTGCCCGTTCCCGCTGCGGTTTACCCCGGCCTGATCCTACTCACCGGCTTGGCTGCATCGCGAAAGCTACGCCAACGTCAATCCGCCTGACCTGTCGAGCGGACTATATCTAGGCTTCCTTACACACCACCCCATAGCCCGTGTGTCGTCTCCCTGGCGGCACGCGGGTTTTTCTCATCCGGGGGGGGCATCGCCACGACACTAGAGCATTCCCAATTGACCTGTGGCATTGGGTTACAACAAATTGACCGCTCCCTCACGGTCGCGGCTCGTGGCGACGCTCGATGGGGCATACCGGCTTGGTTGAATCTCATTTTGTTAGTCGCTCTTACAAAGATTTCACCTCACCCCTTCGTGAGAGTCAGCCCGGCGTGTTCGATCATTTGCGGCGAAGCACCGCGAGACCTTTTTCACCTCTATCTTTGTCCAGCAGCAACAACTCAAAGTGCTTGCCCTTCTTTTCGTTCTCCGCCCACGCCGCGACCCCCGCCCAATCAATCACGTACTCGATCGGCGAGTCGATCAAATACTCGTCGAAGCGACCGTCAAGTTTCGCCCTCAGTGCGTCAGGGTTCACCTTCCCGTCCAAGTTGATCGTCCGATCGTGGAAGAACCCTAGCGTACCTGTCTGCACCGCGCCCACCCATGTGTCCTCCGGCACGTTGGCCTGTGCCCACTCAATCACCTGGAAATGCATGTGCTCGGTACCATCCGCATACGTTTTTACATTCGTCCCTATTAATGCCGCCATAGCCACGATACCCAACACCATCGCAGAACCGCGACGCGCCCCGATCGGCAAGCGCTCCCACCCCCTCGCCAGCAACGCCACCACCAGCAACGCCATAAACGGCGACAACGGCGCCAAATACCGGGTCATAAAAAACCCGACCCCGAAAAACACGCCGTAGTAACCACACAAACCCGCCGCGTAGATACCCACCACACCGCATGCCTGCTTTACCCTCACGCTCCCCCTGCGCCATATCGCCACCACGGATACCACCGCCCCCAGCACCACGCAGGTCATCAAAAACACACCCACCGGGTGTCTCGCAAGCTCTCGAGGCACCGGCACCACCATCACCAAATACTCAAACAACACCTCCGGCAGGATCACCAGATTCTCACCCAATCTTTCCGCGTCCATCGATTCCTTGATCCCGCTGATTGGCATGATCTTGCCAAACACCTTGTAGTTGTACGCCAACCACGGCGCCGCGATCACCACCGACGTCGCCCCAAAGATCAGCGTCTCCATAAAGCGCCGACGCAGCACACCCGCCCTACGCCCCAGCCCCATTGCTACGCGGGTCAGGCAGGCGCCCATGATTAAAAATACCGCGTCGTTACGCACCCAAAACGCGACGCCCAACAATGCGCCCATGCACAGCAACCGCCCAATCGGCCAGTCCTGGTCCGGGTCCTGGGACCACCTCAAAAACAAGTACACCACCGCCAGTGCCGTACCCATGTACAGCCCCGTTTCAAGACAATTCATCGAGTGCCTGACAATTAACGGCGACGCAAACCACACGCTCGCCGCCAACAGCGAGACTTCGCCGCCGTACCGTTGCCCGCGCAAAAGGAATCTGCCAAACACGTACAGCAGCCACGCCGACCCCGCCGCGATGAACAGGCACAATATCTGCGCCAGCCGCAACCCCGCTATCTTGTCGTTTCCCATCAACCGGAACGCCGCCGCCAATACAAACGTCATCCCGGGCTGCGTCCCGTTCGTGATGATCGTGCCTTCCGCGGTGCTCATCCCGTTACCTAGCGCCATGTTTCGTGCAATGGTCAGCATCAGGTACCCGTCTTCCGTCGGAAACTGGCGACTCAGACGACCACCCTGGTCAAACAGCGGCGCCACCCGCGACACGAGCCCGCACAACAGCACAGCCACCACGAACACCCGTAGCCCCAACCGACCCATGCCCCCACGATTTCCTTGAGCCACCAGCACCAGCGACATGTCTTGAGCCATCATCCTCTACACCTTTTTCGTACTACTCAAATAATCTCACCCCACGTGCTGCATACCATCAACATACACACGCCTCGTTTTTATCGACTTATACCCCCGGGCACCCCTCACAGAATAATCGCCACACCCGCCTCTGTCTCAAATCCATTGCATAGCCCTATAAAAGGAGGGGCCTTGCTCACCATACAATCTCCGATAATTAATTGCCTCGCCCCGTGCATTCGATCATCGGCTATGATCAAAACGCCTCTGAGGCACGAATAAGTCAAATGTTTTTCTAGTCCGCATACCTATGCTACGCCTGCCCACCGTCCTCCTACGCCACGAGACCCACCACGGCTATCATCACGACTGGCTTATGGCAGCCCCACGCACCGCCTGGCAGACCCACGCACGCCTATGGACCGCGAGGCTTGCCCCGCCCTCACGTCACTGGGCCTCATTAGGCATCTGGCAGTTCCAACTGATTCACCCTCACCGTACTAAGTACTTGACCTATCAAGGCCCACTGGCGCCTCGCGACGGACGATCCAGGGGTCAAGTCCGCCGCGTCGACCGTGGCACCTTTGTCCCGTGCTTGTGGACCGATCACCGCATCGTGATCGATGTCGCCATGTGCCACTTCCGGGGCCGCGTCGAGGTTCGCCGGCTCACTGACGACCGGTACATCGCCTCAAGCACCGCCACGTCTGGGCGCGTATGATTGACCCTCACACACACCACAGCCCCAGCGATCGTTGATGATAGACCACTCAACCAAGCCAGCCGCCTTACAAGGCCACCCACCCGATTGACCCAGACGCAGCGAGACATCCTGACCGTCGACCGTGAGCGAGCCGTCCTCGTCGCCTGCCTGCTGCCCCGACACCAAGCCGACCCGCACGATCCGCTTGGTGAGTTGCGCAGCCTCGCCGACACCGCCGGTGCCGTCGTCGTTGATCAACTGATTCAAAACCGCGCCAAGCCCGACGCGCGTACCTTTATCGGCTCGGGCAAGATCGACGAATTAGCCGACCTCGCCCGTGCAGCGCAAGCCGACGTCGTCATATTTGATAACGACCTGTCGCCTTCACAGATCGGCAATATCGAAAAGTCCATCGAGCTCAAGGTCCTCGACCGCTCCGAGCTCATACTCGACATCTTCGCCGCTCGTGCTCGGTCACACGAAGCCAAGCTACAGGTCGAACTCGCCCAACTCGAGTACACCTACCCCCGCCTGCGTGCCATGTGGTCGCACCTCGAACGCATCGCGGGCGGCGCACCCACCGGCATCGGCACACGCGGCCCAGGCGAACAGCAACTCGAAATCGACCGCCGCATCGTCCAACGCAAAAAAGCTCAACTCAAACGCGAGATCAAACACGTTCAGCAGCGCAAACAACGCGAGGTCGCGCAACGTAACGTGGACTTCTTCACCGTAGGCCTCGTCGGGTACACCAACGCCGGCAAGAGCACCCTCTTTAACACACTCACCCAAGGCGGCGCCTACGCCGACGACAAGCTCTTCGCCACGCTCTCCACACGTACCCGACGCTGGGACCTCGGGGACGGGGACGCTGTCATGCTTTCCGACACCGTCGGATTCGTCCGCGACCTGCCGCATCACCTCGTCGCCAGCTTCAAAGCCACGCTCGAAGAAGCCGTCCACGCCAACCTGCTGCTGATCGTCCTCGACGTGGCTCACCCGCGTGCCCCACAGCAGCTACAAACCGTTACCGCTGTCCTGGACGATATCGGCGCCACCGATCAGCAGCGTTTTTTATTGCTCAATAAGACCGACCTGCTCGAGCACAACGCCACCCTCCTGCCGTTCACCACCCGCCACCCCGACGCGCTGCCCCTCAGCGCCAAGACCGGCCAAGGCACCGACCACCTTGCCGACCGCGTTCGACAAGCCATGCGAGGCCGATCACGGACCGTCACGCTCACCGCCGACCTGCACGACGGCAAGGTTATACAGTTCATCGAGACTCGTACCGACGTCCTAGACCGCAGCTACGACACGGACAAAATCACCTTCACCGTGCGCATCGGCCAACGGCAACTCAATCGGCTGCTCGCTTTGGGCACTACCGCCCACATCGCAAATCCAACGGATAACTCCACGTAGGGCCGCCACATTGCCGTTTAGGTGTCTGCTACCTTTCGCAACAATGTCCACAAGCCGCGAAACGATTGTAGAGCCACGCAAATACCAAACCGCCTACCGCACCATCGAGAACTGCATAACCGGTACCGAATACGACACTCCCAAAGCCCTGGCCAACGTGATATCCAGGATAGATCGATGCAAGCAAATCCAGGAACGCGACACCGTAAGATGGCCAGATGGCGTTAGCAATCCCACACATCAGAACCACACCTCCCCACATGATTGCGAACGTCAGCGCAACGGATAAGACTGAAAGCTTCATATCAACACCTCTTAAATAATGCGATCCCTATCAAGCTCTTGAAACACAGTGATGATATCGTGTGACGTACCAACCTCTATTCGTATTGGTATTACATACTAGATGCCTATGGCTAATCGGAGCGTGCCCGACGCGTAGGGTCGATTGTTGACCTGCCTTTGAATCTTTTTTACCGCACGCAATTTCGCTAGACGGCATCCTGCTCACACGCCGCCCCCGCCAGAAACGCTAAAGGTCTACCGCCGGATTACGCGTACGTTTTGCCGACCATCGCCGCGCCCGCGTGTGCCAAGCGTCACCTGTGCGATAAGAGACCGCACCAACGCTACAGCCCATACAATCGCGCCAAGCGTTACAAACACGACAACCCCTACAAATATCGCCGCAACCGTCAGCAAGAGCAACGGCACCAAAATCACTACCGCCGCAGCGGCCATCGCAATGCCGGCAACCCAGCCCGGGCGACGCTCGACGCGGGCGTACCAAGGGCCAAACGACGGGTGCTTACGGATATAGACGCGCCACGTTTGCATATCTCTTTACCCTAGGCCTCCCAACCGGCTGTGACAACCCCCAATCACCGCTACCCCCTGTTAAGTGACGGTATATGCCAACCGATACTCTATTCCGGGAAAGCGTTTGCGATCATATACTGTCTTCCCAGGAGGGTTCCCAAAATGAGTCAAGCCGCCGCTGCCGCGCACACCACGCCGCCTGATGGCGACAACAGCGCGCTGATCAAAAAAGTCACCCGTGAAATCAGCCATATCGCAACGCTGCCGGAAGTCACGCTCAAGATTATCCAACTCGTTGAGGACCCCGACTCCACAGCCCAGGACCTGAACAACATCATCAGCAACGACCCCGCGCTGGGCGCGCGTATCCTCAAAGTGGTCAACAGCGCCTTCTACGGGTTGCCCGGCCAGATCGGCTCGACCAACCGCGCCATCGTCTTGCTGGGTCTGAACGCTGTGAAGAACATCGCCGTCGCCGCCAGCCTCACCAAGCTCTTCCGCGGCGGTCAGATCTGTCCTGAATTCGACGCCCGCGAACTCTGGGAACACTCGATCGCTGTGGCAGCTTGCACACGCATGCTCGCGCCCAAAGCCGGGCTAAGCCTCCCGGACGAAGCCTTCCTCGCGGGGCTGATCCACGACATCGGCATCATGGTCGAAATCCAGGCGCGTCGAGGCCAGTTCATAAAGGTCGTCGAGAAAAAACAGCAACAACCCGACGCCTCGCTGCGTGAGATTGAAAGTGAAATCATCGGTGCCAACCACGAACAGTTCGGTGCCGAGCTTTGCCGGTTATGGAAATTCCCCGTGAACTTCTCAAACGTGACCGGCTTCCATCACAGACCGCTTGAGTTGGGCCCGCAAAACCGCAGGCTCACATGCCTAGTCCATGTCGCCGACATCCTGTCCGCCAAGCTGGAACTCGGATACGCCGGCAGTGTTGAGACGCAGGAAATTAATTCCGAAGTCCTTTCAGAGCTGGGCTTAAGTCAACAGGACATCGACAACGCAATCGAGAACCTGCCTCAAGCCACCGAAGAAGCCATGACGCTGCTACACGACAACGGCTAAGACCAACTCGAGATTAATATGAGCGCGATATCTGCGAACGCGGAGCCCAACAGACAATAACTTAGCATCACTTACGACGCGCTAAAAATATACGCAATGCGTATAAGACGATATGTCCGCATCGTTTCCCATCGACGGACTACCGATCTATTTGATTCAACTCTAAGCGTCTCTCTTTTCCCTCCGAGCGACGATTCACACAAGTCGTCGCCTTTTTCTTCGCACAACCCAGCTCCCGACCATAAGCTGTTGTCATAGCTACGCCGCCGTGATCTCGGGCAAAGTACTGCCCTGCAGAGCCTGGCTTCACCGTATCGCGTGATACCATACCCCTATGCATCATATCCTGGGCCAAACACGCGCCGTCGGTATCCTCCAGACCACGCTGCGTACAGATCGGCTCCACCACGCCTATATTTTTCATGGCCCCGCCGGTGTGGGAAAGTTCACCACCGCCCGCGCCTTCGGGGCCGTCTTGCTGTGCCACCAGCCGAGCACCGATCCGTCGGGTCACATCACCGCCTGCGGCCGTTGTGATTCCTGCAAGCTGTTAGGACATGGCGACGCGTCTAAATCATCATCGACAAAAACAACCGACAGTGGCCCTACCGCTGTAGCCCACCCCGACTTCCATGTCGTAACCAAGGAGCTGGCCCGTTTCAGCGACAACGCCTCCATCCGCAATCGCAAACTCATGTCGATACCCGTTGAGGTCTTGCGCAGCGCCTTGATCGAGCCGGTCGCCCGCTCGGCCCAACTGGGACAGGCCAAGGTCTTCATCATCGACGAAGCGCATCTGCTCAACCCCACCGGACAGAACCTTCTACTCAAGACACTCGAAGAACCCCCGCCACGCACCTACATCATTCTCGTCACCGACAGCGAAGACCGACTTCTGACCACCATACGCAGCCGATGCCAGCGGATTGCATTCGTCCCGTTGTCTGATCAACTCGTCGCACAGTGGCTCGACGACCAACCCGATCAGCTCGACTCCGATCACCGCGACTGGTTAATACGGTTTGCGTTGGGCTGTCCGGGTCGCGTGAGACTCGCGATTGATTACGACCTCTTTGTTTGGGCGCAGGCAGTGCTGCCCGCGCTAGAGCAGATGACCGAGGGCGCATTTCCCGCGCAACTGGGTCAGCAGATCGCACAGTTTATCGACGACTTCGCCAAGCGCTGGGTTAAGGACCACGACGGCAGTTCCAAGGAAGCCGCCAACCGCTTGGCCTCGGCGCTCATGGCAGGTGTCATCGCGGCACACGCTCGATCACGGATCGCCCAGATCGCTTCACAGTGCATCCCCGCTGACCCCGACGCTTCCCAAGCCCTGCTCGAACCCTGGCTCGGTGCCGTCGACGCACTGAGCGCCACGGAGCGTGAGTTGGCTACGAACGTCAACCTCTCGATCGTCGCCGATCATCTCGTGGCTATGCTTTACCAAAGCCTGAACGGTTTCAATTCCGCTACGATTAGCATGTAAGATGGGTCGCGGTGTTGGTATACAATTCTTTGTAACGCCACACACAGGCTACGGCCCCAGCCATCCTGGCCCCCAACGGCAGCACTGCGGCGTTTATATGAGGCGCGATGCATGACGTGGTCATGGCTGTTTATCTACGGCTTATTCACCTGGACCATTCGCGTGACCATGGTGATGGTCATCCTCCGCAGGCGCTTTGCGACCGCTACCGCACTGGCGTGGTTGAGCTTGGTTTTCATCCTGCCCGAACTGGGACTGATCGCCTACCTGCTGATCGGTGAGAACCGTCTGGGCCGTATCCGCAGCCGAATACACAAAGCCGTCGTCATGTCCATGCGCACCGATCAGCGGTTGGCGTATCTGCACGACCACGCTGTCTCACCGAAGATCGACCCCGCGCTGCAACCGGTCATCCGCCAAGCGGAGCATATCACCGGCATGCCCATTCTCGCTGACAACCGCGTCGAACTGCTGGGCGACACCGAGCAAACCATCGATCAACTCGTCGCCGACATCGACGCTGCCCAACACCACGTCCATCTCCTGTATTACATCTATCGACCAGACGAGATGGGTCACCGCGTCGCCGAATCGTTGATCGCCGCCGCCGGGCGGGGTGTGCGATGTCGCCTGCTAGCCGATGCAGTGGGTTCACATCATTTATTTGGCTTTCGAAACCGTCGCTTGGTCAAACGGATGCGACACCACGGCGTCGACGTGCGACGCATGCTGCCCGCGTCTCCGCTACGCAGAGGGTTGGCAAGGCTGGACCTGCGCAACCACCGCAAGCTGGCTGTGATCGATGGGCACACCGCCTACGCCGGCAGTCAAAACATCGTCAACCCGGACTACGGCCACCGCCGCGCGGGTCAATGGATCGATCTGACCGGCCGATTCACGGGACCGATCGTCGGCCAGTTACAAGAGGTCTTCCTCGAAGACTGGGCTTACGAAACGGACATCACCATCGAGGGCCCCGACATATTCCCCTCTCTCGATCCCACCGGCACCACGCCCGCCCAAGCGGTGCCCACCGGACCTACACAGGAGTCCGTCACGCTCCTGCGCGTCATCCTCGCAGCGATCAACGCAGCACAACGCAAGATCATCATCACCAGCCCGTATCTGATCCCCGATGAGGCGACCATACTGGCGCTGGCTATGGCCGCTGATCGAGGTGTCGAGGTAACCATCGTCGTGCCGTTGCGCAGCGACCATTTCCTGGTCTCCGCTGCAGGCCGTTATTATTTCGAGCCGCTGCTTGATGCCGGCGTGCGTATTTATCGATACGCACCGGGTCTGCTGCACGCCAAGACCATCACCGTCGACGACGCCTTTGCACTACTAGGGTCAAGCAATTTGGACGTCCGGTCCTTCTACCTCAACTTTGAGTTGAACATCCTTCTCTACGGCCAACAGGTCACACGCGAGGTGCGTTTCGCGCAGATGCGATACCTCGCCGAGTCCACCCCGATCGATGCCGACCTGTGGCGACGCCGACCGCAACCCCAACGATATCTTGACGCCGCTGCGGCGCTGTTGTCTCCGCTGCTTTAATAACCCCAATTAACCTTCCGCCGCCACCCGCATCGTGGCCCCGAGGTATGCTGTGGTGTTATGCACTACCGCATCATCGCAATCGATCTGGACGGCACACTGCTCGACCACCAGGGGCGCGTCAGCAAGGCTAATCTCAATGCTATCGTACGCGCCCAAGCCGCCGGCACCATGGTTGTGCCCTGCACGGGGCGCGCGTGGCGCGAGTCGCGGGCGGCGCTACGGCAACTGCCGATCGACGGGCACGGCGTGTTCGTCACAGGTGCCGTTGTCAGCGAAACCACCACCGGCCGTTCGCTGGACATCGCGTTGATCGAGCCACACCTGACATTGGAACTGGTCCGGTTCCTCGAACACCTGCCCGAAGCAGTGCTCGTCTGCCGAGAGTCGCAGCAGGTTGGTCACGACTACCTCGTCACGGGGCGAGGCTCGCTGACCGCCAACACCCAGTGGTGGTTCGAGTCCACCGGCGCCACCGTCCACTTCCAACAGGACCTGACCGCTGATGATCTGCACCACACGCTGCGCGTCGGTATCGTCGCCGACGGCGCTCGCGTCCCGACGATCTGCGAGCAATTAGAACAGGCGTTTTCGACACGCATCAGCACCCATAGCTTCCCAGCGGTGAACCTGCCCGACCCCACGCAGAGCATTTACGTGCTGGAGGTGTTCGCCTCGGGCGTCGACAAGTGGCGCGGCTTGCAATGGGTCGCCCACCAAACGAGCACGCCTGCCGACCAGATTGCCGCCATTGGGGATCAGGTCAACGACCTGGCGATGATCCGCTCCGCCGGCTGCGGCATCGCCATGACAAACGCCAGCCAACCCGTCAAAGACGCCGCTGACCATATCACTCTTAGCTGCGACCAGGACGGGGTGGCGCACGCCATCGACCAATTGCTAGCGGGTAATTGGAAAATTTGACTTGTCTTTATCCCGTGGTATACATAAGCATATCTTATTAGCCGATAGCTATATACAGCAATAACTCGTCCAAGCCTCCTATTCATTCTACGCAAAGGCGTTTGTTAATTTGAAGGCTTCCAAAGCTTTGTCGATGCACGATTCTCACCACAGATCGCTGTAGAGCCGTAGAGCGGCAACACAACCCGTTCCTGTTCATATTTAGGAGCCAAAAAATGGCACGCAAAGCACACAAAGCGAAGATGGATAAGGTCGTAGACGAGTTAAAAGAGGTATTGGAAGGCAGGCGCGACCCGTTCGGCACCAACGAACGCAAGGGGATTTTGTACGTCCTGTCGCACTGCAAAACGTCGATGTCTCCATCCAACACGCCCGCTTTGATTAATAGCGTTGCCAGCACTGGATCGAGCTTTGAAGCGGGGGGACGCACGGCGGCGGAGTTGCTCAAAGGGAATCAATCGGCCGCGAAAACCTGGTCGAGTGGAAAAAGCCAGTCGTCGACTTACGGGAAAGCGATGAAAACGGTCATTAAAAAGATTAAGGATTTCGTCACGTGGCTGATCAAGAAGTTGGGGGGTGGTCCGTGGGCGCAGGGCATCATCAATGGTCTGCCTCAAATGATCAAAGCCATATTCGGGGGCATCCTGGCCAACATCACGGGTGTATACAATATTGGCAAAGGGTTGAAGGGTGCCTACAAAGCGGGCAAATCCTATTACTCGACGCGCAAGTTCTCCGATGAGATCAAGAGCGGCCACCCGAAGACCATCATCGAAGGTGTGCGCAAGCAGATCAAAGACAGCGGTTGGGGTAGTTTCAGAGATGCGGTCAAAGCGGGGGCCATGATGGGCGTTGCTGCGCTCAACCCGGTGGTCGCGACGTTCGTCGGGGTTCTTACCAGCGCCTTTTCCTTTTTCAAGGACTTGGTTCACCGGTTCAAGGAGACGCACAAGCTCACCGAAGTCTTTACTAAAGCACGCGAACTGCTCAGGACCGGGCTTCACCGCAAACCCGCCAAATTCCAAAAATGGTTCCTCGAAACGATCAAGGATATGCCGATTCTTTCTTCCTATTTCCTGACCATGCCTCTGACCGGCAGCTACTACGGGTTCCTCGCCGTGGTATCGTACGACGGGTCTAAGAAGAGCATGAAACAGCTCGAGCGCAACTACCTTGTGTTCAATGACGTCAAGAAGTGGGCCAGTAAATTTGTCAAGGGTCACGCGATCAAAATTTGGAGCGACGACGCCATCGTCAACCATTCACTGAAAACCGCCCGGCAGGAGAACAGCTTCGCTCATAACACAAGGGGCGTCCTTAAGTCAAGGCTAAAAACAACGATATTGCAAACAATCGAGTTGGCAGCCTCATAAGCCCATTGATCATCCATCACACCCGGCTTCACCACTGCTGGCTCTGCTCGAGTTCGTAGTCGATCGTGTTCTGCACCGCCTGTGCGCCGGACTGGATATCCTGGCCGATTCCCTTGACCGTGTTGCAGCCCACCAGGGTTGCCAGGCACAGGGCCACCGTAGCCAGCAGCACCACCGTTTTCCTGATCGTCATTGTTTGGTCTCCCTAGGCTAGCCCCCATACCCGCTCTATATCGGCCATCCACCCCGATAGTCCACAACGATCCCCCACCACCACCACGAACACCAGTCGGCCCCGCTGCCACAACACCGCTATCACCGGTATAATCCCAATCAAGGTTAACACTTGCGTGTGACCTTCGAACACGGTAGTTGTGCCTACAGTCACCTATGCCACCTCCGACGCGCAAGAAATAATCGCAATATATATAATGACGGCCATGCCCCCCACCACCGAAACCGCCGAAACTGCCATTGTCACCGTCGACGTGCGGATCCGGCGGCTGCCTGGACACGACGACCTGCCCCTGCCCAGCTACCAGACCGAGCATGCCGCGGGTATGGACCTACACGCCGCGGCACCCGCGGACGACCCGATCGTCGTCGAGCCGGGCCAGATCGCCATGGTCCCGTGCGGGTTCGCCATTGCCATACCCATCGGCTACGAGGCACAGATTCGGCCCCGTTCGGGCCTAGCCGCCAAGCACGGCCTGTCCATGCCCAACACGCCGGGCACCATCGACCCCGACTACCGCGGACAGGTCTACGTCCCGCTGATCAACAAGAGCGCTCGGCCGTTCATCGTCACCCGCAGGATGCGTATCGCCCAAATGTTCATAAAACCTGTCCCCCGCACGCGCTGGGTCGAAGTGGACGAACTGCCGGACACCGCACGCGGCGAAGGCGGATTCGGCCACACCGGGCAGTGAGCAGACACAATAAAACGCATCGCGTGCCCCCTGTGCCAAATACTGCAGCCTAATGGCCTCACGAGCGTGACCCGAAAGGCTTCGGTCATTCTCTAACAAACGTCAATCACTACATTTATTCGTTAATCGGCTGTTGGTGCTGGATATATCTTTTACGGCTAGACGTGTGTCTATGCCGATCTTTTCAAATTGCAGGCGCGATTGTCGTGCCCGACCTCGGCGGTGTCCATGCGTGCCGAGGGACAAGCTGAAACCTTCGTTTACGAAGCATCGAACACGAGCAGTATATGGCTAAGAGAAAGTACCGACGCTCTAGATCACCGGGTATGGACCACCTCACGCTGCTGCGCTACCTGGCGTGGGCGCTGCTGGCGGGGGGCTGGCTGCTGGCCACCGCTTCGCTCGCTAGCTACGACCCCGCGGACTGGCCCGGGCACGCTGTGGCACCGCACAACCTCAAGACACTCAACTGGGTCGGGCCCATCGGCGCACTGATCGCACACAAGCTCTACCTCATGGCTGGGCCTGGCATCTGGGTCGCCATGACCGGTTGGCTAATCTTCCTCGTCGCTAAAGCCGCAGCTAAAAAAGTTACCCAACCCGTCCTGCGCGTGATCGGTCTGGTCATCATGACACTGACCACCAGCGCGATGGTCGGTCTGGGGGTGCCTCGGCTGTTTGAGTCGGCTGCGGAGCGTCCCGAAGGTGTGGGCGGACTGGTGGCTATCTTCATCAACCACCAACTGACCGCTCGCTTTGGGTTGCTGGGGTCCTCGATCATCCTCATCGTCGCGTTCTGGGTCGGCGCTATCCTGCTAGCGGATCGGGTGGTCATGGCTGTGCCCAACGCTATCGCACGAATCTGCCACGCGGTTATGAATTTACGTATCCCGCGTCCCGTGTTGGTCGGACGGCTACCGGCACTGGCGACCGCGATGGTCAGCGTCGTCTGGCACAAAGCAGCGTCCGCGCGCACCACCATACGGCCCCGGCCACACGACCTCGATGACTTCGACCAAGACACCGGCGACATCGACCTGCCTCGTAGCACGCGCGGCCGACACACGGCAATTGAAGAAGACGAATACGAGGAAGATATTGAGGAAGACGACGACACCGTCGAAGCTGAACTCGACGACGATATCGAAGACGACGGCGCCCCTGGTGCCGACGCGCCGGGTGCATATGTAGCCTCTCGCAGGGCATTTGACCCCGAAGCGCTGCGTGCCAAGATCAAGCAGTTACCGATTAATTTTGCACCCAAGCCCGCAACCGGAACACTTGGTGCTGCACGCGAGATCGACCTATCGGGGTACCGCTTCCCGAGCCTCGATCTGTTGGAACCACCCGAGTCGAACTTCACCGAGGAGATGGAACTGATCGTCCGCGACCAGGCTGTCGGGCTTGAAAGCGCCATGCAGCAGTACCGCATCGACGGCGAGGTGGTGGGCATTGACTCCGGGCCGGTGATCACGCTCTACGAAGTCCGCTTGGCACCGGGTACCAAAGTCTCACGGCTATCGGTCGTGTCCTCGGACTTGGCCCGCGCACTCAAGGCACAAAACATCCGCATCGTGCCCAACATGGCTGGCAAGGACACCGTCGGCATCGAGGTGCCGAACCTGAAAAAGGAACGTGTCCGGCTCAACGAACTGATGACCGCCAAGCCCGATGCCATACACCGCATGAAGCTGCCGATGTTCTTGGGCAAAGACGCTTCGGGTAATCCGCAGATCGCCGACCTCGCCACGATGCCGCACATGCTCATCGCCGGCACCACCGGGTCGGGGAAGTCGGTCTGCATCAACAGCATCATCATGTCGTTCCTGTTCGCCAAACGTCCCGACGAACTCAAGCTCGTGCTGGTCGACCCGAAGATGGTCGAGCTGAGCATGTTTAAGGACATCCCGCACCTGATGTGTCCGGTCGTCACCGAGATGGGCCGAGCGACCGCGATCCTCGAGTGGGCGACCACGAAGATGGACGAGCGCTACGAGCTGCTCGCCGAAGCGGGTGTGCGCGACATCGACGGGTACAACAACCTTAAATGGGAAGACCTCAAGGAACGGTTCGAGCCCGCCAACGAAGCCGAGGAGGCACGCATCCCCAAGAAGCTGCCGTACCTGGTCTTCGTCATCGACGAGCTAGCCGACCTGATGATCACGAACAAGGAAGTCGAGGGCTTCATCGTGCGCATCGCGCAGAAAGCACGGGCGGTGGGCATCCACCTGATCCTGGCGACGCAACGCCCACAAGCGAACGTCGTCACCGGGCTGATCAAGTCGAACATGCCGTGTCGCGTGTCGTTTAAGGTGGCCTCGGGTATGGACTCGCGCATCGTGCTCGACCAGAAGGGCGCCGAGCTGCTTTTGGGGCAAGGTGACATGCTCTTCCTAAGCCCACGCACGAGCAAGCTCACCCGCGCACAGGGCACACTCGTCGACGACGTGGAGATCAGGCGCGTTGTTAAATTCCTCAAAACCGTTTCGAAGCAGAGTTTCGAACCTCAGCTCATGCAGATCCGATCCGCTGGCAGCAACCTCGACGAAGACACAGACCGCGACCCGCTGTTTGACGACGCGGTGCGCGTCGTCCTCGAATCTCAGCGTGGCTCCGTCTCGCTGCTGCAACGACGCTTGACAGTGGGTTACTCCCGCGCATCGCGCCTGATCGAGCAGATCGCAGCGGCGGGCATCATCGGCGAGTACAAAGGCTCGCAGGCACGCGAGGTCAACATGACACTCGAGGAATGGGACGCGATCAAAGCTCAAGCCGAGGCCGACGCCACGCAGACCATCGTTGAGCCTGAAGAAGAAATCGAAGACGAAGAAGAGTACGAATACGTCGATGAAACGGATGGCGAACTAGAAGAAGAGGAAGACGAAGAACACGAAGAGGAGGAGGAGGAGGAGGATTGAGTCGCTCCCCCGTACCCCGCCCCTCAACGCAGCTCGCCCGCCTAAACCTCACGACATTAGCCGCCCGACCTGCTAGCATATTACTTTCAAGGTGCTTCCACAGCGTCGGGTAGTATCATCTGCCTTGACACCGCTACCCGCCCCGGCACCATGATTTTGGAATATTTAAGCCCTTTAGACGGTACACTCCGGCAGTCAAAAGATTGTCCAAAGCCACGAATTAAATAGGAGCAAGCCATGACACGTTTTCTATCTATTGGATTGATCATTATCGCGGCAACGGTATTTGGCACGACGTCGGCAACCCCCGCTCTTGCGGGCTGCGGCCCGCGCGGCATGGGTAACTCCGACGGGGCGCCCAAGAAATGCCCCATGTGCGAAAAGATGGGCGAGAGGGGCATGAATAAAGAGATGATGCAAAAGATGATGTGCCAAATGTGCATAAAGAAAAAAATGATGAAGGACATTCATCACAATATGCTTACGCACTCATGGAGCAGTATCCACGAAGCCGTCGCCGTCCTACACGCCACGCAGGGTAATACCGCCACTGGCGTCGTCCGCTTCTTACAGGTCGGTCCGCACATTAAAATCACCGCCGACGTTCGCGGCCTGGAGCCGAACTCCACTCACGCCATTCACGTCCATCAGTATGGCGATTGCACTTTATCCAACGGCAAGAGCGCCGGCGGACACTACAACCCTGAAGGGCACCCCCACGCGCTACCCGATTCCGACACGCGCCATGCGGGCGATCTGGGCAACTTACAGGCTGACGGTGACGGCAACGCCCATTACGAGACGATTGTTGACAACATATCACTCGTGGGCCACAGGAACCCTATCCTGGGACGCGGTGTCATCGTCCACGCCAAAGCCGACGACGGGGGTCAGCCCACCGGCAACGCAGGCGCACGCATCGCATACGGTGTGATTGGCATCGCGAATTCGCCAGCCAATAAGCCACCCGCAGCTACGCAACCAACGACCAAACCAAGTCGATAACTGGTGCTTTTGCCATGGTACGCACTAGAGAAACGACATCAATATTCTCCATCTTGATTGGGTCGTAGGTGTAACAGACATCTATATTTCACAGCTTGCAAGCAAACCGTGCCACCCGGCCAATGGGGATTAATTACGCCAGGTACACCAGATCGCCAGGCCCAGCGAACCCGCAAAATGAGTGCTGCGCATTGCGACTATTTCTAGCACGTCGTAAATGATGTGAGTTATGCCTATCCTGCCCCCGCGTTGGTAG
>JAJRXX010000077.1 GCA_024276075.1 Planctomycetota bacterium
GGCGGTTGAGGTCAGGCCTTGGGAATCGGTGACGGTGTATGTGAACGAATCTGAGCCGTTGTAGTCGGGATCGGGAGTGTAGGTGAACGTGCCGTCGTTGTTGTAGGCGACGGAGCCGTGTGCGGGCTGGGTGAAGTCGGAGACGGTCAGGGTATCGCCGTCGGGGTCGGCGTCGTTGGTCAGTACGTTGTGTGTGGTAACGGGCGTGTCCTCGTCGGTGGCGACGGCGTCGTTGGCGGCTGTTGGGGCGTCGTTGACGGCGTTAACAGCGAGGTCGACGGTGGCGGTTGAGGTCAGGCCTTGGGAATCGGTGACGGTGTATGTGAACGAATCTGAGCCGTTGTAGTCGGGATCGGGAGTGTAGGTGAACGTGCCGTCGTTGTTGTAGGCGACCAAGCCGTGCGCGGGCTGGGTGAAGTCGGAGATGGATAGGATGTTATTGCCTACGACGCTCACGTCGTCGAGGTAGCCGCCGTAAGTGGTGCCTTCGCCTGCGGCGCGGAACTCGAGCTTGGTCGAGTCGGCTGCGCCGGTGACTTCATAGGTGCGGTATTGCCAGTCGGTGTCGCTGAGGCCGGTGCCGTCTTGGCTGATGGTGTCGAGTAGTTGGCCGTCCCACCAGACCTCGATCGTGTTGTCTGACGCTTCGATGCCGGGGCGGGGCGAATAGGCGAATTTGAGCGTGTATGTTTCACCGTCCTGGGTCTGTAGGTCCTGGTACATGCCACTGTTGGCTGCGGAGCGATCTGGGGCGTGGCTGTCGAGTTCGACGTACTGATTCCCCTGGACGGGAGAGCCTGCGACGTTGTCCTGCAACTCGACACCGGGGCCGAACGATGTGTTCCACCCGGCGACGCCTTGGGAGAATACGTCCCAGCTACCCGAAGGGATTAGATTGTTCTCAAATCCGCCGTTGACGACGAGATTAGAGTTATTGGCGATATCGTTTGCCAGGACGTTGCCAGTGGTGATGGGCGTGTCCTCGTCGGTGGTGAACGCGTCGTTGTGTGCCAGCGGCGGACAGGGGATGGTGTCGATCGTGATGATCTTGGTTTGTCCGTCGTAGGTGACGAGCGTGTCTTTGGGGAAGTCGTTTGAGTAAGTTCGTTGGCCATCGGTAAGCTCGAAATGGCCGATGACGGTGTTGGCTGTGAGTGTGCCTGTGAACTCGGTGCCGGCGGAAAACGTGTCGAGGTCGCCTGCGATGGTGATGTCTTTGGTGATGCGGTCGCCAGCGGAAATGGTTCCGACGCTGCCGCCGATGATGATGTCGCCTGCGTTTTTAAAGTCGTCACCTGCTGTGATTGAGCCGACGTCGCCGGTGATGTTGATCGCCGCTTCGATGTCGTCGGCGATGTTGATTGCGTTGACGTTGCCTCCGACGGTCAGTGAGCCTCGCAGGTCGTCGTTGACGCCGGGCGCGTCGGTAACCGTAATCGTGTCGAGGTCGCCGGTGACATGAATGGTGGCGTCGATCTGGGTGTCGGAGGTGAGAGTGCCAAGGTCGCCCTGGACGGTGATGTCGGAAGTAATTTTGCCGTCTGCTGATATGGTGCCGGCGTTGCCGGTGATGGTGATTTGGCCTGGTCCACGGATGTCACCGTGTGCGGTGATGTCACCGATGCCGCCGCCGATGTTGATGTTTCCGGTGATGTCGTCCCCGACGGTCAGCGAGTCGAGGTGTCCGCCTACGGTGAGGTCGCCCCGCAGGTCGTCGACGCTGCCGGGTGTGTCGACGGTGATGTCACCCGCGTCGCCGGTGATGGTGACGTTTCCGGTGATTCCGCCTGCTTGGTAGCTCGATAGATTTCCAGCGACGTCGATATCACCGATCTGGTAGCAGACGAGGTCGATATCGCCGACGTCGCCGTTGAATTGGAGTGTGGCGCCGCCTTGGAGATTATTGCCGACGCGGACGGTGTTGACGTTGGCGTTGATGGTGGCGTTTGAGTCGATGTTGTATGCGTAGTCGAGTGTGCCGACGGAGCCGGTGCCGTCGCCGATGGTGATGTTGGCGATGTTGCGGTTGTTGGCAATGTTGATCGTGTCGATGTCGACGCTGCTGTTGAGTGCGCCGAGGTCGGAGTCGATCGTGATGTTGGCGACGTTTAGGTCGTTGCCGTTGAGGTCGGTAATCGTGAGTGTGGTTGAATTATCGGTGTTGTCGGAGTCGGAGACTGAGAGTGTGTCGGTGTCGGCGTCGTAGGACCAGTCGAAAGTTCCGCTGCCGTCGGCGCCGATTCGGAAGGCTTGGTCGCCCTCGATATAGACGCCCGACCCGCTGAAATCTGACTGGGCGTGGTCGCCGTCGAGGACGGTGGCTGTCTCGTCACCGAATTGAATGGTGTTTATATTGCCATAATCAATGGTAAACGACCCACCGCTGTCGAGGCTGATGGTCATCTTGCCGCTGGCGTCAAACGAGGCGTTTTCCAGGTCGAAGTTGCTTAGGTCGATGGTGTTGTGCCCGCCGTGGCCGTCGATGGTGTAGGTGGCGCCGTCGACGGGATTAGCGAAGGTAAAAGTGTCGTCGTAGTCGGAGCCGCGGATGGCTTCGATGTTTTGGAGTGTGTCTTGATCAGAGCCGGTGGTGCCGTGGTCGTCGTCACTGTTGTGCGAGCCGTCGTGGTCGTCGTCGTTGTCGTGCGAATCGTCGTCGCTGCTGTCGTCGTGATCATCGTCGCTGTCGTGTGAGTCGTCGTCGTTGCTGTCGTCGTGATCATCGTCGCTGTCGTGTGAGTCGTCGTCGCTGCTGTCGTCGTGATCATCGTCGTTGTCGTGCGAATCGTCGTCGCTGCTGTCATCGTGATCATCGTCGCTGTCGTGTGAGTCGTCGTCGCTGCTGTCGTCGTGATCATCGTCGCTGTCGTGTGAGTCGTCGTCGTTGTTCTGGGGTGTATCTTGCCCTGAGCCGGTGGTGACGATGCCTGTGGTGAGGTCGGCTGTGATTGACGAGGAAGCGTCGGTGTAGTCAGCGGTGTCGAACCCCGCGCCGCCATCGAGCAGATCGTTTCCAGAACCGCCCTGGAGCAGGTCGTCGCCGTTGCCGCCAAATAGTTGGTCGTCGCCGCCGTGACCGAATAGCTGATCGTCGCCGCCTAGTGCATTTGCGATGTCGTTTGCTTCGTCGCCGATGAAGACATCGTCTCCTTCGGTGGGGCCGTTGATGGGGGCGTCCGTGTCGGCGTCGACCCAGGTGGCGGAGAGCAGGATGCGCTGCTCGAGTGATTCAATCTCAAAGCGTGGCCGGTCCGTCGCGTCCGGGGTAGAAGCTTCGTTGGAGGAGGCGTCCTCTTGGGCGTCGTTGGGTAGGTTGTTCGGGTCGTTTGTCGGTTTGGGTGGTTGCTGCATCGCCTGCTCCGGTCGTTCAATCAGGGAACGTTTTTTTGCCGCACTGGCGTGCTGCGCATGGGGCCATCGACGCCTGTGTTTTAATGCGTTTCGGTTGGTAGCTTCAGGATTTATCGAACGGCGGGGCGGCCCCCTTCGCCGGTCTGAGCGGGTGGGCGGCAAAGGTCAGTTATGGGGCCTTAATAGGTGGGTTAAACGCTACATGCGGTATCGGTGGGGTGGTGGTCGTGTGCCCATGATTTGCGGGGCTTTCACCCCTGGCCGGGCCTCTCTCAAGGGGAGAGGGGTTTTGAAATAGCGTCTAGCGGGTTTTGCGGTGAAGACTATAGCCACAGGCTTTGCAATAGACGGCATCGGCGTCGTGGTCGCCGGATAGGCAATTCGAGCAGACCTGCGTGGAGGTGGGTTTAGTGGCGGTGCTGGTCTGGACCATCTCCGCTGAGATGATCCCGGTGGGGACGATAATCATGGTGTAGCCGAGGATCATAATCATCGCGGCCACAGTCTTGCCCAGCGACGTCGCCGGCGCAATGTCGCCGTATCCCACGGTCGTCATCGTTACGATGGCCCAGTACATGCTCTGGGGGATCGAAGTGAAGCCGCTGTCAGCTCCGCTTTCGATCAGGTACATGGCCGATCCCATGATAATTACCAGGATCAGCACGGTGACCAGGAAGACTGTGATCTTAGCCCTGCTGGCCCAAACGGCTTGCCTCAGGACGGTGGCTTCGGAAAGAAACCGCGCGAGCTTAAAAACCCGGAAGACACGCAGCAGGCGAAAGCCACGGATTACCAATAAGGACTGCGAACCGGGCAGTACCAGGCTCACAAAAGTGGGCAGGATGGCCAATAGGTCTACGATGCCGAAGAAGCTCAGCGCGTACCGCCCGGGCCGGCGAACGCACAACAGCCGCAGGGTGTATTCCGCTGAGAACAACACCGTGAACAGCCATTCGGCTACGAATAGGTAGTTGTGATAAACAGCGTCGATGGCTTGGACGCTTTCGAGCATGATGATCAGGATGCTTAACAAGATCACGACGAGCAGTGCCACGTCGAAGCACTTGCCGGCTGGGGTATCGGCTTCGAAGATGATCTCGTGGAGGCTCTTGCGCCACGCGCCGGGGCCGCTTTCTTCGGGTGAGGTGCTCGGATCGGTCATGGTGAGCAGTTTATACGCATTCAGATTAATTTGTGCGTATTCCAATCCGAGAAAAGGCTCGTTGCTTCACAGTCGAGGTTCGTTGCGGTGATGCTCGAATTCAAACTGACCCACGACCTACAATCCCTTGACGGCTTATTGTCTGGGCAGGGCATCGTTCGAGTTAAGGGATTTTGTTTGAGGCGTGACGGATCGGTTTCTGTTGATTTAATCTGATCCGTAGAGCGTGTTAAATTTGCATCGGACAACGTTGTGGTCGTCGTGCTCAAAGAAAGAATAATTATTACATGAATTGTCTTATTCGCTTTCCGTCGTCCGCGCTGTCTCCGAGAAAGATATTGGGGCTGGTGCTGCTGATCGTGTTTGTGGCAGAAGTGAGCGTGATGTTTATCTTGCCGTTGCTTTTGTCGTCGACGACCAATGAGTTTGGGCGTGCACTTTTAGATTCTACCTTGCTCACGTTGATTACCGCGCCGGTGCTGTGGTGGGTCATCATCGGGCCCTTACGTCGGTTGGCGATCGCGGAGCGTGCCAGGGCCGCTTCGATTGTCGAGTCTGCCGCTGACGGGATTATTACCACCGACGATAAAGGCACGATTGAATCATTCAATGTCGCGGCGGAGCGGATATTTGGCTACGGGGTAGACGAATTAATCGGTAAACGTTTCGGAATACTCTTAGCGGATTCAGAGGACGGGGGAAGTGATAAAGATATCGTCGATCAGATTGTCAGTATTTCGAAAAGTGCAAACAGTGACGGCTGTGAGTTGAAAGGGTCTCGTAAAGATGGGGGCACATTCCCGATGCGGTTGGCTATGAGTGAGGTTTCTCTAGGGGACAAGCAGGTGGTGTACACCGCGATTGCCCGTGATCTGACGGAGCAAAAACGGGCTCAGCTCCAGCAGCGGGAAAGGGATATAGCTCGTGCTGAGCAGATGGCGGTTGTGGCGCAGCTTGCTACAGGCGTGGCACATGAGCTTCGGAATCCGCTTACATCCATCAAGCTGCTTGTGCAGAACAATCAAGAAGAATTGATATCCCGCGGCGTGCCCGACGACGATCTGAATATTATTGAGCAAGAGATCCGTCGCATGGAGCGTTCCTTGCAGGCTTTTCTTGAATTTGCTCGTCCGGAGAAATCGATCCGCAGGCGTTTCGATGTGGCCGAGTTGGTCGATCAGGTCTTTCTCTTAGTCGAGGGTCGCGCGTTTCAGCAATCGGTGGTGTGTGTCAAGACGGGTGATATTGGCAAAATATTCTCGGTAAACGCCGATCGCGACAAAATCCAACAGCTATTACTGAATCTTGTGCTGAATGCGCTCGACGCCATGCCGAAGGGTGGGACACTGGAAATCCGGCTAAGCTATTTAGTTGCTGGGGAATTGGATCTAAAGGTGATCGACTCGGGATCGGGCATCGATGCGGCTGTTTTGCCTCGGTTATTCGAGCCCTTTGTGACGACCAAGGAGACGGGGGTGGGTATCGGCTTGGTGATTTCCAAGCGTATTGCCGAAGGGAACGGAGGGAGTTTGTCGGCTGCGAATATTTCTGAGGGCGGGGCTTGCTTTACGGTATGCTTGCCCGTTTCTACAGAAACTGACTAGCTGAATACGTGAGTATTGTAATTTTATGTCTGTACTTTTAGTGGTAGATGATGAGCCTTCGATCCTGCACGCCTTTGGTAGGGCCTTTCATGAGCCGGAGGTGACGCTGTTGACGGCGACTTTCGCGTCTCGGGGTATCGAGCAGGTCACTGAGCGTCGGCCTGACGTGGTGATCCTCGACGTACAGCTTCCCGATCTTTCGGGGTTAGAAGCGTTTCAACGGATTAAGGAGATTGACGCTCGGATTCCCGTGGTGTTTATCACAGGGCACGGCACGACGGATACGGCGATCGAGGCGATCAAACTTGGGGCGATCGATTACCTGTTCAAGCCGTTGGACCTCTCGAATCTGCGTGAGGTGGTGGCCAACGCTTTTGAGATTAGTCGGCTTATGCGTATCCCGGCGGCTTTGGCGAGGCCTGGGGTTGAAGACGAAGAGGCTGATGTCCTCGTCGGTCGCTGTCCCGCG
Organism: Planctomycetota bacterium; assembly: GCA_024276075.1. Taxonomy (GTDB): domain Bacteria; phylum Planctomycetota; class Phycisphaerae; order Phycisphaerales; family Phycisphaeraceae; genus JAJRXX01. The sequence continues at coordinate 6,587 of JAJRXX010000077.1, forward strand.
ATGAACGAAGTGTATAAGCAGATTGGTCGAGTTGCTCCGCAGGATATCCCGGTGTTTATTCTTGGAGAAAGCGGTACGGGCAAAGAACTCGTAGCCCGCGCGATCTGGTGCCACAGCAAGCGTTCGTCGTCGCCTTTTTTCGCGATCAACTGTGCGGCTATCCCGGATTCACTGCTGGAGAGCGAGCTGTTTGGGCACGAGCAGGGCGCGTTTACCGGGGCGGATAATCAGCGGATCGGAAAGTTTGAGCAGTGCCGTGGCGGGACGTTATTTCTCGATGAGATTGGGGATATGACACCTGCGGCACAAGCGAAGATTCTGCGGGTGATCCAGGAGCATGAATTTGAGCGGGTTGGGGGTAGCCAAACGATCCAAACGGATGTTCGATTGATTGCCGCTACCAACCGTGACTTACAGGAAATGCTGGATACCGATACGCTGCGCCGCGATTTGTATTACCGGTTGAGCGTTGTCACGATCGAGTTGCCGCCGCTGCGGGAGCGTGGGGAAGATGTGTCCATTTTGACGGAGTATTTCTTACAGCGTTTTAGTCGTGAAATGGACAGGGATGTACGTACGGTCTCGCCGGACACGCTCGATAGGCTGCGGGGGTATTCCTGGCCGGGCAACGTGCGTGAACTTCAGAGCGTGATTAAGCAGGCGCTACTTCACGCTGCGGGGCCTGTCTTGATCCCGGAGTTTTTGCCCGACCCATTTCAGCAGAACTCACGCAAGGGTCTGCGTCCTGAGAAGCTCGACTTTCAACAGATCATTACAGATTGGCTCAAGACGGATGCTGAGGGTCTTTATGCAGAAGCCACCCTTGTCATGGAGAAACAGTTGCTGTCGCGTGTTCTCGAACACACGCAGGGTAATCAAGCACAGGCAGCGCGGATTCTTGGGATCACTCGGGGCACCCTTCGCAACAAAATACGCTCTCTGGGATTGCACTTGCCGGATGGGTCTGGTTAATTGTTGACCAGACGCCGGGTCGCCAATCGACCACCTCGCCGTTGCATACACCTAAATGCTTACCCGCCTAAAAAAAGATACGGCTGCTCGGCCTGTATCTATTGGTGTGTAAATTCTTTACGTCATAGATACTTGGCGGTGAGGTAGGGGGTCGGAATAGGTGATTCGTCGGCACCGATTTTGCTTGCATAGGAGGGGATTACGCCGGTCATGCTGATTGGCCGGGTTGTTCCGCCTTGCATGCATGGTGTTATTTACCGGTGTCGCGTCGCGCATGAAGGGTGAGAACCGAGGTAGAGAGCGTAGCGGTTGGCTAACGGAAAAAGATTAAATTGAGGGAGACCCCGTCATGTTTTCCACCTTCACCATCAGACGGAAGCGCAAGCAATTTAAGAAAAGCAAGCGGTCACGCGAGCGCCAGCGTTTGCGGGATGTGGCGGCAACTTCTCAAGACACCGCGCCGGCGTTGTTTGAACCACTCGAAAGCCGCGTGCTTTTGTCGGGCTTGGTATGGTCGCCGGGGCCGGATTTGCCTACTGCTCGGACAGACGCGGTGGCTGTCGTGGCGCCTGACAACGCGGTGATCGTTTTGGGCGGGGATGCGCCGAATCAGACAGCAGTGCCCCGGCTTGCGGAAAACGCAGCAACGTGGACATCGTCACCGAACATCAACACTCAGCGCAACGACCTGGGTGCGGCGCGTTCGGGGAACAGCATTTTTATCTTTGGCGGTACCGGTGGTTCTGAAGGTATTGATGAGGTGGCGTCTTATGACTACGCCCTCGGGGACAATCAAGACGTCGCGAAGATGGCTGATGTCCGGTACGACTTCGGGTACGCGGTTGATCATCTAGGTCGGCCCTACGCGATCGGGGGGATCGGCGTATTTGAAGACGCGGAAATATGGGCTACCGCTGAACGGTACGACCCGGCAAACGATGTATGGACATCCATCGCGTCGTTGCCTCAAGGGTCGCACGGCTTGTCCGCCGTCGGTGACGGCGGCGGCGGGCACATCTTTGTATTTGGTGGGTCAACCACACTCGACGATTCAGGTATTCAAGGCGCCAGCTACAGCTATGACGTCACGACCGATACGTGGAGCATGATTGCTTCCATGCCCATCGCCACACGAGACAGCGCGGTGGTGATCGACAACGGCGGGTCTATTTATGTGCTAGGGGGTATGTCGTCGACCGGTGCTACCGATGCGGTGCAGGTCTACGATCCGCTTGCAGATACGTGGTCCATGCAGACGACCCTGCCCGAGCCGATTTACTCACATGCGGCGGTGTATGATTCGCTAGGGCGGATCAATATCTTCGGTGGCTTCGATGCGACGGGTACCGCGACGGCTGCGGTCCATCAGACCCAACGGCTCAATATCCCTGAAACGGCACCTGTCTTTACGAGTGTCGCACCTACCGGTGCCACCCCGGGCGATCCCTACAGCTACGATGCGAATGCGGTGGGCAATCCCAATCCCACGTTTTCTCTGTTTGCCGCGCCCGCTGGTATGACGATCGACCCCGCGACGGGTCTGATTAATTGGACGCCGACTACCGCGCAGGCGGGGATCGATCATGGCGTGACCGTTCGTGCGTCGAGTCAGGCGGGTAATACCGATCAGTCTTTCGTGCTTACGGTTTTTGCCGATGCGGCTCCGGTGATCACGACCGCTGCGGTCACCACCGCAAGTCACAGCCAAGTCTATACGTATGATGTGGATGCGAGCGGCAGTCCCGCGTCGACGTTTTCGCTGGTGACGGCGCCCGCTGGTATGACGGTTGACTCTGTTACGGGCTTGATTACCTGGCAGCCGAATGTCACCCAGTTTGGTGATATTGACGTGACCGTCCGTGCAACGAACCGAGCGGGCAGCGCGGATCAGGCTTTTGTGATTACCGGCCTTGTGGACACGATCGCGCCCACAGCACCAACCAACCTAGCGACTACGTTCGTGGGGACCACGTCGGCTGACCTGACATGGGTCGCTTCGACCGACAATACCGGCGTGGTCGATCACTACAATTTGTACAGCGTCCATCGGACGCCTCGCCGACGCTTCCGCCCCTCCAGGACGTTTTATGTCTTGGAGCAGAGCAACATCACAGCCACATCGACAGCGGTCACGGGTCTGACACCGTTGACACTTAACAAGTACGTGGTTCGGGCTGTGGACGCACTAGGTAATGAATCGGTCAACTCCAACGTGCTTGAGGTCAATACCGAATCGCCTCCGATATTAAGCATCCGGTCGAGTTCCTTGGCAGCGAATGGTGAAGTTGATGTGATCGCCAACAACGCGGTGAACTTGACGATCATCAGCAGAGCGAATCCCGTTGCGGCGTTTTCGGTGGTTTCTGGTCCAGCCACGATGACGATTGATCCCGCAAGCGGTGTCGTCTCTTGGACGCCGGTCGCAGCCGATGCAGGTGTCGTTTCGGCTACGTTTCGCGCGACGAACACGGTCGAGGGTGTGGTCGTGAGCACCGATATTGTGGTTCCGATCAATGTGATTGCTGATGTTCCGGTGTTGTCTGTTCGTTTCATCACGGGTGCTGGCGGCATTCGAAACGCGTTGGCTGGCTCGCTGTTTAACGTCCAGATCAATAACTCAAGTAACACGCCCACCACGTATGAATTGGTATCCAAGCCCACTGGCATGACGATTGATGCCACTACGGGGTTGATTTCATGGACGCCCACACCCGCGGACGCCGGCCAGCAATCCGTGACCGTGCGAGGGACCAACAGCGCGGGTACCGGCGACGTCACCTTTGGTTTTTACTCCCACTTCACAGGGGCCGTTTCCAACATCCAGGTCACCGGCTTGGCGGAACTGAACCCCACCGTGACCTGGACCGCGCCCACGGGCCCCGGTGCAGACCTGGTTGCCGGGTACAAGATCACCGCCACCGCTAGGTACCGTCGTGGTCGTATCAGGCGTTCGCATAGTGTGTCGTACGAATCGGTAGGCACAGGCACCAGCTTTGTACTGACCGGTTTGCGCACCGATGTTGGTGGTTATTCATTGTCGATCCAACCCCTTGATGCACCGATAGCCGCGGGTGGTAACGTCGGTTTGCTGCACGCGCCGATCGCCAAATTTGCGCCTAGGCCCGCGTTCCCGGTCTTGCGCTGGACCATCAACGGTTCAACGAGCAGACCGGGTTCTGTGGTTGCGGGGCAACCCATGACGATTGTGTTAACCGACATTAATACAGCTTTACCCAGCACGATCTCGCTGGTGAGCGGACCGGCGGGGTTGACGTTTGATCCCATCACCAACACCGCCAGTTGGACGCCCGGTGCAGCCGACGTGACCACGGGATACAACAGCACCAACGTTATTTTCCGTGCCACCAATGCCATTGGTCCGAAGGACGTTTCGGTCGCCCTCCGCGTGTTCTTCTCCGGTCCGGTTACGAACCTGACCGCTGTGAGGGCTTCCGGGGCTGGATTGGCCACGGTCAACTGGACCGCCCCGACGGATAACATTACGCCGGTTGCTGGTTATCGCATCACGCGCCACTGGCGATGGAGCGGCCGCAGACGATCGACGACCTATACGATCATGGGTAACGTGACGAACTTGACCGTGAACTTGTGGCCTCGTGGTGCGATATCCCATACCGGTGTGACGATCACCCCGCTTGACGCCAATGGTAATTTGGGGATTTCAACGTTTGCCCGGTTTGTAACGGCTTAAGTTAGAAGTGTTGACGTTTTTTGGTTTCGCAACGGACTCTTCAGTGGCAAAGTATGTAATACGCATCCGTGTGTGTTTTGACCGCATTGTATAGGCATAAATATTTGTGACATCTGATCCCACGTTCGTAAACACGCACGAGTTTCAAGTGGGAATTGGTATGAGAGCGAGAAAGCGAGCGAATGATCCGTGTTGACTGCGAAGTGTTGGTTTAATTGTGTTGTCGTCGCGGCGTTTGTCGTGTTGTTTTCGGCTGTGCCCTGTGCTCGGGCGGCTAACCTGACTTGGCAGGGTAATGCTTCCGCCGACTGGTTCAACATCACGAACTGGGTCCCCAACGCCGGGATAGGTGGCCCGTTCCCCGCTGATCAACTGACGCTCGACACGGGGAATCCCGACGCTGGCTTCACGACCGTGACCACCGATCTTGGCGGCTCGATCACCCTCAACAGCTTTGACCTATTTAGCTCGGCGACTTTCGAGAACCTGGTCGTCGGCTCGGTGAGTACCGGTACCGTCACGGTGAACGGCGCTGATTTTTCCGCTAACACCGTTTCGGTCAACGGCGCGGGAAGCAGCCTTAACGTCCTGGATACTTTCAATTTTTTCGTGGTCAACTTGATGGCTTCAAACAGTAGTTCTTTGTTGGTTGACTTGGTGGTCACCGATGCCCCTGCTCTGGTCGTGGAAAACGCCACGTTTAATTCGGGTGCGTCCATGACCGTCAACAGCGGTAATACCGTGATGTTAACCCTTTCGCTTCAAGGCACGGGGGCTGTTTATCAAGGTGTCGGCGGTGGTGTAGAGACAGCTTCGCTGACCCTATCCAATGGAGCGTCCGTTACGGTCTCGGGTTCCCACAGCCTTAACGTCACGGGTACGACCACGATCGGCGCTGGTGCGAACCCTGTCACGATTACCACCGCGAGCGCCACTAATTTTAGGACGGGTACCCTTGTGCTTAACGGTGGTCAACTCGATACCCCCAACGGCTTGTCGGTGAGCACGCTGTCGGGTTTCGGGACCGTCAGCGGCGCCATTGCGGGTGACAACTTTGCGAAGATTACCGCCACCGGCTCGCTGATCTTGGGCGACGCCACGAGTTTTCTTGGGTTCAATCATGATGGTTCGCTCGACGCGGGTATCAATACGGTGACGCTCAATGCCGCGGGCTTTGCAAACCTCGGTGTCTTGACGACCCTCAGCGGTGGCGCCATCCAGGCTGCCAATGGTGTGGCGCTTGGCGTCGGGGACAACGTTTCCGGTTCGGGCCAGATCAACGCCAAGGTCGCTGCTGCTCTAGGCTCGACGATCAGGGCGACGGGGAATTTGGCGGTGGGCGATGCGAGTGCGTTCGATGGCTTTACAAGCGACGGTGTGTTGATCGTTAATAATCACACCGTGACGCTTCACGACGCCAACGAAGCTGTGCTTGGTTCTCTGACCACGCTAGGCGATGGTGTCGGCAGTCCCGGCACGCTCGTGGCGGCTAATGGTCTGGTTCTCGAATTTGGTAAGAACATCACCGGCTTCGGCACCATCGATACACCTCTACCCAATCCCAATATCCCCAATGACCCGATCAAACCCCTGATTAATAACGGGTTCATCGGTGGCAACTCTGTGACCGAACCGATTACGCTTAACGGATTTGTTAAGGGTGTCGGTTCATTCGCAAACATTCTGATTAATGGGACGCTTTCACCCGGTTTCAGCCCAGCGGAGATTGACATTGCTGGTGATGCCGCGATGAGCAGCGTGGGTGTGCTCGAGATGGAATTGGGCGGCACCTCCCCCGGTAGCGGTCATGACAAAATCAATGTGGCGGGCACCTTCATCGCTGGCGGTACGCTCGATGTCATGCTGATCAACGGGTTTGTTCCTGGGTATGGCGACACGTTTGACCTGTTCGACTTCGGTGCGTTGTCGGGCAGCTTCGACCAGGTATTAACCCCAAACTTGGGTGGTGGTTTGTTTTTTGATACCTCGCTGTTGCTGAACACGGGGACCATTGCGGTGGTTCCAGCTCCGGGTTCAGCCGAGTTTTTGCTGCTGGCGGCGATCGGTATTTTGATCCGGCGGCGGGTGTCGTAAAGGGATTTTTGCTAGTTGGGTTCTGAGTTGAAATCAGTCGCAGATTGGCAAACGAGATGGGGCGGTCCACCGGGCCACATTCCGAATAACAGAATGGAGCATCCTGCTAAAAGCCAGGTGGATAACCGCCGATAACACACGACTGGAGCGTCTTCGACCCGCAGCAATCCGCTTAAGTCTTTTTCCCACCGAACTGTTGGAGCGAGGGGGGCAAACCTGACAACAGTAGGGATTATTCAGATTGAACTGGTTTTTTGCGGTTACACCGTTTCTCCTTTTAGGGTTGACCCTCCTGGCGTTGTTGCGTCGGCGAGGCGAGATGCGGGAATACGCGCACAACATTCACGAACGTGCGGACGCCAAAGAGCGGGGTAGCCACAAGGCCAGGTTGCAGCACCCGGATATCGACCTTGCAAAATGCATCGGCTGCGGCACATGTATCAAGGCCTGTCCGGAAGACGGGGTTCTGTCACTTTTGCATGGTCAAGCGGTGATCGTTCACGGCGCCCGTTGTGTCGGTCACGGGCTGTGTGCCACCGCATGCCCAACCGGTGCGATCGCGCTGACGCTTGGAGATTTAAGTGACCGCCGCGATCTTCCCGCCATGGCGGAAGACCTGGAAGTGGTCGGCGTGCCCGGTCTGTTCCTGGCGGGCGAACTCGGTGGGTTCGCACTGGTTCGCACCGCGGTGACTCAGGGCATCGCAGCGGCGGATGTTGTGGTTAAGAAGATACAGGAGTCCAAGAACGAGCCTGATCGCGGGAACGATACCTCCGATGGTCCGTCATCGGGCCAAGGTGCTTCAGATAGCGACGAGCCTTTTGAATTATTGATTGTCGGCTCCGGCCCCGGTGGTTTGGCCTGCTCGCTGCGTGCTAAAGAACGTGAACTGAATTTTGTGACCATTGAGCAAGAGGAAAAAATCGGAGGCACGGTTGCTTCCTATCCCCGTCGCAAGATGGTCATGACCCAGCCGGTGGTGCTGCCGCTGCACGGGAAACTGCCACACCTGACCTACCAGAAGGAAGACCTGATCGAGATTTGGGAGAGCGCGGCATCGGCAAACGACCTTCCTATCCGCACCGGTGTTCGGTTGGTGGACTTGAAGCGGGATGACCACGGCGTCTTCCTCGCCGATACGAGCCAAGGGGTTATCCGTGCTCAAAATGTTTGTCTGGCGCTTGGGCGGAGAGGGACGCCTCGCAAGCTGGGTGTATCCGGTGAGGACCTGCCCAAGGTGGCCTACAGCCTGATCGATGCGGAGTCGTACCAGGGCAGGCGCATTTTGGTTGTGGGTGGAGGCGACAGCGCAATTGAAGCCGCTGTCGGGCTATCGGAGCAGCCCGGCAACGAAGTGACACTGTCTTATCGGAAAAAGAATTTCTTTCGTCTCAAAGCCAAGAACGAGAAACGCATCCAAAAGTCACTGCACGAAGGGCGGCTGCGCGCGTTGTTTGAAAGTGAGGTGTTGGCGGTCCAGCCGGATCAGGTCCGCTTGCGTGTGGGTCGTGGCGATCAGAGCACGGAGACCGTTCTGCCGAACGATGAAATATTTGTATTTGCCGGCGGCATCCCACCGTTTGCCTTGCTGGAAAAGGCGGGCGTTTCGTTTGATCCCAAAGACCGTCCAGCCCCTGCTGAGATGGTTGATAAAGGGGCCGGGTTGCTGGCCGCGTTGTCGATGGTCATGGTCGGCGCAGCGGTCATGATGGGTTGGGCGTTTTGGTTTCGCCACTACTACGGGCTCGACGTGGCGGTACGCCCATCGTCCTCACTGCACCATTTGCTGCGTCCGGTAGGGCCTGTGGGTTTGTTGTGCGCGGTTCTTGCCTGTGGTCTTTTCATATGGAACCTTGCCTATCTCGTGCGTCGTTCGCGCCGGTGGGGTAGCTGGCTACCCGGCACGCTTCAATTTTGGATGGGTAGCCACATATTCACCGGGCTGTTCGGCTTTCTGTGTGTGTTGATACACGCTGGTTTCTCGGCGCGTGATACGGTAGGGGGGCACGCGCTGCTGGCGCTGACGGTTGTGGTCATCACCGGCACCATCGGCCGATACCTGTACGCCTTTGTGCCGCGTGCGGCCAACGGTCGTGAAGTGGACCTGGAAGACCTGCGGGTGCAGTTGGCCTCGATGTCCGCTGAGTGGGATCGTGATGGCCGTGGATTTGGCATGGTGGTGCACAAGCACGTGGACGATCTGATTACCGCGAGCCGATGGCGTCCCAGTTTGCCCGCCAGGATATGGGCCATCGCGATAGGTCAACTGAGGCTCCGACGCAGCCTTATGCATCTCTGGTCCCAGGGCCGAAAAGAAGACATCCCCACCGATGAGTTGCGTCACATATTGACGCTGGCCAAGAAGGCTTATCGGCTGACTTTGCTCGTGACCCATTACGAAGAAATCCGGGCGATGCTCTCCTCATGGCGGTACATACACCGCTGGCTGGCGCTGCTGATGGTGCTGCTGGCGGTCATCCATATTGTCACCGCGATGCGATACGCAAATATCGATTGGCATATTTTGGCGTTCTGGGAAGGGAGTAAGCCATAAGTCTGCTCCGGTGGATGATTGCGGTGGTGTCTTTGTTCTTGGTACTCGTTGTGGCTCTTTGGGAGTCGGAACGGTTGACCTCACCGGGTGCGTTGCACCCCAGCCACGCTGGTGTGACAGAACTCCAGGGCAAAGCGGGTTGTGTGGTTTGCCATGGGGATAACGAAATATCTATGGCTGATGCTTGTCTTGTATGTCACGATTCGATTCATGAGCAGATTATCGCGAGCGGTGGCTTACACGGGAGTCTGGAGCTCGACAAGTTGATGGCCTGCGAGGCCTGCCACAAGGAGCACGCTGGTGGCGCGTTGCCGCTCGTTGCGGATTTCAGTTTTCACAAATCCGATATTGCCGACCCGGATCATTATGACCACCGATACGCAGCGGAATTTAATCTCACCGGGCGCCACAAAGAGATTGCGTGCGAACAATGCCACCTCTTGGCAACCGCCGAAGCGCTAGAGGCGGGCCAGAGGCGTTTCCTGGGGCTGGGCCAAGATTGTTCGTCATGTCACGAGGACCCTCACGAGGGAGGTTACGGAGCGGATTGTGCGTCTTGTCATGGACAGGAGCACCCCTTCGAGAATGTGGCGGAATTTAACCATATATCTGCATTCCCGCTTACGGGTGGCCACGATGATCTGGCGTGCAAATCGTGTCACGAGGATAGGACAAAGTTCTCGATCGTAGCGTTGCAAAAGTCCTCGTCGGTTGAGCCTCGCCTATGTGCTGAATGTCACAACTCACCGCACTGGCCGGCGTTTATCCGCGGTGTGGCATTCATCAGCGGCCGACCGCAAAACGATACGTGCAGTCTGTGCCACGATCCCGAATCCAAGTCTTTTCTTAGTCCCGCCGCCGAGATGCCTCAGGAATTACACCAGGCTACGGGATTTCCGCTCGACGCTCCCCATCACGAACAAAGTTGTGATCAGTGCCACGAGACGTTTGGCCACCGAGAACCCCTGCCTGATACCGTTGATCTTCAAAGCCGCTTTGCGGTGCTGTTTCCGGGCCGATCGCAAAAGGACTGCCGTGCCTGCCACGGCGACCCACACGAGGGTCAATTCGACGCGGGTCCAACAAAGGGTCTGTGTATCGCCTGTCACGAGGCGACGCATTTTGCACCCAGCACGTATTCCATTGATCAGCACGCCGAAGCCCGCTTCCCACTTACCGGCGCCCATCAAGCGGTGGCGTGTATCGAGTGTCACAAAATGGACGGTGACATGCTGCGCTTTGTCCCGATCACCTCAGTATGCGCCGATTGCCACGAGGATGTGCACGGCGGGATATTTGATGGTCCTGATAAGCCAGTGGTGGTCGCCGGTCGTGAAGGCTGCGCACGGTGCCACGTCACATCGAGTTTTTCTGAGATGCAACTGACGTCCCAGGAGCATGGGTTCTGGACCGGGTACCCCTTGCGAGGCGCACACGTCACCGCGTTGTGCATCGATTGCCATAAGCCCGAGGTCCTTCCCGACAAACGGGGTCGTACGTTTGGCCACGCCGACCGTGACTGCGCCGCCTGCCACGAGAACCCCCATGCGGGTCAGTTCCGTGCCGGCGAACGCACGGACTGTGCACGGTGCCACAGCGATGAGACCGAGACATTTATCGCGACCCTGTTTGATCATCAGCGCGATTCACGGTTCTCACTCGACGAGCACCATCGCACGCTTGATTGTTCCGCCTGCCACAAACCCATCTCGCTGCCATCGGGTGGCGAAGTGGTTCGCTATTTGCCGCTAGGGATGGAGTGTGCGGATTGTCACGACACGAGACGGCTAAAAGAGTTTGAGAGGCAGGGGAGACCGGGCTTGTGAAGAGACTCATTGCAGCCCTATTAGTTGTGGTGTGTGTGGCGTCCTCGGCTCGTGCTCAGGATAGCCAATTGCTTCACGTTTCTGTGACCTTTGCGTCTGGCCGAGGTGTGTTCGTTGATCAGGGGCGTGCTTCGGGAATGGCGGTAGGGCTGCGCGTTCGTTTTTTTCCGCCCGGCAGTTCCCCGGTGGAAGGCGTTGTGCGAGCGGTATCAACCGACAGCGCTCTGGTCGAACTGCCGGAGGGTATCCCGCTTCCTCCTGTCGGGACCAAAGGCGAAGTTGAGGTCGAGACCCCTATAGGAGCAATAGAAGAAAAACAAAAACCCACCACTCCCAAGCCTACGCAACGCAAGCGGGAGGTACCCGCGCACCCTCCATGGACACGTCAGGAGGGAGAGTTGACACCTGACACGCCGCTTCTGGCGCCGGCCTTCGGGCAGCGTCCGCAGGATCGCCCCGTCGAATACAAGGGCAGAATTTATTCTCAGCTTCTGTACACCAAGGACCGAGGCAATAACCGAGATAACGACTATGTCCTAGGCCGTCTGGGTATATGGATCGAAGCAAAAAACCTGTTCGGCCAAGGAGGGGAGATGCTGTTTGCCGGAGAGGTGATTAACCAAGGTGCTGATTTGCTCAAAGACGAAGACGGCACCACCAATAATAACATTCGGATCGATCGCCTCGCATACACCATCGGCGAACAGAAGTACTCGTTATACCGCCTGGAATTGGGTCGCTTTTATTCGAGTAAGTTACCCGAGCTAGGGCTTATCGACGGTGCCGAGGTGATGCTAAAGGTTAAAAAAGGGCTTCAGATCGGTGCTGGGCTTGGTGTTTATCCCGATCCATTTCCGCTGAGCGTGGCGGGAGAGGACGCCAGCCTTCACATGTTTATGGACTACCAATCCGAGGCGTGGCACCACTTGTCCGCGGTGATTGCTTACCAGAAAACCTGGCACGAAGGGACTCCCGACAGAGACCTGCTATTGGGGAAAATCAATATGCGTCCAACCAAGACGCTTTGGTTTTACACCTCATGGAAGGTGGACATTTATTTAGCGGGCGATTCGATCAAGAGCCAAGGCCTCGATCTGACCGAGTTCTGGGCGCAGCTTCGATATACAGCACGTTCAAATGTGTTGGGTGCAGCGGTTTCGATTTCCCACTACGCCTGGCCGGAACTGGAGCGGCGAGAGTTCAGAGACCTCCCCGCGGAGTTGGTCCGCAACGGCAAGATAGACCGCTTGAATCTTTCGGGTTGGCTGCGTGCGAGCAAGAGATTGCGATTCGCTAGTCGATTTGACCTATGGGAAGACCAAGACACCAGCGGCACGGGTGGTGAAATCAGCGCCGACTGGACCGACCCCAGTGGAACGGGGCCGTCGATGCATGTGGCTATCTTTTATACGGACGGCTCATTTAACGACGGAACAGGTTTTCGTATCCAGGCTCGCCAAGGGCTAGGCAGTGCGAATGGATTTGTGGGCTACGAACTATTTAGGTATTCTAATGTTGGTTCTATAGGAGGTGATGAAGATGAATTTACCCGCCACACCCTCCGCAGTGGGCTCGACTGGAGCCTAAACAACTGGCACTACAGCCTAAGCGCCGATTATATTTTTGGTGACGGCGAACAGAGCTACACCGTAGGCCTCTACACTCAATACCGCTTTTAAAACAAGCCATGAGCAGTGTCACGGAAGGCAGATTGAGCAGGCGATGGAAGCTCCTATTTCTGGTGCTAGGGTTATCGGTCTGGTGGGTGGCCTGCGAGAAGCTTGTGCCTCGTCAAGGCTGGGACCCTGATCTTGGCGCAGTCGTGCCACACGACAATTTTCCTGCTGATTGTTCGCTGTGTCACATCAGTGGTGACTGGCAGACGCTCAAGGAAGACTTCACCTTCGACCACGCGGGAGAGACCGGTGTGCCACTTCGCGGGGCTCATCGTGATGCTTCGTGTCTGCTGTGTCACAATGATCGGGGCGAGGTGGCGAACTTTGCCGCCCAAGGGTGCGCGGGTTGCCACGAGGACATCCACCGTAGCCGCCTGGGCCCGAACTGCGCTGACTGTCACAACGAGCAGACGTGGCTGCCGAAAAACGCCATTGCCAAACACAACCAAACACGGCTCCCGTTGCTAGGTGCACACGCCGCCACTTCATGCAACCAGTGCCATCTCGGTGCGGACGTTGGCAATTTTGAAGGGCTCGACCCCAGTTGCCACACCTGCCATAGCGACGACGTTGCCAAGGCTGTCACATTCGATCACCTTTCGCAAGGTATTACAGACAATTGCCAACAGTGTCACACGTCGCTTAGCTGGACACCCGCGAAATTCAATCACCCCGGTTCGTTTCCCCTGACAGGCGGGCACGCTACCTCTGCCTGCACCGATTGCCATGTAGGTGGCGTGTTCACAGGGCTGTCAACGGATTGTCAGACCTGTCACCTGTCCGACTTCCAGCAGACGACCAGTCCCAATCACCCGTCAGCGGGTTTTAGCACCACTTGCACCACATGCCACACCACCACCACGTGGCTAGGCGCGCAGTTCAATCATCCCGGCTCATTCCCCCTCACCGGTGGGCACTCCGGTAGGGCTTGCACCGATTGCCATGTAGGTGGCGTGTTCACAGGGCTGTCAACGGATTGTCAGACCTGTCACCTGTCCGACTTCCAGCAGACGACCAGCCCAAACCATGCCGCTTCAGGCTTCAGCACCACCTGCACCACCTGCCACAACACCACGACGTGGCTCGGGGCGCAGTTCAATCATCCCGCTTCGTTCCCACTCACTGCGGGGCACGCTGGAAAGGCCTGCTCCGATTGTCACATAGGCGGCGTATTCACAGGGCTATCAACGGATTGTCAGACCTGCCACCTATCCGACTTCCAGCAGACGACCAACCCCAACCACCCCGCTTCAGGGTTCAGCACCACCTGTACCGCTTGCCACACCACCACCACGTGGCTCGGGGCGCAGTTCAACCACCCCGCTTCGTTCCCGCTGACCGCGGGGCACGCGGGCAGGGCGTGCACCGATTGCCATCTAGGCGGCGTGTTCACAGGGCTATCGCCTGACTGTGTGAGCTGTCATTTGTCCGACTTCCAGGGGACGACCAACCCCAACCACCCGGCTTCAGGATTCAGCACCATCTGCACCACCTGCCACAACACCACGACGTGGCTCGGGGCGCAGTTCAACCACCCCGCTTCATTCCCGCTAACCGCGGGGCACGCGGGCAGGGCGTGCACCGATTGCCATCTAGGCGGCGTGTTCACAGGGCTATCGCCTGACTGTGTGAGCTGTCA
>JAJRXX010000011.1 GCA_024276075.1 Planctomycetota bacterium
CCATGTCAGTTCTGGAGTAGGGCAGGTCATTGACCTGCCTTCTTCTTGGGGAGATGGAGAATAATTACGCAAGTTGCTCTAAATGGGTTTGATTTGCTGTACTGCTTGTAAGGGAAATGGGCAGCCCGCATTCAAAACAACCCAGCGAAGACAATCGCTGATTGGTAGCCGTCGTACCAACAATCAGATCAGACGCTGACGCACTGTGGAGCAGGCCGCTTGGCCCAAGTCAGCCCACCTATAAAGATCAATGCAAACAAGCAAGCGCTAGACGGCTCCGGGATGGTTAGCTGCGCGAGTCCGCGTAGATCGGTATAGGAGCCAGACCCGACTAATACTTGGCCGGCCGTCGTCGGATCGATCCGATAGAGTTCGCCGTTCTGCGACCCGCCGTACAAATTACCGTCGGCTCCAAACGCGAGGCTCTGAATATTTGTAAGGCCACCGAGCCCTGCACTGACATCGGTAAAAGAACCCGTCGAAGGGTCGATCGTCACAAGCCCTAGCCCTTGATTAAGTATGGTTGTGCCCCGGTCCCAAGCGTAGAGCAGTGAGCCGTCGGGATTAAACGTCAACGCCTGAAGCCCGGTGAGTGGGGTTTGCCCAACGAGGGTACCCACGCCTGACGTCGTGTCGATGGTGTACAAATCGTCGGGGTTGAGCCCCAACCCGCGGTTGTTGACGACGAAAAGTGTTCCCGCTGGCGAAACGGCGGCCCCGCGCACCGCGCGTACGACACCGCCCAGATCAATCGTCGGGCCGACGGTCACACCTAGTGTGGTCGGATTGAGGGTGACAACGCTGCCTGTTGCCGAGAACAACAGGCCTGTAGCATCCGCACTCAATGAGTTCAAGCCGCTGGGTACGGAGCCGATCAACACGCCATTGCCCGTGGCTTCGTCGATTTGATAGGCTTGGCCGCTAAACGTGACCCCGATTAACGCAGCGTTGGCTGAAGCACAAACACCAAACGCCACAATCAGAACTCCGCAACGGATCGCGTTTGCCGCCAAGTGCAGTTTTCGTGCTGTGGCTCGAACAAAGTAGAAAAAATCAGATGCCATCTAAAACCTCCAGTTAGCATTCGCTTGTGCTTTCCCCTCGTCGGCCAAAGCTAAGCCACTTGGCTTTCATAAGCCCCTCGTAATTTTACAGGCAATTCGGAGCGGCGCCTAGGTTTTTTTGGTATCAAACCTCTTATTTAAGCAAATAATCATGAATTATATGCTTACGGGACCGGCTTTCCCCACTCGGGTCAGCTTGTAGCACCAGCGAGGACCGAACCGTGTCGGCGAAGCGGATCACGCTTTTTTCAATTTTGATTTTGCCATCGCTTCGACCAAACGAGCGTAGCTGCTCTCCAGCGCGTCCGGCACGACCCGCACACGCCCGATGGTCTGAATGAAATTGGTGTCGCCACTCCACCTGGGCACAACATGTACGTGTAGGTGCCCCGGCAGACCCGCGCCGGCACACCGGCCTATGTTCATACCCACGTTCATGCCCTGTGGATTGATCGCTGTGCGCAGGACGGTCTGTGCTAGTGCTGTCAATTCGATCAAGCCCGCACGCTGATCGGGCGACAGGTCGGTCAGGTCGGCAAGGTGTTCGTTCGGCGCGACCAGCAGATGGCCGTTTGTATAGGGATACAGGTTGAGCATGATCACGCCCCGGTCGTCACGCAGCAGCACGAACCGGTCCCGCGCCGCGTCGCTGGGGACGTCGAGCTTAGCAGCGTCGCACAAGAAGCAGCTTGGCGGCACCGGCGAATCCGATAACGCATCGCCGTGCTGAAGCTCGAAGCTCTTGATATACGCCATGCGCCACGGCGCCCATAGATTCTGGTGTGACATACCCGATAAGTTATACCAATCACCATAAACATTGTCCTACGGTCCTTGTACGCCCAATCATGTGTCACAAATACTTATGGATATACGACGCGGTCAAAACACACGCGGATGCGTATGACCCGCACACCGGCGTCGGACAAAAGTGATGCGCAGAGATTCATGTAACAAACAATGCTTGGGAGTGGCTAATCGATCGCATTGCACCGATAATCCCGTAATTCAAAAGCAGTTGTCGCTTGAGTCGACCTAGTGGGACGACCGATGGAGTATGAGGGCATTATCAAGGCCGAGTCTATCTCGGCTCATCCAGGGCAATAGCGGATGAATCCAACTTGGCTGCTGATGCTGGCAATCTTTGCCCCCGTACTCTGCGGAGCTGCGGGGCTGTTGCTGCCGCGTAAGGAAATAGGCATGCGCGTCGCCGCGTCGGTGGCGGGTCCGGCGCTGGCGGTCTATCTACTGGGCATCTTCATCCATCAACACGGATTCGAAGCGGGCGTGTTCTCACGCCTGTGGATGGATTCGCTACACCTGAATCTGCAATTCAATGCTGACAAGTTTGGCTTATTCTTCGCGCTGCTCATCAGCGGTATCGGCGTATTGATCACACTCTACGCCAGAGCGTACTTCGGACCCGATCCGGACAGCCTGTACCGATTTTACCCCAGCTTGCTGCTATTCATGACCGCCATGCTGGGCGTGGTTCTATCGGATAATTTCTTGCTGATGCTTCTGTTCTGGGAGATGACGTCAATCAGTTCGTTCCTACTGATCGGGTGGGAGCGCGACGACCCGTCAGCGGTTAAAAAAGCCATGCAGGCGTTTGTAGTCACCGGCGCCGGCGGGCTGGCTATCATGGCGGGCTTGGCGCTCCTGGGGACTCACACGGGACATTGGTCATTTAGCAGCCTCGCTGAATTTGGCGTGCCAAGCGACGTCATCTCGATGGCGGCGTTCGGGCTGATCTTCACCGGAGCCGCGGCCAAGAGCGCTCAGTTTCCGTTGCACTTCTGGCTGCCCGGCGCCATGGCGGCGCCCACGCCCGTCTCCGCGTACCTACACTCGGCTACCATGGTCAAGGCCGGCGTGTACCTCACGGGCAGGCTGTGGCCGCTTATGGCGATGCTGCCCATCTGGCCGATGGTTATCATCCCGCTGGGCGCGTTCACCATGGTCTGGGGCGCGTTCATCGCACTGCAAAAGGAAGACCTCAAACAAATATTCGCCTACACCACCATCAGCCAACTCGGGCTGCTGATGTGCATGTACGGTCTATCCGCGTTCGAGTACCACGGCGAACCAAACCTCATCTGGGACGTCACGCAGATTCTCAATCACGCACTGTACAAAGCGCCCCTGTTTATCCTCGCTGGTGCAATCGGACACGTGGCATCGCGGCAGCTACCCGAGCTCAATGGTTTTTTCTGGCGCAGCCGCACATCCATGATCATGGCCACCGTGCTGCTGCTGGCGGGCTACGGGCTGGCAGCGGGACCGGGTACGCTCAGCTTCTTTGCTAAGGAATTCTTCTTCTACCAGATCTACCACGCCTACCTGGAACACCCGAACATCTGGTTTAAGCTGCTCGTGGGTGCCGGCGTGGCGACGGGGATGTTCAACGTCGCGATCTTCGTGCGGCTGCTACGCACACTCGTCTTCGCAAAACCGGACACCCACCACGCACACGACGACCACGGACATGGGCACAGCGATCACGGGCACGAGACGGGCATCTGGCCGGCCTTCCTATGGGTACCGGGGCTGATCATCGTCGCGTTCCAGTTTGTCGGCGGGCTGGCACCGGGCTTCTTCGATCACTTCGTGCTTCAATACATTGAGCCAAGCCGGTTCTACGAGCAGCATCTGCCCACCCTCAGCCAAGTCGCTTCACACCTGGCGCACCCCGAGCTTCCACTGATCATGAGCGGCGTGGCCATGGTGCTGGGCGTGATCCTGGGCTTGTCTCCGATACTCACGTCGGTGTTCAAGGACCCATTCGACCACGCCTACCCCGGTTTCTACACACTGGTCACGAAAATCGCAGGACCAAAGGCGTTCGGACTCGTCCAGCGAGGACACAACGGCTCGTACATCGCTTTCGTCATGATGGCGCTGGTCGGCCTGTTCCTGTGGACCACGGGCGTCGATCCCACAACCTTTGCCCGGCAGTGGCCCCAAGAGGCGGGATTTGAGTGGGACATGCCCGGCGAGTTGATGTACGGCGCGTTGGTCACAGTATTAGTTTGCCTCACGGCCATATTGCTACCGATCGTCACCGACCGCGCCAGCAGAGTGTTAATACTAGGCACGTGTGGCTTCGGCGTCACGGCTGCGTATTACCTCTACCGCGCACCCGACTTGGCGCTAACGCAGGTGAGCATCGAGATCGTTTCATTGATCTTGTTCCTCTTGGTACTCAGCCTCATACCACGCGAAGCACCCAAGGCACGGCTATGGGTCGCCCCGCGCATCGTCCTGGCAATCGCGGTCGGGGTGGTCATGTCCTGGCTCACGCTCACCAGTTCCATAGGCTCAAGGCCGGGCGTGCCCACAACACAGGTCGGAAACACGCAGATCGCCAACCTCGGCGAGTACTTCCTACGCAACAGCAACCACGGCGTCGACTCCCAGAACTTGCCGCCCTCGCAATTGACCAGCGGCGTAGTCGACCGATCCATCACGCAAGGCGGACACGGCGAGCAAGGCACAGGCGCGTTCCTGCACCCCGGCGGTGGTGGGAATAACGTTGTAAACGTCATCCTCGTCGACTTCCGTGGCTTCGACACCATGGGCGAGATCACCGTCCTGGGCCTCGCAGCTATGGGTGTCTGGACGCTGTTGCGACGACCCAGCAAATCAAACGAACAGGCCTGGCTCGAAGAGGAAAACGATTACGGATCGCCGGACAATCACGACGATGCGCACGTCGAGGGCAAGAGCAATCTGCGTATCGATATCCCCGACCCGTCCGACAGCCACGACTCACTCCAGGCAAAAAACGACGAACTAGCAAACCGGAGTCCCGCGTCATGATGTCGAGCGTGATCCTACGAACGGCAACGAAACTGCTAGTCCCACTGAGCCTGGTATTCGCCATGTTCATCTACTTTAAGGGACACCAAACACCCGGCGGCGGATTCGTCGCGGGGCTGGTGGCGGCTGTCGCGCTGATCGTGCAACGCATGAGCGAGGGCAGGGATAGCCTCACCAAGCTCCTGCCGTTCCCCGAGCGCACATTCATCGCCATCGGCTTGTTCCTCGCGCTGGCCACCGGACTCGGGGCGCTAGCGTTGGACCTGCCCTTTTTCACGTCAAGCCACGGATACCTGCACCTGCCCACGAGCACGGGCGATGACTATAAATTTGAGTGGGCCACCGTGATGGTCTTCGACTTCGGCGTGGTAATGGTCGTCACGGGCGTCGTCGTGGGAATGATTAACGCCCTATCAAAGGAACTCGAGTAATGACGATCTTCACAGCCGTCATGGTAGGCGTGATCTTCGCGGCATCGACGTACCTCATGCTCGGGCGCGAGCTCAAAGGCGTGTGCATGGGCGTGTTCCTGCTGGGCCACGGCGCCAACCTCGCCATCATCGCCACCAGCCGTTCACCCCTGGGCCTCAAGCCACCGGTACTCGGCAGCCACGGGCTAGACCAGATGGTCGACCCGCTGCCCCAGGCGCTCATACTCACCGCAATCGTAATCGGATTCGCCGTCCAGGCATTCCTATTGACGCTGCTGGTCATCACCTGGCGCAACAGCAAGACCTTGGAATTAGACGAACTGGCTATCGAACAGGACCACTAAAAAAAATCGCTCAACAAGAGCGCCCAACCGAGACGCAAATATGATGCCTCAACACCTGATAACCCTGTTCGTAGCAGTCCCGATGGCGGCGGGGATCATCACCCTGTTGGCGCACGGGCGCAGGACGCTTCAGGGCCTGATGGGCTTGGCGGCACTGGTGAGTAACTGTCTGCTCGCGGGATGGGCGCTCACGACCGTGTTCACAGGCGACGGGCATATCCTCGTCTCGCAAATGGGCAACTGGCCCGCGCCGTTCGGGATATCCGTCGTCGTTGACGGGCTGGCTGCGATCATGATCGCGGTCCAATCCGTCGTCTGCCTGGCGGTATTTATCTACTGCCTCGGGCAACTGCATGAACGCTTCGCGGGCGGGTTCTTCCACCCATTGTTTCACTTCCTGATGATGGGTGTCCAGTGGAGCTTCATCACAGGCGACCTGTTCAATCTGTTCGTGGCGTTCGAGATCATGCTCATGGCGTCCTACGCGATGTTCGTTATCGGCACCACGCCGGCGCAGATGCGCCAGGCGTATAAGTACGTCATCCTGAACCTCGTCGGATCGACCATGTTCGTCACATGCGCAGGGCTGCTCTATGGCCAAATCGGGACGCTCAACATGGCTGACATCACCCGGATCGCGTTGGCTGGAAAGCTGCCCGAGACGTCCATACCCGTCATCACCATGCTCCTGCTCGTCTTCGGTGGCAAAACGGCGATCTTCCCATTGTGGTATTGGTTGCCCGATACCTATCACACCATGCCCGCAGCCATCGGCGGACTCTTTGCAGGACTACTCACCAAGGTCGGCGCCTACACGCTCATCCGCGTGTTCGTCATGATGTTCGGCTCCGCGCACCAGGTGACAGACGTCCTGGTACCTATCATCCTGGTCTCCGCTGTGTTTACCATGTTTCTTGGTGTACTCGGCGCGGTCTCCATGCACACCGTTCGGCGGATTCTCTCGATCCACATCATCAGCCAGGTCGGTTACATGCTGATGGGCATCGGCTTGGGCATCGCCACGGTCAAAACACTCGACCCTCAGGCCGCACTCGACAGCAGAACCCTCGCCGTCGCCGGGGCTATCTTCTTCATCATCCACAACATGGTCGTCAAATGCTGCTTGTTCCTCTGCGGCGGACTCATGCGGCAACACGCGGGCAGCGACAATCTCGACAAGATCGGCGGCCTGCTCAAACGCGATCCCTGGCTCGCTACGCTGTTCATGATTGCAGCGCTATCACTGGCGGGACTGCCCCCGCTGTCTGGATTTTTCGGCAAATGGATACTCATCAAAGAGGGATTCAACCAGCAGCAATACAGCCTCACCGCGTTCGCCGTCGCCACTAGCCTGCTGACGCTATTGTCCATGCTGAAGATATGGAGCTACGGGTTCTGGTCACCTTCAAGCGGCCGACACCACGACCAACCCGAAGTTCGGCCCAACACAGCCTGCGGCATGATCAGCATCGCGCTGCTCGTGGGCATCGCTCTGACGATGGGGCTGGGTGCTCAGACTTATATGGACATCTCCAAGCGTGCTGCACAGACGCTGGTCAATCCTCAGCCTTACGTTACAGCGGTCCTGGGTGAGCAACATCCACCGGCCCATCACGCCAGCGTCGCGCACGCTAACTGGATCGCCGACACACAAATCGTGGAGGTGACCCCATGAGGCTGTTCCTGTTCAACGTACTGCTGGCGGTCCTGTGGATGTTCATGTGGGGGATATTCGACATCTACGGCCTGGCGGCTGGGTTCGTGCTCGGATACCTGCTGCTAGGCGTGGTCAGCCGAACGATGCCCGGCGAGAGCTACGGGCGCAAGGGCTGGAACCTGCTCTCTTTTAGTGCCTACTTTCTACGCATCCTGATTAAGGCAAACCTACAAGTCGCTAAGGAGATCATCACGCCCGGCTACCAGATGTCGCCTCGGTTTATCCGCTACCCCATCGACGGGCTAAGCGACTTTCAGCTCACCAGTCTCGCAAACGCGATCACCCTGACGCCCGGCACCTTGTCGGCAGACGTCTCGGAAGACGGACGCTTCCTATACGTACACTGCATGTACGCCCAAGACCGGGAAGACGCGGTTAAGGAACTCGACGAGCTGCGTGACCGGATGGTGAAGGAGCTATTCACATGATGGGTCTACTCGCCACCGCAACCACACACACCGCCGCCGTCGCTCGCGACACCGCCGCCACCTGGCACGAGTCGCTAGTCTCGGGGACCGTGATGCTGGGCATCATCGTGATCATGCTGGGCATGCTCGTGTGCATCTACCGGTTGCTGCGCGGGCCGCACCTGGCAGACCGTGCGCTAGCTGTCGACCTCGTCGCAATCCAACTCATCGGGCTGGTCATCCTCTTGACCATGTGGTTCGGGTCACTGGTCCTGTTTGATAGCATCTTGGTGCTGTCACTTCTGGGTTTTGCGGGGACCGTCGCCATGGCGCAGTACATCGGCCGACCGCACCTCAAGAACCCTTCGTCACCTACCAAGGACACCGCTAAGGGTTAATTCGGAGCACTCACATGCACGACACCACACAGATGATCCTGGACCTGCTGACCGTGGCGGCGCTGCTGTTTGGCCTATTCTTCATGACCGTCGGAGCGGTGGGGTTGGCGAGGCTTCCCGATTTCTACCACCGCGTCCACGCGGGCAGCAAGGGCGTCACGCTCGGGCTCACGGGCCTGCTCGTCGCCGCCATGTTCGGCCTGAGCACTCACCAGGAAGCCACTGCGCTCAACGTCATTACCAAAGCCACGCTCGTCATTCTTTTCCAGTTCGTCGCCAACCCCGTCGGCGCTCACCTACTCGCCAAAGCAGCCCACCTCGACCGCTGCCCCATGTGGGAAGGCACGCTCAGCGACGAGCTCGAAGAAGACACCGCCGCGTCGAGCTGACATTCCACATACGTCTTCTGCTTAGCCACGGGTGAACACACCCGAAGCTCAATCGATCCGCAACACATCAGACGCACCATAAATCCGTTCCATTGACCACCCTGCGCGCGCACAGCGGCAGTGATACAATCCCATGTGCATCACCCGCACCGTAGGACACACGGATGGCTAAGAAATTTGTACACCTTCACGTCCACAGCCAATACTCGCTGCTCGACGGCGCCTGCCGTATCGGCGACTTGGTCTCACGGGCCAAGGAGCTTGACCAGACCTCGCTGGCGATCACCGACCACGGCTGCCTATTTGGTGTCATCGACTTCTACTCCAAAGCCGTCGCCGAAGGCGTCAAGCCGATTCTGGGGATCGAGGCGTACATGGCGCCCAACTCCAGGCGCGACCGCCAGACCACGGGCGTCAAGGACGGCGGATACCACCTCCTGCTCCTAGCAGCCAACCGCACCGGCTACGCAAACCTTCTAAAACTCACCTCCATCGCCTACACCGAAGGCTTTTACTACAAGCCCCGCATCGACAAGGACGTGCTGCGTGAACACAGCGACGGGCTGATCTGCACCAGCGCGTGCCTCGGCGGGGAGATACCATCCGCACTCATCAGCGACGACCGTAAACGCGCCAAGCACATCGCGGAGCAATACATCGACGTTTTCGGCCCGGACCGGTTCTTCATCGAGCTACAAAAACACATCCCCGAACAAGACAAGGTCAACCCCGAGCTGATGGACCTGGCTGATCGATTAGGCATCGGGTGCGTCGCCACAAACGACGTGCACTTCCTGCTCCAAGACGACCACGGGCCCCACGACGCTCTGTGCTGTATCTCCACGGGAAAGCTCGTCAGTGACGAGTCTCGCATGAAGTACCCCACGCAGCTTTACCTCAAATCCACCGACGAAATGTACGCCGCCATGGACCACCCCAAGTGGGTCGAGGCCTGCGAGAACACCACGCGTATCGCCGACATGTGCGACTTGGACCTGAACTTCCACACCAGCCACACGCCGGTGGTGAAGATCAGAAAGGACATGGTCGACAGCCCCAGCAACATCCCTTCGGCTCCCGGCACTTCGTTAGGCAACGAAATGGATGGGTCCACAGCGTGGTTTCAGAATTTCTGTGAGCAATACAAAGTTCTGCCACACGACACGTCAACCGACAAAAAAATTTCACCCAAGAAACTCAAAGCCGAGTGCGACGACGCACTGCGGCAACTATGCGAAGCAGGTCTCCACTGGCGGTATGCAGAGCAAGGTATCACCGACGAAATTCGCGCCAGACTCGACCGCGAGCTAAAAATACTCGCCGACAAAAACATCTCAGCCTACTTCCTGATCGTCTGGGACTTCGTTAATGAAGCACGCCGACGCGACATACCCGCATCAGCACGTGGATCGGGCGTGGGCACCATGGTCGGATACTGCTTGGGCCTATCCAACGCGTGCCCGGTCAAATACGGCCTCCTGTTCGAGCGGTTCACCGACCCCGACCGGTCCGAATACCCCGACATCGACATCGACATCTGTCAGGACGGCCGCCAGCAAATACTCGACTATGTACGCCAAAAATACGGGCACGTCGCTCAGATTATTACCTTTGGAACACTCAAAGCCCGTGCCGCCATCCGCGACGTCGGACGCGTGCTCAACGTCCCCCTGCCTGACGTCGACCGGGTCTGCAAGCTCGTGGGCGACAGTCTCGGCATGACCATTGACCGCGCGCTGGATCAGGAACCGCAGCTAAAACAGCAATACGAAGATAACCCGATACACCGGCAGATGCTCGACACCGCCCGCCGACTCGAGGGGCTAGCGCGTCACGCCGGCGTACACGCGGCAGGCGTCGTCATCGCCACCCAGCCGCTGGAGAACATCGTCCCCCTCTACCAGCCACCCGGCACTGATCAGATCGTCACCCAGTGGGATGGGCCCACCGTCGAAAAGGTCGGCCTACTAAAAATGGACTTCCTAGGTCTACGCACGCTATCTATCATCGAACGCGCAAGACAGCTCGTGAAACAGACGCTCGACCAAGACACCATCCGCGTCACTGTGGGCTTGGCACCAGACGATACACACGACCCGCTCGACCTCGAACGGCTCCACTACGACGACCCGCAAGTCCTGGACCTGTTTCGCCGGGGCGAAACGGCGGGCGTGTTCCAATTCGAATCGGGGGGCATGCGAAACCTGCTCATGGCCATGAAACCCGACCGGTTTGAAGACCTGATCGCCGCGAACGCGCTGTACCGACCCGGGCCCATGGAGCTCATATCCGACTACAACGCACGCAAGCACGGCAAACAAAACGTCCCCAGCGTTCATCCTATCGTCGATGGCCACACCGCTGAGACCTACGGCATCATGGTCTACCAAGAGCAGGTGATGCAGATCGTCCACGAGCTGGGCGGTATACCCCTGCGTGCCGCCTACACACTGATCAAAGCCATCAGCAAGAAGAAAAAGAAGGTCATCAACGCCAACCGCGAAATGTTTGTGCAAGGCTCTGCGGAAAAGGGTCTATCAAAGGGCCGCGCCGACGAGCTATTCGACCTGATCCAGAAATTCGCGGGCTACGGGTTCAACAAGAGCCACTCCACAGGTTACGCCATCCTCGCCTACCAGACCGCGTACCTCAAAACCTATTTCCCCGTCCAGTACATGGCTGCGGTGCTCACCTACGAGTCTGTCAGTACGGATAAGGTCGTTGAATACATCGACGAGTGTCGCCGCGTCAAACGCCCCGGCTGCGATGACCGAGGCGTCAGCGTCCAGCCACCCGACATGAACCTCTCCGACGTCGACTTTACCGTTGTCTACGATGACGACGAGCCCCGGACCGCGCGCCACGGGCACATCCGATTCGGGCTCAGTGCCGTCAAAGGCGTCGGTGAAAAGGCCATCCGCGCCATCATCGAGACGCGTCAAACCACAGGCCCATTCGAAAGCATCTACGACTTTACCGAACGCGTACCCCTGGGCACGGTCAACCGGGCCACCATCGAGGCGCTTGTAAAGTGCGGCGCCTTCGATTCGCTGCACACCGCCGGCAAACGCGCCGCCATGGTCGCTGCGCTCGACGACGCGATCCAAGCCGGTCAACGCGCCGCAAGCGACCGCAACGCGGGGCAGATGAACTTCTTCGACGCCATCAACGAAAACAGCGACGCCGACGACGAATCTTTCACGCCCGTTGAGATTAAGCTGCCCGACTCCGAACCGTGGCACACCAACGAACAACTCAAACACGAAAAGAGCACGCTGGGCTTCTACATCTCCAGCCACCCGCTCGATCAATACCGCCAAACGATCGACCGATTCAGTAGCATCGCGATCTGCGACATCCACAAGCTCTCAGCCGAAACACCCGTCGTCATCGGGGGCATCGTCACGCGCGTCCGGCCCACACTCGTACGCAACGGCCGAAGCAAAGGCCAAAAAATGGCCATGATCACCGTTGAGGACCTCTCCAGCCCCATCGACGCCGTCGTCTTTTCCGACGCCTACGCCGACACCTCGCACCTGCTCGAGACAGACCGGATGGTCATGATCAAGGGCCGCGTCGATCGGCGGCGAGAAGAACCCAGCATCGTCGTCGAACAGGTCATCCCGATCGAAGACGCAGCTAAAGAACTCACCAGCGCGATACGGATCGCCGTCTGCGCGGACCCAACTGATGGCTCACGACCAGCCGAAGACTTATTCCCAAAGCTCAAGGCACTGCTAGACCAAAACGCCCCCACCAACGGGCGTGGCAGCGCACAGGTCTACCTCGACGTGATCCAAGACGGCATCACCGTGCGTCTGAGGCTAAATGACGTGCGCGTCGCTCCCGACCCCCGCATGTGCGAACAACTCGAAGCCCAACTCGGTACTGCCTGCCAAAGCAAATTGGTTGGCCCCAGCAAGCTCTTCCCCGCCACTGGGCAAAGCACCTCTCCAGCCGCCTCTGCCACACACGATAAAACGCAAGCTCTGTTGAGTTCATCCGCGCCCTTGTTAACCGCCGCTGCCCCGTTGTAACAACACAGACAGCAAAAAAACATCGCACATTGAAAGCGGTGTGATACCAATCAAGATTGGTACTTGCGCGGCATCTGCGAACGCGAAGGCAAAACAAACAATCACTTATACGAATCGCAATAAGTTATGGCCTATTGCCACAGTGCGTTGAGACTCATGGCAAGCAAGCAGATTACCAACGTAGGTCACTACTTTTTGCGATTCGTATAACAAGGAACAAACAGGGAACGGTTTTCTCGATCTGTAGGGTCGGCGTCTATGGTCTTCCAAGGTTCTTTTCGTGTACCAAGTGACCTAAAGATTGTTATTGGTAGCCGATATGTCAGTGGCACGCTGGCATGATTGTTACGCAAGCATTTAATGACAAACCACTTGAGATCTGTCATGCCATCGCCCCTGATACGTTGCCGTAGAGCCTACCGGGTTTAGCAATAGGCGACTTTCGATGAACCTGAGGACTGGCTATTTTCGTTATGCTTCAAAGAGGGGCCCGTTGGGGATCCCAAACGCATAGGCCCCAAACCAAGTACCACTACAAAAAGGAGTTTCAGAATGGAGCGATTTAGCGACAGAGCCCCTCGACTTGCAGGGGCATTGGTTGTGATTGGGGTTTTGGCCACGGGCGGTGCGTTTGTCTACGCAGGGGGAAGTCACGGTAAGCACGAGCATGACAACGCGGATAAACCCAAGACCCTGACCGGTGAGGTGGTTGATCTGATGTGTTACCTGGACCACGGGGCCCGAGGCAAGGATCATCGGGATTGCGCCAAGCGCTGTATCACCAGCGGCGGCCCGGTAGGCCTGCTTGTCGATGGTCCGAGCGGCGAACACGAGCAGCACGGTCAGCGTGGCCAGCACGGCGAGCATGGCGAGGGGCACGACGAGGGGCAACGGCAGGTGTATCTGATCATCGGCAACCACAAGCCTTTGAACAGCAAATTGGCCGATCATGCCGCCAAGCAGATCACGGTTGCCGGCAAGGTCGTCGAGCGCGATGGGATGAAAATGATTGAGAACACGCAGATTGTCAGCGTCGGCAAAATTGTTGAATAACGATCGCTGCCAGTTGCTTGGCGTCGTGCATGGGAGCCTGTTTTGGCGGAAATGTTCCAGCAGCCTGAGTACATCCATGTGTTGATCAATCACCTACCGGTGACGGGGTTATTCGTCGCGGTGTTGGTGTTGGCCATCGGCGCAGTCATGCGCCATCGCCACATTGTGCTGGTGGGCTTGGCACTGGTCGCTGTGTTTGCTGCTGCCGTCATACCCGTTGTTTACTTCGGTGAGCAGGGTTTTGACCGTGTGTTGGCGATGACGTACGAGGAGGGCGGACAGTGGTTGAGGCGTCACCAACAACTCGCCCAAACGTGGAAGTATCTTTATTACACCACAGCCGTTGTCGCCGCCGTCTCGTTCATCGTGGGCCTATTGCGGCCTAAGACCCTGTGGACGACCGTGCCTCTGACGCTTGTATTGGCGATTGGGTCCTTGGCAGCGGGTGGGGCGATCAGCGAGGCCGGCGGCAAGGTGCGGCACACGGAGTGTCGAGCTGCGTTGCCCACCGAGATATCCGAACCCGTATCCCTCGGCGGCGCTACGACGATCACATAACCCAGCAAGCCGCGGGAAACAGTAATGAACCACGACCACCACGAGCATACTGCCCACGGCGGTCACAAGCCCCGCAGCCAAGATCACCATTCACATCACGCCCACATGGTGGCCGACTTCAAGCGTCGGTTTTGGGTCTGCCTTGTTTTGACCGTGCCTGTGCTCGTGTTGGCGCCGATGATCCAAACGTGGCTGGGTCTTCGGGATGCTCTGTCTTTTTCCGGCGATGGCTATGTGCAGTGTGCCTTCGCCAGCGTCCTGTTTTTTTTCGGTGGTTGGCCCTTCCTGACGGGGATGTCCAACGAACTGCGGAAGAAGCAGCCGGGCATGATGACGTTGATCGCTCTGGCAATTACCGTCGCCTATGTCTACAGCAGTGTTGTGGCTTTTGGTTTGCCGGGCAAGGTGTTTTTCTGGGAGTTAGCCACGCTGATCGACATTATGCTGCTGGGCCATTGGATCGAGATGAGGTCGGTCATGGGGGCGTCTGCGGCGCTTGAGAATCTGGTCAAGCTCATGCCCGCCGAGGCGCATCTGCTGGACGACGACGGCTCGACCCGTGACATCTCGGTTGCCGATCTCAAACACGGCAACTTTGTTTTGGTCAAGCCGGGTGAGAAAATCCCAACAGACGGCGTGATCACCGACGGCCACACAACCGTAAACGAGTCGATGTTAACCGGCGAGAGCACGCCCGTGGAGAAAGCCCAAGGCAACGAGGTGATCGGGGGTTCGATCAACGGCGAGTCGGCGATCAGCGTCGAGGTGAAAAAAACCGGCGACGAGACGTACCTCGCTCAGGTCATTGAGATGGTACGCCAGGCTCAGCATTCACGGTCTCGGACTCAGGACTTGGCCAACCGCGCTGCTTTGTGGCTCACCCTCATCGCGATCACCGCGGGTAGCCTTACGCTCATCGTGTGGTTGGCTATCGGACAGGAGTTCGCTTTTGCCCTTGAGCGTACGGTGACCGTGATGGTGATTACATGCCCACACGCCCTTGGCCTGGCCGTGCCGCTTGTGGTGGCTGTGTCGACCTCTCTTTCGGCCCGCCACGGGCTTCTCATTCGTGACCGCTCGGCCTTTGAACGCGCCAGAAACCTCAACGCCATCGTCTTCGACAAGACCGGAACGCTCACCGAGGGCCGGTTTGGCGTTACCGATATCGTGCTGCTTGATGACTTGGATGAGCGAAAACTGTTAACGATCGCTGCAAGTCTCGAAAGCCAGTCGGAGCACCCTATCGCAGCCGGTATTGTTCGCCATGCTCAAGACCAGGGCCTGGCCTACTTGGCGCCTAAGGAATTCCGTGCGATACCCGGCAAGGGGGCTGGTGCCACGGTGGACGGCTTGAGCGTGAAGGTTGTCAGTCCCGGCTATCTCAACGACCAGGGGCTGTCCGTAAACGACGAGCGCGTAACCCGCGTGGTCCAAGAGGGCAAAACGGTTGTGTATGTCATCGTTAATGAGCGTTTGGCCGGGGCGATTGCCCTGGCGGACATCATCAGACCCGAATCACGTCAGGCGATCCAACGCCTCAAAAAGATGGGCGTCCGTGTCATGATGCTCACGGGTGATGCCATCGCTGTGGCGGAATGGGTGGCGCGTGAACTAGACCTTGACGAGTATTTCGCCGAGGTGCTCCCGGATCAAAAAGCGGCAAAGATCAAGGACATCCAGAGTCGCGGCCTGACGGTTGCGATGACCGGAGATGGTGTAAACGACGCACCGGCGCTCACCCAAGCGGATGTGGGCATCGCCATCGGCGCCGGAACCGATGTGGCTGTGGAGTCCGCGGATATTGTGCTCGTGCGTTCCGACCCGCGCGACGTGACGGCGATCGTGGAGCTAGCCGGTGCCACCTACCGCAAGATGGTGCAAAACCTCTGGTGGGCGACCGGGTACAACGCTTTTGCAATCCCGTTGGCCGCGGGCGTCTTCTACCGAGCGGGCGTAGTCCTCTCGCCCGCTGCGGGCGCGGCTTTGATGTCACTTTCCACGGTCATCGTCGCGATCAACGCCAAACTGCTACGAGTACGGCGGGACTAGTACCCTGTTCCATTAATATCGATGGCCAGTCTTTCTTGCCGATAGGTTCTTATCAAACCCTTTATCCGGCAAGGAGGCCGCCCATGAAAAAGTACATTGTTGAATTGACCGCTCAAGAACGTACCCAACTCAAAGGCATCATCAACGCGGATCGCATGGCAGCCTACAAGCGACGCTATGCTCACCTATTGCTCAAGGCCGACCAAGGCCCGCACGGCCCGGGTTGGACCGACGCCCGCGTGGCCGAAGCCTTCGATGTCACGCCACTGCGTGTCGAGCGGCTTCGCCGGCGTCTTGTGGAGCGTGGCCTGGCCGGCGCGTTGGAGCATGGCAATCGCGGCAGCTACCGGGTCAAGGCGTTGGACGGCGAAGCCGAGGCGCGTGTGATCACGCTGGCCTGTAGCGAACCGCCGGCGGGTCGCAACCGTTGGACGCTTCGTCTGCTGGCGGATCAAGCGGTAGCGTTGGGCATTACCGAATCGTGCAGCAAATCATCGTTGCATCGCGCACTGAAAAAAACGTCCTTAAGCCTCACCTCAATAAGTACTGGTGCATCCCACCGAAGCAAAACGCCGAGTTCGTCGCCTGCATGGAAGATGTTTTAGACGTCTATACAAGGGCCTTTGATCCATCTGTGCCTTTGGTGTGCCTCGATAAAACCTCCAAACAATGGGTCACAGAAACCCGGCCGTCGTTGCCCGCCAAGCCGGGACAGGTCAAACGCATCGACCCGGAATACCGACGCAACGGCACGGCCAGCGTCTTCATGATGACCACGCCGCTGGAGGGCAAGCGGCACGTGCGTGTGCGCGAGCATCGCAAACGCGAGGACTTCGCCGAGGTGATCCGGGAACTATGCGATGACCTCTATCCCGATGCGCAGAAGATCGTGCTGGTGATGGATCAACTCAACACACACCACATCGCCAGCTTGTACCAGGCCTTCGCACCGGCTCAGGCCAAACGGTTGGCGGAGAAATTGGAGGTTCACCACCACAGACGCTCGAATCAAACTCAAAAAACTTTATCCGGCAATATAGATGGGACGGAGTACTAG
>JAJRXX010000012.1 GCA_024276075.1 Planctomycetota bacterium
CCTACTCCAGAACTGACATGGCGATTATTTATGCAAGGTGCTCTAGCCTCCTTGCCAAAAGTTCAATCCGCCCAACTATCCTTAGTCAGGCTACCGACCCATCCTACCAAATCGACCGCGAATTAATCGGGATGCGTATAACAAGCAACCAGTGCCACCCCCCGGTTCGCGGATTGTGTTCTAGAAGATTCTCAGCATATGACGACATCAAACAGACCGCTCCCTCACAGTCGCGGCTCGTTGTGTGAGCACAAAGATTAATCTGAATGTGTATTGAGGATCGAAGAAGACCGCTCCCTCACGGTCGCGGCTCGTTGTGGACACACAAGGATTTATCTGAAAACGTATAAAACCAATCGGCGTGGTCCGCACAGCGGACCCTACACACTGGTTGCAAGCAACCAATGCCACCCCCATTTCACGGATCGTGATTGATAGAGAGGGGGATTAGCATAGATAGATTCAAAAAGACAAAGGGCCACGCAGTTTTATCTGCATGGCCCTTTTGATTTTACAATTTGGTTGGAACCGAAATCAGGAAAGGGGATGATCCCGCTTCGGTTTGGCTTCGTAGGATCAGTTCATCGATTGACGACGACGTTGACGCTTAAGCAGCATCATCCCGCCTACCATCATCAGCGCTAGGGATGCCGGCTCGGGGATGGGAAGGCTGCCACTAAAAGACTGGCCAAGCCCTGCATTCTCAAGGCTGAATGATTTTCCGGTGAATGAACCCACAGCGTCTTGAGTGACCGTAATACGTGCGATCTGAAAAGTTCCCGCCCCGATGTTCAGATTGTTATCAAACCAAGATATTCCCAATACTGTATCCGTTATCGTTCTCTGCGGCGTACCGACCTGACCCGCAAAATTTGTATCAGCTCGGTCCGCACCCGCGAAGTAGGTATCAAATTCTAAAGTTGGAGCAATCGAAAAGAACGCTGGATTTGGCGGCCTATCATCACCGAACGAATCCTGGTAAAAAGACCCTTGTGTAAGGACCATGTCTAGCCGCGAATTCGTCCAGTCTGTGTCGGTTGTGATTATGAGATCATAAACGTCGTGGTCATCAACGCCATCTGATCCCAAAAGATCGACAGACTGTACAAATACCAACTCCGTAATGAGCGCCGCTTGCACCTGCGTCGCTACGGTTAGCGATGCAATCACCGCGACAATCCCCTTCGTGCTTCTCATTTTCAACTCCTTGGAATAACAGTTAATCAAAGTCAAGGTAGGTTTACAGTAACGCTTATCTCTCCAAGCACACACAAGTATACAAGCAACCTGCACGCTTGTCTAGTCTTTTTTTCCCAAATGGAGGCCTAAATTCCGCCTTCGTATCAGCATCCCGCCGACACCCAGCCCCAACAGCCACAGCGAACTGGGCTCGGGGATCACCTGAGGCACTAAGTTGCTTCCAATAAGTGAATTAGAGCCAAAGGTTCTGGACTGACCAAAATTCGCCAATAACAGGCTCAGGTCGGCGTCGTCGACGAGACCGTCGCCTGTGAAGTCACCTTCGAACCACTTGGCACCGGTCTTGCCAAAATTCGCCAATAACAGGCTCAGGTCGGCGTCCTCAACCTGCAGGTCGAGGTTCGCATCGCCTGGAAGCGTCACGAAGAGGCTGAGGCTATCGGGCATCGCAGCGAACGGTGTGGCGAAAAACAACGAGTTGGCGGCGCCTCAAAATCGTACAACGGTGCCAATGCCAGGTCCGTGCGAAGCGATGAGAGGATGCTGTCGTTTACTGTGATGGTGTCGAACATCCCGGTGTGCGACCCCGTCCCAGAATAATCGAGCACCTCGAACACGTCGCCGTACTTGGGCACAAAGCCGCCCGTTACCTGCACGTCCAGCCTGCCGTCGAGCGTGACGTTGGCGGTGGCGATGACCTGATCGTGTCCAACGGCTGCGCGTGGTGCGGTGCCGTTGATCGCCACCTCTATGACCGACGTGTTCTGCATCTGCAGCCTCGCCGCGAAGTCGATGTTGCCGCTGTATCGCCCGGCACCAAAAGTCGGGACTTCGATCAGCAGGAACTGGTTCGATCCTGTTGGAGCGTTGACCGTGCCGTCGTTGACGAACTCCGCCACGGCGACGTCCGAGCGGTTGGCGGTGATCGACCGGCCACTGCCGGCACCGCCGGTACTGGGGTTGACCTGGATCACCGCGTTGGCCGCATTGATGAACTGCACGGAGGGGAGTATCTGTGCCCCCGATTGGTTGAATGCCTGGTTTTCATCGATCGTAATCGCTGCGGAACCGAGCCCACCAGCCGCCACGTCGATCACACGCGACTGGAGCACAACCGTGCCAAAGTTTGTCATAGTCGGAGCGCTCGTCGTCAGCGACGCGTTCCCGAACACACCACTGAAGATCGTTACGCCACCAAACGTCAACTCTTTATCCGTGCCCACGACCCGTACCGTGGCACCCGCGTCGATGTCGGTCACCAAGATGTTGCCGTTTCCAGCTAGATTTACGCTTGATGTCCCCGGATTCACGGTCAGGTCCGAGTTCGATACAAACGCGCGGTCGCTCATGCTCCCGCCGTTATCGGAAACAAAGTTTAGCCTCACATTGTCAGGGGGTAGCCGATTCATTTGCGGGGTGGTATCCGTTAGCCCTTCGTTTTTGTTGAGCGCCAAGATCGCCAATACCATGCCAGCCGCGTCCTGCACGTTTACCGCGCCTTGGTTCACGAACGTACCCTGCGCGCCGCTGGCGTCGCCGCCGGTGATGC
This sequence comes from Planctomycetota bacterium, assembly GCA_024276075.1. Lineage (GTDB taxonomy): Bacteria > Planctomycetota > Phycisphaerae > Phycisphaerales > Phycisphaeraceae > JAJRXX01. Next base: position 2,750 of record JAJRXX010000012.1, read on the forward strand.
TTCGGCCCGTTACAGCGGTGCCCTTCACATCGATCAATCCGGCGTTTGTAAATGTGTTTGCACCGATCTCTAAAACCGACGCACCGATCTGCTGGCCACCAGGACTCGTGGCACTCGTGAACGGGTCCAGGTCCATCGCGTCGAGCGCGATCGTGCCACTGTTTGTCACCGACGTGCCCAGCTTGAGTACCGATGTGCCCATCGCGTCGACCGGCTCAGACGTTGCGCCAGTATCCGGGATCACCTCTGTACCCAGCACCTCCAGCGTCGTGTTGGCATCGATAGCCGAACTGGTCAGTGTGTTGTTAAACCCGCCGAGCTTCAGTGTTGTGCCAGCGGCGTTCGATGATTGCAGGTCGATATTCGTGTTCACCAGGAACACGTTGCCCTGTGTCGTGCCTCCGTCGTTGATGTATGTCAGGGGGTTGACTTTGACCACAAATTCGTCGCCCAGCTTGTTCGGGTCGTCATTCGGGTTGGCCGCGACGATCTGCTCACCCCTGATTTTCAGGATATTCGCCAGGCCTGTGCCGTTCGTCGCCGCGTCGGCGGTGATCGTGCCCCGATTGGTAAACACACCACCCGTGCCAGCCGTGTCGAAATCATTGTCGTCCGTACCGATAATCTCGCGTGTCGTGCGGAGCTTTAGCACCTGAAGCATGGGAGTAGCATTGGTATTAAAGAAATCAAATTCGGTCTCGACACCCTCCCTGGCAATGATGCTACCCTCATTGATGAACGCACCCGTACCCAGATCAATCGCCGAGCCGCCGATTCGACCGCTGGCGCCGTTGGTGCCGAGGTTATTGCGTGGGATGGTCGTCGGGTCGACGTCGAGCGAGTCCAACTCGATCACGCCCTGGTTCGTCACAGGCGTCGTGCCGCCTACCAACGGGCCTACCTTCAGCACCGCGTTGCCCATCGCGTCGGCGGGCTCAGACGCAGCGCCGTCGGGGATCGTCTCCGTGCCGATCACACGCAGCGTCGAATTCGATACGTTGTGACCCACCAGCGTGTTGCTAAAGCCAGCCAGGTTTGCTGTACCCGCATTCGCCGCGTCCAGAACCGTGCTCACGTTGGAATTCAACACGAACACGCCGCCGTTCATCGTCCC